>NZ_DASPNO010000001.1:0-22064 GCF_035626535.1 Brevundimonas sp.
CGGCGAGCCGCCCGCCGGCCCGCCGCGCCCAGCCGCGTCCGGCGGCGCGCACGCCCACGCCGCCTGCGACGCCCGCGCAGGCCGAGCCGGCCGGCGAGCGCCCCTATCAGCCGGCCGAAACGCCCGCCACGCCCGACCGGCCCCGCCAGTCGGTGCAGTAGGGCTCCCGTCCCCGCTTTCGTCATCCTCCGGCAAGGCGCTTCAGCGCCGCGACCGGGGGACCCAGCGGCGCGCGCGAGCGCGACCCTGTCGGGAGCGGCTGCGCGTACAACAGCCTGCCTGCTCAAATCGCCTTCGGCGCCGCTGGGTCCCCCGGTCTCGCTGCGCTCGCCGGAGGATGACGAAAGAAAAAGGGCCGCCTCCCGGAAGAAGCGGCCCCTGATCCTGTAACGACGTATCGCCTATTCGATGTCTTCGTTGAGCAGGCCGACCTTGAAGAAGCCCTTGGCCTGCAGCTCGTTCATGACTTCCATGAACTGGTTGTAGGTGACTTCCGGGTCGGCGCGGACGAACACGCGCTCTTCCTTGCAGGCCGGGTCGCCACCGCCGAGGGCGGCGCAGACGTCGGCCGACAGGCCTTCCAGCGTGGTCTGCTGGCTGGCGATGAAGATCGAGCCGGTTTCCTGGATGGTGATGTAGACCGGATCCTTTTGCGGCTGGTCCGGCGGCGGCGGCACGGCCGGCGGCAGGTCGAGGCGGATCGACACGGTCGCCATCGGCGCGGCGACCATGAAGATGATCAGCAGCACCAGCATGATGTCGACGAACGGCGTGACGTTGATGTCGGCGTTCTGTTCAATGGTGTGGCCCTTGCCACCACCGGGTCCGGAAAGTTTGGCGGCCATCCGCTTTGGTTCTCCATCAGGCCCGGCGCGATACGCGGCGAGCGACGCTGAAAGCTCTTCGGACCGTCTCTTGGCGTCCCGGGCCCGGCTTGTAAAGCGGGTTCAGGTGGAAGACGGTTCCCTCGCGGTTTCCACCTTCACTTTACGCCTGTGAGGCGAGCCTTTTTCAGCCCTTCGCCAGCTTCAGGAACCGGTCCTTGAGCGCCGCGTCGGTCTTGAAGGCGCCAGTGAACCGGGTGGTGATGGTCGAAACGTGGCGGTGGTGCACGCCGCGGGTGGTCATGCACTGGTGTTCGGCGTCGATCAGGATGGCGACTCCCGCCGGCTGCAGGTGCGATTCGATGGCCTCGGCGATCAGCTGGGTCAGGGTTTCCTGGGTCTGCAGGCGGCGCGAGAAGATCTCGACAACCCGCGCCAGCTTGGAGATGCCGACGACCTTCTCGTTGGGGATGTAGGCGACGTAGGCCTTGCCGAGGAACGGGGCCATGTGGTGCTCGCAGTGGCTCTCCACCTCGATGTCGCGCAGCAGGACCATGTCGTCATAGCCCTGCACGTCCTCGAAGGTGCGGCTCAGCTCCTTCTCGACGTCGGCGTCATAGCCGTCGAACCATTCGCCATAGGCGTCCACGACCCGCTTCGGCGTGTCGATCAGCCCCGGACGGTCCGGATCGTCGCCGGCCCAGGCCAGCAGCGTGCGGACGGCCTTCAGGGCCTCCTCGCGCGACGGGCGGCGGCTGGGCTGGTCGTTGTCGCCGACCAGGACGGGCTTGACGGGTGTGACGCTCATCAGGGAATTCTCGAACACGCGGCGTTGTAAGTCGCGGGTGACTGTTTATCAGCTTGGCGGCGTATATGGGACCGCCTGTCCGTCCCGCAAGAAAACTCTCCCGCAAAGTCTCCCCATGCCGCTGACGATTCACGACACCCTCCACCGCGAAAAGCGCGTGTTCCAGCCGCGCGACCCGGAGCGGGTCACCCTCTATGTCTGCGGCCCGACGGTCTACGACTATGCCCACATCGGCAACGCCCGCCCGCCTGTGGTGTTCGACGTGCTGGTGCGGCTGCTGCGCCGGACCTACGGAGCGGACAGGGTCGTCTATGCCCGCAACGTCACCGACGTGGACGACAAGATCAACGCCAGGGCGGCCCGGGAAGGCACGCCCATCGGCGAGGTCACCTCGCGCTACGAGGCCGCCTATCTCGAGGATATGGCCCGGCTGAACGTCAGCCCCCCGGACATCGCTCCCCATGTCACCGACCACATGGACGCCATCGTCGCCCAGATCGGCGCCATCATGGACCAGGGCTGCGCCTACGCCGCCGAGGGCCATGTGCTGTTCGACGTCTCCTCCTACGAGGCCTACGGCCGCCTCTCGGGCCGCAACCTCGACGACATGATCGCCGGGGCCCGGGTCGAGGTCGCCCCCTACAAGAAGAACCCGCACGACTTCGTACTGTGGAAGCCGTCGAAGGAGGGCGAGCCCTCGTGGCCGGCGCCGTGGGGCGAGGGTCGTCCGGGCTGGCATATCGAATGCTCGGCCATGATCGAGGAGACGCTGGGCCTGCCGATCGACATCCACGGCGGCGGCATCGATCTGGTGTTCCCGCACCATGAAAACGAGATCGCCCAGGGCGTCTGCGCCCACGGCCACGCGCACGAGCCGTCGGCCCATGCGGAATACAGCCGCTACTGGATGCACAACGGCTTCCTGACCGTCGACGCCGAGAAGATGTCCAAGTCGATCGGCAACGTCCTGCTGCTCCACGATCTGGTGCAGAACATCCCCGGCGAGGTGGTCCGCTGGGCGCTCCTGTCCGCCCACTACCGCCAGCCGCTCGACTGGAACCAGGCGCTGCTCGACCAGAGCCGCAAGGCGCTCGATCGCCTCTACGGCGCCCTGCACCGCGCCGCGGCGGTGAAGGCTTCGACCGACGAACCGCCGGCGGAATTCCTCAAGGCCATCGAGGACGACATCAACACCCCCGGCGCCATGGCGACCCTGTTCGCCCTGTCGAGCGAGATCGAGCGCGGCATGACGGCCGGCGACCACGGCGTCGTCGCCCGCGCCAAGGGCGAACTGATCGCCGCCGCCGCTCTCCTCGGCGTGCTTCAGGCCGATCCGGCCGGCTGGCTCGAAGGCGAGGTCTCCGACGCCCTCCGCAGCGAGGTCGAGGCCTTGCTCGAACAACGCGCCGCCGCCCGCGCGGCGAAGGACTGGCCTGAGGCCGACCGCATCCGCGACCGCCTCAACGAGCTGAACGTCATTGTCATGGACGGCCCCCAAGGCGCGACCTGGCGGGTGAAGGGGTAGGGGCGGTCCGCTCACCTCTCCGTTCGCGGAGGCGGATGGAGAGGACAGATCGGCGCGCCAGCGACGATCAGGAGGGGGCGGCGCGGAAGGCAGGGGATTGGCGGGTCGTCGGCAGGCGTTGGCGCCGCCCCCACCTGGTCGCTGCTTCGCATGGACCTGTCCTCTCCATCGGCCGTCGCCGATGGAGAGGTGATTGTGACGCTGTGCCGGCAATCCGCGGAACTATAGTCCGATAGCGCGGTAGACCTTCCGCCTTTCCAGATACATCGCCTTTTCTCGAACCCGTCTTCGCGCCTGAGAAAGCAATGGGCGCATAATGCCGCTCGTCTTCTCGCCGGTCTTTGACAACCGAATCCCCGCCGCGCCGCCACAGGCGCTTCGATGTAGACTCTGCCGACTCTGCCACAGCGAATTTCGGCGCCGACCCTGCCGACTCTGCCACACCGATTTTTCGAACTTCACCCGGGTAAAAAGCCCCGCCCCTCAGGTGATCCGCTTCACCGAGACCGGGTCGCTGGCCGGGAAGGTCTCCTCGACGCCCTCGTCGACCAGCGCCTCCTGGCGGTTTTCGGCCTGTCGGCCCTCCTCGCGGAGCTGATCGGGCTTTTCAGTCGCCGGACGGACCTTTCTGGCGGCGGCCACGTCGTCGGGCCGGGCCTGCTGGTGGTCGGTGCGGCCGTCGTGTTCGGTGTTCATGGTCGGGCTCCTCAGCTCGAGGGATGATCTTCATCGGCGTCGGGGCCGTAGCCCAGGTCCGCGATGTCGTCGTCGGACAGGCGTTTCGCCTCCCAGTGGGCCGCGCTGGCCTGGGCCCCGCGCACGTCCTCCATCAGGCCCGCATAGACCAGCTCCACCTCGTCATGGGTCTGCAGGTCGCCGCCGCCGGAATCGATCTCGGTCAGGCGGGCGCCGTCGACGCCGTAGAGCTCGTCCGCCTCGGGCTCGACGCCGGACGCCGACAGCGAGTCCTCGAACTCGCCCTCGATGTCGGTGTCGTCCAGATCCTCCTCGTCGCCGTCGCCGTCCGCCGAGGTCACGTCGAGGACGTCGGGAAGCTCCTCGAACGTCTTGAATTCATTGGGGGGCGCGCCGGCGTCGGCCTCGTCGAAATTGTCCTCGTCGAAGACTTCCGACTGTTCCTGATCGTCCGAATAGTCGTCCAGCACCGGCATCTGACATCTCCCTGCATTCGGGAGATCAACGCCTCTGCTTTACGCGGCGTTCCCCCGCTCCACCGCTTCCTCCAGCGCCGCCCGGATGCGGGCGATCGCCCCCTCCCAGTCCGCGAAGCTGTCGCGGCGGAAGAAGCGCAGGTGCGGGTAGAAGGGATATTTGTCGGTGGCCAGATAGTGCCAGTCGTCCGGCGCCGTGATCATCCAGGCCGTCCCGCCGACCGCGGCGGCCAGATTGGTCCCCGCGATGCCCGGGCCGATGACCAGATCGAGCGCCTTCGACAGGGCCGCCACATCCTCCAGATCGTCCTTGAGATCGATGGGAGGCGTCCAGATCGACACCCCCGCCGCCTCCGCCGCCGCCAGATCCTCCGAGACGTCGCCGCACTGCAGGTTGACCATGATGGCCCCGGGCGTGGTCAGCACCGGCCGCCAGCGCTCGAAGCTGGAGAAATAGCGCGCCCGCGACCCGGTCAGCACAAGGCTCTTCCAGTGCAGGCCGACCTTGAGGCCCGGCCCGAGCTTCTCCAGCTCCGCCTTCCAGTAGGCCAGCTTGTCGGGATCGGGGACCAGATAGCCTCGCCGGTCCGGGAAGGCGTCGATCGACGGCCGGTAGACCGCCAGCAGCGAGGCCATGGGAACCCAGGCGTCGACGCCGCCCTCCAGCTCCTCGGCGAAGGGCACATAGCGGGTGATCCGCCCCTCCAGCTTGACCGCCCGGTGGCCGCCGACCACGGCCGCGGGGAAGGCGCGCTGGAACAGGCCGATCAGGCGCGGCTCGACGGCGACAAAGACCTGTCCCTCGGGCCCGACGGCCTCGATGGCGTCGCCGATGCAGGTGCCGAACACCATCTCGTCGGCGATCCCCTGCTCCCCGACGATCAGCAGCCGTCTGCCGCGGATGTCCTCGGTCTTCGGATTCCACCGCGGCGCGTCGACCGCCACCCGCATCGCCTCGGGCAGGTGTGGATCCAGCCGGACCTCATAGGCCTCGAAGCCCTCGGGAATGCGGCCCAGCGTCATCAGCAGCATGGCCCGCGCCATGTTCATCATGGCCCGCTCATAGGGGCTTTCGGCGCCGGGCAGGGCCGCGTCGATGTCTTCCAGCGCCCCCGGCGCGTCGCCCAGCGGCTGGCGGGCGTTGGCGCGGTTGTAGCGGGCCTTGGCAAAGGACGGATCGTGCCTCAGCGCCTCCTCGAAGAAGGTCAGGGCCGTGCCCATGTCGCCCTGGTCGCTGAGCACGGTGCCGAGCGTGTTCCACAGCACCGGCGATTTCGGCTCGACCCCCAGCAGGGCCCGCAGCGTCTCGACCGCATCGCCGTAGCGCTTCTGGTCGCGCTGCACGCAGGCGAGATTGTTGGTGGCCTCGACGTGGCCGGGGTCGGCGGCGAGATATTTCAGCAGCAGCTTCTCGGCGATCTCGAGATAGCCCATCTGCTGCGCCAGCCGGCCGAGGTCGTGAGCCACGTCGGTCTCGTTCGGCAGCAGCTTCAGCGCCGCCTCATAGGCCAGCAGGGCCTGGCCGAGGTCGCCCGACTTTTCACGGCAGATGGCCAGCACATGCCAGGCCAGGCCGTTGGTCTCGTCCATCTTCAGCGCGTCGAGCGACCGCTTGGCCCCCAGCTCGAAATCGCCGGCCCGGATGGCCATCAGCGCGGCCTTCAGCTTCTCCAGCGCCTTGCGCTGCGCCTTCACCGCCAGCTTCGGATTGGCCAGCTGGTGCGAAAGCTTGCGGATGGCCTCGGGGGAGGCTGAATCGCCGGCGACCCCCTGGGCGACGGGGGCGATCCCGTGGATCTGTTCAGGCGACAACTCGACGGCGGACATTCGGTGATCCTGCGGTGACCGGTCGACATTCGCCCGCCGGATCACAAGGGATGGTTAACCACGACTCTTTAGCCTGCGTTCGTTCCCGGCTTCCTAACGTCGCCGTGCGCCTGTCAGGAGACGCCTTGAATGCCACTGAAGCTGTCGCTCAAGCCCGGCGAGAGATTTGTGCTCAACGGGGCCGTGGTCCAGAACGGCGACCGGCGCGGCGTGCTGATCCTGCAGAACAAGGCCAGCGTCCTGCGCGAGAAGGACATCATGCAGCCGGAGGACGTCAACAGCCCGGCGAAGCGCGTCTACTTCCCCGTGATGATGATGTACCTCGACGAAGGGGCGGCGCCGCGGGTCTACGACGAATTCGCCATGCGTCTGACGGAGTTCATGGGCGCGACGCGCAATCCGCAGGTGCTGGCGGACTGCGTGGCGGCGTCGCGGCACGTGATGTCGCGTGAATACTACAAGGCGCTGATGGCGGCCCGGAAATTGGTGGATTACGAGGAAGGTCTGGTGAATGTCGCTTCAGGCGTACAAGACCGCGGCGACGCGGGCTGAAACCCCGCGCGAGATGGAGTACCGGCTGTTCGGGCAGGTGACCCGCGCGCTGATGCACGCCTCCACGGTGGACCCGAGCGACGTCGCCACCCGGATCGACGCCCTCGACTGGAACCGCCGCCTGTGGTCGACCCTTGCCACCGACTGCGCCAGTCCCGACAACGCCATGGACAAGTCGCTGCGCGCCCAGATCATCTCGATCAGCCTGTTCGTCAGCAAACACTCCTCGGCGGTGATGCGCGGCGAGGACGACTTCGAGGCCCTGATCGACATCAACAAGATGGTCATGCAGGGGCTGGCGGGTCCAGGGACGGCCGAAGCCGCCTGAGACAGGCTCAGGGTGGATCCAGGTCCGCTCCGAACCGGTAGCGGAGCGCCACCTGTCCGCCTCAGGTTGTGGCCCGGCCCGACGCCAGGTCGACTTCCCGCCCTTCGAAGAAGGCCTCATCCCCGGATTGGGGATTGTAGACCGCCCCCACCTCTTCCAGCGTCGTGATGTGGCCACCGAACCCCAGAGACAGCCGTTGCGTCAGGGCATGCTCCACGCCCAGCGCAAAGGTCCCCGTCACCCCGAAGACGTCCGCCGAACGTTCCCGCTCGATCCGGAAATCGCGATCCGACATGGGACCGAAATTGGCTTGGTTGTGCTCACGCGAGCTCAACTCTAGTCGGATCGGCCCGTCGCCCGGCAGGAAGCCCTTGGCGTAAAGGTGCCAGTAGTCGAACTCGGACATCGTCGTGTTCTGCGAGCCCCGATCCCCGACGTTGTAGCCCGACGAGCCGGACGGGGAGAGCGCGTTGAAGACGATGCCGGTCTCTATGCCGGTGCCGGCGGGCGCCTCGCCCATGGTCGAGCTGTCGCCCTCGCCATACTCGAGGCCAATAACTGACGGAGACAGACCGGCCCAGCCGAACGACGCCTCCACACCCAGACGCCGGGTGTCGAACCGGTACGCCGTCTCCAGCGCCAATCGCTCGTCCTCGCCGGATGGGCGTTGGAAGCCGATGCCGGTCGTCGGCAGTTCCGTGGCTCCCCGGCCGGCCGTGACCATCGCCCACTTTCCTCCAAAGCTCTGGAAGGGCCCGGCAGCCGTCTGCGGCGGGCAAGGCCGCGGATAGCGAGGGCGTTCCCGGTAGAGGCGCTCCAGTTCGGCGGCGTCCTGCTCGCGCTTGGCTGCACTGTCCGCATGGGCGGCGTCAAAGGCGGTCGATCGGCGGGCCTGGGCCTCGGCGTCATAGGTTCGAGCCAGCCAGCGTTCGCGCGCGGCGTTGTAGGCGGCCTCGTCGCAGACGGCGATGGCCGCATCCAGATCGGTCAGGAAGCGGCCGGACGCATCGGCCGCGCGATGATCATGGAAGCGATAGCCGCGCACGGTCTGCGACGGTGGAGGAGGGGGTCTGCCCGCCTCGCCGCCGGACAACAGGTCGGTCGGCGGGGCGTCAGCCGGCGCGGCGGATCAGCTCGTCGGCGAGTTCGGCGGTCAGGTAACCGTCGGCGAGCCGTCCGGTGGCCATCTGCCATCGGCGCAGGGCCGCCCGGGTATTGGCTCCGATGACCCCGTCGACGCCCTGGGTGTCATAGCCGAGGGCGGTCAGGGCGCGTTGGGCGCCGATTCGCTGGTCGCGCGACAGCGGCCCGTCGTCGGGCCAGGTTCCGACCAGCCCGGGCCGTCCCTGAATCCCGTCGGCGGTCAGGCCGATGGCCAGCGCATAGCTGACCGAGTTGTTATAGCGCCGGATGACGTAGTGGTTCGGCAGGGCGAGGAAGGCTGGCCCCCGCGCGCCTTGAGGTAGCAGGATCGTCGCCTCCTCGCGGGCCTCCGCGGCCGTCGGCGCGCCGCCATGGGCCAGGGTCACGCCCTTGGCGGCCCAGTACGACCACGGATGGCGCGGCCCCTCCGCTTCCGAATAGTCGAAATTCGAGGGCAGGCGGACCTCGTAGCCCCACGTCTGGCCGGGCTTCCAGCCAGCCTGTGAGAGCAGGTTGGCCGCCGAGGCGAGCGCGTCGGAATCCGTGCCCCAGATGTCGACCTTGCCGTCGCCCGACTGATCGACCCCGAGGCGCAGGTAGTTGTCGGGCATGAACTGGGTCTGGCCCATGGCCCCGGCCCAGCTGCCCTTCAGCCCTTCCCGGGCGCGGCGGCCGTCGACGACGATGTCCAGCGCGTCCTTCAGCTGGGCCTCGGCCCAGTCGCGGCGGCGGCCGTCATAGGCCAGCGTCGCCAGCGAGCGGATGACGTCATGGTCCCCCTGGACCTGGCCGAACGCCGACTCCTGCGCCCAGATGGCGACGAGAATCTCCGACGGCACGCCGTAGCGCTGGACCACCGACCACGGCACCCGGTCGGTGCGCTGGCGGGCCTGGGCGATGCGGGTGGCGGTGACGGCGTTCTGGATATAGGCGCCGGCCGGCCGGCTGAACTCGGGCTGGTTACGGTCGAGCCGGATCACCGACGGATCCGGCGACAGTCCGGCCAGCTCCCGCTCGTATTCCGCCCGGCGGGCCCCGCCGTGGCGGGCCAGGAAGCCCTGTTTCCAGCCGTCGAAGCCGGCCTGGTCGACCACCGGGGCCGTCGGGGCGGGCGCGGGAGCCGCGGGCGCCGGATCAGGCTGCGCCGGCGCCGGGGCGGGCTCCGCCATGGGCGGCGGGTCCGGCAGCATAGGCGCGCAGGCGGCGACGGTTCCGACAAGAACGAGGCGAAGGCTGAAACGCATGATTTGCAAGCTAGTCTCCCGAACGCGCCGGGCCTCATAACAAGTCCGCGAGTCGTCCGCGACGCCTACAGCGCCCGGATGGAGAAAGCGTTGCCGTTCGATTCCCCGTTCGGCGTCGTTAACCGTCAATATAATGGCCGGCGTAACCCTCATGGGCGCATAAGGCGGCTGCTCTCTGAGACCGATACGGCCTGGTGGCGGAGGGGCGACGCGTCGGGCGTGCAAGCCCGAAGACCCTCCGTTCGACCCGGAGGCCAGGCCTCCATCGTCGTGTTCGCCATCGTGCTGGAGCACCGGTCAGGTTTCGACCGCCGTTTGCGCCGGAAGCCGTCCGGGGCTAACTTCCGTCCCAGTATGAATGCCAAGCCTCGTAATCCCGTCCGGTGGAGACGTGAGCATGCGCCGATTTGTACTTCAGGCCGCGGCGACGGCTTTCCTCTTCGGTACCCTGATGCCGGGATCAGCGTGCGGCCAGGTTCCGGTCCTGTCCGCCGTCGACGCCGAGGGCCAGATGGCTCCACTCACGGTCGATCAACTCGATCCTGAGGAGCGGGCCATCTTCGAAACCTTGGCGCCCGACAGCGCCGACGCCCGGCGGTTCCTCTATACAAGAGGCTTTCTCCGCCATGCCCGGCAGGTCGTCGACGGCCAGCTCACTCCGATCCTCCTGCCCGACCTGCCTGCCGAGGAGAACTGGGATCGCCGGTTCTTCAGCCAGAAGGAAGCAGACGACGTTATCGATGCGGCGCTGACTATGCACATGGCAGCCACGCTGTCGGGGACCGAGGCCCTCAGGCCAAGACCGGTTCCGGTCATCGCCGATCCATATGACCGGCTGCCGGATATCAGGGCCGACGGGATGATCGAGCCGCTCAGGGTCGATCAGCTCGATCCCGACGAGCGGGCGACCTACGCAACCCTTGCCCCCGACAGCGCCGACGCCCGGAAATTTCTCTACTCGCGCGGATATCTGAGATTCTGCCGGCTCGTCGTCGCGGGAGATTTGCCGGCGCTGGATTTGCCCGACCTGCCCGAGCGCGAGAACTGGGACCGACGCTTCTTCAGCGAGTACGAAGCGACGGAACTGGTTGATGTCGCCTTGGGCCAGCACCTCATCGCCCTGCTCCAGCCCGCGACCTGAGGTATTCTAGACAGGAGCTCGCGGAGGGTTCCACGCTGCGCGCGAAGTTCCCTGCCATCCGGTTGACGATCCGCGGAACCCTCTCTATACGCACCGCTCCGCCGCAGGTCCGCCTCGCGGCTTTTCTGTTTTGCTTTGCCTCAGGACGACGACCATGAAGGTCCGCAGCTCGCTCAAGTCGCTCAAGGGTCGCCACCGCGACTGCAAGGTCGTGCGCCGCAAGGGCGTCGTCTATGTGATCAACAAGACCGACCCGCGCTTCAAGGCGAAGCAGGGCTGATCCTGCGCTCAAGCAGGCCGCGACCGCGTCGCGGCCGGTAGCGCACAAGGATGGTCTATCCACAGGTCGCGGGCTTTGTCCGCGGCCTTTTTCGTGCCTGATGTTGAGCCGGCCGGACAGGCATGGTTAGCGTCCGGCCTCTCTTCGTTCCCGCTTATCAGGAGTCCGCCCGTGGCCGACGACGCATCCTTCGACGCCAGCCCCGACGTCCTGACCTCGGCGGCCCAGGGCCGGCTGCGCACCATCATAGAGCGGCTGGAGCGGCTGGAAGAGGACAAGCAGGCGGTGATGGCCGACATGAAGGAGGTCTTCGCCGAGGCCAAGGGCGAGGGCTACGACGTCAAGATCCTCCGCAAGGTCATCCGCATCCGCAAGCAGGACAAGGCCAAGCGCCAGGAAGAGGACGCCATCCTCGACCTCTACATGTCCGCCCTCGGCGAGATCTGACACTGAAGCGAACCGGCTTTGGCGGGGGCAAGGGCGGTTCGAAGAAGCCGCCGGCGAGCCCGTTCGAAGCTGAACGCAAGGCCGCCCAGCGCGCGGCCCTGAACGCCCTGAGACGCGCGAAGCGCGCCGCCGAGAAGGCCGGCGTGGCCCTGTCCGAATGGGAGGGCGAGTTCCTCGACACGGTGTCGGAGCGGGTGAAGACCCACGGCCGGGCTTTCGGCGATCCGGAGCTGGGCGCGCCTGGTCAGGCCCTCTCGTCGATGCAGGGCCGCAAGCTCAAGGAGATCGCCGCCAAGGCCAAGGGCGAGGAGCTCAGGCGGCGCTGGGGGCGCAAGGCCCCCAGGCCGACGGACGGCTGATCAGAACAGGATCTTGCGCAGCGAGATGCCGATGCTGCGGCCCTCGGGATCGAGGTAGTCCGGCTGATAGTTGAGCGGCGTATCGCCGGCGCTGCTCGTCACCTCGGTGCGGCTGTCGAACAGGTTGCGGACGCCGATCTGCAGGCGCGCGCCCTTCAGCCACGGATATTTCTCGACCCAGCTGGTCTGCGCCCCGAGGTCGACGAAGACGTTCAGGTTGACCGTGGTCAGGTCGGAGAAATTCAGGTCCGGACCGGCCCCGCCGTCGATGCGGGTGCCGTCGCGCCAGTTGGCGTTGACGAAGGCGCCCATGCCGTTCTTGAACACGCCCAGCTGGCCCGAGAGCTCGTGACGCGGGCTGCCGCCGCGGCCCGAGGTGGCGGCGCCGTCCAGCAGGTCGAGAACCGGCAAGCCGTCGGCGATCAGGATCTCATCCTGGATCCGGTAGGTGTGGTAGATGGAGACCATGAAGCGGCCTTGGCCCGGCTGCATCCCGCCGCGGCCGCCGGGGCCGCCCGGGCCGCCGCCCATGCGGATGGTCGGCCCGTCGCCGCCGCCGCGACGTTCACCGCCCCGATCGCCGCGGGGGCCGTCCCCGTCACCGCCGCGAATGATCACCGGACCGCCACCGGGCCGCGGTCCGCCCTGTGCGCCCGCGCCTCCGGCCGACTGCGGGGTCGGCGTTCCGAAGGCCTTGGAGAAGTTGAAACCGGTTCGGATGTCCTCGCGCTCGGCGAGGGCGAAATTCAGCGGCCGGGCGTCGATCGAGACCAGCCGGCCTATGGGGTCGTCGGGCGTGGGCGGTTCGCGGGTGAAGCGGCCGGGCAGGGCGGCTTCCAGGTCCGGTGTTATGGTCGGGAAGCTGTTGATCGAGTCCTCGACGGCGTTGCGGGTCCAGGTCGAACTGATCCGCAGGTCCTCGTCCTTGAGGGGTTGCAGGGTGACGCCCGCCTTCCAGATGCGGCGGTTCTCGGCGTCCAGGTCGGGATTGCCGCCCTCGGTGCGGCTGACGAAGACGGTCTGGCCGGTCCTGAAGTCGAACACCGGCACGTTGGGGGTCGAGATCACCGGATCGTTGAGCTGGCCGATCGACGGCGCACCCTGCTCGTCGGTGTAGCTGAACAGGAAGGAGACCTGCTCGACCGGCGTCCAGTTCAATCCGGCGCCGACGCTCCTCAGGCCGCCGAAGTCCGACAGGTCCTCGTAGCCGAGGTTCAGATTGAGCGACATGTCGCCGAGCAGGGGCAGGACCTCGGCGCGGGTGCTGGCGATCGGGATGTTGAAACTGGCCTGGCCGTTGTAGCGGTCGCGCGACTGTGACCGCTCGGTGGTCACGCCCGAGCGGACGCTGACCGAATCCAGCGACCGGGTGTCGGCCCCGAACTTGATCGTCGAGGACACGCCGCCTGCCGGCAGGTCCCAGATGTCGCCGTTCAGCACTACTTCGGTCGACAGCACCTCGGACACGGAATTGGCCGTGTCGTTGGGCGTCAGCGTGAAGTCGGCCGGAGCGAGGGGCGCGAACGGGTTGGCGGTCGGATCGTCGGCGGCGAGACGGGTCTGGAACGGCGCCTCGTCATAGCCCCTGCCGGTGACGGTGTCGGTCTCCACGCGGTCGTAGTTGCCCGCCCAGGTCCAGCGCCAGCTCTCGCCAAGGAAGCCGTCCAGAAGGACGCCCGCGCTCGCTGTCAGGGAGTCCGTCTGACGGCCGAGGGCGGCGGCGTCGTCGATGTAGCGGTAGACCAGCACGTCGTCGGCGAAGGGCGAGAAGGCGTTGGTGTCCGGCAGGGTCAGGACCACGCCGGGCAGGCCGTTGAAGCTGCGGCTGCTGTTGTCCTCGAGGCTACCGCTGAAGGTGATCTGGGTGGTGCCGTTGAGGTCGTTCTTGATCGTGCCGCCGATCTCCGAGCTCTCGGTGGCCGACATCAGGGTGCGGTAGGCGCCCAGATCGCCTGTGCGCGGAGCGCCGGCGGCGGCCACGAAGTCGGCGAGCGTGGGATTGCTGATGCCGCCCGGAACGGGGGTGATGGCGGTGCCCAGTGCAGGGTCGATCGCTGTGCAGGTGGCGGGATCGGCCTCAAGGCAACCGGGCGAGTAGTCGTCGCTCGTGACGTTGCCGATCAGGTCGAACGGGGTGGACCCCGCCTCGCGGATCAGGTCGCGTTCGCTTTCGAACAGCGGCGTGGCCCGGTCGTATTCCAGTTCCATAGACCAGCGTTGGGCGCCGGAGATGCGCAGGATATTGGCGTCGACCCCCGTGGTGGTGCGGCCGCCCGCCGTCGGGACGCGGCCCTCGACCTGGGTCGTGACCGAGCGGAAGTTCGACTTCAGCACGAAGTTCACCACGCGCTGGTCGGCGCGATAGCCGTACTCGAGGGCCACTTCCTCGGGGAGGATGTCGACGCGTTCGATCGCTTCGGGAGGCAGGCCCTGGATCTCCCGGAAGCCCGAGATGCGCCGGCCGTTGACCAGCATGACTGGCTGGCCCGAGCCGCGCGAGCTACGGGTGACCGGCTCGAGGTAGGTGAGCAGTTCGGAGATGCTGGAGGCGCCGTAGGCCTGGATTTCCTCGGCGCTGAGGACCAGGTCCGGTGGGATGTCGCTGTCGACGCTGCCGCGTGGCCGAGAGCCGGCGACGTTGACGGTGCCAAGATCGACCGCGCCCTCGGTCTCCTCTGCGGTGGCCGTCGGAACCGGGGTTTCGGGCTCCGGCTGCGGCGTCGCGGCCGGGACCGGGTGCTGCTGTGGCGGTTGCTGCGGCGGCGGCGGGGCGGTGGGAGTCGGCGCGGTCTGGATCGCGCCGGCCATCAGGCCGGACAGGGCGGTGGTTACGAGCAGCATGCGGCGTTCCGAACGGGGAGGGTTACGGCGTTGAACGTGCCGCGCCGGTATTTCCGTCGTGTTTCACCGACGAAACCGGGAGTTGCGACCACGTTCGTGTCGCACGCCTTCGCGCGCGGTGCTCAGTGAACTTTCGTTCAGGATGGAGGCATTCCGGAGGCGCTCCGGAACACTCAGCCCGCGTCCTTCAGCGCCCCCTCGAGGCCCTGCTCGCGGACCTTGCGGTAGAGGGTCGAGCGGCCGATGCCGAGACGCCGGGCGATCTCGGACATATGGCCGGCGTAGACTTCGATGGCGTGCTGGATCAGGTCGCGCTCGATCTCTTCCAGCGTGCGCAGATGGCCGCGCTCGTCGAGGATGCGGATCGGCGTGTCGGGCAGGGGGGGGAGGTCGAGGGCGCCGTTGGGGGCCGTCAGCCGCGCCTCCAGTTCGTCGCCTTCCGCGGGTAGGAAGGGCGCGGAAACACCGGAGATGGCCGGGAAGTCGTGAGGCTGCAGGAACGGCGAGTCCGACAGCACGATGGCCCGATAGACGGCGTTCTCGAGCTGGCGGACATTGCCGGGCCAGTCGAAGGCCGACAGCAGGGCCAAGGTCTCGGCCGCGCAGCCGGCGACGCGCTTGCCCTCCTCGACATTGAAGCGGGCGACGAAATGTTCGACCAGGGCCGGAATGTCCTCGCGGCGCTCGCGCAGGGCCGGGGCCTCGATCGGAAAGACGTTGAGGCGGTAGAACAGGTCCTCGCGGAAGTGGCCGTCGCGGACCTGTTCGGCCAGGTCCCGGTTGGTCGCCGAGACGATGCGCACGTCGACCTTGACCGACCGCTTGGAGCCGACCGGGTCGATCTCGCCTTCCTGCAGGGCGCGCAAAAGCTTGACCTGCATGTCCAGCGGCAGTTCGCCGATCTCGTCGAGGAACAGGGTGCCGCCGTTGGCCTCGGCGAACTTGCCCAGATGCTTGTCGCTGGCGCCGGTGAAGCTGCCCTTCTCGTGGCCGAACAGGATCGACTCGACGAGGTTGACGGGCAGGGCCCCGCAGTTGACCGCCACGAACGGCTTGCCGCCGCGGTCGGAGGCGCCGTGCAGGGCCCGGGCGATGACTTCCTTGCCGACGCCGCTCTCGCCGGTGATCAGCACCGGGATCGAGGATTTGGCGGCGCGCAGGCCGAGCGAACGGACCATGCGCATCGGAGCGCTTTGGCCCACGAGGTCGTCGAATGAAGTCCGGCCGGTGACGTGCTTCTTCAGCCGGCCCACCTCGGCCGTCAGCTGGGTCAGCTGCAGGGCGTTGCGGACGCCGACCAGCAGGCGCTCGGCCGAGACCGGCTTGACGAAGAAGTCCTGGGCGCCGGCCTGCATGGCCTTGACCACGGCGTCGACTCCGCCCGAGGCGGTCAGCACGATCACCGGCGTTGTCACGCCGGCGGTGCGGATCTCGGCCAGGGCCTCCATGCCGCTCATGCCCGGCATGACCATGTCCAGCAGGACCACGTCGGCGCCGCCGCCCTTGGTCAGGCGGTCGATAGCCTCGCCGCCGGATTCGGCGTGAACCACGGCGTATCCCTCACGCTCCAGCACCGCCTGCGCCAGCCGGCGCTGGGTGGGATCGTCGTCGACCACGAGTACGGTCCGGCTCATCTTCGGTCGCCCTTCATCATCACGTCAGCGGCCGGTCCTCGTTGCGCGGGACTGGCTCATTCCGGGACGTTTCTACTCCGCACAAGGTGAAGATCGGGTTGTGCGGGGTGGTGAGCGAGGGGTTAAGGGGCGATGGTTCGACCTTCAGATGCGCCTTGATGCAGGGCCTCATTGATCGAGCAATCTGGCTCACGCTGCAACGGAACGACACGCCCGTCGACCAGCGCATCCGGCCATAACGTTCGGCTGGTGGCGAACCGGCGGCCCCGCACGGCGTCTCTCGGGTCTATCCGCGGATCGCACGAGCTTGCCCGATAGATCCCGACCTTCCGCCATCCCTTGTCGGCCGAGGGTGTCATGACGGTGATTGAGTTCTGAGTGACGAGCATGACCTCGGACACCCCGTCCTCGTTGATATCGTCGAGCCAAGCCAGGCAGTCGTTCTCTGAGCGGCACTGATAGCGAGGGTCGGATGGACCGACCGGGACGAGGAATCCAGCGGGCAGAACGCCGCCAGCGGGCCAAGGTGAAATCTCCGGATTGCGCGATCGGTTCGCCTGAAGTTCACGCTCGGATACCGCCGATCCAGCGGCCCGGGCCTGTCGACTGATTTCTGGATTTCTCGATCTGATCAGCTCCTCCAACGCCTGCTGGCCTGCCTTCCCGCTCTCGAAGCGCAGGAATCGGTAATCGAACTCATCCGCCTTGACCGCCCCGCGCTCCAGGCGGCCGACCTGGTCGGCGACCGACAGCCGGGCCGGATCGGCGGTGGGGCTGAACAGGGCGAGGATCACCACGACCTCCAGCACGGCGGTCCAGACGTTGGTGCGCTCCAGCGGCTGCATCCAGCCGGCGCCATTGCGCCAGAACGGGCTGAGGGCGGCAAAGCCGTAGCCGGCGGCGTAGGCGGCCCCGATCATGGCGCAGGCGAAGGCGATGATCCGGTCCGGCGTCAGGCCGTGCTGGCCGATACGCAGCGCCAGGCCCCAGAAGGCGATCGCCACCAGCGGGGTCAGCAGGACGGCGGCGACGCGCACCGCCACGCGCAGGATCGCCGGCGGCAGGTTGTCGGCCCGTCCGTCCTGATAGGCGGTGTTGATCAGGATGATCAGGGCGGCGGCGGCCGCGAGCACCAGGGCGGTGGCGCTGCCGGTGTCCCACAGGCCCTGCAGGCCGGTGAAGGGCAGGGCGGCGAGGAAGCCGGCGGCCAGCACCGTCATCAGCAGCAGCAGCCACGACAGCAGCATCAGGACGACGCTGCGCACGCCCCGGATCAGCCCGTCGCGAACGTCGGTCAGGTGCACGGCGGTTGCAAACACGACGGTGGTCACCGGAATGGAGAACCAGTCCCGCGCGATCAGGTCGCCGAGGAACTCCAGACCGATGACATTGAACAGGGCCGCGCCGAGGAACAGCAGCAGCCAGAAGGCGCCGGTGAAGCCGATCGACAGCGCCAGCTGCACCCCGGCCTTCCATGCGGTGTCGAAATAGGTCGGGAAGGCCGCGATCCACTTCCGCTCCATGTCCGCCGGCAGCACCAGGTGGTGGCCGATGAACAGCGCAGTGGCCGCGAACAGCGGCATCGGCCACGGCAGGAAGGGCGGCCGGCTGCCCGGGCCATACTCGCTGATCGACTGCGCGGCGACGCCGTGCCAGCCGAGGAGGGCGAGGAAGGCCGTCGCCCCGAGCGCCCACAGGGTCAGGGTCAGTGGACGCATTCGCCCCGCGCCCGCGAGCAGCAGGACGGGGACGAAGACGAGGATCATCGCCAGCGGCCCGAACAGCTCCGGCACGGTCGCGGGCCAGGTCCGCTCAAGAACGTCATAGTGGGCGCCGTAGGTCGACCGATACAGCCACCACAGGGCCGCGCCCTGGGCCAGGCCGATGCCCAGCCGCGCCCCGACCAGCAGGGGCGAAGCGGTGCGGCCCAGGCTGTCGCGGCCGGTGGCTTCCGTGGCGTCCGTCATGCGATCCTCCCCGATCAGGGCCGCATGTGAGCCGCTTTCACCCAGCTTGACCATAGGCCCGGCTTGAATCCCCGCCGGTTCCGTGTATAGAGCGCGCCTTCTCCGTCGCAGCTTTTCGCCGCGGCGGTCCTGTCCGAGAACTTCGGGGCGTGGGGGCCACCCGCGCCGTAAATGTCAGAGAGCCCTCTGGCGCCGTGGGGAGATGGGGATGCAGACGACCACCGTCACCCGGTTTCCGGGGGCACGGGGTTTGAGCTTCCTTCGGACAATACGACCGGCCTCAACGTCTCGCAGCGATGCGCGACGCTTTGGCCATCCGTCGTCGGGAATAAGCCCGGCGGCGAATACCAGACTGGAGACCGCAATGGACCGCGCACAAAAAGCCGAGTCGATCGAGACGCTCAAGGGCGTTTTCGCCGACGCGGGCGCCGTGGTCGTGACCCACAACCTGGGTCTGACCGTTGCGGACATGGAAGACCTGCGTGGACGCCTTCGCAAGGAAGGCGGCACGTTCAAGGTGGTCAAGAACCGCCTGGCGCTCAAGGCGCTCGAAGCCGACGAAGGCAGCGACTACCACGGCCTGTTCAAGGGGCCGGTGGGCATCGCCTACGCCGACGACGCGGTGACGGCCGCCAAGATCACCGCCGAATACGCCAAGGCCAACGACAAGTTCGTCGTCCTGGGCGGCTTCATGGGTGAAAAGGTTCTGGACGCGAAAGGCGTGGACACCCTGTCCAAGCTGCCGTCGCTGGATCAGATCCGCGCCTCGCTGCTCGGCCTGCTCAACGCTCCCGCGACCAAGATCGCCGGCGTCGTGCAAGCTCCGGCCGGCCAACTGGCCCGGGTGTTCAACGCCTACGCCACGAAGGACGCCGCGTAAGCGGACCGCCTCTTTCATCTCTGCAAACCTCTCTCTGAACCCAAATCCTCCGAAGGAACCTACCCATGGCCGATCTCGCCAAAATCGTTGAAGACCTGTCGAAGCTGACCGTTCTGGAAGCCGCCGAGCTGTCCAAGCTGCTGGAAGAAAAGTGGGGCGTCAGCGCCGCTGCTCCGGTGGCCATGGCCATGCCGGGCGCCGGTGGCGGCGCCGCCGCTCCGGCCGAAGCTGCTGAAGAGCAGACCGAGTTCACCGTCGTCCTGCTGGACGGCGGCGACAAGAAGATCAACGTCATCAAGGAAGTCCGCGGCGTCCGTTCGGACCTCGGCCTGAAGGAAGCCAAGGACCTGGTCGAAGGCGCTCCGCAGAACGTCGTCGAGAACGTCTCGAAGCAGAACGCC
This sequence comes from Brevundimonas sp., assembly GCF_035626535.1. Lineage (GTDB taxonomy): Bacteria > Pseudomonadota > Alphaproteobacteria > Caulobacterales > Caulobacteraceae > Brevundimonas. Next base: position 19,374 of record NZ_DASPNO010000001.1, read on the forward strand.
GACGAAGTCGCCAAGAAGCTGACGGAAGCCGGCGCCAAGGTGCAGATCAAGTAATAACGAAGCGTCCCTCGGGACATTCGATGAACGGGCCGGGGAGCGATCCTCGGCCCGTTTTGCTTGTGCGCGGCATGGACAGACGCCGCCGGTTGTGGCCCCCTGCCCGGACTGGGGGAGGGTATCCATGAAGCTGAACATCGCTGTCGCCGCGCTCGTGGCGGGCCTGGGTCTGGCCTCGTGCGACGAGTTCGCCACCGGCCGCGACCTGCCGCCGCCGCCCGGACCGCCCGTGCCGCCGTCGCCGGAGCTGCCGATGACCGCGGCCAAGGCCCGGCTGATCATGGGGACCCTGTCCAACACCTGCATGGAGCTGGCGACGCTCAAATACGACATCCACGCCTGCGAGCTGAAACAGGGCAAGCCGGCCAGCGACGAGACGCTGCGCACCGAATTGCGCGACCTGCGCTGGAACCTCGACAAGCTGACGCGCGACGAGGCCTCGGCCCAGTGCGCCGCCCGGACGGAAGAGCTGCGCAAGACCCCGAGGCCGCGGGTCTGCTGGTAAGGCCGACGGGTCGGCCGAAAATTCGCTATGGCAGAGTCGGCAGAGTCGGCATCGGCGCTCAAGAATTTGGTGTGGCAGAGTCGGCATCGGCCCCAAGGAAATTCAACGACTTCGTTTTCGCCCTGTCGACAGCGCGACTCCTGCGGCGGAGCGGCGGCGGTTCGGTTGTCAAAGACGGGAAGACCCGCAGGCGCATCATACGTCCGTTCTTTTCTCAGGCGGAAAGATCGATTTGAGAAACCGCCGGGGCGTTGAAACGGCGGGCGAATTCCAGCTGAACCCGACTATAATTCCGCGGATTGCCAGCACAGCGTCGCGCCCGCCCGCCCTCGCGGCTCCTGGGGGGCCGGGACCTGAGGCGGAGGCGAGCGGCGCCGACTACCGGCGGCGGGCAGCGAAGATGTCGGCCAGCCGGTCCCGCGTGCCGGGGATGCGGACGAGGCGGGGGTAGCGCAGGCCGCCGTGGTAGTCGAAGCTCAGCGTTCGGAACTCTTCGCCGCGCCTGACCACAAGCACGATCGGCTCGCTGCCGCCCTTCGCCGCGGTGACCGCGTCGCGCAGCGCCTCGGCCGAGGCCGTCCGGTCGCCCACGGCGACCAGCTCCCAGCCAGCGCCCAGTCCCATCTCGAAGGCCGGGCCGCCCCAGCGCACGCTGGTGATGCGGTTTCCGGAACCGAGGTTGAAGCCCAGCGAATACTGGAAGTCCGTGGTCCAGTCGCCCATCATCCGCTTCTCCAGCGGCGTCAGGTCGTCGACATAGGTCAGCCGCCAGCCGGCGCGCTCGATTCCGTCCAGCGGGGCTTTCGCCTCCGGCCCGACCGCATCGAGCCGGGTGCGCAGGAAGGTCGCCCAGTCGTGCGGGTGGACCGCGTTCAGATGCTCGACCACATCCTCGAAGGTGTAGGGCCGCGCCTCCCACACCCCGTCCTCCACGCCGTAGAAGGCCCTGGCGAAATCATCGAGCGACTTGCGGTCGTTGGTCGCCTCGCGGATCAGGGTGTCGGCGTCCAGCCAGATCAGCAGGGCCTCGCGGTAGTAGTCGCCGGTGCCGCGCATCCACGACGGCCACGGATTGGTGGTGCGGTAGCCGAGCAGGTTGTGGTTGGTGGTGTCCTGCAGCGCCCGCCACTGCCGGCCGGGCTGCTGGTCGTAGAAGCCCGCCACGTCGGCCAGGTTGATCACCGCCTCCTCGACCGTGCCGAGTCCCGAGCGGGGGGTGAGGACATCGCCCCAGTATTCGGTCTGGCCCTCATAGACCCACATCAGGGAGTTCTGGGTCGGGACATTGAAATTGGGGACGTATTCGTCGGACGGGCGGCGGAATTTGCCGTTCCAGCTGTGCACATACTCGTGCGGCAGCAGGCTGCGCGTCCCGTATGAGGGATTGGGCGTGGTGAAATAGTTCGGGCTGGCGGTGTTCTCGGACGATCGGTGGTGCTCCAGCCCGATGCCGCCCAGCTTCGAAGTCAGGCCGAGCAGGAATTCGTAGCGGTCGTAGTGCCGTGCGCCGAACAGGCGGTCGGCCTGGTCGACCAGCGCCTCGTACTTCGCCGTCCACTCGGGGGTAATGGCGATGGATGCGGCTGTGTCCCCGACGAGGTTCAGGTGCACCGGCGAGCGGCCGCCCGGGTCGATGTCGATGCGGCGATAGTGTTTGCCCGCGAACATCGGGCTGTCGGCCAGATGCTCCAGTGAGATCGGCGCGAAAGTGGCGACATCGCCTTCCCGCGAGACGGTGTCGAGGGCGACGCCGTAGTTCCAGCCCGCCGGGAGCACCACCGAGGGTGCGAAGGTGATCCGGTCGTGGTTGTAGCCCGCGGGATAGAGCAGGGCCTTCTCCCACTGCAGGTTGACGATCTCGTCGGTCATGACCACGCGCCAGACCGCATTGTCCGGCTGGGTCAGCCATTCGAAGGCCACCTCGATCGAGGTCACGCCCATCGGTATGTCGAGATGGAAGGCGTGCGGATCGACGGTGTCGCGCACCCACTCGATGCGGCGGCCGTTTCCGATGACCGTCAGGCCGGAGACCAGCTGGATCGGCCCGGTGTCGGCGTGGTTGCCCGGGATGAATTTCGGATACTGCAGCACCAGAGGACCCGCGCTGACCGGCACGGTCTGGCGCACCC
>NZ_DASPNO010000002.1:0-28910 GCF_035626535.1 Brevundimonas sp.
GGCCATGCCGGACGCGATCAGCCCGCGGATCATCGCCGAGCACGGGCTTACCGGCGAGGAATATGCGCGCGTCGTCGAGGCGCTCGGCCGCGAGCCCAACCTCACCGAGCTCGGCATCTTCTCGGTGATGTGGTCGGAGCATTGCTCGTACAAGAGCTCGCGCGCCCATCTGAAGAAGCTTCCGACCGCCGCCCCCTGGGTGATTTGCGGCCCCGGCGAGAATGCCGGAGTGATCGACATCGGCGATGGCCAGGCCGCCATCTTCAAGATGGAGAGCCACAACCACCCCTCCTACATCGAGCCCTACCAGGGCGCGGCGACGGGCGTGGGCGGCATCATGCGCGACGTCTTCACCATGGGCGCGCGGCCGGTGGCCCTGCTGAACGCGCTGCGTTTCGGCGATCCGTCGCACGAGAAGACGAAGCGGCTGGTCAAGGGCGTGGTCTCGGGCATCGGCGGCTACGGCAACTGCGTCGGCGTGCCGACGGTGGGCGGCGAGACCAATTTCCATCGCGGCTACAACGGCAACATCCTGGTCAACGCCATGTGCGTGGGCCTCGCCAAGGCCGACAGCCTGTTCTACTCGGCCGCGCCGGCGCCGGGCCTGTCGGTCGTTTATTTCGGGTCGAAGACGGGGCGCGACGGCATCCACGGCGCGACCATGGCGAGCGCTGAGTTCGACGAGGATTCCGACGAGAAGCGCCCGACCGTGCAGGTCGGCGACCCCTTCGCCGAGAAGCTTCTGATCGAGGCCACGCTGGAGCTGATGGCCTCGGGGGCCGTGGCGGCGATCCAGGACATGGGCGCGGCGGGCCTGACCTCGTCGTCGGTCGAGATGGCCGGCAAGGGCGGCGTCGGCATTGAGCTGAACATGGACGCCGTGCCCCAGCGCGAGGAGGGCATGACGGCTTATGAGATGATGCTGTCGGAGAGCCAGGAGCGGATGCTGGCGGTGCTGAAGCCGGGACGCGAGCAGGACGGCTACCGCATCTTCGAGAAATGGGGACTCGACGCCGCGGTCATCGGCAAGACCACCGACACGGGCCATCTGGTGCTGAAGCATCACGGCGAGACCGTGTGCGACGTGCCGCTGGCCCCGCTGTTCGACGATGCGCCGCTGTACGACCGGCCCTGGGTGCAGCCGGAACTGCAGCCGCGCCTCGACCCGAAGGAGGTCCCGGCGCCGGAGAGCTGGGTCGACGCCGTGATCAAGGTGGTGACCTGCCCTGACATGGCGTCGAAGCGCTGGATCTGGGAGCAGTACGACCGCCACGTCATGGCCGACACCCTGCAGGACTCGTCCACCGGCGCCGACGCGGGCGTGGTGCGGGTGCATGGCACCGACAAGGGTCTGGCGATGACCTCGGACGTGACGCCGCGTTATGTTCAGGCGGACCCCTATGAGGGCGGCAAGCAGGCGGTGGCCGAGGCCTGGCGCAACCTGACGGCGGTGGGCAGCCGGCCGATCGCCATCACCGACAACCTCAACTTCGGCAATCCGCAGCGGCCCGAGATCATGGGCCAGATCGTGCGCGCAATCGACGGCATGGCCGAGGCCTGCCGGGTGCTGGACTTCCCGGTCGTGAGCGGCAACGTCAGCCTCTACAACGAGACCAATGGCGCGGCCATTCCGCCGACCCCGACCGTCGGAGCGGTGGGCCTGCTGACCAACTACGACGTGGTCACCGGCTTCGGCGGCATGAGCGAAGGCGACGTCCTGGTGCTGATCGGCGAGACGGTCGGCGAGCTCGGCTCATCGATCTATCTGCGCGAGGTGCTGGGCCGCGAGGACGGCGCGCCGCCGCCGGTCGACCTGATGCTGGAGAAGAAGACGGGCGACTTCGTGCGCGGTCTGATCGAGGCCGGCGAATTGACGGTGGTGCACGACCTGTCGGACGGCGGGCTGATCGGCGCGGCGGCGGACCTGGCGCTGGCCTCGGATGTCGGCGTGGAGCTGGACGCCAGCTCGGCGACCCACGCCCACATCCTGCTCTTCGGCGAGGACCAGGCGCGCTATCTGGTGGCCGTGCCGGAGGCGACAGACGTCATCGCGGCGGCGCAGGCCGCGGGCGTCCACGCCAGCGTCGTGGGCCGGGCGAAGGGACGCGACTTCGCCTCGGGCGGACCCGACGGCGACCTGTTCCGCCTGCCGCTCGAGCACCTGCGGGAGATGCACGAGAGCTGGCTGCCGAACTGGATCGAGAGGAACGCCTGATGCGGCTTCTGCCGGTCGTCCTGGCGGGAGTCGCCCTGGCTCTGTCCGCCTGCGAGGGGGGCGGCGATCCGGTCGAGCAGGCGTTGCGCGAAGCGTCGGCCGCGCATCAGGCGGCGGCGACCAGGACTACGGCGGAGGCGGCAGCTGCGCCGTCGGCTCCGACCGGCGATCAAGCCTATGTCGAGGAGGCGATCGCAGAACACCGCGCCGCCATCGCCCGGGCGGAGGCCTCGTTGCGGGAGACGGCCGATCCCGCGCTTCGCCAGTTGGCGCAGACCACCATCGATACGCGCAGGGCCGAGATCGCCGCCCTGCAGGCCTGGCGACCGGCCTCGACATCGAGCGAGTGACGTCCGTCATATTTCCCGGCTAGGTCAGACCTGCGAACCGCGGAGCGCCCCGAATGATCCTGCCCTCTTCCGTCTCCCGCCGCGGCTTGATGCTCGCGCTCGCCGCCGGCGGCGTGTCGCTGGGCCATGGGCGGCAGGCGCTGGCCGACCCGGTGTTCGCGGAATATCCGTTCCAGCTGGGCATAGCGGCCGGCGATCCGACGCCGGACGGGTTCGTGCTCTGGACGCGACTGGCCCCTCGCCCGCTCGAGATGGGTCATGGCATGCCGTCGGCGCCCGTGCCGGTGAAATGGGAGGTGGCGGCCGACCGCGGCTTTTCGAACATCGTGCAGAAGGGCGAGGCGGTCGCCCGGCCGGAGATGGGCCACTCGGTCCACGTCGAGGTCGAGGGGCTGGAGCCCGGCCGGGAGTATTTCTACCGCTTCATCGCCGGGGCCGAGCGGACGCCGTCCGGGCGCGCGAAGACCGCGCCGGCGCCGGGCGTGCGCGTGGCGCAGGCCCGGTTCGGGATACTGGGGTGCCAAGCCTATGAGCAGGGCTTCTACACCGCGCACCGGAAGGCGGCGGCTGAGGGCCTGGACTTCGTCTACTGCTACGGCGACTACATCTACGAAGGACGGGGCAACCGGACCTATACCGGGTCCGGCGGGACCATCGAGAACCCGCGCCAGCACCTCGGCGGCGAATGCTATTCGCTGGACGACTACCGGCGGCGCTACGCCCAGTACAAGCTGGATACGGACCTGCAGGCCAGCCACGCGGCGGCCGCGTGGTTCGTGACCTGGGACGACCACGAGATCGCCAACAACTGGGTCTCCGACCTCGACGACGGCGTGCCGCCGGAGGTGTTCCTGCTGCGGCGGCAGGCGGCGGCGCAGGCCTTTTACGAGCATATGCCGCTGCGCCGGTCAGCGTTTCCGCGCGGGGCCGGCATCCAGCTTTACCGGCACGCGGCGTGGGGCGACCTGCTGGACCTGAACTTCCTCGACACCCGGTCGTATCGGTCGAACCAGCCCTGCGACGACGACTGGGCGGCGACCTGCCCGGCCGTGTCCGACCCGGCCGTACAGGTCCTCGGCGAGGCGCAGGAGGCGTGGCTGTACCGCAACCTCGAGCGCAGCAACGCGCACTGGAAGGTGCTGGCGCAGCAGATCATGGTCATGGACCTCGACCGCAAGGAGGGGCCGGAGCCGGGCTACAACCTCGACACCTGGGCGGGCTACCGCATTCCGCGCCAGCGCTTGCTGAACCGGCTGAGAGACAGGCGGATCGGCAACACCGTCGTCCTGACCGGGGACGAGCACCAGAACTACGCCGGCGAGCTGCACCTCGACAGCCGCAATCCGGAGGGGGCGCCGGTGGCGGTGGAGTTCGTCACCACCTCGATCAGCTCATCGGGCGACGGCCAGGACCAGCGCGCCGACGGCCGCCGCTATCTGGCCGAGAACCCGTTCCTGAAATTCAACAACGCCCAGCGCGGCTACGTCGTTTGCGACGTCACGCCGGAACGGTGGCAGACCGAGTTCAAGGTCCTGGACAAGGTGTCGGAGCGCGGCGGGACGCTGGCGACGCGGGCGAAACTGGCGGTGGCGAGCGGGGACGCGCGGGTGGTGGCCGCCTGATCGAGGCTAGCCTTCGGTCAGGTAGTCGGTCGGTTCGACCAGCACGTAGCCCGGCGTCGTCGAGACGAAGTGGCGAAGCCAGTAGGCGTGACCGGCGCCGAACATCAGCACGATCCGGTCGCCGGGCTCGGCGACCTGCATCAGTCTGGCGAAGATCATGGCGTTGCGGGTGTACCAGCGGCCGTTGAGCTCGGCGCCCGGCATCTCCTCGCCTGAGCCGAACGACAGGAAGCGGTAGTACATCGGCGCGTTCGCCGTGCTCATCGCGACGCCGGGAGCGTTCACCTGGGCCAGCAGCCGCCCGAGGGTCTCGGTGCGCTGGCGGCGCTCCATTTCGGCGAGGAAAGCCTGGACTTCGCCGCCCCAGGCCTGCAGGTCGCCCGAGCGGCCGTTGGCTCCGGCCCAGGCGACCACGGCGCCGTAGGGGAAGTAGCTCGGCTGACCCTCGCGGTCCTTCTCGTCGACGGCGTAAACGCGCTCGACTCCGGCCAGCTCGGCGAGGCGGTAGCCGATCTGAACCCGCTCGTCGGCGCGGGACAGCAGCCAGTCGGGGCGGTAGTCGGCAAACTGGGGGTCGACCATGGTCGAGGGATCGGCCGCCACCCGTTCGATGGCGATTGCCGTCGGACGGAAGCGCGCGAGATCCTCGGCGACCCGCGCCAGCTGGGCCTGCTTCTCCGGCGTGGTGACGGGGTCGATGGTGGCATTGTGAACGTCCTGCCCGGGATTATCGAGGTGAGGCACGGCGAGCACCATGACCTGCACCGGTTCCGGCGTCGGCGTCTGGGCCAGGGCGGCGGCGGGAAGGCCGAGGGCCGCGACGGCGGCGAGTATCTTCAGCATCGAACGACTCCGCTTGGTTTGCGGAGAGAGGCGGCGGCGGCCGGCTGCGGATGCAGCCGCGGCCATTAACTCCTGGACAGGATGGCGATCAGCGCTTCAGGAAGGCCGACAGGGCGTCCCGGTCGCCCTCGAAGAGGCGATCGACCAAGGCCTCGACCTCGCCCGAGACATAGGTCTCGCGGTCAAGCAGGGCATGATACCGCTGGCGTCCATCCTCCTTGACCGACTTTACCGCCCCCTTCTGCATCAGGCGATGCAGAAGCGTTTTGATGGTCGCATCGGCCCAAGGCTGGGCGGCCTTCACCTCGTCGATCAGGGAGGTGAAGGAGATGGGCCCCCGACGCCAGAGCGCCGAGAGCACCACGCTCTCGGCCTCGGTCACGGCGACCTGACGGGGGTTCAGGATCTCAGCACCGCACGATCGATGCGCGCCTCGATGATCCAGTGGCAGACGACTCCGACCACGCCCGCCAGCAGGCCGAGCAGGAACAGGAGCGCGGCTTCCGCGAAGCCGGGGGCGAGCACCGGCATCGGCACGGATGCGCCCGCGTTGGCGATACCGACGAAGCCATTGAGCAGGACGAAGACCGCACCCAGCAAGCCGAGCAGCGGGCCGCCGAGCCGGAGGGCCGACACAAAGGCCGATCCGCCGGCCAGGCGCTTGCCGCCGGCCAGCTTCAGCCCGGTCAGGACGATGGCGATCAGGGTCGCCGCCATGAGCAGGAGCATCAGAGCCTTCATGGTCTCGTCGGCGTCAGAAAAGACGCTGGCCAAGGTCAATCGAGGCGCGGCGATGGCGAGTCCGGGGATCAAGGCGAGCGCCAGAGCGGCGCCGAGATATTGGAGTACACGCACGTTCACCTCCGTGATTACGAATGTAATCCGATTAGATTACGCGTGTAAACTTCACTGTCAAGCCACCAGTGGAATGGCCTGGCTCAGCCGCCCCCCCACCCGGATGGGCTCGACCCGCGTGGCCAGGCCGCTGCGGTTGTCTGTCTCGACATAGACGCCGCAAACGGTGGCGGGACCGTGAGCCGGTGTGTAACGGCCGCCGGAGAGGCGGGTGGTGAAGCGCCGCAGGGGCTCTTCCTTCTCGTTGCCGATGACCGAGTCGTAGTCCGCGCAGGCGCCGGCGTCGGTCTGGAAGGCGGTGCCGCCGGTCAGGATCTGACAGTCGGCTGTGGGGACGTGGGTGTGGGTGCCGACAACGAGGCTGGCGCGGCCATCGCAGAAATGGCCCATGGCCATCTTCTCGGAGGTAGCCTCACAGTGGATGTCGACGATGACGGCGTCGGCGGCCATGCCGAGCGGACAGGCGGCCAGCTCCTTCTCGACCGCGCCAAAGGGATCGTCGACGGCGTCCATGTGAACACGGCCGAGGACGTTCATGACCAGCACGGTCTTGCCGGAATGGGTCTCGAACAGATTGGCCCCGGCCCCCGGTGCGTCCATCAGGCGGGGATAGTTGAGCGGGCGGATCAGGCGCGGCTCGCGGACGATGTAGGTCAGGGCCTCGCGCTGGTCCCAGCTGTGGTTGCCCAGCGTCAGGCAATCGGCGCCCGCCATGAACAGCTCGCGAGCGGTGTTCTCGGTGATGCCGAAGCCGCCGGCGGCGTTCTCGGCGTTGACCACCACGAAGTCGAGCTTCAGGTCACGCTTGAGGGCAGGCAGATGGTCGCTGAGCCCGTCGCGGCCGGACTTGCCCACCACGTCGCCGAAAAACGCCAGTCTCATACGCTCTGCCTCATGGGACGGCTCTATAACCCCTCTCGGTCAGAACGCCATGCAGGCGGATATCGTGCAGCTCAACGGGGAGATTTTCGACTTCCTGGCCGGCGTAGGCGAAGCCGATGCGGGTGGCAGCGGGCAGGGCCGCGAAGGTCCGGTCGTAGTAGCCGCCGCCCTGCCCCAGCCGGCCGCCTGCGGCGTCGAAGGCCAGCAAGGGGGTGACGATCAGGTCGGGCGTGACCGCCTCGGCCAATGGAAAGGGGGCGGGCACGCCCGCGAAATCGAGCTCGAGCGGCTCGCCGGGCGACCAGCGGCGGAAGATCATCGGTGCGTCGCGCTCGATCACCACCGGCAGACAAAGCTGTCGACCTTGGCGGTTGAGAGCCAATGAGAGGGCGTCCGGGTCGATCTCCGACCCGATGGCGCGATAGACGGCGACGAGCTCGGCCGGAGGAAGTTTGTCCGCGTGTTCGGCCGCACGTAGCGCGGCCTCCGGGTCGAGGCCGGCCAGCCGCTTGCGGGCTGCGCGCATGGCCGCCCGGAGTTCGTGCTTTTGGATCATTGGCGAAAGGTAGCGCATCGGCAGCCCCCTCCACCATCCTTCGGATGGTCTTCCTTCTCCCTGCGGGGGAGGATTGCGCTCAAGCAGCGAGGCTCCGCGAGCCGGGCGATAGCGCACAAGGGAGAGAAGGGTGGCGGCGCCGCAAGAACCGTGAAGGACGTTTAAATCCTCTCGACCTGGGTAGCCAGGTGGGCGCCGTGTGCCCAGGCCCACGGGCCTGATCAGGGACAGCTCCCTTCGAGTGAATTAAGGTCGCGAGGAAATGTTGCCTTCGACGAGGGCCGCAGCAGGACCCGCCGCGGACCAAGATAGGGGATACGCGCGCATTTCACCAGTGGCGCGGACGGGGCGGGCGCCGACGATATCGTGAAGAGCGGCGTCGAGATCCGGATGCCGGAAACGGAAGCCGGTCGCCACGGCCTGGGCCGGGATCACCCGCTGCCCGCCCAGAAGCAGTTCCTCGGCGAAGGCTCCGAAGGCGAGACGCAGCGGCGCGGCCGGGGCTGCGAGGAGGGCAGGACGACGAAGGGCGCGCCCCAGCGCCTGGCTAAGCTGGCGATTGGTCACCGGGTTCGGCGCGACGACGTTGAGCGGACCGGAGATGTGGGACTCGCCGACGGCGTGGAGGATCATCCGCACGCAGTCGTCCAGCGTGATCCATGACGTCCATTGCCCGCCCGATCCCATGGGCCCGCCGAGACCGAACTCGAAGGGCATGAGCAGCCGGGACAACATCCCGCCGTCCACGCCCAGCACCAGACCGATGCGGAGCGTCACCACCCGGACGCCGAGCGTCGCGACTGGGCGGGCCGCCTGTTCCCAGGCGTGGCACAGCCGGTGACTGAAGCAGGGACTCGCCGGGCCCGCCTCGTCAAGCCGCTCGTCGCCGTGGAGGCCGTACCAGCCGATGGCCGAGCCGCTGACGAGAACCGCGGGACGGGTTTCCAGGCGGGCGATCAGGCGGCGGACGGCGCGGGTGACTCGCAGGCGCGAACGCAGGATGCGGCGGCGCCTGGCCAGCGTCCAGGGACTGTCGCTGATCGGTTCGCCGGCAAGATTAATCACGGCGTCGATACGGGTGTCCGCGGCGATCTGGCCGAGGTCCGTGACGAGCGTGATCGGGACGGGCAGATCGGCGGTCCGGGGATTTCGCACAAGGGCGATGACCTCGTGCCCGGCCCCAACCAGCGCCGCCACGAGCCGGCGACCGATGAATCCGGTGGCTCCGGTGACGAGAATCCGGTGGCGCCCGGCCAGTTCCCGGCCCAGGGCGGCGGCGTCCGGCGGGACCAGCCGGTCGGACCGGCGGCTGGCCAGCAGATCGCGAAGGCCGAAGACGAATACGGCAGCGGCCGCAGTGGTGGCCATCAGACCCCAAAGTCCGTTCGACGCCGGAACCAGCTGCGTGGGCCCGGCCGCCCAGCGGGCCAGCAGCGGCAGGAACAGCATCAGGATGGCGCCATAGTTCAGGGCCAGCAGGGTATGGGTGATCCGTTCCGAGGCCGGAAGCCGCCGGGTGCGATCTTCCTCGACGAAATCCGTCAGGGTAATGAGCACTTCGATGGCGAGGATGACCATCAGGGCCACCGCCAGCCCGCCCCTCGGTTCGGCCCATCCGATCAGGGCGAAGAGGGCGGCGTAGATCAGGTTGCGAACGCCGTGCAGGCGCAGCTCCCCTTTCTGGGACGGTTTCCACGCCAGCCGTTCGGTCAGCTCGTGATGGAACAGGGTGTCGAAGGCCCCCATGGCGATCTGGAGCGCCACAAGGGTCCAGAGCAGGTCGGTCATCGGCTATTCGTCCCGGAAAATGGCGTCCTGGCCGAGCAGGCGGCCGAACAGCGGGTGATCCAGCGCGAGGGTGAAGGCGAAGCGGCCCTCGCCCAGATCGCGATGGGTGATGACGAGGGCGCCGGGTTCGGCCCAGCGTGGCAGGCGGAGACGGAAGCCGAGGACGGTGGCGAAATAGAAGGCGCTGCGGAAGGTAAGGGCGCCGTCTCCGGCCATAACGGTCAGGGCCATGCCGACGCCAGCGCCGACATGCTCCTCGAGTCCGGTCGGGCCGGCGAAGCGCTTGGCGCTGTGGACCACCTGCGGAAAGCCGGTCGGGCGGACGTACAGTCGGGTCCAGACCTGGCCTTGGCCGACGGCGTCCTCGGTGACGGTGACGACGCTGGCGCCGGGGCGAAAGACCAGCGGCAGCGGTCCGCCGATCAGGCGGGCGGCCTGGGCGAGACATCGGCCGGCGAGATTGCTCTCGACGGCGCGGACCTCGCCCCGATAGGCGACCGTCGCGCCGGCCCCGAGGCGTTTGCTGAACCGGCGGCGAACCGCCGGCGGGAGGGCCGCCCAGTCGCCGGCGGGGACAAGGGCGCGGAAGCGGAGGTCGGCGAGTTCGCCGGCCGGCGGCAGGGCGGTTTCCCGGTCTTCGATCGCGAACACGGCGCCCATGGTCCCCTTCTCCTGATCACTTGCCCGCCGGTATGAGCGCCGCGATGCGTGCGCCCAGTTTCAGCAGGGCCATCAGCTTGGGCCGGGCCACCGTGGTGATCTGGCCGTACCAGCGGTCGATCGTCTCGGTGAACTCCAGCATCTCCTTCAGCCGCTTCAGGGCGACCGGATGCACCGCCGGGTCGCCTTCTGCCTCGGCGACGCAGGCCCGCAACGTCTCAAGCGCCGGATCGATCTCCTTCGCCTTGCGGCCGGCGGCGATGCGCGAGGCGACCTCCCAGACGTCAGTCTCGGCCTCGAAATGGTCGCGGCGATCTCCCCGGATCGGCACCCGGCGGATCAGGTTCCAGTTGGTCAGCTCCTTGAGGGAGTTGGAGACGTTCGAGCGCGCCATCTCCAGGGCGCCGGCGATGTCTTCGGCCGTCATCGGACGCTCCGCGGTCAGCAGGAAGGCGTGGATCTGCGCCACCGACCGGTTGACGCCCCAGAAGCCGCCCATCTCGCCCCAGTGCAGGACGAAGCGTTCGATCGATCCCGGCAATTTCGATATTTCTGTCATAACAGAAATATCAGACGAAACGGATCGCGAGTCAACGCATAGCTGTCAGAGCCTGCTCAGAGTCCCTGGGCGATCTTTTCCAACCGGGCGGCGACGGCGTTAAGGGCCTCGGCGACACCATCCGTCGAGGCGCCCGCCGCAGATTCGGCCGAGGGATTGGCCAGACGGGCTTCGTGCAGTTCGTCGGCCAGCAACAGGCCCGCCATCAGGAACAGGCGGATGTCGCCCACGTGGCCGACCTCGCCCGCCACCTGACGCACATGGCCGTCGAACTGTTTGGCGAGGATGCGAACGCGCTCCTCCTGCCCGTCGGCGCAACCCACGGCGTAGGGGCGGCCGTTGATCTCGACGGTCACCGTCGCCATCAGCGCGCCTCCTGTTCGGCAAGGCTGTCGCGAATGGCGTCGGCGGCGCGGGCCAGCACCTCGGCGGCGTCGCGGCTGGCGGATTCGAGTTCATGGATGCGAGCGCGATCGGTTTCGCTGGAGGGTTGGGGCGCGAACAGATCGTCGTCGGGGGCGCGGCCGGAGGTCGCGGCGGCGCGGCTCTTCAGGTCGAGCAGGCGGCGTTCGAGCAGCGCCAGAGCGCGATCCACCCGGTCCTTGGCGGCCGATGCAGCGTCCATGCAGGTCACATCCTCCAGAATCCGTATAGAACCCGCTCGCGCGTCGGGGTAAAGCGGCGCGCCTCCCTTTTTCCGCCTCCCGACGAAAGGTCCCCCCGTGACCGACGCCAGAACCGTATCCGAAAAAGCCACCTCCAAGCAGATGGCGGACGCCATCCGGGTCCTGGCCATGGACGGGGTCGAGAAGGCCAAGAGCGGCCACCCCGGCATGCCGATGGGCATGGCTGACGTGGCCACGGTGCTGTTCTCGAAATTCCTCAAATTCGACGCCAGCCGCCCGGACTGGGCCGACCGCGACCGCTTCATCCTGTCGGCCGGCCACGGCTCCATGCTGATCTACGCCTTGCTGCACCTGACCGGCTACAAGGCCGCGACGAAGGAGGAGCTGTCGAACTTCCGCCAGTGGGGGTCGAAGACCGCGGGCCACCCCGAGTTCGGTCACATGCCGGGGGTCGAGACCACCACCGGGCCGTTGGGCCAGGGCCTGGCCAATTCGGTCGGTTTCGCCATGGCCGAGCGGCATCTGGCGGCGAAATACGGATCGGACCTCGTCGACCACCGCACCTGGGTCATCGCCGGCGACGGCTGCCTGATGGAGGGTGTGTCGCAGGAGGCGATCACCCTGGCCGGCCGCTACCGGCTGAACAAGTTGACCGTGCTGTGGGACGACAACGAGATCACCATCGACGGCAAGGTCGGCCTGTCGGACGCGACCGACCAGAAGGCGCGCTTCAAGTCGGCGGGCTGGGCGGTCAAGGCGATCGACGGCCATAATGAGCACCAGATCCGCGCGGCGCTGAAATGGGCGACACGGCAGGACAAGCCGACCCTGATCGCCTGCCGGACCAAGATCGGGCGCGGCGCGGCGACCATGGAAGGCAGCCACAAGACGCACGGCGCGGCGCTGGGCGCGGCCGAGGTGGCGGCGACGCGTCTGGGCCTGAGCTGGACGCACGATCCGTTCGAACTGCCCGAAGGCGTCGAGAAGGCGTGGCGCAAGGTCGGGCGCCGGGGCGCGAAGGCGCGCAAGGCGTGGGAAGCGCGCCTCGCCGCCTCGTCGCAGGCGGCCGACTTCACCCGCGCCATGAAGGGCGACCTGCCTGAGGGCGCGTTCGCGGCGCTGGACGCCAGGATCGCCGAACTGGTCGAGACGAAGCCGGCGCAGGCCACGCGCCAAGCCTCGGGCGCGGCGCTGGACGAACTGTTCGCGGCCGTGCCGGAACTGATCGGGGGCTCCGCCGACCTGACCGGATCGAACAACACCTTCGTCAAGGGCACGCCGATCCTGGACGCGCCGACCTATGAGGGCCGCTACGTCAACTGGGGCATCCGCGAGCACGGCATGGCCGCGGCGATGAACGGCATGGCGCTGCACGGCGGGGTGATCCCCTACGGCGGCACCTTCATGGTGTTCTCGGACTACAGCCGGCCGTCGATCCGGCTGGCGGCCCTGATGGGCATCCGGGTCATCCACGTCCTGACCCACGATTCGGTTGGCCTCGGCGAGGACGGGCCGACGCACCAGCCGGTCGAGCATCTGGCGGCGCTGCGGGCAATTCCGAACCTGCTGGTGTTCCGCCCCGCCGACACGGTCGAGGCCATGGAGTGCTGGCGGCTGGCGCTGGAACACAAGACCGCGCCTTCGGCCCTGGCCCTGTCGCGGCAGAAGACGGCGGCGGTGCGCACCGTAGCGGCGTCCGGGAATCTGTCGGGGCGCGGCGCCTATGAGCTGAAAGCGGCGAACGGCGAGGCGAAGGCGACCCTGTTCGCCACCGGCACCGAGGTTCCGCTGGCGCTGGCTGCGGCGGAGACGCTGGAGGCAGAAGGCACGCCCACGCGCGTCGTGTCGGTTCCCTGTTTTGAACTGTTCTTCCAGCAGGATGCCGCTTACCAGGCGTCGGTGCTGGGCCGGGGCACGGTGCGCGTCGCCGTCGAGGCCGCCATCCAGCAGGGATGGGAGCGGTTCATCGGCGAGGACGGCGGCTTCGTCGGCATGACAGGCTTCGGGGCCAGCGCCCCGGCCGAGGTTCTGTACGAGAAGTTCGGGATCACGGCCGAGGCGGTGGTGGCGGCGGTGAAGGCGCGGCTCTAGCCATGGTGCGCCTCGGCGCTGTCAGCCTGCTGGTCCGCGACTATGACGAGGCGCTCGCCTTCTTCGTCGGGGCGCTTGGTTTCGCGCTCAGCGAGGATACGGACATGGGCGCCGGCAAACGCTGGGTGCGGGTGACGCCGAAGGGCGGCCAGACGTCCCTGCTGCTGGCGCGGGCCACGACCGCCGAGCAGCGGGCGGCGGTTGGAAACCAGGCCGGCGGCCGGGTGTGGCTGTTCCTCGAGACCGACGATCTGACGCGGGACTACGCCGCCTGGACCGAGGCCGGGGTCCGTTTCCGCGAGACGCCGCGGCATGAGACCTATGGCAAGGTGGTGGTGTTCGAGGATCTGTATGGCAACGCCTGGGACCTGATCGAGCCCGCCCGGACCGGAGACTGAACCATGCGCATCGGCACGCCCCTGTCTTCCAACGCGACGCGCGTCATGCTCCTGGGGGCCGGCGAGCTGGGCAAGGAAGTGGCGATCGAGCTGCAGCGACTGGGCGCCGAGGTGATCGCGGTCGACCGCTATCCGAACGCCCCGGCCATGCAGGTGGCGCACCGCAGCCATGTCATCCCGATGCACGACCCACAGGCGCTGGTGGGCGTCATCGCCGCCGAGGCGCCGCACATCATCGTGCCGGAGATCGAGGCCATCGCCACCGAGGCGCTGGTCCAGATCGAGGCGGCCAGGCACGCGGTCGTCATCCCGACGGCGCGGGCGGTGCACCTGACGATGAACCGGGAGGGCATTCGCCGGCTGGCGGCGGAGGAGCTGGGCCTGCCGACCTCGCCCTACGCCTTCGTCAGCAGCGCCACTGACCTGGCCGAGGCGGCGCACCGGATCGGCCTGCCGGTGTTCGTGAAGCCGGTGATGTCATCCTCGGGCAAGGGCCAGTCGATGATCGAGGCCGTGGAGGATGCGCCGAACGCCTGGGCCTATGCGCAGTCTGGCGGACGGGTCGAGACGTCCACGGTGATCGTCGAAGGGCGGATCGATTTCGACTACGAGATCACCCTCCTGACGGTCCGGTCGATGCGGGATGGAGCCGTGCGGACCGACTTCTGCGCCCCGATCGGGCACCGCCAGGAACGCGGCGACTATGTCGAGAGCTGGCAACCGCAGGCGATGTCGCCGGCGGCTCTGGCGGCGGCGCAGGACATCGCGCGCAAGATCACCGATGCGCTGGGCGGGCTGGGGGTGTTCGGGGTCGAGCTGTTCGTGAAGGGGGATCAGGTCTGGTTCTCGGAGGTGTCGCCGCGGCCGCATGATACCGGGCTGGTGACCCTGGCGACCCAGACGATGAGCGAGTTCGCCCTGCATGCGCGGGCCATTCTCGGCCTCCCGGTGGACGTCAGTCAGCGCGACGTCGGGGCCAGCGCCGTGATCTACGGCGGCATGGACGCGGCCGGGATCGCCTTCGAGGGGGTCGCCGAGGCGCTGGCGGTTGCCACCGCCGACCTGCGCCTGTTCGGCAAGCCTGAGAGCTATGAACGGCGGCGCATGGGCGTGGCCACGGCGCGGGGCGCCACCGTCGAAGAGGCGCGGGAGCGGGCGCGCGAGGCGGCCTCGAAGGTGAGACCCGTCGCCAGCTAGAGCGGAGCCGCCGCAGGGGCCCGGACTTCCTGGGCCGCCGAACCGGCCAGCGCGGCGATGGCGAGTTCCAGCGCCGGATCCTGCTCCGCGTCCTCGTCTTCAGCGGGCGCCGCCACGTCGGGCGTGACACCCCGCTTCTCCAGCCGGACCCCGCCGGCGGTGACGAAATCGGAACGGCTGAGGCTGAGGCGGCCGCCATCGGGGAGGCGGGTATCCTGCGAAATCAGTACGGCGCCGGCGGTCCGCTCGCCGACGACGACGGCGCGACCGGCTTCCTGCAGCGCGGCGGGGGTCAGTTCGGCGGCGCTGCGGCTGTTGGCGTCGACGAGGACCGCGACATCGTTGGGTGCGGGAGCGTCTAGTTCGCCGCAGCCGCCGGCGGTCTTGAGCACGATGGCGCGGCCCGAGCGGGTGGTCCGGGTCGCCCAGGCGAGGTCGCGCGGCAGGAAGCAACTCAACACCGCGTCGGCCTCGAGCAGCCGTCCGCCGGGGTTGCCCCGCAGGTCGAGGACGACATCCGTTTCCGGTGGCAGGGCCGCGAGTTGCCGCCCCATCCAGTCGCCCAGCCCCGGGTCGAAGGCGTCGAAGCGCAGGATGGCCACGCCCGGGCGTGACAGATCGGCGTTGAACGGCGGGCGCGGCTGCATGATCCGGGGCGTGACGGTCAGGGTCCGGCTGACGCCCTCCCCGTCGATGAGGGCCAATGTCACCGCCTGACCCTCGGCGACGTCAAGTTCGGGAAACCAGACGCCGGGACGGGTGGTGTCCAGCCGCCAGCCGCGGACGATGCCCGCGACCTCGGCCGGCGATCCCTCGCGGACCCTCTCGACGGTGTAGACGCCTGGCTTCCCGGCGTCGGCCCGCAGCGTCACGCCGATCGCCGGGCGGGCCTGACGCACCGTGTCGATCCGACGCGCGACCGCCGGGGCCGCGACGCCGGCGTGGTCGTCGTCGAGCAGGTCGAGCATCTCGCCGAGCACGCGATACAGAGCGCGGTCATCCGGCGCGGCGAGCGCCCGGGGCCGGTAGGTGCGTCGCGCCGCGTTCCAGTCCACGCCATGCAGGCCCGGGTCGTAGTACTGGCTGCGCACCTCGTTCCAGACCCGGTCGAAGACCCGCTGGTTCATCCGGGCCCGTTCACGGGTGGGCCGGGCGGGCGCGGGAACGTCCGGAGCAGCGGCGACGGCCGCAGGGGCCGGGACGCCGGGATCGCGCGCGAACGCCGGCGCCGCGATGAGCGCAAGGCTCATCGCGGCTGACCCGGTCAGTCGGAGAAGGAGGCGGCGAAAGTTCATCGGACCCACTTAGGGCGACGAACCCCGGTTCCTCAAATCACGAATACGACGGGTACGATCAATCTTCGGCGCGGGTCTCGATGCAATGGGTGAAGACCCGGACGCCGCCGTCGCCGCCGCGCTCGCCTTCCTCGATGTAGCCCGAGTGGTCCGCGTCCATCCGGGCGAAGGCTTCGCGCAGCGGGCCGGTGAACTCCGCTTCGCTGACCTTGCCGTCGCCATCCTTGTCCATGTCGGCGTGGTGACCGGGACCGCCGGTGGACCGGACCTCGAAGCGGGTCTCGCCGCCCCGACCCTCGTGGCCCGGCCGATGGATCACGTGCGGCATGCCATGGCCGCCCGGCCCCCGGATGATGATCTCATGCTCCTGACGCGCGCCCGCCTCGCCGCCGGGGTGAGGGCGGCGCATCTCGAAGCGGTGGACGCCGGGGGCGCCCTCCGGTCCGCCGTGGGCGATCATCACGTTCCCGTCTCCACGCGGGCCATGACCGCCGGCCATCTCCTCCGTGGAGAGGCGGCCGTCGCCGTTCGTGTCCATCTGGCCGAAATGATCGTTCAGCGGCGCGGCGAACTCCTCGCGCGACACCTGGCCATCTCCGTCCTTGTCGAGCGATCCCGGACCGTGCGGCCCCATGACCATGACGCGGGTGTGGACTTCCGGCGGCGCGGGCGGAGCCGGCGGCTCCTGAATCAGGGCGGCGGAAAGGGCGATCAGGGTCAGCATAGGCATGGGCTCCCGGGTGCGTATTTCACCGTTCGACCACATTGGCCTTTCGCGGGTGTTTCATGCAGCCGCCGAATTGTTTCAATGCTGAAATGACGGCGCGAGGAGGGTTCGTCACAATGGCCGCCATGCAAGCCGAAGCCGCCCCGCGCATCCTCGTCGTCGACGACGACCCCGGTATCCGCGAGGTGCTGACCGACTATCTGTCCCAGCACGGCTACGCGGCCGAAGGGGCGGCGACGGCGGCCGAGATGGACCGCGCCATCGCGGCGCGGACGCCGGATTTGATCGTGCTGGACCTGATGATGCCGGGCGAGGACGGGCTGTCCGTCTGCCGGCGCATGGCCGGCAAGGGCCCGCCGATCGTCATGCTCTCCGCGATGGGCGAGGACACCGACCGGATCATCGGCCTGGAGCTCGGCGCCGACGACTATCTGGCCAAGCCGTGCAATCCCCGGGAACTGCTGGCGCGGGTGCGGGCGGTTCTGCGCCGGCCGCGCGAGGCGGGTGAGGCCGAGGGCCCGTGCCTTGCCTTCGCGGGATGGCGGCTGGACCTCCTGCGCCGGGAGCTGACGCGACCGGACGGGCAGACCGTCAATCTGTCAGCCGGCGAGTTCGCCCTGTTGCGCGCCTTCGCCGAACGCCCCGGCCGGATCATGACCCGGGATCAGCTGCTCGAGCGGGCCCGCGGCGCGGACACCGACGTCTTCGACAGGGCCATGGACGTGCAGATCAGCCGGCTGCGCAAGAAGCTCGACGACGGGTCGGGACTGGAGATGATCCAGACGCTGCGCGGCGAGGGCTACATGTTCAACGTGCGGGTCGAGCGTCACAACGGCGCCGGACGGAACGGGACGTGAAGCGTCCTTCCTCCCTGCCCGTCCTGGTCCAGGTGGCGGCGCTCGCGGCGCTGGCCGTGGTCATGTCACAGGCCGTGGCCTTCGCCGTGGTGGTGCTCGCCCCCGAACCCCGGCCGTCCGGCTTCAGCATCGAGGCGGCGGCGAACGCGCTGAAGGGCGAACCGGCCGAAACCTCCGACGGACGCGCTCTCAAGCGGCGGATCACGGACGAACCGGTCTCTCCGGCCGGTATCGACCGGGTCGATCCCATGGCGCTGGCCATCTCGGCGGGGTTGGCGGAACGGCTGGGCGTCCAGCCGGGCATGGTGCGGGTCACGGTCGATCGTCAGCGGAGGCGCCGGCCCAGCCGGCCGCCGCATGGCGCTCCCCCGCCGACAAACTTCGTCATGGTCCGTCCCGACGCCAAGGTTCGCGGCGTCGACGTCCCGGGCGAGGCCTCCCGCCAGACCACGGTGAGACTGACCGGAGAACAGGCGGAAGTGGCGGCCCAGCTGCACAGGCGACACATGCCGCCGCGCGGCGACGACGGGGCGATCGTCATCAATTCCACGACGCGCGAGTTCACCGTGCTGGCGCACCGGCTGACCTTCGCGCCCTTCTCGGCCTCCGTGCGCCAGCCGGACGGACGCTGGGCGACGGTGGAGCCGCCGCGCAGCCTGCTGTCGCCTTGGCAGGCCAGGATGCTGCTGGCGTTGGGCATTTCGATGTTGCTGCTGGCGCCGCTGGTCTGGTGGCTGGCGCGGCGGCTGACCCGCCCCATCCGCGTCTTCGCCGACGCCGCCGAACGGCTGGGGGCCGACCCCGACGCCGAGCCGCTGGCCCCCTCCGGCCCGAGCGAGGTGCGCACCGCTATCCATGCCTTCAACGAAATGCAGGCCTCGCTGCGCAACCATATGCGCCAGCGGACCCAGACCATCGCCGCCATCGCCCACGACCTGCGCACGCCGCTGACGCGGCTGCGTTTCCGGGCCGAGCAGGCGCCGGCGGCGGTGCGCGACCGGATGGCGTCCGACATCGAGGAGATGGACGCGCTGATCGCCCAGGCCATGGCCTTCGTGCGCGGCGAGGCTACGCCCGAGCGGCGCGAGCCGCTGGATCTCGGACGGCTGGCGGCCGATTGCGCGGGCGGCTTCGAGGAGACCGGCGCGGCCGTGAGTTTTCAGGGCGGCGGCGCTCTGCCGGTGAAGGGCGACCCGGCCGCCCTGCGCCGGGCGCTGGCCAATCTGATCTCCAACGCCGTTAAATACGGCGGCGCGGCGCGGGTGAAGGCTCACGCCCAGGACGGCCGCGCGGTGGTCGAAGTGGCGGACGACGGTCCGGGCGTAGCCGAGACCGAGCTGGAGGCCGTGTTCGAGCCGTTCTACCGCGGCGAGCGCTCGCGCAGCCGTGAAACCGGCGGCGCGGGCCTCGGCCTGACAGTGGCGCGGCAGGCGGCGCGCGCCCACGGCGGCGACGTCATCATGATCCGGCGGAAGGAAGGAGGGCTGATCGCCCGTCTCGATCTGCCGCTGTCCACCAACGGTCCGGAGATACCCTGATGCGTATACTCGTCCTTGTCGCGATGGTGACGGCCCTCGGAACCGGTCCGACCTTCGGGCAGAGCCCGTCGACGTCCGACGCAGCGGCGGCCGCCACGGTCGAGGCGCCCGCTCCACGTGTGACCGTGAGCGCCATCGCCGGACGCATTCACGACCTCTATTTCGATCCGGCCCGGGGGGCGGAGATCGCCGCCGTCCTGATGGCCGAAAGCGCGGCCGGGACCTTTGACGCCCTCACCGATCCGCGAGACCTGGCCGCCGCCCTGAGCGCGCGGTTGCGTCCGTTCGACGCCCACTTCAACGTGACTTACGACCCTCAGGCTCAGGCGACGGGGCCGCGACGGGGGCCGGGACCGGGTGGCCCGGTAGGGGGGCCCGGGCCGGGCCCGGGCGGGCCCAATCCAGCCGAAGCACGGGGGCACTATGGGTTCCGCAAGGTCGAAATCCTGCCCGGCAATGTCGGCTATATCGACCTGCGCCAGTTTTCGAATATCGACTTCAGAAATCCCGCCGACCCGGCCCGGCGCGCGGCTGACGCCGCCCTGACATTCGTGGCCGACGCCGACGCGGTGATCTTCGACTTGCGGGACAACGGCGGAGGGGCGCCGTCGATGGTCGGCTATCTGACCAGCGCCTTCACCCCGGCGGGCGCCCCGATCTACAACGTCTTTCACAGCCGCGAGGGGACGAGGAGCGAGGCTCCCGAGGTGTTCCATCCGAACCCGCGTGTCGACGTCCCGGTCTACATCCTGATCAGTGGCCGCACCGGCTCGGCGGGCGAGGCCTTCCCCTACACGCTGCAGGGGGCCCGGCGGGCGACCATCGTCGGCGAGGCTTCGGGCGGGGCCGCCAATCCCGGCGGCATGGTGCGCGTCGGGGGTGGCTTTGGGGTCTTCATCTCCCAAGGCTCGCCGAAAAATCCGAACACCGGCGGCAACTGGGAGGGAACCGGCGTCATCCCCGACGTGGCGGTTCCCTGGCATCAGGCGCTGGACCGGGCCCACGCCCTGGCCCTCGAAGGGATAGTCGCGCGCGATCCCGGGCGGACCGACGCGGCCTGGGCGCTGGAGGCCCTGACCTCGACCGCCGCCTCCGGAGACCTGTCGCCTTACGCGGGCGTCTATGGCGACCAAACGGTCTCGGTCGAAGGCGACCGCCTGCATGTGGTGCGTGGCCGCCGGCCGCCGGTGGTGCTGGCGCGGCTGGCCGATGACCTGTTCACCGTCGTAGGTGACCCGACCCGCCGGGTGCAGTTCAGCCGGGACGAGACCGGGCGGGTCACGACGATGGACACGCTCGGCTTCGGCGGTCCGGGGGCGCGCGCGCGCCGCACCGACTGACGGCCAGCGTTACAGTTCATCACGCCTTGTTACAGGCGCGGGGTTGAAACCCGGCGCCGCCGGTTCCATTGAAGCGCCAACCGCCAATCAACGCTTCAGGAGCCCGCCCCCATGACCGTCCGCGTCGCCATCAATGGTTTCGGCCGCATCGGCCGCCTCGTCCTGCGCTCGATCGTCGAGCACGGCCGTCGCGACATCGAGGTGGTGGCGATCAACGATCTCGGGCCGGTCGAGACCAACGCCCACCTGCTGCGCTACGACAGCGTGCACGGCCGGTTCCCGGGCACGGTGACCTCGGGCGAGGACTGGATCGACGTCGGTCTCGGCAAGATCAAGGTGACGGCGATCCGCAACCCGGAAGAGCTGCCGCACAAGGACCTGCACGTCGACATCGCCTTCGAGTGCACGGGCCTGTTCACCTCGAAAGACAAGGCCTCCGCCCACCTGAAAGCCGGCGCCAGGCGGGTCCTGGTCTCGGCCCCGGCCGACGGCGCCGACAAGACCATCGTCTACAAGGTCAACCATGACGTCTTGACCGCTGACGACATCGTCGTCTCGAACGGTTCTTGCACCACCAACGCCCTGGCCCCGGTGGCCAAGGTGCTGAACGACCTGTTCGGCATCGAGCGCGGCTATATGACGACGATCCACGCCTACACCGGCGACCAGCCGACGCTGGATACGATGCACAAGGACCTGTACCGCGCCCGCGCGGCCGGCCTGTCGATGATCCCGACCTCGACCGGCGCCGCCAAGGCTCTGGGGCTGGTGCTGCCGGAGCTGAAGGGCAAGCTGGACGGCTCGTCGATCCGGGTGCCGACGCCGAACGTCTCGGTCGTCGATCTGAAGGTCGTGGCCGGACGCGAAGTGACGGTGGACGAGATCAACGCCGCGCTTCAGGCCGCCGCCGACGGGCCGATGAAGGGCGTGCTGCACACCACGACGGACCCGCTGGTGTCGATGGACCTCAATCACATCGCCGCCTCCTCCACCGCGGCCCTGCCCCAGACCCAAGTGGTCGACGGCAAGCTGGCCCGGGTGTTGAGCTGGTACGACAACGAGTGGGGCTTCGCGACGCGGATGGCCGATACGGCGCTGGTGATGGCGAAGTTCATCTGATGGGTGACGCCCGGTACCACGAACAGGGACCGGGCGACCTCGTCCCGGGTCGCGGGAGCGGGCTGATCGAACTTCTCGAATCCCGTGACGGCCAACTCACTATATTGGAACTCGTGGATGGCACGACGCTCCGTTCATTCAATATCGCCTATGGCAGGGACTACGGTGAGGAGCGGGAGCACTTCACATTGAACATCTCGCCGTCCATCGATGGCGAGGTCGTTGAGTTCCTCTCGAGCGGAGACGTCAAAGCCGCTGTTGATCCGGCCACGACCAACGTTTTGTACAGAAGATTAGAGTCATGACCTTCCGCATCCTCGACGACGCCCCGTCCCTCGCCGGCAAGACGGCGCTGGTGCGCGTAGACTTCAACGTGCCGACGGAGGGCGGAAAGGTGACGGAGGACACCCGGCTGCGGGTGGCGATCCCGACCGTCCAGAAGCTGCGCGACGCCGGGGCGAAGGTGGCGCTGCTGGCGCATTTCGACCGGCCCAGGGGGCAGCGCGTGCCGTCGATGAGCCTGCGGCCGGTGGTCGACGACCTGGAGCGGTTGTTGGGGGCGCCGGTGCGGTTCGCCGAGGACTGCGTGGGCGACGAGGCGAAGGCGATGATCGCCGACGTTGACGCGGGCGGCGTGGTGCTGCTGGAGAACGTCCGCTTCCACCCCGGCGAGGAGAAAAACGACCCGGCTTTCGCGGCGCAGCTGGCGGAACTGGGCGACCTCTACGTCAATGACGCCTTCTCGGCCGCGCACCGGGCCCACGCCTCGACCGAGGGGCTGGCGCGGCTCCTGCCCGCCTACGCCGGAGAGTCGATGCGGCGGGAACTGGACGCGCTGGATGCGGCGCTGGGCAATCCGCAGAAGCCGGTGCTGGGCATCGTCGGCGGGGCCAAGGTGTCCACCAAGCTGGACCTGCTGAAGAACCTCGTCGAAAAGCTGGACCGGCTGGCCATCGGCGGGGGCATGGCCAACACCTTCCTGTTCGCGCAGGGCGTCGACATCGGCGGCTCGCTGGCCGAGAAGGACATGGCCGACACGGCGCGCGACATCCTCGCCGAGGCCGAGTCTAAGGGCTGCGAGATCCTGCTGCCGATCGACGTGGTGGTGGCGACGGAGGTCAAGCCGGAGATTGAGACGCGCACCGTGCTCGCGCGCGAGGAGATCAGAGAGGACGAGAAGATTCTCGATGCGGGACCGCTGACCGTCGAGAAGCTGATCAAGGCCATGGCCCTGTCGCGGACCCTGATCTGGAACGGACCGCTGGGCGTGTTCGAGGTTCCGCCGTTCGACGCGGCGACGGTCAAGGCGGCCCAAGCCGCGGCGCAGCTGGCGAAGTCGGGCGCGCTGGTGGCGGTGGGCGGCGGCGGCGACACGGTCGCGGCTCTGCATCACGCGGGCGCGGCGGACGACATGACCTTCGTCTCAACGGCCGGCGGCGCGTTTCTTGAATGGATGGAAGGCAAGCCCCTGCCAGGGGTCGAGGCACTCCGGTCGGCCTGACGCACGCTGTAACAATGCGTGACTTCCGGCTCGGGTGGAGCTAGATCAGCGCAACTCATCAGGCTTAGGAGGACTCGATGGATCTGGCGGCGCTCAACGCGGTGGCTGAGGCGATGGTCACGCCCGGCAAGGGCATTCTGGCGGCCGACGAGTCCACGGGCACGATCAAGAAGCGCTTCGACGCCATCGGGGTCGAGAACACCGAAGAGAACCGCCGCGACTATCGCGAATGCCTGTTCCGCTCGGAGCAGACGATGCGCGAGCACATCTCGGGCGTGATCCTGTTCGAGGAGACTCTGTACCAGGACGCCAGGGACGGCACGCCGCTGGTCGAAATCATCAAGGCGGCCGGATCGATCCCGGGCATCAAGGTCGACAAGGGCGCGACCAAGATGGCCGGCTTCCCGGGCGAGACGGTGACCAAGGGCCTCGACGGCCTGTCCAAACGGCTGCGCGCCCACTACGAGCGCGGCGCCCGGTTCGCCAAGTGGCGGGCGGTGATCGACATCGCCGACGGCATCCCGACCTGGGGCTGCGTCAAGGCCAACGCCCACGCCCTGGCCCGCTACGCCCGCATCTGCCAGCAGGAGCAGATCGTGCCGATCGTCGAGCCCGAGGTTCTGATGGACGGCTCGCACGACATCGCCCGCTGCGACGAGGTCACCCGGTGGGTGCTTCAGACCGTGTTCCAGGAACTGTACGAGCAGCGCGTGGCGCTGGAAGGCATCATCCTCAAGCCGAACATGGTCATTTCCGGCAAGGGCAGCGTTCGCCAGGCCAAGGTGCACGAGGTCGCCGAGCGCACCATCGCGGCGCTGAAGGCCACCGTGCCGTCGGCCGTGCCGGGCATCGCCTATCTGTCTGGCGGTCAGACCGACGAGCAGGCCACCGCCCATCTCAACGAGATGAATCGCATCGGCGGCTTCCCGTGGAAGATGACCTTCTCCTACGGCCGCGCCCTGCAGGCCGCGCCGCAGCGGGCATGGTCGGGCAAGGCTGAGAACGCTGTCGCCTGCCAGTCGGCCTTCCACCACCGCGCCCGCATGAACGGCCTGGCTTCGCTGGGCCAGTGGGAGAAGAAGCTCGAGAAGAAGGCGGCCTGAAAGCCTTGGGCCGGCGGCTCAGCCGCCGCTGCCCCTCACCAGCTGCCGTACTGATCGCGGAAACGCCAGCGGACGTCGCGAACATCGCCTTCCGCGTCATCGATCGCATCCTGCGCCCGACGCCACTCCCGTTCGGTGTCGGCGCGCTCGCGGCGGATCTCGGCGATGCGGTTGCGGATCGCCTCGCGCTCCTCCTCCGTCAGGCCGTCCGCGCGGGCCTCGGCCTGTTTGGCGATGATCTTCTCATCCAGCTCCTCAAGTCGGGAGCCGAGGCTGTCGACCCGGCTGCGCGCATTGGCCAGCGCCTGTTCGGCCGCGTGCACGATCTGGCCGTCCCGATAGCCGTAGGTGAAGTCCTCTTCCAGCTCGGAAGGGCAGACTCCCGCATAGCCTGAACCGCTGCGCCCGACTTCGAACCCCTTGGCGGGCGTGCAGTAGTGCACCAGACCTTCCCGGCGACCGGCGGCATAGGCTGTGGCGTCTGGCGAGACGCCGTGCTTGCCGCAGGCCTCGGCGTGTTCGTCGAGCCGGCTCATGGTCATCCCGGACATACCGTCGCTATAGCCTTGGCCGGACCAGTCTCCCGCCATGCACTGCTCGGCGCTCATGGTGGCGCAGCTGCCGAGCGCCAGCGCGGCCCCGCCGGCCGCCGCCGCGACGATCAGAATTCTCATGGTCCGTCTCCCCAGACACCCGCGTTCACCATGGCGGAATTCCGTACTACAGCCAAGCTGGCGGCTTGCCGGGGCACATGCCGCACGTGCTAGATCACAGACCGCCTGGTCCGGCGGCGGAGTGGCCGGTGTCCGACGAACCCCTGATCGAAGACGACGACGCCACGGTGCTGGAAGCCCGGCTCGAGACCGGCGGAGACCGGCTGGACAAGGCTTTGGCCAAAATATTTCCGACGTTGTCCCGCGCGCGTTTGCAGGCCTTTCTGGTGGAGGGGGTGGTCAGCCGCGACGGCCAGACCGTCTCGAGCGGATCGGCCAAGGCCCAGTCGGGGCTGTATACGATCCTTGTCCCGCCGGTCGTTTCCGCGACGCCGGCGTCCGAGGCGATCCCGCTGACCGTCCTGTTCGAGGACGCCGACCTTATCGTCGTCGACAAGGCCGCCGGCATGGCCGCGCATCCGGCGCCGGGCTGCGAGACCGGGACCCTGGTCAATGCCTTGCTGGCGCACTGCGGAGACTCGCTGTCCGGCATCGGCGGCGTCGCCCGGCCCGGGATCGTGCACCGGCTGGACAAGGACACGTCAGGGGTCATGGTCGCCGCGAAGTCCAACCGGGCCCACGCCGGCCTTTCGGCCCTCTTCGCCGCCCACGACATCGAGCGGACCTACATCGCCCTCACGCGAGGGGCGCCAAGCCCGGCGAAGGGGCGGATCGAGACGCTGATCGGGCGCTCCTCGTCAGACCGCAAGAAGATGGCCGTGCTCCGGAGCGGCGGGCGCAACGCCATCACCGACTATGTCGTCGAGAAGGTGTTCGGGCTTCCAGCCAAGGCCGGCGGCGCGCCGATGGCCGCCCGCGTCGCCTGCACCCTGCACACCGGGCGGACCCACCAGATCCGCGTGCACCTGGCCTCGAAGGGCGCGCCCATCCTGGGGGATCCGGTCTACGGCTCGGGCAGCCCGGCGGCGGCGGTTCGCGCGGCCATCGCCGAGGCCGGTCTGACCCGCCAGGCGCTGCACGCCGCTGTGCTGGGGTTCGTCCATCCGGTGACCGGTGAGCCGCTGCGGTTCGAGACCCCGCCTCCGGAAGACATGACGCAGCTCGAGCGATTGCTCGCCGACCTCTGACGCCCCACCAATGGTCCAGGAGGACCCCGTATGACTGACGCTGACATTCGCGACGACGCCGGACGCCACCGCTACGAACTGCCGGTCGGCGATCAGGTGGCGGTGGTCGTCTACAATCTCTCCGGCCAGAACCTGATGATCACCGAGACCCTCGTGCCGGTGGCGCTGGAGGGCCAGGGGATCGCCAGCCGGCTGGCGAAGCACGTCATCGCCAATGCCCGGGCCCGGGGCCTGCTTATCCTGCCGGTCTGCCCGTTCTTTTCCGCCTACCTGCAGAAACATCCGGAACATGCCGACGTGGTCCATCCGACCTACCGCGACATCCTCGGCCTTCAGGGTCCGCGATGACCCGGCTCCTGACCTTCGTTCTGGTGATTTTCTGCCTGGGCGCCTGCGTCGGCGCCCCTCCAGTTCAGGAGCCGTCCTTGCGGGTCTTCTATCTGTCCCAGTCCGTCGGATTTGTGCATGAGACGGCGCGCCGTCCCGCCGACGGCCTGTCATCCTCCGAACTCGCACTGCAGGAGATGGCCCGCGACAGCGGCGCCTTCACAGTCGAACTGAGCCAGGACGCGCGCGACCTGACCGCCGCGCGGCTGGCTGATTTTGACGTCCTCGTCTTCAGCACCACCGGCGCCCTGCCCATCGACCGGGAGACCTGGGCGGCGATCGTCAGCTGGATCGACAGCGGCCGCGGCGGGTTCGTCGGAGTCCACAGCGCCGCGGACACCGCTCTGGACTTCGAGGGTGGCGAGGAGGCCTGGACGGCCTTCCTCGGTGGCCGTTTCGACGGCCATCCGTGGACGCAGGGCACACCGATCCGCCTGTCGAACCTCGAGCCCTCGCACCCGCTCGCCGCCATGTGGCCGGATGGGACGCCCTATGCTGAGGAGATCTACCAGTACGCCGGCTTCGTCCCGGATCGGCTTCGCGTGCTCCAGACGCTCGACATGACGGCGGAGCCCTTGCGGCGCCCCTACCCCGTGCCGGTCACCTGGGTTCGTCGGATCGGCCAAGGCCGGCTGTTCTACACCAACCTCGGTCATACGCCCTCGACATGGGACGATCCGCGCTTCCGCGACCAGATCGTCGACGCCATCCGCTGGACCGGTGGTCGCCTGGAGGCTCCGGCCGCGCCCAATCCCGATGCCCAGCGGGCCGCCGCGATCACCGCCTTCGTCGCGGCGGAAGGGCTCGATCCGCCCTCGGGCGCAGCCGCTCCAGGCCTATCGGAAGAAATTCGCTCCCTGCAGTCCCTGCACCCGGATAAGCACGATGGCGACGCCTCGGCCTGGGACGCCGCCCGCGCCAGGCTTCGGGCCGCCCTCTCCAAGTAAGTCTTGATTTAGGACTGACTCTCCGCTATACAGTCACTCGTTCGGTGCAGTGGCGCCGGGGCAACGGTCACGCTTCCGTGTGACGATCCGCCTCTGACAAATGCGGAAACCCGACCCTATCTCACCAGTTGAGGGGCGAGGCGTCGGCGCACATCGGGTGGCCGTCTCCGCAGGGCCCGCTCGTTTCACGGTCGGAGGGACCAGATGACTGCAGCAAGATCTCTCGCGGTGATGTCGCCTGAACAGGGACTGTCGCGATACCTGACTGAAATCCGCAAATTTCCGATGCTGGCGAAAGACGAGGAATTCATGCTCGCCAAGCGCTGGACCGAGCATCAAGATCCCGAGGCCGCGCACCGCCTTGTGACCTCACACCTGCGCCTCGTGGCCAAGATCGCCATGGGCTATCGCGGCTATGGCCTGCCGATCGGCGAGGTGATCTCGGAAGGCAATGTCGGCTTGATGCAGGCCGTCAAGAAATTCGATCCGGACAAGGGCTTCCGCCTGGCGACTTACGCCATGTGGTGGATTCGCGCCTCAATCCAGGAATACATCCTGCGCAGCTGGTCGCTCGTGAAGATGGGCACCACGGCGGCGCAGAAGAAGCTGTTCTTCAACCTGCGCAAGGCCAAGAGCCAGATCTCAGCCTTCGAGGAAGGCGACCTGCGTCCGGAACACCTCTCGGCTATCGCCACCAAGCTGGGCGTCTCCGAGGAAGAGGTCACCAATATGAACCGCCGTCTCGGCGGCGACGCTTCGCTGAATGCGCCGCTGCGCGCCGACGGCGAGAGCGAATGGCAGGACTGGCTGGCCGACGACACGGCGGTCTCGCAGGAGACGCAGCTGGCCGAGGACGAGGAAAAGTCGATCCGCATGGGCTTGCTTGAGGAAGCCATGCAGGAACTGACCGATCGCGAGAAGCACATCCTCACCGAGCGCCGTCTCAAGGACGATCCCGTGACCCTGGAGGAGTTGGCCGGTCAATATGGCGTCTCGCGCGAACGGGTCCGTCAGATTGAGGTTCGCGCCTTCGAGAAGCTGCAGAAGGCCATGCGCGCCGCCGCCGAGGAGCGGAACCTGGTCGACGCCTGATCAGTGGAAGGCCGGTCTAGCCGGCCCGCTTCATCGGTTCGGGCGGCGCCATGGCCAGCAGCGACCCGATCGGCGCCGCCAAGGTCGCCTTGCACGGCGGCCCGGAGGCGAGGGTGACCTCCAGCGCGCCGACGGCCACCGCGAGTCGCGAGTCCGAGACCTTCATGGCCAAGGACTTCAGCGTCGCGGCCTGTTCACGGATGGCGCGAACGGCCTGCATCGGATCGTTGTCGAACTGGTCGAGGGCCGCGGCGAGGATCCGCATGGCCTGATCCTTCGCGGCCGTCATGGCCGCGGCGCCGCTGGCCGGCTTGTCCGCCCGGCGCTTGCGGTCGCCCGAGTATTCGCCCGAGTTGAAACGTCGCCGGTCGGGCCCGACGTAGCCGACCGCCTCCACCCAGTCGCGGGGCTTCAGGGCGACGTTTTCGATCCGCTTCAGCAGATCGGCGCTGGTGAACGGCTTGCGGAGGAATTCGTGCACTCCGCTGTCGCGCGCGCCGATGATGGTGCTGGCGGTCGCATCGGCCGTGACCATGATGATCGGCGCCCTGCGGCAGGCAA
>NZ_DASPNO010000003.1:0-5591 GCF_035626535.1 Brevundimonas sp.
CGACGTCATGCGGCAGTCGCAGGCGATCAAGCGCCGCGTCGGCTACATGACGCAGAAATTCTCGCTCTACGAAGATCTGTCGATCGAGCAGAACCTGACCTTCACGGCGCGGGTGCACGAGCTGGACCGGCGGCGCGAACGGGTGCAGGCGGCGCTGGACCGGCTGGGGCTGACGGAGCGGCGGGCGCAGCTGGCGGGCAATCTGTCGGGCGGCTGGAAGCAGCGGCTGGCGCTGGCGGCGGCGACGCTGCACGGACCGGACCTGCTGCTGCTCGACGAGCCTACGGCCGGCGTCGACCCCGAGGCGCGGCGGACCTTCTGGGACGAGATCCACGCCCTGGCGGCCGAGGGCATGACGGTGCTGGTCTCGACCCACTATATGGACGAGGCCGAGCGCTGTCACGAGATCGCCTACATCGCCGGCGGCCGGACGCTGGCGCGCGGCACGGCGGACGAGGTGATCGCGGCGTCGGGACTGGTGACCTTTCATGCCGAAGGACCGGGAGCGGACCGGCTGGCCCGTGAACTGCGCGACCGGCCGGGCGTCGAGATGGCGGCGCCGTTCGGGACGGTGCTGCACGTGTCCGGGCGCGATCGGCCGGCGCTGGAGGCGGCGATCCAGCCCTTCCGCAAGGCGCCGCTGAAGTGGACCGAGACGCGGCCGACGCTGGAGGACGTGTTCATCCAGCTGATCCACGACATCGAAGCGGACAAGAAGAGGGCCGCCTGATGCTCTCGCTGACCCGCACCTGGGCCGTGCTGGCCAAGGAGTTCACGCAGCTGACGCGTGACCGGCTGACCTATGCGATGATCCTGATGCTGCCGATCGTGCAGTTGCTGCTGTTCGGCTACGCCATCAACGACGATCCGCGGCACCTGCCGACGGCGGTGCTGGTGCAGGACAACGGCGGCTTCTCGCGCTCGATCCTGACCGCGATGAACAACAGCGGCTATTTCGACGTCACCCTCCAGGCGCGCAGCCAACACGAGCTGGACCGGGCGCTGGAGCGCGGCGACGTGCAGTTCGCGGTGATCATTCCGGCGGACTTCACCACCCGGGTGGTTCGCGGCGACGCGGCGCAGATCCTCGTAGAGGCGGACGCCACTGATCCTTCAGCCACATCCGGGGCCGTGGCGGCGCTGGCCAGCCTGCCGTCGCAGGCGCTGACCCGGGACCTGACCGGCCCGCTGGCGGCGCGGGCTCCGGGCGAGGCGCCGTTCGAAGTGGTCGTGCACCGGCGCTACAATCCCGAGGCCATTACCGCCTACAATATCGTGCCAGGCCTGCTGGGGGTGATCCTGTCCATGACACTGGTGATGATGACCTCGCTGGGCATGGCCCGCGAGCGCGAGCGGGGCACGATGGAAAGCCTGCTGTCGACGCCGGTGCGACCGCTGGAGGTGATGGTCGGCAAGCTCGCGCCCTATGTGCTGGTCGGGGTGCTTCAGGCGACGGTCATTCTGGTGATGGCGCGGCTGCTGTTCGACGTGCCGATGAGCGGGGGCTGGATCGCCCTGATCGCCGGGCTGATGCTGTTCATTGTCGGGTCGCTGTCGCTGGGCTTCCTGATCTCGACCCTGGCGAAGACCCAGCTGCAGGCGATGCAGATGAGCTTCTTCTACATGCTGCCGTCGATCCTGCTGTCGGGCTTCATGTTCCCCTTCCGCGGCATGCCGGACTGGGCCCAGGCGATCGGCACGGTGATCCCCGTCACCCACTTCCTGCGCGTCGTGCGGGGCTCGCTGCTCAAGGGCGTCGGGCTGGAGAACGCCGGGCCCAGCCTCTTCGCCCTGGGCCTGTTCGTGCTGGTGGTCGGGGCGCTGGCGATGATGCGCTACCGGACCACGCTGGACTAGCTCGCCGTCAGCTTCACGTCGACGTTGCCGCGGGTGGCGTTGGAGTAGGGGCAGACCTGGTGGGTCTTCTGGAGCAGGTCGTCGATGACCGCCTGATCGAGACCGTGGTCGCTGACGGTCAGTTCGATATCGAGGTTGTAGCCTTCGCCGCGGGTGTTCTTGCCGATGCCGACGTCCGCGGCGACCTTCGTGTCCGGCCCGGCCGGCGTGCCGGCCTGACCGCTGACCAGCCGCAGCGCGCTGAGGAAGCAGGCGGCGTAGCCGGTGGCGAAGAGCTGTTCGGGATTGGTCCCGTCGCCGCCCTTGCCGCCCATTCCGGCGGGAACGGAGAGGCGGACGTCGATCTTGCCGTCGTCCGTGGCGGAACGGCCTTCGTCACGGCCGCCTCCGGAGGCGGTGGCGTGGGCGGTGTAGAAGACTTCCATGGCGGGCTCCTTCGAGAAGAAGCCTTAGCTAGGCATTCCGGCGGCCGGCGCTAGGCGGCGAGGCCGGCCTTTTTCAGGGTCTTGTAGGCCTTGATGACGCGCTGGAGCTTGGCCTCGGCGCCGCGATCGCCCTGGTTCAGGTCCGGGTGGAAGCGCTTCAGCAGCTCGTGATAGCGGGCCTTTACGGCCTTGCGGTCGCTGCGGACGTCGAGGTCGAGGTCGGCCAGCGCCGACCGCTCCAGCTTGCCGAGGCGCAGATCGTCCTGACCCTCGGGCCCCGCCTGCTCGCGGGTGCGGCGGCCGAACAGGCCAAAGCTGTCGCGCCAGCTGCCCGCCCCCTGGGTGTTGGCCGTGCCGAGTTTGGCGGCGAAGGCGGCGGCCTCGCGGGTAAATTTGCCGGCCTTCATCTCCCAGGTCGGGCGGCCGCCGGTCATGGCCTCGTTCTCCTGGGCGGCGCGGACCTCGCCCTCGGTCATGCCGGCGTAGAAATTCCAGCCCTTGTTGTACTCGCCGGCGTGGCGCTGGCAGAAATCGTAGAAGTCGTTGAGCCGCTCGCGCGACTTGGGGGCGCGCGCCGTCGCGGGCATGCGGCAGTCGGGCCACTGGCACGGCTTCTCGCCCGGCTTGAGGTGCAGCACGTCGGCTTCCGCCGCCTCCTCCTCGGGCTTCGGCGGCTTGACGCGCATATCCTTGAAGCGCGGCTTGTATTGAAAGGCGGAAGACATCGCACGAAGTGTAGGGGCGAATTGGTCGCCAACAAGGACAAGCCCATGCCGGAAGGCCCGATCGCGACGATTATTCGCAAAAAACTTCAGGCGGGCCTGTCGCCGGCGCGTCTGGAGATCGAGGACGACAGCGGCCGGCACGCCGGCCACCATCACGAAGGGGGAGTCGACGGCCGGGCCGGCGGCGAGAGCCACTTCAATGTGACGGTGGTGTCGGCGGCCTTCGAGGGACAGGGACGGGTGCAGCGCCAGCGGGCCGTGAACGATCTGCTGCGCGAAGAGCTGGCCGGGCCGGTGCACGCCCTGTCGATCCGCGCCCTGACGCCGGACGAGGCCGGGCCCGGCTGATCCCGCATGTTGCGCGAACGCCGTGATCGGAAATGCGCCAGCGTTCACCTCGTCTTAGAATCTTGCCCATAGCGTTCGCCCGGGTTGTTTGGGAGGGGCGCGCGCAATGGTCGAATCCGACGGAATCACCAAGCCGGCGAACGGCGAACCGGGTTCCGGTGAAGCGGCCCAGGCCCTGCGCGCCATCCTGCAGACCCAGTATCTGCGCTATCTGATCATCTCCAGCTGGGCCGTGGGCCTGCTGGCCGTGGTCGGACCGATCGCCGCCACCCTCTGGTTCTTCGGCACCATTGCCGCCGGCGCCCTGCGCGGCGCGGTGGAGAAGCGCATCAGCGAGCGCGTCGGCGCGGGCTGGGGCCTGATCTTCCCGGCCGTGGCCACAGCCACCACGGCCGCCTGGGCGACCGCGCCGCTGATGGCGTGGTTCTCGGGCCATCCGTTTGGCCAGCCGCTGGCCATGACCCTGCTGGTCTCGGGCTATGTGCTGGTGTTCGCGCAGCTGCGCAGCTCGCCGAAACAGGCCGTGGTGATTTCATCGCCCTATGGCGTCTCGGCCGCGGTCATCGCCGCCTCGCTGTGGGGCACCGACCTGTTCTGGGCCTTCATGGGCGTAGTGCCGTTCACGGCCGCCGGCCTCGTGGTGCTGGTGCTGATGACGATGCTGCGCGAGGAGCGGATCCGCGCTTTCCAGGAGCATCAGGCCCATCTGATCGAGGAGCTGGAGTCCGCCCGCGACCGCGCGAATGCGGCCAGCGAGGCCAAGTCGAGCTTCCTGGGGGTCATTTCGCACGAGCTGCGTACGCCGATGAACGGCGTGCTCGGCGCCGCCCAGTTGCTGGGGGCCACCCGGCTCGAGCCGACCCAGCGGGAATATCTGTCGATCATCCGCAACTCCGGCGACAACCTGCTGAGCCTGCTCAACGACATCCTCGACATGACCAAGATCGAGGCGGGCAAGATGACCTTCGAGATGGTCGACGTCTCGGTCGAGGACCTGCACAAGCGCGTCACCGGCCCCTTCCAGGCGCAGGCCGAGGCCAAGGGCCTGACCTTCACCACCCGCTTCGAAGGCGACACCCCGGCCGTGGTCCGCGGCGATCCGCTACGCGTCTGCCAGGTCATCCACAACCTGCTGTCAAACGCGGTCAAGTTCACCGACTCCGGGGAAGTCGCCTACACGGTGCGGTCCGAACGCCTCGACGATCACCGCGTGCAGTTCAACTTCTCGGTCAAGGATTCCGGCGCCGGCATCTCGCCGGAAGATCTGGCGCGGCTGTTCCAGCCCTTCACCCAGGTCGACGCCTCCTCGACGCGCCGGTTCGGCGGCACCGGTCTGGGCCTGACCATCTCGCAGCGCATGGCCAACATCATGGGCGGCGACATCACGGTGGAATCGACGGTGGGCGAGGGCTCGACCTTCACCTTCAGCGTCGAGGCCGAGGTGGTCGAATGGACGCGCGAGGCGCCGGCGGCGCCGATCGTCGCCGAGATCGAGGACGGGCGCTCGCTGAGCGTGCTGGTGGTCGAGGATCACCCGGTCAACCGCATGATCCTGGAAGCCTGGATGAGCTCCGCCGGTCATACGTCGTCGACGGCCGAAAACGGCCAGATCGCGCTCGAGATGGCGGACGGCCAGCGCTTCGACCTGATCGTCATGGACGTGAATATGCCGGTGATGGACGGCCTGACCGCCACCCGGAGCATCCGCGCCGGCGGCGGCGTCAATGCCGAGACGCCCATCGTCGTCCTGTCGGCCTCGGCCCGCACCGAGGATCACGAGGCCGGGCTGGAGGCGGGCGCCGACGCCTATCTGAACAAGCCGATCGACTTCGCCGCCCTGGCCTGCGTGATGAACCAGGTCGGTTCCGGCCGGGCGGGGCTGCGCGCGCTCGTGGACGTCGGCGAGAAGGCCCGCGCGGCCTGACCGCGGCGCGGCGATCGCGTTCAATAGGCGACGGCGGTGTGAACGGCAGGTGAGCAGGGCCGTTCAGACCCGGCTCAACGGCCGGGCGGCAGTGTGCGGGCAAGTCGAAATCCTTCGGCCGCATCCGGAGATACCCCATGAAGAAGGCCCTCACCGCCGCCCTCGCCGCCACGTTCGCCGTGTCGTCGCTGGGCATGGCCTCCGCCGCCGAAGCACAATCGCGCGGCCAGTACGAGCAGCGTCAGGACCGCCGCGACGACCGTCGCGATGCCCGGCAGGACCGCCGCGAAGACCGTCAGGAGCGTCGCGAGG
>NZ_DASPNO010000004.1:0-21331 GCF_035626535.1 Brevundimonas sp.
GATCTTCGAGGGCCACGCCATCGAGTGCCGAATCAACGCCGAGAACCCGAAGACCTTCGCGCCGTCGCCGGGGCTGGTCACCGACTTCCACGCGCCCGGAGGCCTGGGCGTGCGCATGGATAGCGCCCTCTACGCGGGCTATTCGATCCCGCCCTTCTACGACAGCCTGATCGGCAAGCTGATCGTCCACGGCCGCGACCGCGAGGAATGCATCGCCCGCCTCAAGCGCAGCCTCAACGAAATGGTCGTGGGCGGCATCGACACCACCATCCCGCTGTTCCAGAAACTGTTGCAGGAGCCTGACATCCTGTCCGGCGACTACGACATCCACTGGCTGGAAAACTGGGCGAAGCGCCAGAAGGGCGACGCCT
Organism: Brevundimonas sp.; assembly: GCF_035626535.1. Classification (GTDB taxonomy): domain Bacteria; phylum Pseudomonadota; class Alphaproteobacteria; order Caulobacterales; family Caulobacteraceae; genus Brevundimonas. The sequence continues at coordinate 372 of NZ_DASPNO010000004.1, forward strand.
GACGCGGTGGAAGAGCCCGGCTTCAGCGCCAGTGGCCCGTTCGGCGGCTTCGGCCCCGACGAACTGCTGAACTGCTACGCCACCGGCGTCTTCCCGATGGGCGAGGCGCGCGATGACCCCCGCGTCTTCCTCGTCGAGCCCGAACAGCGCGGCGTCATTCCGCTGGACGGATTTCGCATCCCCAGCCGCCTCAGACGAACTGTCCGGAGCGACGCTTTCGAGGTCCGCGTCGACACGGCGTTCCATGCCGTTCTGGAAGCCTGCGCCGCTTCGGCGCCGGGGCGTGAGGACAGCTGGATCAACGATCCCATTCGGCGGCTGTACAGCGAGCTCAACGCCCGCGGCCACGCCCACTCGGTAGAGTGCTGGCGCGAGGAACGCCTCGTCGGCGGCCTCTACGGCGTGACCCTCGGCGGGGCGTTCTTTGGGGAGAGCATGTTCAGCCGCGAGCGCGACGCCTCCAAGGTGGCGCTCGTGCACCTGGTGGCGCGCCTCAGGAAAGGCGGCTGGCGGTTGCTGGACGCCCAATTCCTGACCGCCCATCTGAGCCAGTTCGGAGCAGTGGAGACGCCGCAGGCGGCCTACCTCAGGCTGCTGAAGGCGGCGCGGGCGGTCGGTCCCAACACCGGGTCGCTGTTCGAACCGATGACTGGTTCAGAGGCGGTCTTCTACGCCTTGCAGCCGACCACCCACGCGTCATAGACGGGGTGCTGAAGGCCGTTGACGGCCGGCGCCGAGGCGAACATCCAGCCGCGGAATATCTGGCGCGGCCCGGTGGTCTGAAGAACGCCACGCGGCTGTATGCTGACTTCCAGATAGGCGATCGCGTCCTCGACCAGTTCGTCCGGCGCGGAAACCTCGCAGGCCCGCGCGGTAAAGATCAGCGCCTTCTGGAAACGCACCGGCCGTCCTCCGACCTCGACCTCGAAGCGCATGGTCTCGGCGGTGATTTTGTCGACGGCCTCGACGATGGCGATGCGCCCGCGCTGGCGCCGTCCCGGAACAGCGGTCGGCTGGACCGGGGCTTCAACGGTCGCGTCCTCCGCTTCGGCCTCGGCGGCGTTGGTGTCATCTTCGTCCTGCGCCGGCTCCTCGGCGATGACGATCACCGGCGCCGGCGGCGTTATGGCGATGGGCCTCGCAGGTGCGGGCTCGGCCTCCGGCGCAGGCTCCTGCGGCACAGGCGTCACGGGCGGCGTGGGCTGCCGATTGAGGTCGGAAGTCGGGCTCGGCGCCGGTTGGGCGTCCTGCGGCAGATCGTTCAGCGCGGACGCCACGACCACGCCGGACGCCAGGAGCGCCAGGGCCGTCACGCCTGCGAGGATCGCGCCGTTGCGGTTCATTCGGGACGCCAGGCCTCGTAGTCGCCGGTGGCGGCGGGCCGGCGCCCCTCCGCGGCCAGCGACCCCTGCGGCCGCCACGCCATCGGCGTGCCGGTCAGGTTCGGCAGGTGATCCTTCTCCCACGCCCGCCGCGGCAGCGGGTGCTCGGTCGGCGGCTCGTCGAAGGTGTAGTGGAGCCAGCCGTGCCAGTCAGGCGGCACTTTCGAGGCGTCCGCATAGCCGTTGTAGACCACCCAGCGACGGCGGCGGCCGTCGTAGCTGGTGGTGTCCCGGGCCAGGTAATAGCGGTTGCCGAACTCGTCCGTGCCGACCAGTTGGCCGCGCTTGGCGATGGTGAACAGCGTCCCGATGGTCGCCCCGCTGGTCCAGCCGAAGATCTTGCCTAGCACGTCGGAAATCCACTCATTCAGGTCGCGCGGGGAGGCTGGCGACGTCACCCGATCATAGAAACCCGGAGGCGGTCCGTCCAGCGCGGCGGTCCACCGCGGCAACTCAACATCTTGGGGGTAACCCCGCGCCGGCACGCCAGATTTATTGCGAAAGCCGAAAGGGAGACTAGCATCGGACCAGCTCTGTCGAGACCGCCATGCGACCGCCGTTCCGTTTCGCCCTGCCTGCCGCCCTCGCCCGCCGCCCGGTGCGGGAGATCGAGCGCGCCGATCGACTTGCCGCAGCGCGGGCGCCTGACAACTGGCCGGACGTCCAGGTCGAAGCCTGGCTGGACTGGGCCGGGGACCAAAACTTGCCCGCGACGGGCGACGATCCGCTGGCCGAGGCGGCGGCGAAGTTCGCGCAGCGACTCGGCCTGAAGGGCGCCGCCGTTGAGGAAATGGCCGCAACGCTGTTGCTGGGCGTCGCAACGCCCGCCGCAGCGGGCCCGGTCATGACCGGCTGGGTGGATCTCTCGGATCCCGCAGCCGGAAACCGCCTGACAGCCGAAATGGCTCATCGCCGCGCCTCGCGGCTCGCTTCGAGCGCCGTGGAGGCGGCCGCGGCTTCGCTGCAGGCGGTCACGGACGCGGTCAGCCGCTGCGAAGGACCGGCCGGCGACTGCGCCGATCCGGCGCGAAACCCCGCGCTGAACCGGGCGGCAGGGGCCGCGCGACGGGCCGGGGCGAGCGATGCCGATATCGTGCGCGCCATCGCCGGCGAGCTATTCGAGGCCAGCCCCCTGCCGGCCCCCGAATTTCCCGTGATGGTCGCCCTTGCGGATCGCGACCTGGTCGCCTCCGGCGCGCCCATGGCCCTGCTCGCCGCCGAAGCGGCGATCGACGGGGACCTCCTCCTGACCTTCGACGCCGAAGCCGCCGACGCGCTTGTCGAGGCCGCGTCGGGACCCGCGGTGCTGATCTCACTGCCGGCTCTTCACGCCCTGGCCGGTGACCAGTTCGGCGCGGCGCTCTCGGCCCTCGTCGCGCTGTGGTCGGACGCCTATGCGGACGCGCCGCTGTCCTTCGGTTTCGGCGGTCTGGCCGACCTGACCCTGGCGGGCGACCTCGATGAGGCCGAGGCTCTGGTCGAGGACCTCGCGGCGCTGGTCGCAAGCGTCGGCCGTTTCAGCCTTTTCGTCGACGATTCGGACGCGCGGCTGCGACTGGGGCTTACGCCGCTGGCGGCGCTCGACGTGTTCGAAAGCCGTGACGGCGAAATCGAGCGGCGGCTGCGGCCTTCGCTCGCCGCAGCCATCGTCGGTGCGAACGGCGATCTCGAATCCGCCGAGCGGCACCTGCTCGGGCGGCGAACCCTGGTCGGAGCGCCGGGCATCGATCATGCCGCTCTGCGCGCCCGCGGCCTGACGGATCTCGAGCTGGCGGCGATCGAAACGGCCCTGTTTCAGGTGGACCGGCTGGAGGACGCCTTCCGGTCCCCGGTGCTCGATGCGGGCTTTCTTCGCGACGTGCTCGGCGTCGAGGACGGCGGTGAAGGCTCCCTGTTGATCAAGCTGGGCTTCACGCCCGAGGCCGTGGCGGAAGCGCAGGCCTGGGCGTTCGGCCATGGCGACCTGTCGACCTGGGCCGAGGCGCCCGAGCCGTTGCGGTCCGTCCTCGCCGACCCGTCAGCGTTCGAGTCCCGACTGCGCGTCGTGTTGGAGGCGCACAGCGCCGCCCCGGACGCCGCCCCGCTCGAGCTCGACTGGAGCGCGTCTCCGGCGCAAGCCGTTCGGGTCCTCGGCGACGCGGCCCGGGCGGGACGCCGCGCGGTGCGGCTGATGCGCCGGCCGCCTCCGTCGGGGCGCTGGCTGGACCTGCCGGAAGCCGATACTCCGCGCGATCGGCGCCGCGAGCCGGAGGCGCGCGCCGTGGAGCGGGTGGTGGAGAAGGTGGTCGAGCGGGACCGCACCCGCCGCAAACTGCCCGATCGGCGCAAGGGCTACATCCAGAAGGCCGCCGTCGGCGGGCACAAGGTCTACATCCACACCGGCGAATACGACGACGGCGAACTGGGCGAGATCTTCATCGACATGCACAAGGAAGGCGCCGCCTTCCGGTCGCTGATGAACAATTTCGCCATCGCGATCTCGATCGGCCTCCAGTACGGCGTGCCGCTGGACGAGTTCGTGGACGCCTTCGTGTTCACGCGATTCGAGCCCGCGGGTCGCGTGACGGGCAACGATTCGATCCGCTCGGCGACCTCGATCCTCGACTACATCTTCCGCGAACTCGGCGTGTCGTATCTGGACCGGCATGAACTGGCCAACGCGGACCCCGAAGGTCTGAACGCCGACGGCCTGGGCGGCGCGGCCGAGGACACGCCCGAGGCGGTGCCGGCGGCCCGGTTCATTTCCAAGGGTTTCGCCCGCGGCGTGGCGCCCGACAACCTCGTGGTGCTGCCGTTCGGACAGAAGCGGGAGCCTCAACCAGCGAACGCGGCGGCCACCGAGGCAACCGCCTGTCCGGCGTGCGGTGATTTCTCTCTCCAGCAGCGGGGCGCGGGCTGGATCTGCGACACCTGCGGGGCGGCCCCGTCCATGCAGGGATAATCAACAATTGTCCGCCAGTATGGCGCGGGACTTGCATCGCCAGGTGCGAGACACGGAGCCCGCCATGAAGCCGATCCTGACCGCCGTCCTCGTCCTGGCCGCCGCTGTGGCCGCCCTGCCCGCAGCCGCCCAGAACGCCGGCCAGATCGCCCGCGTCCGCGGCGGCGCCAGCTGCGCCGGCTGCAACCTGTTCCAGGGCAATTTCTCCGGCCTGCAGGCGCGGGGGCTCAACCTGAGCGGCGCACGGCTGCGGCAGGCGGACCTCAGCCTCAGCGTCATGAACCGGACGCGATTCTCGAACGCCGACCTGCGCGACGTCGAAGCCTACGGCGGCGTGTTTTCAAGCTCCAGCTTCGCCGGGGCCGACCTGACCAACGCCAGTTTCGTGGGAGCCTATCTGGACGGAGCCAACTTCAGCGGCGCGACGCTGAGCGGAACGAATTTCGCCGGCGCCTCTCTGGAGCGCGCCACCGGCCTGACCCAAGGCCGGCTCAACCGGGCGTGCGGGGACGAGGCGACCCGGCTGCCGCCCGGGCTGACCATCCCCCACTGCTGAGCTGACAGGCCGCCGCCATTCACCTTACCGCGATTTAAGTAGGGTTTGTCGGGCTTTGGAGGCAAAACCGGAACGTGACCCAGATCGCTTCGCCCCTGATCCGCCGCCTCACCATCGCCAGCCTGGCCGCGGGCGCCGCCATGGCGACCCTGATGGCGACGCCGGCCGCCGCCGAGATCCAGCTGCAGTTCGGCTTCCAGGATCGGGACGTCGCCCGCATGGTTTCGCTGGGCGGGTCCTGCAACCGTTGCGAGCTGTCCGGCCGGGACCTGGCCGGCGCCGCCTTCCACGGCGCGACATTCACCAACGCCACCCTCGTCGGCGCGGACCTGCGTGGGGCCGAGCTGATGGGCTCGAACTTCTCAGGCAGCGACTTCAGCCGGGCCGACCTCGACAATGCGACCCTGACCGCCGCGAACTTCACCGGCGCCAATTTCCACTCCGCCAGCCTCGCCGGGGTGGACGCGCCCGGGGCGACCATGGTGCGCGTCCGGTTCAGCAACGCGGACCTGTCGGGGGCCCAACTGAGCCACGCCAACCTGAACGGCGCGATCCTCAGCGGCGCGGACATGAGCGACGCGGAGATCGTGGCCGTCACCCTCGCCAACGTCAGCGCACGCGGCACGGATTTTTCGGACTCGGACATCAGCATGTCGAACCTGACGAATGGAGATTTCCGCTCGGCCGACTTCTCGGCGGCGACGCTGAACGGGGCGCGTCTGACCGGCGGCCAGTTCGGTGGTGCGAATTTCGAGGACGCCGAGATGAACCGGACCGACATTCGCGGGACCGACCTGTCGCGTGCGCGCGGTCTCAGCCAGGAACAGGTCGGACGGGCCTGCGGCGACGCCAACACCCGGCTGCCGGGCAATCTGACCGCCCGGACCTGCCGCGGCGTGATGGTGCGGATGGCGCCCCCGGCCCCGCCGAGGCCGCCCGCCCCGCCGGCGCCCCCGGCCCGCCGGAACCTCGTGGTCGCCAGCAGCGGTCACTGATCAAAGGCCCCGCTCCGGCGGGGCCTTTTCAGTTTCAGCCCTTGAGCGGCAAGGCGGGCCGGATGTGCAGTTCCTTGTACTGGCGCTCGGCCGCGTCGGAGGGTGCGCTCATCAGCAGGTCCTGGCCCTGCTGGTTCAGCGGGAAGGCGATGACCTCGCGGATGGCGGTCTCGCCGGCCAGCAGCATGACGATGCGGTCGATGCCGGGGGCCAGACCGCCGTGGGGCGGGGCGCCGTAGCGGAAGGCGTTGAGCATGCCGCCGAACTGGTCCTCGACCACCGATGCGTCATAGCCGGCGATCTCGAAGGCCTTGAGCATGATTTCGGCCTTGTGGTTCCGGATCGCGCCCGAGCACAGCTCATAGCCGTTGCAGACGATGTCGTACTGGTAGGCGAGGATATCCAGCGGATCCTTCGACTGGAGCGCCTCCAGCTCGCCCTGCGGCATCGAGAAGGGGTTGTGGGAGAAGTCGACCTTCTTCTCTTCCTCGGACCATTCGAACATCGGGAAGTCGACGATCCAGCAGAAGCGGAATTCGTCGTCGGCGATGAGGTTGAGGTCCTGGCCCAGCTTGATGCGGGCGTTGGCGGCGAATTTGTGGAACACGGCCGGGTCGCCGGCGGCGAAGAAGGCGGCATCGCCCTGCCCCATGCCCAGCGCCTTCATCAGGCCGTCGGTCGCCTCGGCGCCGAGGTTCTTGGCGATCGGGCCGCCCCATGCGCCCTGGTCCTCGGACCAGAAGATGTAGCCGAGGCCCGGCTGGCCCTCGCCCTGGGCCCAGGAGTTCATGCGGTCGCAGAAGGCGCGCGAGCCGCCCTTGGGCGCGGGGATGCCCCACACGGCGTTCTTCGTGTCGGCCGCGAGGATCTTGTTGAACAGGCCGAATCCGCCGTCGCGGAAATGCTCCGAGACATCCCGCATCTCGATGGGGTTGCGCAGGTCCGGCTTGTCGGTGCCGTATTTGGCGATGGAGTCCCTATAGGGGATGCGGACGAAGGGCCAGGGGTCGACCTTCCGGCCGTCGGCGAACTCCTCGAAGACGCCGTGCATGACGGGCTCGATCGCAGCGAAAACATCCTCTTGCGTGACGAAGCTCATCTCGACGTCAAGCTGATAGAACTCCAGCGAGCGATCGGCGCGCAGGTCCTCGTCGCGGAAGCAGGGCGCGATCTGGAAATAGCGGTCGAAGCCCGAGACCATCAGCAGCTGCTTGAACTGCTGCGGGGCCTGCGGGAGGGCGTAGAACTTGCCCGGATGCAGGCGCGACGGGACGAGGAAGTCGCGGGCCCCTTCGGGCGAAGAGGCCGTCAGAATCGGGGTCTGGTACTCGAGGAAGCCCTGGTCGACCATGCGGCGGCGGATCGAGTGGATCACCTTCGAGCGCAGCACGATGTTGCGGTGCAGGGTCTCGCGGCGCAGGTCGAGGTAGCGGTGCTTGAGGCGGATCTCCTCAGGGTATTCCGGCTCGCCGAAGACCGGCAGCGGCAGTTCGGCGGCCTCGGACAGGACCTCGACGCCGGCGACGCGAATCTCGATCTCGCCGGTGGGCAGGTTCGGGTTCACGACCGAGGCCTCGCGGGCGACGACTTCGCCGTCGATGCGGATGACGCTTTCGGCGCGGAGGCGCTCGACGGCCTCGAATCCGGGGGTCTCCGGGTGCAGGACCAGCTGGGTCAGGCCGTAGTGGTCGCGCAGGTCGACGAACAGCAGGCCGCCATGGTCGCGCTTGCGGTGCACCCAGCCGGACAGGCGGACATTGGCGCCCGCATCGGCCAGACGGAGGGCGCCGCAGGTGTGGGAGCGGTAGGCGTGCATGGTCGGTTCGTCTTGGAATACGGGCCGGAGAGGCCTCAAATCGGGAGGCCGGAAGGGCGCATTATCCCCCCCGAAAGTCAAGGCCGGCGGCGCTGCGGAGGCGGGATCGACGGCTGCCGCGCGAATGCAGAAAAACAGTGTGGCAGAGTCGGCAGAGTCGGCAAACACGCGGAAATTCGCAGTGGCAGAGTCGGCAGAGTCGGCATCGGCCCCGCAGGAACCCGGCGACCCGGCGATCTCGCCTGTTGGCTTCGCGACTCCTGCGGCAGAGCGGCGGCGGTTCGATTGTCAAAGACCTGGACGCACCGGACACACAGGCGAGCATTGTACGCCCGCCGTCTCCTCAGGCGTGAAGATCGCTTCGAGAAACCGCCGGGGCGTTGAACCGGTGGAGGAATTTCGGCCGAACCCGACTATAATTTCGCGGATTGCCAGCACAGCGCCAGCCTTGTGGACGAGGCGGAGCGGCAAACATCCACAAGCGGCGTCCGTCTATTCACGGCCAAGGCGCCAGGCAAGGCGGACGGGGCGCCGCGTCTGCTATGGTGAACGCGATGACCGCCCATTCCTCACCTCCCGACCAGATGCGCCTGCCGCTGCAGCGCGACCTGCCGGAGGGCCCGGAAGGCTTCGTGATCTCGGACTGCAACCGCGCCGCGGTCGAGGCGCTGGCGGACTGGCCCAACCTGATCGGCGGAGTGATGTCGATCTGCGGGCCGGAAGGCGGCGGCAAGAGCCGGCTGGCGCAGATCTGGGCCGAACGGGTCGGCGCGACGGCCCTGCATGGGGCGGAGGCGGCGCTGATCGATCCGCTTGAGCTGGAAGGCCGGCCCGTGCTGCTCGACGACGCCATGGAGGCCGACGACGAGACCCTGTTCCACCTGATCAATCTCGCCCAGGCGCCCGGCGGAGCCCTGCTGCTGGTCTCGCGCGAACCGCCGTCGGCGTGGTCGGCCGCCCTGCCCGATCTGCGGTCGCGGCTCGACGCCGTCCGGACCGTCCCGCTGGAGCCCCCGGACGACGCGGTGCTGGCGGCCATGCTGGAGGCGCGGTTCGCCGAGCGCGGCATCCGCCCGGCGAAGGACGTCATCCCCTATCTGCTGCGCCGCATCGACCGGTCGGCGGCGGCGGCGGCCACGGTGGTCGAGCGGCTCGATGCGATGCACCGGCCGGTGACCCGGGCGCTGGCGCGCGAGGTGGTCGAGGGCGGCGACCAGAGCGGGGAGCTGTTCGAGTGACGCGGGCGCTCCACGAGGGCGGGTTCCGCAACCGGACCTGGTGAATGCCGCCTGGGCGTGGTTTCGCCGGCGTCAGGGACGACTTCCCCAGCTACGGCCGAGCCGCACGCAGTCGCCTAGCGGCGACGCCGCAGGAACAGCAGCCCCGCGACGACGCCGAGCGCGAACAGCGCCGCGGTTCCGGCCGCCGCTTCCCGTGATCGAGACTGGGGGACGACGCCCATCTCGACGAGTGGATTGGGCATCCGTCCGCGCCTGACGTCCTGGGCAAGACCTTCGACCGTGTTGATCCGATCGGCCAGCATGAGCAGGAGCCAGTGGCCCCACTGGCTCTCGCTGAAGCGGAAGGCCTGACGCCGCAGGGCGCCGCTGAGGCCGCGCGGCGGGGTCGAGGTTCCGATGGAGGCGGGAAGGCGCTTGTGCTCCACGGACTGGAGGATTTCGACGTCCGGCGACTGCAGCGGCGGACGGACCCAGTTCATGCCCGGCCCGTCGTCCATCGAGCGGTCGCGCATCGGCCAGGTGGGGTCGTTCTCGGGATCGGCGTCGACACCCCAGCCAATCACGGTAGTCGGATCGATCCGCGGATGTGCGTCAGCGGCGGCGGCGTCGGCCTTGTCGCTCTGGGTCATCAGCATACTGACGTCTCCCTCAGGCCGCGTTGGGTATCAGGACCGGCTTGATGCAGCCGTCCAGCTTGGACGAGAACAGGTGATAGGCCTCCGCCACCTCCTCCAGCGGCATCCGGTGGGTGATGATGGCCTTGGGGTCGATCCGGCCCTCCTTCACGTGGTCGATCAGGCGCGGCAGCAGCCGCTTCACCGAGGCCTGGTTGGCGCGGATGGTGATGCCCTTGTTCACCACATTGCCGATCGGGACCATGTTGCCGGTGGGGCCGTAGACGCCGACGATCGACACGACGCCGCCCTTTTTCACCGAGTTGATGGCCCAGTGCAGCGGCACGGCGGAGCCCGCCTCGAGCTTGAGCTTCTTGCCTAGCACGGTGTGCCAAGCGTTGCCTGACGCGTCGGCGCCCACGGCGTCAATGCAGACGTCGGCGCCGAGGCCGTCGGTGGCCTTCTTGAGGAAGACGACGGGATCGCCGATCTCGCGGAAGTCATAGACCTCGGCGGGACACCAGGTGCGGGCGAAGTCGAGCCGGTACTCGTGGTGGTCGATGACGATCACCCTCCCGGCCCCGAACAGCCATGAGCAGCGAGCGGCGAGCAGGCCGACAGGGCCCGCGCCGAAGACCACCACCGTGTCGCCCTTCTGGATGCCGCCCATCTCGGCCGCCTGGTAGCCGGTGGGTACGACGTCGGTGAGCAGAACAGCGTCGTCGGGATCCATCCAGTCGGGAATGATGGTGGGGCCGAAGTCGGCGTATGGCACGCGGACGTACTCGGCCTGGCCGCCGTCGTAACCCCCGGCAGTGTGCGAATAGCCGAAGATGCCGCCGACGGCGGTCGCCTGGGCGTTGGACTCGTGGCAGTTGCCGAACAGGCCCTGTTTGCAGAAGTGGCACTGGCCGCAGGCGATGTTGAAGGGTACCAGCACCCGGTCGCCCGGCGACAGGTTCCCGACCTCCGGTCCGACTTCCTCGACGACCCCGCAGAACTCGTGGCCGAAGGTCATGCCCACCCGCGTGTCGGGCACCATCCCGTGGTAGAGATGCAGGTCGGAGCCGCAGATGCACGAGCGTGTCACCCGCACGATGGCGTCGCGGGGATGCTGGATCGTCGGCATCGGTTTCTCTTCGATGCGGACCCGCCGCGGTCCCCGGTAGTCCATCGCCAGCATGCTTCGCTCCCTTCGGCCTGAGGCAGCGAAACCGGGAGGGCTGCGGATGGTTCCGGCGTCGCCCTGGAGACCTTTAACGACCTGTTCAGCATGGGTTCAGGCGTGAAGCGCAAGGCTGCTCGCCTTGTCGGGTCTCACGTCGCGGGCTCCGATGAAAGGCGGCGACCGCGGCTCCAGACGAAGGAGACGTTGTGATGATGAAACCCCTGATGATCGGCGCCCTGTCGCTGGCGACATTCGCCGCGCCGATGGCCGCATCGGCCCAGTCCTGGTGGGGCGACCGCGACCGTGACGGCCGGTATGAGCGCTGGGAGCGCCGGGCCGACCAGAACCGCTGGGACGGCGGGCGCTACACCGACCGGGAACGCTATCGCGACTGGCGGCGCGGCCACCGCGATCAGTGGCGCGACGACCGCCGCCGCTACGGACCGCCCTACGGCAACGCCTGGGGCCACTACCGGCGCTGGCACCGCGGCGCGGTGATCCCCTACGACTACCGCCGCGACTGGTACGTGCGCGACTATCGGCGCTACGGGTATCCGCCCCCGCCGCGCGGCTACGGCTACTACAGGACCGACACCGGCGACATCGTGCTGGCCGCGATCGCGACCGGGGTGATCCTGTCGCTGCTGGATTGAGGTAGCGCGCGTCGTCTCCTCCCTGTCGCGAAGCGATGGGGAGGTGGCGCGGCGCGAATACGCGCCGTGACGGAGGGACACGTTCAGGTGCACCGGCGCCATAGCCGGCAGCCCCTCCACCGCTTCGCGATCCCCCTCCCCGCCGCGTGGGGAGGGAACGCCGGGTCTAGAGTCCCAGCTTCGCCCTCAGGATGTCGTTCACCGCGGCCGGATTGGCCTTGCCGCCGGTGGCCTTCATGACCTGGCCGACGAACCAGCCGATGGCCTGGGGCTTTTCGGCGACCGCCGCGGCCTTGTCGGGATTGGCGGCGATGATCTCGTCGACGGCCTTCTCGATGGCGCCGGTGTCGGTGACCTGTTTGAGGCCGTGCTTCTCGACCACCTCGGCGGGCGAACCCTCGCCGTTCCAGACATGGTCGAACACTTCCTTGGCGATCTTTGACGAGATGACGCCGGTCTCGATCAGCTCGACCAGCTCGGCCACATGGGCGGGCGGCAGCGGGCAGTCGGAGAAGTCCCTGCCGTCGGCGGCGAGGCGGGCGGACAGTTCGTTGGTGACCCAGTTGGCGACCAGCTTCGCGTCGCGGCCGTTCGCGGCGGCCTCGAACCAGTCGGCCTTGGCCTGTTCCGAGATCAGCACCACGGCGTCGTATTGCGACAGGCCATACTGACTCATCAGGCGGCGGCGCTTGGCGTCCGGCAGTTCCGGCAGGGAGGCCTTGATGCCGTCGATCCACGCCTGCTCCAGTTCGAGCGGCAGCAGGTCGGGGTCGGGGAAGTAGCGATAGTCCATCGCCTCTTCCTTGGAGCGCATCGAGCGGGTCTCGCCGGCGGTCGGATCGTAGAGACGGGTCTCCTGGTCGACCTTGCCGCCGTCCTCGAGGATTTCGATCTGGCGGCGCGCCTCGTAGTTGATGGCTTGGCTGATGAAGCGGAACGAGTTGACGTTCTTGATCTCGCAGCGCGTGCCGAGGTGGCTGAAGTCGCCGGTGGCCTTGAACTTCTCGTACTGGCCGGGGCGGCAGACGGAGACGTTGACGTCGGCGCGCAGATTGCCCTTCTCCATGTCGCCGTCGCAGGTGCCCAGATAGATCAGGATGGTGCGGATCTTCTTGACGTAGGCGACCGCCTCTTCCGGCGAGCGGATGTCGGGCTTGGAGACGATCTCCATCAGGGCCGTGCCGGCGCGATTGAGGTCGACGTAGGATTCGGTCGGCGAGAGGTCGTGGATCAGCTTGCCCGCGTCCTGTTCGAGGTGCAGGCGCTCGATGCCGACGTTGAAGAAGGAGCCGTCCTCGGCCTCGACCTCGACGACGCCCGCGCCGACGATCGGGTAGAACAGCTGGCTGATCTGATAGCCGGTGGGCAGATCGGGGTAGAAATAGTTCTTGCGGTCGAACTGACTGCGCCGGTTGATGTGCGCGTTCAGGCCGAGGCCGGTGCGGACCGCCTGTTCGACGCAGAATTTGTTGAGCACGGGCAGCATGCCGGGGAAGCCGGCGTCGACCAGCGACACCTGCTCGTTGGGCCCCGCGCCGAAGCCGACGGCGGCGCCGGAGAACAGCTTGGCCTTCGACGCCACCTGGGCGTGGATCTCCAGTCCCATGACGAGTTCCCACGGACCGGTGCGGCCCTGGATGGTGAAGGTGTTGTCAGTCATGCTCACCACCACTTCTCCGGCCGGGCCGTGAAGCCGGCGCTCTGCTCCAGCACATCCGCGACCTGGAACACCGTCGCCTCGTCCAGCGCCTTGCCGATGACCTGGAGGCCGAGCGGGAGGCCGCCCTTGTCGAGGCCGGCGGGGACCGAGATGCCGGGCAGGCCGGCGAGGTTGGCGGTGACCGTGAAGATGTCGTTCAGATACATCTGCAGCGGGTCGATCTGCTTGTCGCCGAGGGCGAAGGCGGCCGACGGCGTCGAGGGTGTAAGGATGGCGTCGACCCTGTCCCAGACGGCGTCGAAATCCATGGCGATGCGGCGGCGGACCTTCAGCGCCCTGACGTAATAGGCGTCGTAGAAGCCCGCCGACAGGACGTAGGCGCCGATGGTCAGGCGGCGCTGGACCTCCTTGCCGAAGCCCTCGGCGCGGCTGGTCTCGTAGAGGTCGGTCAGGCTGGTCGCCTTTTCGGCGCGATGGCCGAAGCGCATGCCGTCGTAGCGGGCGAGGTTGGACGAGGCCTCGGCCGGGGCGATGATATAATAGGCCGGCAGGGCGTATTTGGTGTGCGGCAGGCTGATCTCGACGATCTCAGCCCCGGCGGCCTTGAGCCACTGGACGCCCTGGTCCCACAGGGCCTGGATTTCGGCGGGCATGCCGTCGACGACATACTCTTTCGGCACGCCGATGCGCAGACCCCGGACGCCCTGGCCGAGCGAGGCGGTCCAGTCGGGGGTCTCGACGTCGAGGCTGGTCGAATCCTTCGGATCGAAGGAGCACATCGAGCGCAGCAGGATGGCGGCGTCCTCGACCGTTTTGGCGATCGGGCCGGCCTGATCGAGCGAACTGGCGAAGGCGACCATGCCGAAGCGGCTGGCGCGGCCGTAGGTGGGCTTCATGCCGACGGTGCCGGTGAAGGCGGCGGGCTGCCGGATCGAGCCGCCGGTGTCGGAAGCGGTGGCGGCGAGGCAGAGGTCGCCGGCCACGGCCGAGGCCGAACCGCCGGAGCTGCCGCCCGGGGTCAGGTCGGCGTTGGAGGCGCTGGACTTCCAAGGATTGACCACGGGGCCGAAGGCCGAGGTCTCGTTCGACGAGCCCATGGCGAACTCGTCCATGTTCAGCTTGCCGAGCATGACCGCGCCGTCGCGCCACAGATTGGCGGTGACAGTGGACTCATAGGGCGGGACGAAGCCGCGCAGCATGTTCGAGCCGGCGGTGGTCTGGACGCCGTCGGTGCAGAACAGGTCCTTGACGCCCAGCGGCGCGCCTTCGAGGGCGCCGCCCTCGCCTTTCGCCAGCCGGGCGTCGGAGGCGCGGGCCATGTCGAGCGCCTTGTCCGTGGTCTGGACGAGGTAGGCGTTGAGCGTCGGGTTGGCGGCGTCGATGTTGGCGACGAAGGCTCGGGTGATTTCCTCCGAGGAGAAGTCGCGGGCCTTGAGGCCGTCGAGGGCGGCCTTGAGGGTCAGTTTCGTCAGGTCGGTCATGGCTTACTCGACCACCTTCGGGACCACGAAGAAGCCGTCGGCCGCGCGAGGCGCGTTGCCCAGCACATCGGCCACCTTGTTCCCGTCAGTGACCATGTCCTCGCGCAGGCGCAGGGGCTGATGGACAATGGAGGTCATCGGCTCGACTCCGTCGACGTCGACCTCGTTGAGCTGTTCGATCCAGGCGAGGATGCCGTTCAGCTCCCGGGCGAGCGGCTCCAGCCGGTCTTCCGGGGTCTTGATGCGGGCGAGGTGCGCCACGCGGCGCACGGTCGCGGCGTCGATGGCCATGCGGCCCTCCAATCGAACAGCGAGTCAGCGGTGTCGAGTTCGTTGAATCTGACGATCAACAAATTCAACAGCGCACCTAGCCGCCCGGCCACGGATTCACAAGGATTCCGCCGCCGGAATCAGGTGGCGGGCGTGACCGTCACCTCCGCCGGAGCCGAGCCGTCGGCGGCGATCGGCCAGCCGACGATGATCCGGCGGGTGCGGCTGCCGATGCGACCGGACGCCTCGTCCATGGTGCTTTCCTCGAGCTCCAGATCGAGCCGCCCGGCCCGCTGGGCGAGGATGCGGTAGTCGAGCAGGTCGCCGAGGCGGAAGACGCGCCAGCCCTCGGCCGGCCCCTGGAAGAAGGCGATGTGGACATAGAGGCCGTTCATGGCCGGATCGCCGCCGGCGGTTCCGAACAGCTTGGCGGCGACGGGTCCCTGCCCCGACAGCTGGTCGAGGCGGACGACGGCGGCGGCCTGCTGCAGGCCGGCGTCGGTTTCGGGCGACAGGGCGGCGGCGGGACCGGAGGCGGCGAGCGGCGCGACGGCGGCGAGCGGCGCGGGCTGCTCGGCCGGCGGCACGACCTCCTTGCGGCTTTCGACCCCGGTGTCGCAGGCGGCGAGCCCGATCAGGGCGGTGAGGAACAGAAGCGGCTTCATCGGACGACCCTCCTCGTCAAACGCAGGCGAAGCTTTGCACTTTGACTCGGGCGCGCGCCAGCCCTACCGGCAGGCCGTGACCGTCATGACCCTCGAAGAGCTCGCCGCCTCGACGCCGCCGGGAACCCCGTGGCTGGGCCTGGATCTCGGCGAGAAGACCATCGGGGTGGCGGCGTCGGATGCGACGCGGATGATCGCCAGCCCGCTGGTGTTGATCCGCAAGACCAAGTTCACCCAGGACGCCGAGGCCGTCCTGAAGCTGATGGACGGGCGCAAGGCATCCGGACTGGTCATCGGCCTGCCGCTGAACATGGACGGTTCCGAGGGGCCGCGGGCCCAGTCGTGCCGCGCCTTCGCGCGCAACCTGCAACGGCTGCGTGAAGTGCCGGTGGCCTTTCAGGACGAGCGGCTGTCGACCAGCGCGGTGGAGCGGTTCCTGATCGAGGACCTGGACCTGAACCGCAAGCGGCGGGCCGATGTGGTCGATCGCACCGCCGCCGCCTGGATCCTGCAGGGCGCGCTGGACCGGCTGAGGGACGCGGCCGCGCGATGAGCGGCTTGCTCGCGGGCATCGTGCCGGTGTTCGCCATGATCGCCCTGGGCTGGGGGCTGAAGGTGCGCGGCCTGCTCGCCGACGAGGGCTGGCGGGCGGTCGAGCGGCTGACCTATTTCATCTTCTACCCGGCCTTCCTCGTGCCGGCGGTGTGGGGCGCCGACTTCAGCGCGGGCACCGCGGGCCCCGTGGCCCTGAGCACGATCGGGGTGTCGTTCGCGGTGGCGGCGGCGACGCTGGCGGCCAAGCCGGCGCTCCGGATCAGCGACCCGGGCTTCACCAGCGTGTTCCAGGGCGTGATCCGCTGGAACGGCTTCGTCTTCCTGCCCGTCGCCGGGGCGGTGTTCGGCGAGGCCGGGCTGGGCACGGCGGCGGTGGCATTCGGCGTGCTGGCCCCGGCGCTGAACGTGATCTGCGTGCTGGCGCTGGCGAAATGGGGCGCGGGCCAGGGCGGCGGCTGGCGGCTGGCGCTGCGCTCGCTGGGCCGCAACCCGATCATCTGGGCCTGCGGCGTCGGAGCGGCGCTGAATTTGAGCGGACTAAGGCCGAACGCCATGGTGGAGGGCGTGTTCGGGATGATGGGGCCGGGCGCGATCGCGCTGGGTCTCATCACGGCTGGCGCCGGACTGAGCTTCCGCTACGCCGCGGCAAGGCCGCTGCTGATCGTGAGCGTGGCGGCGGTCAAGCTGCTCCTTCTTCCCGTGGCCATGTTCTACGTCTGCGGCTGGCTGGGCGGGGACCGGACGGCGCAGGGGATCGCCCTGCTGGCGGGCGCGGCCCCGGGCGCGGCGGCCTCCTATGTGCTGGCCCGGCAGATGGGCGGCGACGCGCCGCTGATCGCCGGGGTGGTGGCGTTCACGACGGTCGCCAGCGCCGCCACCATACCGTTGCTGCTCGCGGCCTTCCGTTTCCTGTGAGTCCGCCGTATAGCCGGGCCTCGATGACCCAGCCCGCCGCCGTCACCGATCTGATCCACGAGCGGCTGGAGCCGTTTCCCCGCGATCATTTCCTGTCCGCCGGCGATTTGAACGCCGCGACCGTTCCGCCGCTGCTGGACCTCGCCGACGCCTTCGTCGACTTCAACCGGCAATCGTCGAAGTCGCTCGACCTGATGCGCGGCCGCACGGTCATGAACCTGTTCTTCGAGAATTCGACGCGGACCAGCGCCTCGTTCGAGATCGCGGCCAAGCGGCTGGGCGCGGACGTGACGGCGCTGTCGCCCCGCACCTCCTCGACGGCCAAGGGCGAGACGCTGATCGACACGGCGGCGACGCTGAATGCCATGAAGCCGGACGTGCTGGTGGTCCGCCACTCGGCCTCGGGTGCGGCGGCGCTGCTGTCGCAGAAGGTCGGCTGTTCGGTGGTCAACGCCGGCGACGGGCGGCACGAGCACCCGACCCAGGCGCTGCTGGACCTGCTGAGCCTGCGCCGGGCCTTCGGCGACGTCGGGGGACTGAGCGTGGCCATCTGCGGCGACATCGCCCACAGCCGGGTGGCGCGGTCCAATGTTGCGCTGCTGTCGATGATGGGCGCGCGGGTGCGGCTGATCGGGCCGCCGACGCTGGTGCCCGGCGACGCCGACCGCTGGGGCTGCGAGGTGTTCCACGACATGCGCGAGGGCCTGCAGGGCGTCGAGGTGGTGATGATGCTGCGCCTGCAGCTGGAGCGGATGGAGGGGGCGCTGGTGCCCTCGACCCGCGAGTATTTCCGCTTCTGGGGGCTGGACCGCGAGAAGCTGGGCTGGGCCAGGCCGGGGGCGAAGGTGATGCATCCGGGGCCGATGAACCGCGGCGTGGAGATCGACTCCGACGTGGCCGACGATCTGACCGTGTCGCTGATCCAGGATCAGGTCGAGATGGGCGTGGCGGCCCGGATGGCCGTGCTGGCGGCCCTGTCGGCCCGGCGCGAGGGAGCCGGGGCATGAGCGCGCTGGCCATTCTGAATGCGCGACTGCTCGATGCAGCTTCGGACTATGACGGTCCGGGCGCGGTGCTGGTCGAGGACGGACGGATCGTCGAGGTCATTCACGGCGGCGGGGCGGTTGCGCCGGAGGGCGTCGTGGTCGTCGACGCGGGCGGCCTGTGCCTGTCGCCCGGCCTGATCGACATCCGGGTCAAGACCGGCGAACCGGGGGCGGAGCCGAAGGAGACGCTGAAGTCGGCCTCGCTGTCGGCGGCGGCGGGCGGGGTGACCACCATTGTCATCCAGCCGGACACCGACCCGGCCATCGACGACCCGGCCATGATCGAATTCATCCAGCGGCGCGGCGCCGCGCTGGAGCTGATCAATGTGCGGGCGGCCGGCGCGGCGACGCAGGGGCGCGACGGCAGGCGGATGGCGGAGATCGGCCTGATGGACGAGGCCGGGGCGCTCTATTTCACCGACGTCGACCGGGTCATCGCCGACAGCCGGATGCTGCAGCGGGTGATGAGCTATGCGGCGGCGTTCAACGCCCTGATCTCGTGTCGGCCGGCCGACCCCTGGCTGAGCGAGGGCGCGGTGGCCACCTCGGGCGAACTGGCGACGCGGCTGGGGCTCGCGTCGGCCCCGGCCATCGCCGAACGCATCCAGCTGGAGCGCGACCTGGCGCTGGTCGAACAGATGGGGGCGCGGTTCCTCGTCGACCAGATTTCGACCGAGGGCGCGCTGGAGACGCTGGCGCGGGCCCGGGCCCGGGGACTGGAGGTCGCCGCCTCGGTGTCGATCAACCACCTGTGCTTCAACGAGATCGACATCGGCGACTACCGGACCTTCTACCGGATGGACCCGCCGCTGCGGCCCGAGCGCGACCGGCAGGCGCTGATCGAGGCGGTGCGGGACGGGCTGATCGACGCCATCACCTCGGCCCACGCCCCGGCCCCGGCCGAGGACAAGCGCCGCCCTTTCGCCGAGGCCACGCCGGGGGCCGTGGGTCTGGAGACCTTGCTTCCCGCGGCGCTGTCGCTGCATCACGAGGACGGGCTGGACCTGCTGGACGTGCTGCGTCCGCTGACGCATGGGCCGGCGACGCTGCTCGGCCTCGACGCGGGCGTGCTGGCCGCCGGAGCGCCCGCCGACCTGATGCTGTTCGATCCCGGCGCGCCGGTGGTCATCGACGCCGACGCCCTGAAGTCCAAGTCGAAGAACTCGCCGTTCGACGGGCGGCGCCTGCAAGGCAGGGTCTTGCTCACGGTCGTCGGCGGACGCATCGTCCACGACGCGCGCTAAAGGGGAGCGAATCAGTTGCAGGATCTGGTCGGACCCGCTCTGGGAACGCTCGCGCTGGCGGCGGCGGGCGGGTACCTGCTGGGCTCGATCCCGTTCGGCGTGATCCTGACCCGCGCCGCGGGCGCCGGGGACGTGCGCCAGATCGGCTCGGGCAACATCGGCGCGACCAACGTGCTGCGCACCGGCCGCAAGGACCTGGCTATCGCCACCCTGCTGCTCGATGCGGGCAAGGGCGCCGCGGCGCTGCTGCTGGCCCGTTTCCTGTTTCCGGACGTGCCGGCGATCGCCGCCATCGCCGGCGGCGCGGCCTTCCTGGGCCACCTCTTTCCGGTCTGGCTCGGCTTCAAGGGCGGCAAGGGGGTGGCGACCTTCTTCGGCCTTCTGATCGCCGCCGCGTGGCCGCTGGGCCTGCTGGCCGGAGCGACCTGGCTGATCGTGGCGGCCGTATTCCGCATATCCTCTCTGGCGGCGCTGGTGTCGTCGGCCGCGGCGCCGCTCTACGCCCTGCTGCCGCTGGCGGCGCTGGGCCTGCCGGCGCCCGCGGCGATCCTCGCGCTCGCGGCGTTCACGGCGGCCCTGATCTGGGTGCGGCACCATCAGAACATCGCCCGGCTGCTCAGGGGGACCGAGCCCCGCATCGGCGCCGGGAAGGCGTGACGCCCCGGGCGCCGCTGCCGGAGAGGGAGCGGTTCGCCCGGTTGCGACTGGCGCGGACGGACCGGATCGGGCCCGTCACTTTCAAGCAGCTGCTGGACCGGTTCGGCTCGGCGGAGCGCGCGGTTGAGGCCCTGCCCGACTTGCTTTGCCGCGGCGGCGGCGATGGCCACGACCTGCCTGCCCTCTCGGAGATCGAAACCGAGATCGAGGCCGGGACGACGCTGGGGGCGCGGCTGATCGTTCTGGGCGACGCGGACTATCCGGAGATGCTGGCCGCCGTCGATCCGCCGCCGCCGATGCTGTGGGCGCTGGGCGACGCCAGCCTGATGAGTCGCCCCTGCATCGCGGTGGTCGGGGCGCGGATCGCCTCGGCCGGCGGTCAGCGGATCGCGAGGGGTCTGTCGCAGCAGCTGGGCGAGGCCGGGCACGTGGTGGTGTCCGGACTGGCGAGGGGTATCGACGGCGCGGCGCACGCCGGGGCGCTGCCGACCGGGACCGTGGCGGTGCTGGGCGGAGGGGTGGATGACGTCTACCCGCCCGACAACGCCGAGCTCTACGCGCAGATCGTCGAGCAGGGCTGTATCGTCTCGGAAAGCCGGATCGGGGCGCGGGCGCAGGCGAAGGACTTCCCGAGGCGAAACCGCATCATCTCGGGTCTGTCGCGCGGCGTGATCGTGGTCGAGGCGGAGCTGCGTTCCGGTTCGCTGATCACCGCCCGGTTGGCCGCCGAACAGGGCCGCGACGTATTCGCCATTCCCGGCTCGCCGCTGGACCCGCGGTCGCGCGGTCCCAATGAGCTGCTGCGGCAGGGCGCCATCCTGTGCGAGGGGCTGGAGGATGTGGAGCGCGCCTTCTCGACGTTACGCACCCTGCGCGAGCCGCCGGCCGACAATCCGTTCGACGGCGCCCCGGCCGATATCGACGCCGCCTTCCTCGAGCGCGTGGCGGCCCTGCTGTCTCCGACGCCGACGCCGCGGGACGAGCTGGCCCGGGCGCTGTCGGCGCCGATCGGGCTGGTGGCGGCCGCGCTGCTGGAACTGAGTCTCGCCGGGCGCGCGACCCTGCTGCCGGGAGGGCTGGTTTCGCTCTGACCGTCCGCCG
>NZ_DASPNO010000005.1:0-5232 GCF_035626535.1 Brevundimonas sp.
GCCGGTCTCCGACCTGGCGGTGGCGGCCGCACGGCGGGCCCTCGAGGCCGCCGGCCGCTCGGCCGAAGACGTTGACCTGATCGTGGTGGCCACCACCACGCCGGATCTGACCTTCCCGGCCACCGCCACCATCGTGCAGCGCAAGCTGGGTTGCCCCGTGGGCATCGCCTTCGACGTCCAGGCGGTCTGCTCCGGCTTCGTCTATGCGCTGAGCGTCGCCGACGGCTTCGTGGCGCGGGGAAATGCCAGATGCGCCCTGGTCATCGGTGCCGAGGAGATGACCCGGCTGATGGACTGGACCGACCGGTCGACATGCGTGCTGTTCGGCGACGGGGCCGGCGCGGTGGTGGTCGAACCACGCGAGGGACACGGGACCAAGGCCGATCACGGTCTGCTCGGCTTCGCCCTGCGTTGCGACGGCTCCAAGACCGACCTGCTGTATGTCGACGGCGGACCGGCCACGACCGGGGCGGTCGGGCATTTGCGGATGGCCGGCAACCAGGTGTTCCGCCACGCCGTGGTCAATATCGCCGAGGCGATCACCGCCTGCTGCGAGGCCTCGGGCATCGAGATCGCCGACGTTGACTGGTTCGTGCCTCACCAGGCCAACCAGCGCATCATCAAGGGCGTCGGCGACCGGCTGGGCCTCGACGAGGACAAGGTCATCTCGACGGTGGCGATGCACGCCAACACCTCGGCGGCGTCGATACCGCTGGCGCTGGATGCGGCCATTCAGGACGGACGGATCAAACGCGGCGACCTTGTGCTGGCCGAGGCCATGGGCGGCGGATTGACGTGGGGGGCCTGCGCCTTTCGCCTCTAGGGCGCAATTCGGCTTTCCATTTGAAGGCGCTTGCTCTTTTATGGGTGCGACGGACTTTTCAAGGGGAGCGGACCATTGGCTCAGCACCAGACCCTGACGCGGGCGGACCTGTGTGAGGCGGTCCACGAGGAGGTCGGCCTGTCGCGCCAGGAGTGCTCGGCGCTGGTCGAGCGGACCCTGGAACTGATCATTGAATCGCTCGAGCGCGGGGAGACCGTGAAGCTGTCCGGCTTCGGCGTCTTCCAAGTGCGCGACAAGCGGGCCCGGATGGGACGTAATCCGAAGACCGGCGAGCCGGCGGCGATCCATCCGCGGCGGGTGATCAGCTTCCGCGCCTCGCAGATCATGAAGGGCCGGGTTCACGACGCCGTCGTGAGCGCCTGACGCGCCGTGGCCAAGAGCCCGAACGCCTTCCGGACCATCTCCGAAGCCGCTGACGAGATCGGGGCGCCGCAGCATGTGCTGCGCTTCTGGGAAACCAAATTCCCCTTCATCACGCCGCTGAAGCGCGCCGGCGGACGACGCTTCTACCGGCCGCAGGACGTGGTGCTGCTGAAGGCGGTCAAGCGGCTGCTGCACGAGGACGGCCTGACCATCAAGGGCGTCCAGCGGCTGCATCGCGAGCAGGGCCTGAAGCGGCTGGCGGTCTATGGCGACCCGGACGGGACGGTGGCGTTCGAGCCGGAAGGCGGAGCCGCTCCCGAGCGCGCGGCGGCGGTTCCGACCGGCGCTTCGTCGGTGCGGCTGCGTCAGGTCCTGGCCGAACTGGAGGGCGCGCGGGCCCGTCTGGAAGCCGTTCTTTCCAGAACCGCCTGACGTCTCGTTTTTGGGTTTGCGGGGGGCGGGCGCCCCGTCTATAGGGAGCGCCTCTCGGAGCGTGGCGCAGCCTGGTAGCGCACTTGACTGGGGGTCAAGGGGTCGCAGGTTCGAATCCTGTCGCTCCGACCATCTTCTCCTCGAAGACGGTTGGTCAGGGGGCCGCTTTCGGGCGGCCCTTTGCAATTGTGGCCCGGTTCCCGGCTCAGTCGCGGGGCCGCTCAGCCCATTTGAACAGCGGATAGAGGGGCAGGCCCCAGCCAATCCCGGCGACGGCATAGACCACCAGATCGATGAGCGGGCCCGGCGGCAGGACGCCGCGCAGGGCGATGGCGCCCCAGATCCAGAAGACGAGGAAGGCGAGCACGCCAAGCATGGCGATGAAGCGGCGGGTGCGGGGCCCCATGTCAGCGCTTGCTGCGGAACAGGAAGAAGGCCGCCAGCGCGATGACCGAGGCGGCCAGCGACCAGCCGACCCAGGTCCAGCCATCCATGGTCGAGACGGCGAAGACCCGCACGGCGAGGAACCAGCCGCAGACGGCGGCGACGCCGGAGACCAGCGAGGTGGCGAACAGGCCGCGGCGGCCGGTCAGTAGATCGGCGGTCCACGCCAGGGCGAAGGCACCCAGGACGGCGATGACGATGTCGGCGTATTGCAACCGCGTTCTCCTGACCTGCGACGCCCCGACGCCGAAAACCGACTCGATCTCGCCTTCGTGGGCGGGCATACCGCTCAATCGGGCGCCGGACCAGTGGCGCGCGGTCCAGTGTAACGGTCGGGACAGCGGGCGTCGAATGAAGCGTTTCAGCGGGGGCGATCAGAGCAGGGCGGTAGCCATCTGGCTGTTCGCGACGGCGGCGCTGGTGTTCGCGATGGTGGTGGTCGGCGGGGTCACCCGCCTGACCGGATCGGGCCTGTCCATCACCGAGTGGAAGCCGATCATGGGCGCCCTGCCGCCGATGAATGCCGCGGACTGGGCCGAGGCGTTCGAGAAATACCGTGCCATTCCGCAGTACCAGCAGGTCAACGCCGGCATGACGCTGGGCGAGTTCAAGGGCATCTTCTGGTGGGAGTGGACGCACCGCCAGCTGGGCCGGATCATCGGCGCGGTGTTCGCCCTGCCGTTCGCGGTTTTCCTGTTGGCGCACCTGCTTCCTCCCCGGTCGCTCATCGGTCGACTGGCCATGCCGCGGCGGCTGATCGGGCGCTGCGTGGTGCTGCTGGCGCTGGGCGGACTGCAGGGGCTGATCGGCTGGTGGATGGTGTCCAGCGGGCTGAGCGAGCGGGTCGATGTGGCGCCGGAGCGGCTGGCGGTTCACCTCGGGCTGGCGCTGCTGATCTTCATGGGGCTGATCTGGACCGGGCTCGAGGCCTGGAACGGCGAGGAGCATTCGCGCCATCCGGTCGGCTGGAGCCGGGGGGCGGCGATCCTGCTGGGCGCGATCTTTCTGCAGTGCCTGCTGGGCGGGCTGGTGGCGGGGGCCAAGGCGGGTCTCGTCCATACCGATTGGCCGATGATGAGCGGCGAGCTGCTGGCGCCGGTCGACTGGGGCAAGGGGGCGCTGGCCTTCCTGCACGACCAGGCGCTGGTGCAGTTCAATCACCGGCTGGCGGCCTACGGCCTGCTCATCGGCGGCACGGTCTACGCGGTGCAGGCGTGGCGCTGGCGGCTGGCCGAGGGACTGGGCATGGCGGCCTTCGTGCTGGCGGCGGCGCTGTGGCTGCAGGCGGCGCTGGGGGTGGCGACGCTGATGAACGCCGTTCCGCTGTGGCTGGGAGCGCTGCACCAGGCGGGAGCGGCGCTGGTGCTGGCGGTCGCGACCGTGAACCTGTGGCTGGTCCGCCGGTCGCAACCGCGCCTGTTCATGTCCGGACCGAGGTCCACGGTCCTCTGATCGCGAGGGTGATCCCCGGATACTGGATGTTGACGAAAAGGGTCGATCCGTCCGGCGAGAAGACGCAGCCGCAGAGCTCGGAATTGCCTTGGAAGACGTTACGGCCGAGCGTGTAGAGCTTGCCGTCCGGGGTCACGCCCTTGAGGTGATTGCGGAGTTCGTCGGAGTAGTTGTCCTCGCAGACGATCAGATGACCCCATGGCGAGACGGTGAGATTGTCGCCCATGTTGAGCGCCTTCTCGTCCGTGGTCTCGACGAAGAGCTGGAGCCGGCCCGGGCGGAGGCGCTCGCCGAGGCCGCCTTCCATCGGGGAGGGAATATAGCGGAGGATCTGGCCCCGCTCGATCGGGCCTCCCGAAGTCGCGGTGAGAAACAATTCGCCGTCCCCCCAGTGGATGCCCTCGCCGCGCGACACGAGGGCGGCGCCGTCGGCGTGGCCGCGCACGCGAAGGTCGCCGTCGGGGCTCTCGACATCGTCGAGATCGATCCATTCGACCTGTTTCCAGTCGCCGACGCTCCAGAGGCGCGTCTCGCGGTTGGAGGTGTCGGCGCCCCGGGCGCCCCTGACGGCCATGGCCTGGAGCTTGCCGCCGTCGACCAGTTTGCCGGGGGTCTTCGGAATGAAGCGGTAGAACAGGCCGTCGCCCTTGTCCTCGGTCAGGTAGACGACGCCGGTGCGCGGATCGACGGCGACGGCCTCATGCTCGAAGCGGCCCATGGCCTTCAGCGGGATGGCCTCGACGAGGCCGTGGGCGTTGGCCGGGACTTCGAAGACGTAGCCGTGCTCCTTCGTGACATCGGCGTCGGAGGGCGTTTCCTCGGTTTCCTCACAGGTCAGCCAGCTGCCCCAGGGGGTCATGCCGCCGCAGCAGTTGGTGGAGGTGCCCGCCAGGCTCATGAACTGGCGCACCGTCTCGCCGGTGTCCATGTCGTAGATCAGCGTGGTTGTGCCGCCGGGCAGGACGCGGCCGTCCCTGTAGGTATCGTAGGCCTTCGACCTGTCGAGCGCGCCGAGGCGTTCCTGATGGAAGCCGCCGGGGCCCCAGTTGCGATGGGTGCGCGAGCCGCCCTTGAGTTCGTGGTTGCGGACGAGGGCCACGCGCGAGCCCTCCAGAGCGAAACAGCCCATGCCATCGAACTGGCCGGGCACCAGCAGGCCGTCGTCCATCGTCTCTCCGCCCTGGGAGATGACGCGGTAGGTGAAGCCCCGGGGCAGGTCGAACAGGCCGTTGGGATCGCGGACCAAGGGGCCGTAGCCGTGCACCTCGTTGACGTAGGTTTCTTCCGTCGCGGCGGCTTGGGCGTGGACGTTGCGCGCCAGGCCGGCGAAGGCGAGGGCGGCGGCCGAGCCGGTGAGAAGGTCGCGACGGGGCAGGCGCATGAGAGACTCCGAAGGGGCAGGGGCTCTTATGGCCCGAGGGCAGGCGGGCGGTCATCAGGGTTCTGTGACAGCCAGCCTTCGGCGCCGCTTCGGGTGAAGCGGATGGGGAGGGCGCGGGACAGCCGGGCCTCGCCCGGTGCTGTTGTGTTGTTACCGTTTCGACGAGACAGGCTGCCCCGCGCGGCCGTTTTCCACACGCCCTCCGACTGGCGGCCCTGCCTTCGGGCCTTTGACGGATCACGCGGCGGCCGCCTTGCGACGACCGACGCGGGGGGGCCTGCCGCCGCGATCGCGACGTCCTCAACCCCGCCAGAAG
>NZ_DASPNO010000006.1:0-3766 GCF_035626535.1 Brevundimonas sp.
GAACCGGTAGCCGAGACGGGCGAAACCGGCCCAGTCGTCGTCGACCTCCATCTCGATGCCATAGGAGGTGTCGGCCTCCGGCATGTGGTAGCCGACGTCAATCGCGCCGTACCATCCGTTCGGATCGGCCGCCGCAGCGCCCGCCGACAGGGCCAACGCCCCGGCGGCGCTGGACGCCAGAATAAAAGTCTTAACGCGCATGGGTGGATGCCCTCCGCAGCCCAGGTGAATTTTCTCAAGGCGGCGCACGAGCCGCCGCTTGCACCCTCATAACAGCCCCGCTGGCCCAGGTCGAGACGAAGAAGGCCCAAACGGCCATAAGCGTGGCCATTCAGCTACAGCCGCCTGTCCGGAAGCGGACTCACGGTCGCTTCAGGCCGATTCCGCCCCCTGAAAGGGGAAAAGCGCTTCGCAAATCGCGAACTCGGCGGGCGTATCGACGTCCCAGCTCCGCTCGAAAGGCATGGACCAGGCCAGCGCCCCTTCGGACTGGAAGGTGCGATCCCGCAACAGTAGGTCCGGCCGCCCGACGTAGACCGCGCCGTTGACGACCACGGTCCGCTCATCGACGCCGCCCGGCGAATACCGGCCCCCGGCGTCGACGCGGCCGTAGAAGGCGGCGGGCTTCGGCAGCGGCGACACTCCGATCACGGCCGGCGCGCCGGTCTCGTTGCAAAGCCGAATGGCCCCGTCGATGTCCGCCGCCGTCCGCAACGGCGAGGTGGGCTGCAGCAGGACGACATAGTCCCAGCGGCCGCCGACCTGTTCCAGCGCGTGCTCGATGGCGTCGTAAACCGAGGCGGTCGCGCCGGACAGATGATCCGGACGCATGAACGGCGGCGGCCAGCCCATTTCGGCGGCGGTCGCCGCGACGGCCGGATCGTCGGTGGACACCACCAGATGATCGATCAGGGCCGAGCCGCGCGCCGCCTCCAGCGTCCAGGCCACCATCGGCCGGCCGGCCAGCGGACGGGCGTTCTTGGCGATCAGCCGCTGCGACCCGCCTCGGGCCGGGACGATCGCCAGGACTCTCCGGTCGCCGATCACGCGGGCGAATCGTGCGCTGGGAGGCGATCGCCGATGGGAGCGAGGCGGGCCGGGAAGAAAACGGACATGGCTTCGGCCCCACCGACGCGATCGACGGATCACCGTAGCGCGGCCGGGTGAAACGACAAGCGCCCGCCGGGGGGCCCGCCGCCAGCCACGGTCGTTGCGATCAGCGGCTCAGCCCCCGCCGGTGCGATTGGTCGCCTTGCCGGTTCCCTCGCAGACCGGGCAGGTCTCGCCCGACGGCAGGGCGCCCGCTCCGAGGCATTCGGGGCAGAGGGTCGGATCGGGATGCTGCAGCGACGCCGGATCCACCGGATCCGAGGGCGCCAGGTCCCGGTCGTCGATTTCGTGCTCGTTCATCCGGACGGAACGGGCGCGCGAGGGTCCGGTTTCATGATGACACGGCCCGACCTTGGCATTACGGACCCGCTGGTGATGGACGAAACAGAACGGCAAACCGGGGATCGCGGCGGAGACGCGCAGGGCTGGGACACGGCGAAGACGCTGGCCGAGGCCTTGCCGTACATCCAGATCTACGACCGCAAGACCGTGGTCATCAAATACGGCGGCCACGCCATGGGCGAGAGCGCGGTGGCGAAGCAGTTCGCCGCCGATGTCGTGCTGCTGAAGCTGATGGGGGTGAACCCGGTCGTGGTCCACGGCGGCGGACCGCAGATCAGCGCCATGCTGGAAAAGGCGGGAGTCAGGTCGAGCTTCGTCGACGGACTGCGCGTCACCGACGCGGACACCATGCAGGTGGCCGAGATGGTCCTGTCCGGCGCGGTGAACAAGGAGATCGCCCACTGGATCACCATGGCCGGCCGCAAGGCGGACGTGCGCGGCATCGGCCTGTCCGGCAAGGACGCCGGCCTGCTGACGGTGGAGAAGACGCGACGCACGAAACGCGATCCCGACAGCATGATCGAGCACGAGGTCGACCTCGGCTTCGTCGGCGAACCGACAAAGGTCGATCCCAAGCTGGTTACGCGGCTGCTGGAGTCCGACGCCGACTGGGTGCCGGTGATCGCGCCGATCGGGGTGGCCGAGGACGGCCAGACCTTCAACGTCAACGCCGACACGGTGGCGGGCGCGCTCGCCGGGTCGCTGAACGCCAAGCGCATGCTGCTGCTGACCGACGTCCCCGGGGTCAAGGGCGCCGACGGCGAGATCATCCGCCAGATGACGGTCGGCGAGGCCTCGCGGCTGATTGAGGACGGCGTCGCCACCGGCGGCATGATCCCCAAGCTGCAGACCGCCATGGCGGCGGTCCGGGACGGCGTCGAGGCCGTGGTCATTCTCGACGGCCGCCGTCCGCACGCCATGCTGGTCGAACTGTTCACGGAGCACGGCGCCGGCACCTTGGTGAAGGCGGAAGAATGACCGCCGAACCCGTGCAGCCGACCGAACTCGGGGCCGATCTGCGTCATGTGCGCAGCTGGATCTTCGATCTGGACGATACCCTCTACCCGCCCGAGCGCCAGATCCTGAAGCGGGTCAGCGAACGCATCGGCCAGTTCATGGTGCGCACCACCGGCCTGCCGCTGGAGGAGGCCCGGGCGCTGCAGAAGCGTTACCTGATGGATCACGGAGCGGCGCTGGGCGGCCTGATGAAGGACTACACCATCGACCCGGAGGTCTTCCTGGCCGAGGTGCATGACGTGCCGCTGGACGATCTCGCGCCCGACGAGGGTCTGCGGACAGGACTGGAGCGGCTGAAGGGCCCCCGCTATGTCTTCACCAACGGCTCGACCCGCCACGGCGAGCGGGTGCTGGAGCAGCTGGGGATCAGCGATCTGTTCGACGGGCTGTTCGCAGTCGAGCACGCCCGGCTGGTGCCCAAGCCGCATCCGGACACCTTCGCCCGGATGCTGGAGATGTTCCGCGTGGACGCCGCGAGCGCCGCCTTCTTCGAGGACACCGCCCGCAATCTCGAACACGCCAAGGAACTGGGTATGACCACCATCCTCGTCGGGCCGCAAGCCTTCGAGGCCGAAGCGCCGTTCGTGGACCACAGGGCGGCCGCGCTGGGCCCCTTCCTCGCCACCGCCATCCTGCCGGGAGACGCCAGATGACCGACCGCGCCCAACTGGAAGCCGTCATCGAGGCCGCGTGGGAGGATCGCGCCAGTATCTCGGTTTCGACCCATGGCGATATCCGCAAGGCCGTCGAACAGGCGCTGGAGATGCTGGACTCGGGCGAGGCGCGGGTCGCCTCGCGCGGGGCAGACGGGGTCTGGACCACGCATCAGTGGCTGAAGAAGGCCGTGCTGCTGTCGTTCCGGCTAAACGACAACTCCCTCGTCCGCGGAGGCGATCGCGGCGCGGCCAGCCATGCGCCCGGCGTGGGGCCCTGGTGGGACAAGGTGCCGAACAAGTTCGGCGACTGGACCGCCAGTCACTATCAGGACGCCGGTTTCCGCTCGGCGCCCGGGGCGATCGTGCGGCGCGGAGCCTTCATCGGCCGCAACGTCGTGCTGATGCCGTCGTTCGTGAACATCGGCGCCTACGTCGACGAAGGGGCGATGGTCGACACCTGGGCCACGGTCGGCTCCTGCGCCCAGATCGGCAAGCACGTGCACATCTCCGGCGGGGCGGGGATCGGCGGCGTGCTGGAGCCGCTGCAGGCGTCGCCGACGATCATCGAGGACGGCTGCTTCATCGGGGCCCGGGCGGAGGTCGCCGAGGGCGTCATCGTCCGCGAGGGCGCGGTGCTGGCC
>NZ_DASPNO010000007.1:0-33338 GCF_035626535.1 Brevundimonas sp.
GATAGTGGGCCGCGGCCGCCACCGGGATCGGCGACTCTCGCGGATCCAGTCCGGCCCGCATGCAGGCGGCGAAGACCGCCGGAAACTCCTCGGGGAAGGCCGGCCCGATGGCGGCCCGCGCATCCAGAAACGCGCCCCGTCCCGCCGCCCGCGCGGCATGCACCGCCCGGGCCACGACGTCGCGCGACTGCAGATCGGCGTCGGCGGCCTCGCCGAGCAGGAACCGCCCCTCGCCGTCGACAAGCCGGGCCCCCTCGCCCCGCAGGGCCTCGGTGGCCAGCGGCATCGGGTCGAGGCCGACGTCCATGGCGGTCGGATGGAACTGGACGAATTCCGGATCGAGAATCTCGGCCCCGGCCTGGTACGCCAGCGCCATGCCCTCGCCGAGGAGCGAGGCCGGGGTCGTCGTCTCGGCGAAGAGCCCGCCCGCGCCGCCCGTCGCCAGCACCACGGCGGGCGCCAGCACCTCGACCAGCCGCCCGTCGCGTTCGATCAGCGCCCCGCGGACCCGGCCCGCGTGGTCCTGGATCAGGCCGCGCAGCCGCCCGTCTTCCCACACCTCGATGTGCGGCGCGGCGCGCGCTGCCGCGACCAGCGCCGACAGGATGGCCCGCCCCGCGCCGTCGCCGCCGACGCGTGCCACGCGGGCCTGCGAATGGGCGGCCTCGAGGCTGACGGCGAAGCCGCCGGCGGCGTCGCGGTCGAACGGCGCCCCCAGAGACGCCAGCCATTCCACCGTCTCCCGGCCGTCGGCGGTCAGCAGCCGCGCCGCCCCGGCCTCGACGAGACCCGCCCCGGCCGCCTCGGTGTCGGCGGCGTGCAGCGCCGGCGCGTCGCTGTTCGAAAGAGCCGCCGCCACCCCGCCCTGCGCCCAGGCGGAGGAGCAGGCCTGCAGCAGCGGCGCGGGCGTCACCACCAGGACCTTGCGCGGCGCCGCCTCCAGCGCGGCCGACAGCCCCGCCAGCCCGCCGCCGACGATCAGCGGTCCGTCATGGTCGATCCGGCTCACCGGCCGAACTCGAAATAGCGCGCGCCCAGCGACAGGGCCTCGGCCAGCGAGCCGGTCACGGGCATCAGGGCCGCCAGCGCCACGCCCGCGCAGGCCGCCGCAGTCAACAGGAACAGGCCGACGCTGCGCGCGGACTCGCCCCACGTCAGCTGGCGGCCGTCAGGCCGCCACACGCCCCGCCGCAGGTGCCCGATCAGCGCCAGCCCAAGGAAGGCGGCGAAGATGTAGCTGCCGTTCGTCAGGCCCCAGACCACGACGACGACCCCGATCAGCACCATGGCGGCCTTCTCGAGCATCGGATGGATGCGGGCCAGCACGGGGCCCAGCGCCTTGGAGCCGTCCAGCGGCGGCGCGGGGGCGAGGTTGACGAGGTTGATCAGGGCGATGGCGAACACCCCCTGCAGCCACAGGCCGTCGTTCGTGACGATGAAGCCGGCGAAGAAGGGAATGGCCGCCAGCAGGCCGAAGGCCGGTCCGGCCAGCGACACCAGCACCCCGTGCCATTCGCTCTGCGGCAGCCGCTGGCTCTTCGCCACGCCGCCGAGGAAGGGGATGATGTAGATCCGCGCCGGTCCCATGCCGAGCCGGTTCATCGCCAGCACGTGGCCGTACTCGTGCACCAGCAGGCCCCAGATCGCAGCCACCGCGATCACCCAGCTGCCGGTCACGTACCAGATGAAGCCGCCCAGCAGCGCGGTCGAGACCACCGCCCAGACCGGGTGCTGCCCCTTGTCCAGCGGCGCCTCGGCCGTGCGAGCGGGTTCCGCCGGAACGGGCTTGGCGGCGACGTCTTCGGGCCGCGGATCCCAGGGACCCGGCCGGCGGGGCGTATCGGTATCGGTCATGCCCGTGAGGTGGCCTTCTCCGACCTGAGCCACAAGGCCAGGAGGGCGAGAAGCCGCAGCGTCTTGCGATCGACAGTGGCGACGGCGCGGACAGGCGGAACGTAGTGCATCGACTCAATCCAGTTTGTGGGCGCGGGCCTCGACCGGCGCGGCCCTGACGAAGGCGGCGGCGATCTCGTTGCGCGGCACGCCCCTGCGCAGCATCAGCTCGTAAACGCGGCGGATGTCGCCGCCCATCGAAATCCAACCCACCGGCGGTTCGATTTCCAGATCAGGATCAGGAAACCCGCCGGCGCACGCCCTACCGTGGCCACTCAGATCAACTCCACCGCCACGTGATGACGCGCCTTCACCAGATCGTACCGCGCCGGCGTGGCGGGCGGCGGCAGATCGATCATGCGTTGGACCGCGAGTCGGGCCCGCTCGGCCATGTCTTCCGGCACCGTCACCTCGAACTGCATGTTGACCAGGCAGTCGCGGATGTTCTCCAGCGTGATCCGCTTCATGTGCGGGCACAGGTTGCAGGGCCCGATGAACTGCACGTCCGGCAGGTCGCCGGCGACGTTGGAGGCCATCGAGCATTCGGTGATCATCACCACCTGCTTCGGCTTGCGGGCCGTCACGTGGTCGATCATCGCCGCCGTCGAGCCGGCGAAATCCGAGGCCGCCAGCACGTCTTCCGGGCATTCCGGGTGGGCGAGGATTTCCGCCCCCGGATACGCCGCGCGCATGTCGGCGATGTCCTGCGCCGTGAAGCGCTCGTGCACCTCGCAGCGGCCCTTCCAGGCGATGATGCCGACGGTCGTCTGCGCCGCGACGTTGCGGGCCAGATATTCGTCAGGGATCAGGATGACGCGGTCGACGCCCCATTCCTTCGCCGCCCACTCCACCACCTGAACGGCGTTGGCGCTGGTGCAGCAGATGTCGGTCTCGGCCTTCACGTCGGCGGTGGTGTTGACGTAGGTCACCACCGGCAGGCCCGGATAGCGCTGCTTGATCAGCCGCACGTCCGCGCCCGTAATCGAGGCCGCCAGCGAACAGCCGGCGCGAAGATCGGGGATCAGCACGGTCTTTTCCGGCGACAGGATCTTCGAGGTCTCGGCCATGAAATGCACGCCGGCCTGGACGATCACCCTGGACCCGGACCTGGCCGCCTCTTTCGCAAGGCCGAGGCTGTCGCCGACGTAGTCGCCGACGCCGTGGAAGATTTCAGGCGTCATGTAGTTGTGCGCGAGGATCACCGCGTCGCGCTCGCGCTTGAGCTGGTTGATCTCGTGGATCAGGGCGGCCTGCGCCGGCCACTCCAGCGGCGTCACCTGCTCGCGGACCTTGGCCCACACAGGCGCCGTGGCCAGTTCCAGTTCCCTGCTGAGTCCGAACGCCCCGTCGGCCATTTTGCATCCCTTTTGCTCGATTTGAGCAAATCATGGGTCCGAAGAACGGCGGAGGCCTCAGAACGCCGCCGCCGACTTATGCTCACTTTCAGCATAAGCAGGGATAATCTAGTGCGCTGGCCGGGGAATGCAAGGGCTCAGAAGGGGATCACCTCTTCGGACGTGACGACGCCGACGTAGGTCACCGTGCCTTCGGCCGCCGGGTCCGGGTCCCGAAGACGGTCGCCTTCCATTTCACGCGCCAGCCTCGCGCCATCGCGCGCCGGCCGGGCATATTCGACGCGGCAATCCGTATAGCGCTGGTTGCGGATCACGCAGCTGATGTCGGCTGCTCCCGTCGTCCGGCCGCGTCCGCTGTCCCGGCGCCCGCTGACGACCGGCTCCCATTGGATGGTGACAGGCTTCCTCGTCAGTTGATCTCTCTCATCCTCCAGCGGGCGCCCGCAGGCCGTCAGCACACGGTCCAGGTTGGCCGATTGGACCGGCAGGTCGAAGGTCGCCTCCATCGTGGCCGGATCACCGTCGGTCGAGCGCATTGTCATCAGGCCCCCGCCCTTGAAAAAGCGCACGTCGCGACCCGGCGTCAGGGTTCGGAACACGGCCGGAGAACCCGGAGCGGCGGCCTCCGGGAACCAGGACTGCTGGTCGCGCCGACCGTCGGCCCGCACGGCCTCGACGCGCCGCAGGGGATAGTCCGTCGCGGGCAGACCAACGATCATGGCGCTCAGTTCGCCATCCCGGCATTGGACCAGCACGGCCTGACCGCCTTCGTAGCGCGCCGCCGCCACGCTCAGCTTCCGGCCAGCGTCCTCGGCGAACTCCCAGTCATCGGCGTCCTGCGCGAAGGCCGGGAGCGGGCCGAGGCAGAGCGTGGCCGCCAGCGCCGTCACCGTTCGATGCAAGATCCTGCTCCCGCCGTCCCGACCGCAGTGAGGCCGCGGGGCGCGCCGGCGTCAAGCCTCACGCCACGACTGCCCCTTCATGCGACAGCAGCCAGCGCTTTCGTTCCAGGCCCCCAGCATAGCCCGTGAGCGTCCCGTTCGCGCCGATCACCCGGTGGCACGGGACGATCACCGCGACCGGGTTCTGCCCGTTGGCGAGCCCGGCGGCGCGGACCGCCCTCGGCGATCCGATCGCGGCAGCGAGCTGCCCGTAGCTGCGGGTCTCGCCCGCCGGAATGGCGCGCAGAGCGTCCCAGACTGCCCGCTGAAACGCCGTGCCGCCTGTCTTCACAACCACCCCGTCCAGCGCGCGGACGTCCCCCGAAAAATAGGCCTCCACCGCTCGCCGAATCCCGTCCGGGCCACGGCCCTCGACAAGGACCGGATCGGCACCGCAATGACGGCGCAGCAGCCGCAGCATCCGCGCCTCGTAGTCGGAAAAATCGAGCGCCCGCACGGCGCCCCCCGCGTCGGTCACCAGCAGGACCTCTCCGACCGGAGTCGCCACGCGGTCGAGAGTCAGGGTTTCAGGCGGCGTGTTTGGCATCGGTCGTCTCCATCAGGTCCGCGCCCGCGATCCCGGCCATGGCCAGGTGCAAGGCGCCGTAGGCTCGCCACGGCCGCCAGGTCTCGGCGCGCGCGGCGAGGGTTGGGTCAACAAGGCGGTCGTTCGGAGGCTCCGCGCCCTCGTCGAGCCAGGCGCCGGGCAGTCTCAGGCCCGGCCGTTCCGCGATCAGCGGCTTCAGCGCCGGATCCGCCGACAGGTCGCGGCCGATGGCGTCGGGGTCGGCCGACAGGTCGAACACCCGCCGCACCCGCGCCAACACCCCGGGCAGGGCCTTCAGGTCGTCGGCCTCGACACAGACCGAGACACGGCCCGCCTCCGCCGGCTCGAGGGTGACGGAGCCCTCCGCCCCGTCGACGGCCTTCGTCAGGACCCGCGACCACTTGCGGCCTTCGACGGCGTCGCCCCGCGCGCCCAGCGCCGCGAACATCGCCTGCCAGTCATAGGGCGGGCGGTAGGGCAGGCTCAGGCGGACGCCGCCCTCGTGAACCTTCTCGCCCCGTCGGCGCAGGGCCGAGGGCGGGCGCTCGTAGAGAGCCTGAAAGGTCTCGTTGAAACGGCGCACGCTGCCGAAGCCGGAGGCCAGCGCCACCTGCGCCATCGACAGGTCGGTCTGGTGGATCAGCGCCTTGGCCAGCAGCACCCGGCGGGTCTGGGCCACGCTGACGGGCGCGGCGCCGAGATGCTGGCGGAACAGCCGGCGCAGGTGGCGTTCGCCGACCCCGAGACGCCCGGCGAGCGCGTCCACGTCGCCCTCATCCAGCGCCCCCGCCTCGATCAGGGCCAGCGCCCGGCTGACGGTGTTGGAGGTGCCGCGCCACGCGCCCATGTCGGGCGCTGTCTCCGGCCGGCAGCGCAGGCAGGCGCGGAAGCCCGCCTCCTCGGCCGCCGCGGCCGAAACGACGAAGAACATGTTCTCCCGCTTCGGCGTCCGCGCCGGGCAGACGGGCCGGCAGTAGATGCCCGTCGTCTTCACGCAGCCGAAGAAGCGGCCGTCGAAGCGCGCGTCCCGCGTCAGCACCGCGCGGTAGCAGGCCTCCTGGTCGAGTTCGCGGGCGTTTTCCATGGCCGCAAGATGGGCGCATCGGCGCTCTGAGTCTCGCGGTTTTCGGACATGGCCGTGTTAGCCGGCGCGGGGATCCACCGGCAGCCCCGCCGCCTGCCGCGCCTTCATGGTCCGCAGCCAGCCGTGAAGCGCCTCGCAGTCCAGCCCGTGCATCATCAGCCGGTAGCCCGCCTGCAAGGTCGACAGCGCCACCATCGGGTGGCCGTTCTTGATGAAATTCAGATGGTAGTCGGTGCCGAGGATACGGGCGATGTAGATGGCCACTGTCTCGTCCAGCTGCAGCGAATGGGCGGCGCGCACGAAGTCGTTCCTCGGCAGCATCAGGGCGTAGAGCGGCGTGTAGAACTCCACGGCCGTCTGCACGTCGATCCGGTTCAGCGGCCCGGTCGGAAACCTCTCGAAGGCCGGGAATTCGTCGGAGATCATCGAGAAATCCAGCGTCTTCGCCGGCGTGATCTCCCGTCCCTCGGCCCGCAGACGCTGGTTCAGCTCGATGATGAAGTTGAAGACGTTCAGGTCGTGCTGGAGGAACAGGTTGTCCTCGATGTCCTTCAGCCGCGTCGGCCGCAGCGGATGGCTCGACAGGTCCGCAGCGCCCGCGTTCACCCGCATGAAGGCCAGCAGCTCCGTGCCGACGTGGAAATGGCGCAGGATCAGGGTGTTCGTCTCGGGACTGCCGAAGGTCCGCAGCCCCCAGTGGATGGTCTTGTGCAGCAGGCCGTTCAGGTTCGGAAACCGCGGCGAGATCGCCCGCAGCACCTTCACCACGCAGAAGAACAGGATCACCAGCGGCCGGCTGACAGGGAACAGCCAGCGCCGCGACCACGACCGGGCCCCCACCAGCAGGCAGCGCTTGGCCTCCGGATCGATCGGCAGGCTCTGGTCCAGATACAGCGCCAGCCACGGGTCCGGATCGTGCGGATCGTGCGCCATGGTCGCGAACGGATCGTAGGCCCCCGCCCCTGACATGCTCACGCCGCGATCTCCTCGATCTGCAGCGCATACAGCCGCGCCGTCACCTTCGCCGTCGTCACGATCCGGTCGGCCACGGCCTCGTCGGGCAGGACCATGGCCAGCATCTCGCGGAACTCCTCCATGTGCTCGACGTCGTTGTCGCCATGGTAGAGCAGGAAGCGCAGGGCGTCGTCGGGCAGGCCGAGCCGCTCCTTCACCTTCAGCCCCCACGGCCTGGCCTTGATCGAGCCCAGTCCCTCGATGATCCACATGGCGCCCAGCAGGCCGAAGGGATCGGGCTTGGACGCCTCGTGGAACATCCACGCCGACAGCGCCTCCGACCCCACATTCTTCCTGGCCGACAGTATGTCCTGAAGGTCGCCCCCGGACTCCGTGAAATCCCTTTCCAGCAGGCGAAAGTCGCGATGCTCCGTCACTGCGTGCTTCATCAGCGTCGAGCGCAGTTCCAGATGATCCTCGCCGATGTTCGACGCCGCCCGGCTCATCCATAACGCCCCGTCCTTCACCTGCTGGCGCAGGTTGATCAGGAAGGCGTGGTAGTCGGCCAGCTCGAACCGCCCCCGCGTCAGCTTGCGGATCAGCGGCGTCGCCTCCAGCCGCTGCTCGAAGTCCGCGAACACCACCGCCAGCTTGCGCAGCGTGTCGGCCACGGCGTCCTCGGCCATCACGCCACCTCCAGCATCATGAAGCCGATCATCGCCCGCCCGCTCTCCGGAACGATCAGCAGTACCCGGTCGCCCCTCTTCGGCCGTCCGCTCTTCATGAAGGCCTCCAGCATGACCCAGATCGAGGCCGAGCCGATGTTGCCCGTCTCCGGCAGGGTGGTGAACCACTTTTCCTCCGGGATCATGGCCGCGGTGTTCTCGAGCAGCCCGACGATCTCCTCGCGCAGCGACCGCGCCGAATAGTGGCACAGCAGGTGGTCGACCCGGCCCGGGACGATCCGCCCCTGATCGACCTTCTCCAGCCAGACCCCGATCCACGCCCGGATGACGATCTTCAGCAGTTCGAAATCCTGCAGCAGGGCCACCGCCCCCGCCGCATGCGCCGCCGTCGGTCCGGAATGGCTCCAGGCGCTGGCCATGTCGGCCCGGTCCGCCCGCGTCGAGCCGGCCCACATGCAGGGGTCGAACCGCCCCGCCAGCGAGGTCAGGTCGATCCACTCCACCTTCAGCGACAGCCCCTCCGCCCGCGGCCGCGCCTCCATCACCACCGCCCCCGCCCCATCCGACAGGGTGAAGCGCAGAAAGTCCGCCTCCGTCGCCAGCCTCCCCTTTCCGTCGACCAGCGCCGTGCCCTCGTAGAAGCCCGGCCGGAACCAGCGCGACGAGAACTCCCCGCCCGCGGCCACGGCCACCTCGGCCTCCCCCGCCCGCACCTGCAGCCACGCCCCCTTGGCCGCCATCAGGGCCGAGGCGCACACGGACTGGTAGCTGGCGATCTCCATCGGGCCGCCGCCCAGCTCCGCCTGCACCGCCGCCGCGTGGCCCGGCACGAGATAGTCGCCCTGCGTCGTCGCGGTGGCCAGATGCTGCAGGTCGCCCGGGGCGAGGCCCGCGTCGTCCAGCGCCGCCGCCACGGCCTTCGCCGTCATGCCGGCGTTGGTGTCGAGCACCGTCCCGTCCGGCGCCATCGCATAGTGGCGGGTCCGGATGCCGTTCCAGCGCAAGGCCCGGCGGCCGACCACCGAGTCCCGACCCTGCACGCGGCCGATGTGGTCCTCCATCCGGTCGTTCCCGACCGCCTCGCCCGGCAGATGCGCCCCGACGCCGGTGATGTAGACGTCCCGCAACCGGGCTCCGCTTTCACTCATCCCGTCAGCTTGCCCGACAACTTCCGGCGGAAGAAGGGCGCGCGGATGACGGTTCCGTCAGGCCGCCGGTCGCATGTCCCGCCGCGCCTCCGGCTG
Source organism: Brevundimonas sp. (assembly GCF_035626535.1). Taxonomy (GTDB): domain Bacteria; phylum Pseudomonadota; class Alphaproteobacteria; order Caulobacterales; family Caulobacteraceae; genus Brevundimonas. The sequence continues at coordinate 8,705 of NZ_DASPNO010000007.1, forward strand.
CACCAGCCGCCACAAGTTGGCGACGACCTTGAACACCAGGCTGATGGCCACGATCGCCAGAACCCACGTCATCACCACCGAGAGGGTCCCCGCCACGCCGGCCAGGTCGCGGCTTCCATCGCCGACCGCCCGCAGCCGCTCGAAGTCCAGCATGGCCCAGTCGCCGGCGATCCGCGCCGTCTCGCCGTCCCGCGTCAGGGTGAACCAGTGGCCGGCCTCGAAGATCGTCCACGTCAGCCACAGGCCCGCGCCGGCGATCACCACCTGGGCCGCGGCCCGCATCCGCACCGCATGGGGCCGGGCGAGGCTGGCGAGGTCGACCGCCATCTGCGCCACGGCGTATATGAGAATGGCGCCGTAGAGGGTCGTCCAGACCGGCGCCCCGCTCACCTGCGCGTCGGCGCCGCGGAAATCGATATGCAGCAGGGCGGGGAAGTGGATCACCCCGACCCACCACAGCACGAACAGGCCCGTGGCGAGGAAGGAGAACAGATGGTCTCCGCCGGGCCAGGCCTTCGCCTTCCCGCCGGGCCCGACCCACACCTTCACCTTCGGCGCGGCCCCGACCGAGGCTCCCCAGGCCGCCGGGTCGGACAGGCCGAAGGCGCCGAGATCCTTGACCCGCCAGCTGGTCAGCCATTTCGGCCTCACGCCATAGTGTTCGAACAGCGCCGCCACGACCGTGGCCGCCCCGATCAGCCACAGGCTCGTGCCGAAGAAGCCGTGGAACGCCTGGGCGATCGACTGCCCCGCGTCCGCCGGCCCGCTGATCAGATTGATGAACAGCACCACCGCCTGCACGGCCAGCATCAGCAGCAGGCCCGCCTTCACGGCGAACAGCCAGTAGGGAAACAGCTCCGGCCCGACCAGCGAGTCCGGCCCCTTGCGGTAGCGCGCCGCCACCACCAGCGGATGGCCGATCTCGTGCAGGATCGCCTCCTGCTCGTCTTCGGTCAGGGCGCGGCCCAGCTGCTCCTCCTTCGCCTCGAACCGGCTCAGGATCAGGTCGCGCAACTCGGCGACGATGTCGTCGCGCTCGTCCTGCGGCAGCTGGGCGGCGACGGCGTTCAGATAGCGGTCGATCAGGTCCATTGGTCTTCTCCAACCCCCGGTTTCAGAGAATCTTGTCGAGCGAGGCCGAGATGCCCCGCCACTCGTCGGCCAGCGCCGACAGCATCGCCTCGCCCGGCGGCGACAGCCGGTAGAAGCGCTTCTTCCGCTTCTCCTCCTCGCGCCATTCGCTGGTCAGCAGCCCCTGGCTCTCCAGCCGGCGCAGCAGCGGATAGAGGGTGCTCTCCTCCATCTCGAGGCCGTCCGAGGCCAGAGCCTGACGCAGGGTATAGCCGTAGCGCTCCTCCCGCAGACGGGCGAGCACGGCCAGCACCAGAGAGCCCCGCCGGAGCTCCAGACGCATGGATTCGAACAGTTCAGGACCGACGACCATCGCTACACCCGCCGCCACATAGTGTGTGACACACAGTGTATGCCGCATACTGTATGAGGCAGTCAACCCGGCCTGGACGCGGATGAACCGGACCAGCCCTTGCAGGGCGCGCCGGAACGCCCCCGGCCGCGCCCGATTATGGTCTGAAATCCATCGTCTATCTGTAACCGCGCCAACCCGTTAGACTGTCCGGCCAAACGTCAGGAAGCCGACCCTCCGTGTTGAAAAACCTGCTCCCCAGCAAACCGGGTACGGAGGCCTTGGCCGACGCGCTGAAGGCGTGCCGGAGCCACTTCCTGTGGGCGGCTGTGTTCTCGGCGCTCGTCAACCTGCTCTACCTGACTCCGACGCTCTACATGATGCAGGTCTACGACCGCGTCGTGCCGACCGGCGGCCTGACCACCCTGGTGCTGATCACCGTCGTCGCCCTCTTCGCCCTCGGCGCCCTGGCCGGTCTGGACTGGCTGCGGGGCCGGCTGATGCTGCGCGCCGGGCTTCGGCTGGACCGCCTGCTGTCGGGCAAGGTGCTCGCCCGGGTCATGGACCTGCAGGCGAAGTCGCCCAACACCCAGGCGCTGCGTGAGTTCGACAACGTCCGTGGCGCCATCGGCGGTCAGGGCATGCTGGCCCTGTTCGACGCCCCGTGGACTCCGATCTATCTGCTGTGCTGCTTCCTGCTGCACCCGGCGATCGGTCTGCTGACGCTGCTCGGCGGCGGCATCCTGTTCAGCCTCGCCTGGCTCAACGAGCGCGACACCCGTCCGCGGCTCAGCAAGGCCATCCAGTCGCAGAACAACGCCTATTCCGCCCAGGAGGCCATCGCCGGCCAGACCGAGGTCGTCCGTGCCCTGGGCATGCGCCAGTCCTCCATCGCCCGCCAGATCGAGCAGCGCCGCCACGCCACCGCCGCCCAGGCCGACGCCCAGCTGACCGGCGGCAAATACTCCGGCGCGATCAAATTCCTGCGGCTGGCGATGCAGTCCGCCTCGCTCGGCCTCGCCGGCTTTCTGGCGGTCAAGGGAGAGATCTCGCCCGGCGCCATCATCGCCTCGTCGGTGCTGCTCAGCCGCGCCGTCGCCCCCATCGAGACCCTGGTCGGCGTCTGGCCGACGCTGGTCCAGGCGGCGGCGAGCTGGAAGACCATGACCGAACTGTTCGCCAGCACGGCGGCGGTGGAGAAGGAGCGCACCGCCCTGCCCGACCCGAAGGGCAAGCTCCAGGTCGAGGCGGTGTCGGTGAAATTCCCCGATACGGAGTCGCCGCAGCTGCGCTCGGTCAGCTTCACGCTCAAGCCGGGCCAGACGCTCGGCGTCGTCGGGGCCAGCGGCTCCGGCAAGACCACCCTCGCCCGGGTCATCGCCGGCGCCCTGAAGCCGCAGGCCGGCACCGTGCGGCTGGACGGGGCGGAGTACGAGGCTCGCGAGGGCGACGAACTGGCCCGCTGGATCGGCTATCTGCCGCAGGTCCCCAGCCTGTTCGCCGGCTCGATCAAGGACAACATCTCGCGCTTCGCCACCTCGACCGGCGTCGATCAGGAGGTCGCCGACCGCGACGCGGTCAGGGCGGCCATGGCGGCCGGCGCCCATGAACTGATCCTGCGCCTGCCCAACGGCTACGACACCGTGCTCGGCCCGTTCGGGCAAGGCCTGTCCGCCGGCCAGGCGCAGCGCGTGGCCCTTGCGCGGGCCCTGTATGGCGATCCGGTGCTGCTGGTGCTCGACGAGCCCAACTCCAACCTCGACCAGGAGGGCGAGGCCGCCCTGATGCAGGCCATCCTCGGCGCCGCCGCCCGCGGCGCCGCCGTGGTCATCATCGCCCACCGCGCCGGCGTGCTGGCCCGCGTCGACCGGCTGCTGATGATGCGCGAGGGCGTCGTCCAGATGGAGGGACCGCGCGAAGAGGTGCTCGAACGGATGCGCGCGGCCACGCCCAAGGGCGCCGCCCCGGCTCCCGCGGCGGGCGCCCCCGCCCAGCCGGCCGCCAATGTGACCCGGCTGTCCGATCCGACCCAGACGCAGCGGCGCGCTCAATGACCGACGCCGCCGCTCCGGGCGCCCCGACCGCCCCGCCGCCGCCTCCCCCGCCTCCGGCCACGCCGACGGATGTATCCGATACGCCCCGCCGCGAGCTCGTCGTCGGCGGCGTGATCATCTTGCTGTTCTTCGGCCTCTTCCTCGGCTGGGCCGCCTTCGCGCCGCTCGACGCGGGCGCCTACGGCCAGGGCCAGATCGCCGTCTCGGGCAACCGCCAGGCGGTGCAGCACCGCGAGGGCGGGGTGGTCAGCGCCCCGCACGTCAAGGAAGGCGACACGGTGCAGCGCGGCCAGATCCTGCTGACCCTGTCCAGCGGCGAACTGAGGGCGACCGAGCGCGGCGTCGCCAGCCAGGTCTTCGCCCTGCTGGCCCAGCGCGCCCGGCTGATCGCCGAGCGCGACGGCCTGGGCGCCGTCCCGACCCCGCCAGAGTTCGCCAACTTGTCGCCCGAGGACTCGGCCCTGGCGTTGGAGTCACTGCGCATCCAAAGGCTCCAGTTCGGGGCCCGGCGCACCGGCCGCTCGACCGAGACCGGCGTGCTTCGCCAGCGCATCGCCCAGCTCAACGAGCAGATTCTCGGCTACGAGCGCCAGATCTCGAGCAACCTCGAGCAGCAGCGCCTGATCCAGGAGGAGCTGACCGGCATGCGCAGCCTGGCCGAGAAGGGCTATGCGCCGATGACCCGGGTGCGCGCGCTGGAGCGGACGGCGGCCCAGCTGGACGGCGAGCTCGGCTCCCTTCGGGCGCAGATCGCCCGGTCGCGCGAGGCCGTAGGCGAGACGCGCCTGCAGATGTCCGGCGTCTCGTCGGAGATGAACGAGGACGTGGCCGACCAGCTGCGTCAGATCGATGTGCAGCTCAATGAATTGCGCCCCCGGATGACCGAACTCCGCTCGCAGATCGCGCGCAGCGAGGTGCGGGCTCCGGCGACCGGCCAGGTCGTGGGCCTGACCATCTTCACCCAGGGCGGCGTGATCCAGCCGGGCCAGACGTTGATGGAGATCGTCCCCGCCGACGCCTCGCAGATCATCGTCGCCCAGATCAGCCCCAACGACGTCGACAACCTCCGCAGCGGCCAGACCACCGAGGTCCGCTTCCCCGGCCTGCGCGAGCGCAACCCGCCGACCATCCACGGCCGCGTCACCCGCATCTCGGCCGACAGCTTCACCGTGGAGGAAACCGGCGCCAGCTATTTCCGCGCCGAGATCGTGGTGCCGGCCGCCGAGATGGCCAAGCTGGGCCGCGCCGCCAACACCCTGCGCCCCGGCGCTCCGGTCGAGGTCATCATCCTGCTCCGCAAGCGCACCGCCCTCAGCTACCTCCTAGAACCCCTCACCAACAACCTCTGGCGCTCCGGCAGCGAGCAGTAGGGGTACAGGGTCCTTCTCCCGATGGGAGAAGGTGGCGGGGCGGAGCCCCGTCGGATGAGGGTCGACTGGTTGCGGTCGGCGCACGCCGCCGCTCCAGTGCATGACACGGCTCACGCCGAATGCCGGGCGTAGCCCCTCGCCCTTTCGCCTTGCCGATCGTTCGCTCCCGGAGCCCTCTCCCGCCGGGAGAGGGACGCTCTGCTGGCAATCCGCGGAACTATGGTCCGATAGCGCGGAAAACCTTCCGCCCTTCCAGACACATCGGCTTTTCTCGACCCTGTCTTCCCGCCTGGGAGAACGCCGGGCGCATGATGCCGCTCGTGTTCTCGCCGGTCTTTGACAACCGAATTCCCGCCGCACCGTCCGAGGCGCGCCGATGTAGACTCTGCCGACTCTGCCACTGCGAATTTCTGCGGACCCGGCGCCGACTCTGCCGACTTTGCCACACCAAATTTTCCGGTTCACCCCGGGCCAAACCCCATCCCCTCCCGCACTGCAAAAAAAGCCGCTCGACTTCCCCAAGGCCATCACGGAATGTTTCAGCTCTTCCCCGAGGAGCCGCCCAATGCCGATGACGCCCCGCGCCGGACTGCAGGTCGCCGAGGAACTCGCCGCCTTCATCGAGGGTGAGGTCCTGCCCGGCCTCGATCTCGACCCCGACGCCTTCTGGCCCGGCGCGGCCGCCGTCTTCGCCAGATTCGCTCCGGAGAACCGCCGCCTGCTAGCCGTCCGCGACGACCTTCAGGCCCGCATCGACGCCTGGCACGCCGACCGCCGCGACCAGCCCTATGACACCACCGCCGCCACGGCCTTCCTGCGCGACATCGGCTACCTCGCGGACGAGCCTGCCCCCTTCGCCATCGGCACGCGTAACGTCGACGCCGAGGTCGCGGCCCTCGCCGGTCCCCAGCTGGTCGTCCCCAGCCTCAACGCCCGCTTCGTCCTCAATGCCGCCAACGCCCGCTGGGGCAGCCTCTACGACGCCCTCTACGGCACGGACGCGCTCGGCGACCTGCCCGCCGGCAGCGGCTACGACCCCGAACGCGGCGCCCGCGTCGTCGCCCGTGCAAAAGCCTTCCTCGACGAGGCCGTGCCCTTGGCAAACGGATCCTGGGCCGGTCTGACCGACCCTCACCGCGGCATCGCCATTCGCGATCCGGCCCAGTACGTCGGCCGCAGCGAACACGGCAGGCTGTTCCGCCGCCACGGCCTGCACATCGAGGTCGTCTTCGCCCCCGACCACCCCATCGGCCGCGCCGACCCCGCCGGCATCTCCGACGTGATCCTCGAAGCCGCCCTCTCGACCATCGTCGACCTGGAAGACTCCGTCGCCGCCGTCGACGCCGCCGACAAGACCGCCGCCTACCGCAACTGGCTCGGCCTGATGAAGGGCGACCTCGCCGAGACCTTCTCCAAGGGGGGCGAACGCCTGACCCGCACCCTCGCCCCGGACCGCGTCTTCACGGCCCCCGACGGCTCGACCGTCACCCTCCCGGGCCGGTCGCTGCTGTTCGTGCGCAACGTCGGCCACCTGATGACCACCCCGGCGCTTCGTCTGCCCGACGCTTCCGAGGCCCCCGAAGGCATCCTCGACGCCATCGTCACCAGCCTGATCGCCCTGCACGACCTCAAGGGCTTCGGCCGCTTCCGCAACAGCCGCGCCGGCTCGGTCTACATCGTCAAACCCAAGATGCACGGCCCCGGGGAGTGCGCCTTCACCGACGCCCTGTTCGACGCCGTCGAGGACCTGCTCGGCCTCGCCCGCCACACGATCAAGGTCGGCGTCATGGACGAGGAGCGCCGCACCTCGGCCAACCTCGCGGCCTGCATCCACGCCGTGAAGGACCGCATCGTCTTCATCAACACCGGCTTCCTCGACCGCACCGGCGACGAGATCCACACGGCGATGCAGGCCGGCCCCGTGGTTCGCAAGGGCGACATCAAGTCGTCCGACTGGATCGCCGCCTACGAGGCCCGCAACGTCGCCATCGGCCTGCGATGCGGCCTCTGCGGCAAGGCCCAGATCGGCAAGGGCATGTGGGCCGCGCCTGACCGAATGGCCGACATGCTCGACCAGAAGGCCGCCCATCCGAAGACCGGCGCCAACACGGCCTGGGTGCCCTCGCCCACCGCCGCCGTCCTCCACGCCCTCCACTACCACCAGACGGACGTCTTCGCCCTCAGGGACCAGATCGCAGCCCTCCCGGTCGCCGGCCTCGACGCCCTGCTGACCCCGCCCCTCGCCGCCGGCCGGAACTGGTCACAAGCCGAAATCGCCGAGGAGCTCGACAACAACGCCCAGGGCCTGCTCGGCTACGTCGTCCGCTGGATCGACCAGGGCGTCGGCTGTTCCAAGGTGCCGGACCTCCACGACATCGGCCTGATGGAGGACCGCGCCACCCTGCGCATCTCCTCCCAGCACATGGCCAACTGGCTGCTGCACGGCGTCTGCACCCCGGAACAGGTCGACGCCGCCCTCCTGCGCATGGCCGCCAGGGTCGACGCCCAGAACGCCGCCGATCCCCTCTACCGCCCGATGGCGCCCGATCCCGCGGCCAGCCTCGCCTTTCAGGCCGCACGCGCCCTCGTCTTCGAAGGCGTCAGCCAGCCGAACGGCTACACCGAGCCCCTGCTCCACCGCTTCCGGCAGCGGGCCAAACAGGTCTGAAATCCCGCCGCGCCTTGACTTGGCCGCATTGAACCCCCACTTTCGTTGCGTCGCACAATTGCGATGACCGGCGCCTCCAGCGCGTGTGGGTCTTCAGAACCGAAGACCTGACTGTAGCAGGAGCCGGCTCCTCCAGATTCATTCGCTGCCCGGACACGCGGGGCGGCGCCCGATCCACCCCGACGGCCTCACCCCGAGGCTCAATCGGGACTGGCGGTGCGCGGCCCATGGCTTGTCAGCCCGGTCGATGCGCGCCGCCGCATGCGAAAGAATGCTCCGTGAGCAACAAGACCTTTGACTCGATGAACCTCAACCCGGCCCTGCTGCAGGCGCTGGCGTCCGAGGGCTACACCACCCCCACGCCGATCCAGGTCCAGGCCATTCCTGACGTCATGGCCGGCAAGGACCTGCTGGGCATCGCCCAGACCGGCACCGGCAAGACCGCGGCCTTCGCCCTGCCGATCCTGCACCGCCTGGCCGCCAACCGCACGCCGCCGGTGCCCCGCACCACGCGCGTGCTGATCCTGTCGCCGACACGCGAACTGGCCAGCCAGATCGGCGAGAGCTTCAAGACCTACGGCAAACACCTCGGCTTCCGCGTCGCCGTGATCTTCGGCGGCGTGAAATACGGTCCGCAGGAACGCGCCCTGCAGCAGGGCCTCGACGTCCTCGTGGCCGCGCCCGGCCGCCTGCTCGACCACCTGCAGCAGAAGACGCTGGACCTGAGCCGCACCGAGATCTTCGTCCTCGACGAAGCCGACCAGATGTTGGACCTCGGCTTCATCAAGCCGATCCGCCAGATCGTCAGCCGCATCCCGGCCAAACGCCAGAATCTGTTCTTCTCGGCCACCATGCCGACCGAGATCGGCAAGCTGGCCGGCGAGCTGCTCAAGGATCCGGTCAAGGTCCAGGTGACGCCGCAGGCCACCACGGTCCAGCGCATTAACCAGTCGGTGATCCACATCGAACAGGGCCGCAAGCGCGCCCTGCTCACCGAGATGTTCTCGGATCCGACCTTCACCCGCTGCCTGGTCTTCACCAAGACCAAGCACGGCGCCGACAAGGTGGCCGCCTATCTGGAAGCCGGCGGCGTCGAGGCGGGCGCCATCCACGGCAACAAGAGCCAACCGCAGCGCGAGCGCACGCTCGAGGCCTTCAAGAAGGGCAAGCTGCGGGTGCTGGTGGCGACCGACATCGCCGCGCGCGGCATCGATGTCGACGGCGTCTCGCACGTCGTGAACTTCGAACTGCCCTTCGTGCCGGAAGCCTATGTGCACCGCATCGGCCGGACGGCCCGCGCGGGCGCCGACGGTACGGCGATCAGCTTCGTGGCCGGCGACGAGATGAAGCTGCTGCGCGACATCGAGAAGGTCACGCGCCAGAAGATCCCGGCCATCGATCGCCGCAACGACCGCCAGCTGGCCTCCCTGGACGCCTCGATCATGGCGTCGGGCGTCGGCAAGAAGGCGACCCTGCCGGAGCGCGAGGGCGGGGACCGGAGCGAAGGCCGCGGCCGTCGCAACCCGCGCCGCGACGGCGTCAAGCTGGAAGGCGGCGGACAGCCGCATCGGGTCCGCAAGGGCGGGGCCCGCGACGCCCGTCCGACGCCGGAACGCGCGTTCGATCCGATGGCCCGCGAGCGGCCGCGTCACGTCAACAACGACCCTCGCGGAGCCGACGCCGGTCGCGAGCCCAAGCCGGTCGGCGAACTGAAACGCCGCCCGCGCCGCCGTCGCCCCTCCAACGGCGGCCAAGGTTACGCGGCCAAGGGCTGAGGCCTTCGCCTGGTGAAATGCAAAACGCCCGCCGGAGCGATCCGGCGGGCGTTTTCGTGACCTCGCCCGCTCGACTCTCGCCTTCGAAGAGCCCAAGCTGACAGAACATTGTTTGTCGGGGAGGACAGGCCATGAAGCAACTGCACAGGCGCGGGCTGATCGGCGGCCTGGGCGTGGGACTGGTGGGGTTCGCGGCCCCCGCCATCCTCCGGGCGCAGGAGCCGTCGCGCCCCGCGCCCGCTACGGCCTTCCAGATGGAAGGCCCGTTCTATCCCTACGACGACATGCCCTCCGACCAGGATGCCGACCTGGTGCGCGTCACCGGCGTGGATGCGCAGGCCATGGGCGAGGTAACCCATGTGACCGGCGCGGTATGGGATCAGTTCGGCCAACCACGCTCCGGCGCCCTGGTCGAGATATGGCAGTGCGACCACACCGGGCGGTACCTCCACAGGGACGATCCCAATGCGGACCGGCCGCGGGACGCCGGCTTCCAGGGCTATGGCAAGACCCTTACCGATGCCCGGGGAGCCTTCCGCTTCCGCACGATCAAGCCGGTGGCCTACACGGCGATGATCGGCGGCGAGCAGATCTGGCGCGCGCCGCACATTCACGCCGCTGTCTCGACGCGCGGCGTCCGACGCCTGACCACCCAGCTCTATGTCGCGGGGGCGCCGCAGAATGACGCCGATATCCTGTTGCAGCAGGTCACGCCGATCGAACGGGAGGGCCTCATCCGGCCCTTCACGCCGGGCGCAGGCGCCGAGAGCGGGGCGCTGGCGGCGCATTACGATCTGATCGTGGCCGTCTGACAGCAAGCGCCCGCCGGAGCGATCCGACGGGCGCGTCTGTATCAGGTTGTTGCCGGATCAGGCGGCTGCGGTGACCGGGGCCGAGCTTTCCGACGGGTCGCGCAGCACGTAGCCGCGGCCCCAGACGGTTTCGATGTAGTGTTTGCCGCCCGCAGCCGTCGCCAGCTTCTTGCGCAGCTTGCAGATGAAGACGTCGATGATCTTCAGTTCAGGCTCGTCCATGCCGCCGTACAGGTGGTTGAGGAACATTTCCTTGGTCAGGGTGGTGCCCTTGCGGAGCGAGAGCAGCTCCAGCATCTGGTATTCCTTGCCCGTCAGGTGGACGCGGTGACCGTTCACCTCGACCGTCTTGCCGTCCAGGTTCACGGCGATCTCGCCGGTGTGGATGATCGCCTGGGCATGACCCTTGGAGCGGCGGACCACGGCGTGGGTGCGCGCGATCAGCTCATCCTTGTGGAAGGGCTTGGTCATATAGTCGTCCGCGCCGCCGCCGAACGTCTTGACCTTGGTCTCGATCTCCGAGGTGCCGGACAGGATCATCACCGGAGTATTGACTTTGCCGACGCGCAGCTGGCGCAGAACCTCAAGGCCGTTCATGTCGGGCAGGTTCAGGTCGAGCAGGATCAGGTCGTAGTCATAGATCTTGCCGAGATCGATGCCTTCCTCGCCGAGGTCGGTCGTGTAGACGTTGAAGCCTTCCGACTTCAGCATCAGTTCGATGCTCTGCGCCGTCGCATGATCATCTTCGATAAGCAGGACGCGCATTGATGCCCCTCCAAGGCAGAGCTTAGCTATAATGTAACTGCCCCGTTTCGGGGTAACCTTGTTCGAACGTTAACCGACGAAAAACTTAAGAAGGGTTAACGCCTGTCCCAAAACGAATCGTAGGCTGATTTGCGAATCGGCGTCGAGAGTCCCGAGTCAACCGGCCGACATTTTTTAACGATTTGCCGCGGCGCTCCGCGCGACACGACCGATTTCGACGGGTCATAGACATATATTCCTATTTCCGGCCGAGCGATGCGTGCGCGGCCGATGAGGAAGGAGTGCGAGGTGATGAAGACTTATCAGGTGCCGGTTCGGCGCGAGGACAAGGTGAGGGCCGGGCTGGCGCTGGAGCTGGTCGCCGCCTCGACGGGGGTGCCGAAGGAACAGATGGAGATCAGGGCGCGGCTGGACGGTCGGGCCTGCCGGGCCCGGTGGCTTGCCATGTATCTGGCCTATGTGACGTTCGGCTGGCCGATGGACCGCGTCGGCCATGCCTTCGGGCTGAACCGCTCTACGGCGGCGGCAGCGTGCCGCTGGGCCGAAGACGGGCGCGACCGGCCGGCCATGGACGACCTGCTGGACCGGCTGGAGCGTTGCGCCAAGGCCGTGATGGAGGCGCCCGCATGCGAGCTGCCGGCATGAGCGGCGACTGCGCGCGGGCCCGACGGCTGCTGTCGCGGCCCGCGGCGTGGATCGAGGCGGCGCCCGGCGGGGCCTATGTGGTGCGGCTGGGCGCGGACCGGCGGGCCCGGGTGCAACTGGCCATCGGGGAAGCCGACTTTCAGGCGCTGATCGCCGAGCCCGGGCTGAGGGCGCGGCCGGGGGGCGGCTGGACCCGCCGACCAGCTGGCGCGTCCCCGATGGAGCGCCCGCAACCGGGACGGCCAGGGATGGTCGAGGGCCGGCGCGAGGTGATGGACGCGCACGGCCGCATGCGCAGCCACGCCGCCAACCTGACCGTGTCCGCCATCGCCTGGTTGGCGGCGCGGCGCGACGCCGCCGGACGGCCATGGATCGGGCGCGCCGAGCGGGCCGCCGCCGAGCGGCTGGAGATGGACGCCGAAATCGCGCTGGCCGGGCCGTCCCTGACCATGCGCTGGGACGCCCTGCCCCGCTCCGGCGGCGGCTCGGCGGCAAGAGCCGAGCCTGGCGACCCGGCGATCGCCGCGGCTCGACGGGTCGAGGCGGCGCTGGCCGCCTGCGGATCGGCGCGGTCGATGGTGGAGCATATCTGCATCCGGATCAGCAGCCTCCAAGCCGCCGAACAGGCGCTGGGCCTGCGCCGACGGGCCGGCAAGGCGCTGCTGAAACAGGGCCTGCAGGCGCTGGCCGCCCACTATCGCATTGGCTGAGCGACGGAACCGGAGCTTACCCTACGTTACAGGCTCGTAACTTTAACGAACCGGGGTTCGGCCCTAGGGTTCGAGGCGTCGGAAGAGCCGCGAAGCGGCCGCCCGGGGAATGGGGTTTGGTGTTGAAGTCAGTCGTGCTTCCGGTTCTGGCGGCGGTTCTCGCCGTCACGTCCGCGCCCGTTCCCGCGAGCGCGCTGGATCTGTTCCCGGGCTTCGTCGTGGCGCGGGTCTGCCTGCCCTACGCCAGCCGCGCCAAGACCTTCGAGAGCGCCATGCGCGCGGCTCGCGATATGGAATTCCGCCGTCCCGCCGGCGATCGGAGGCCGCTGGAAGAGTGGGCTTCAGAGGTCGAGATGATCTCCAGGGACGGCCGCTGGCGGCTGCTGATCGAGGAAGGCACGGTCGAGGAGAACGGGGTCGAGGCCTACACCCTCACCTGCGGCGTCTCCTCGAACCTGGCCAGCGGCCGCGAACTGGCCCGCGTGGCGCGACGGATGGTGGGCGGCAGTCCGCTGTGGGCCGAGCAACCCGCGACGCCGTGGCGTTGGGACCGGCGTACGACACGGTCCAGCGAATACGCGCTGCGCATCGACGTGACCGAAGTCCCCGGCCAGCGGCCGGTGCTCGCGGCGCGCGGCGTCTACTACTGAGGATCAGGCGGTCAGCGCCGCTTCGCGGATGCGACCCACCATGGCGTTCAGCCCGTTGGCGCGCTGGCGGGTGAGCGCCGACGGCAACCCCAGACGATCGAGGGCGGCGCGGGCGTCGAAATCCAGGATTTCGGCTGGCGTCCGACCGGAGTAGAGCCGCAGCAGCAGGGCGATATTGCCCTTGGACAGGGCGCTGTCGCTGTCGGCGAGAAATTGAAGCCGGTCGCCGTCGCGCCGAACCGCCAGCCAGACCTGGGCGGCGCAGCCCGGCACCTTGTTGGCCGGGATTCGATCCGCGTCCGGCAGCGGCTCGAGATCCTTGCCGAGTTCTATGACGTATTCGATGCGGCCCTCCCAGTCGCCCAGCAGGTCGAATTCCTCGACCAGGTCGGCGAAGACGGCGTCGATAGGGGCGTCGGGCATGGCTTCCGCGTTCATCGGGGCCAGATAGGCCGCCGCGGCGTTAACGACAACCGTGCCGTCGCTCCCCAGAAATGCGCCGCGCCGGCCGTTCGGCGCTCCCCTCTGACGCGTGCGCGCTTTGGACGACTCGCCCGCACGGCTAGGCTCCCTGGCCGGGCGCGCCCTGTTTCATCGCCCTCAACCCCTGTCCGCGTCCGCCCTTGACCGTACCCGCCGACATCGCCGCCAGGGAGACGCCGACCGGCCGCGGGGCGCGGGGGGACCGCCCCGCGCTGGCCGCATGGCACGCCGGTTGGGCCGTGGCGGCTGCGCTGCTGGCGCTGGGCGCCCGCTGGCTGGGCGACGTTGAGGCGCCGGTCTTCTACGGCGTGCTGGCCATGGTCGTGCCGGGCGTCACCGGCCTGGGCCTGCTGCACCGGGACGGGGAACGCGAGCGGATGACGCTGCTCGGACTGTGGGCCTTGGCCGCCGTGGTCGCGGCAGGGCTTTCAGGAGGCCTGACCGGTCCGCTCGCCGGATTCGTCTTCCTGCCGCTGACCGCTGGACTGGCGCTGGGCGGGGTGCGGCCCGTGCAGGCAGGGACTCTCGGGGTTGGCGTTGCGGCGCTCGCCGGGCTGTTGTCGGCCTGGCTGGTCGGACCAGGACTGCATTTGCCCACGCTGGCGGCGATTTCGGCCGTGATGACCGCGGGCGCCGCAGCCCTGGCTGTGCGGCTGTCGTGGCGGCAGAACGAGGCGCGCCTGACCGCGGCCGAAAGCGAGGCCGGCAAGGTCGAGCGTCTGCTGGCGGCGCAGCCGGGGCTGACCCTGGTGCTGGAACGTTCCGGTCGTGTGCTCGCGGCCTACGGCGCGCCGCCCTCGTCCCTGCCCGTCGATCCTCTTTTCGAGCACGGGCTGATCGCCGCGGTCCACGCCCCCGACCGCCCGCGCCTGATGGCCGCTATCGACCGCGCCCTGCAGGGCTCCGACGCGGCGGCCACCTTCGCACCCCGGCTGGCGCTGGACCGGCGGGTGCAGCTGATCCTGCGCCGGCTGGACGATCCCGGACACGAGGCCCCGCGCCTGATTGGCCAAGCCTTCGACGGCACCAGCCAGTACGCCCGCGAACTGGAGCTGGAGACGGCGCGGATCGAGGCCGAGGCGCGCGAGGCCGGCAAGAGCCGCTTCCTGGCCAATATGAGTCACGAACTGCGGACGCCGCTGAACGCGGTGCTCGGCTTCTCGGACATCATGCGTCAGCGGCTGTTCGGGCCGATGCCGGACCGCTACGCCGCCTATGTCGACAATATCCACGAGGCCGGTGGCCATCTGCTGGAGCTGATCAACGACGTGCTCGACGTCTCCAAGATCGAGGCCGAGCGTTACGTGCTGACACTGGAGCGGTTCGACGCCCGCGAACTGGTCTCGGCCGCCATCGCCCTGGTGCGGGTCACGGCCGAGGACAAGGGCGTCATCCTGACCGGCGTGCTGCCCGCGGAGCCGGTCGACGTCTCGGCCGACAAGCGCGCGGTCAAGCAGATCGCCCTGAACCTGCTGTCCAACGCGGTGAAGTTCACCCCGGCAGGCGGCACCGTCACCGTCACGGTCGAGGCCGTCGGCCCCTATCTCGAGATCGTGGTCGCCGACACCGGCGTCGGCATCACGCCGGAGGACGTGCGGCGGCTGGGCCGGCCCTTCGAACAGGCCGGCGCGATCGAGCAACGTCGCCAGGGCACCGGGCTGGGCCTGTCGCTGGTCCGGGCCTTCGCCGAACTGCACGGCGGCCGGATGAGCATCGACAGCACCCTCGGCGAAGGCACGGCGGTGACCGTCCGCCTGCCGGTGGCGCAGGTGGGGCGCGCCGCGCCTGAGGGCGGGGCGGAGATCATCCCGTTGCCCGTGGCCGGCGGCAAGTAGCGGGAACGCCATTCGGCCCGGCTGGAGAGCAGGGAGGCTCTCTCCGCGGCCGGGCCGGGACCCCTTGCGAGGGGGTAGCGCGGAGTCGTCGGGGATTGGGGCCCCTCGTCCGCGGGTCGGGTCGAGGCCGACGCCTCAGCCGTCGATGTCGAGGCCGAGGGCCAGCCGCCCGGTGTAGCGAAGCTGGGGCTTTTGCTGCAGCGGATGGAAGCGGGCTCCCTGCACGTCGCGGAAGGCGCGCTCGATGCCCATGGAGCGATGGAAGGCGCCCCCTCCGGCGACCTCGAGCGCCAGTTCGGTTGTGCGGATCGCCGCCTCCCCGACGAGCGTTCGGCCGATCATAACCCGGCTGGTGGTCTCCGGCCCCGGCATGGCGGTTTCGGCCAGACGGATCATGCGCTCGTGGCTGGCCTCGGCGGCGGCGAAGGCGTTCTCCATTTCGCCGACCAGCTGGAACAAGCCCTCGTCGGCGGGGCGGCGGCGGGCCACTTCGAGCGCCTTCGCACGCGCGCCTTCCGCCACACCGAGATAGGCGGCATAGATCAGCGGGAAGGCGATCAGGCTGATGATGTGGAACAGCGGGTGCCATTTTCCTTGCTCGCGGCGGCCCGCGATCGCGGCATCCGGGACGAAGACCTCGTTCAGCTCGACGTCGTGCGAGCCGGTGCCGCGCATGCCCATGACCCGCCAGGTCTCGTGGATCTTCACGCCCTCGGCCGAGAATGGCACGCCGAAGTGGAGCACCGTCGGCCCCGCCTCCGGATCCTCGTAGACGGCGCTGGTCATCAGCAGGTCCCCGACGAGGCAGCCGCTGGAGAAAATCTTGCGGGCGGTGATACGGAAGCCGCCCTCGACCTTCACCGCGGTCCCGGCGCTCTTCAGCCAGTCGGAGCCGCCGCTGGAGATCAGCACCAGATTCTCGGCCGCGACGCGCTTGAGCAGGCCGTCGGTCGGGGCGTTCTGGTTCCGCCAGCGCCAGAGCGCGGCGGCCACCAGATGCGAGTGCATCGAGTAGGTCAGGGCCGTCGAACCGCAGGCGGCGCCGAGCCGGCGGATCACCGCAGCGGTCTCGCCGTAGTCCGCATCGCCCCCGCCGAGCTCGGCGGGAACGTGGGCGCTGAAGAAGCCCTGCTGCTTCAGAAGCGCGTAACTGTCAGACACAAAGGTGTCATCTGCGTCGTGGCGCGCGGCGTTGTCCGCGAGCCGGCCGGCCACGGCGTCCGCGCGGGCGCGCCAATCGATACGGGTCGCCGCTCGGGCGATGGCGTAAGAAGTCGACATGGATCACCTCGTCGTCGGCTGGAGGCGGCTGACTAGACGGCGGGATCGGTTCCCCTCCAGTTCAGGAACTGAATCCGGCCAATACAGATGCTGAACTGTCTCACACGAATGATCGGCGTTATCCTGCCCTTGATCGAGGGAGGCCGCGATGGCTCAGGGAACCTACCGCCAGTTTTGTCCGGTCGCGATGGCGGCCGAGTTGCTGTGCACGCGATGGACCATCGTGCTGCTGCGCGAGCTGATCGCCGGCTCGACCCGGTTCAACGACCTGCGCCGGGGCGTGCCGCGGATGTCGCCCGCGCTTCTGTCTCAACGGCTGAAGGAGCTGCAGGCGGCGGGGGTGGTGGCGAAGGTCACCAGCGCCTCGGGCGCGGTCGAATACCGGCTGACCGAAGCCGGCAAGGAGTTGCAGCCCATCGTCGACGCCTTCGGCATCTGGGGGCAGCGGCGGATCAAGGCGGAAGTGTCGCTGGAGCACCTCGATGTGCAGCTGCTGATGTGGGACATGCACCGCGGCCTGAACACCACGCCGATGCCCGGACGGCGCGTGGTGATCCAGTTCATCTTCACCGATCTTCCGACGAGCCAGCGGAACGCGTGGCTGATCGTCGATCCGGACACAGGCGTGGATCTCTGCGCCTCCGACCCGGGCTTCGACGTCGACCTGTACGTCAGCGTCGACCTGCGGACGATGACGGCCATCTGGATGGGCTACGAGACCGTGCGCGCAGCCCTGTCAGGCCAGAAGATGACGCTGATTGGAGACAACGATCTCGCCAGGGACATGCAGACCTGGCTGGGGCTGAGCCCCTTCGCGCCCTATGCACCGGGATTCAGCGCGCCTTCCGCTGCTGCATGACGAAGCCGATGACCTTGGCCGCAGCCTCGAAATGCTCGCGCGGGATGGTCTCGTCGACGTCGACAGCGGCGTAGATGGCGCGGGCCAGGGGCACGTTCTCGACGATCGGAACCGAGTGCTCCCGGGCCACCTCGCGGATGCGCAGGGCCAGGGCGTCGACGCCCTTGGCGACGCAGACCGGAGCGGGGTCGCCGTCTCCGGGGTCGTAGCGCAGCGCCACCGAATAGTGGGTCGGGTTGGTGACGATCACCGTTGCCTTGGGCACGTTCTGCATCATCCGCTGACGGCTGCGCTGGGCCCGGATCTGCTTCAGCTTCGCCTTCACGTGCGGGTCGCCTTCGGACTGCTTGTAGTCCTCCTTCAGCTCTTCCTTGGACATCTTCATCCGCTCGGCGAAGCGGTAACGCTGCCAGATGTAGTCGGCTCCGGCCGTGAAACCGAGGAAGACGAGCGCCGAAACCATCAGGGCGATGGCCATGTCCCGGGCCATCGGCAGGATCATCGCCGGCGACATGGCGGCCATGTTTTCGAACTCGCGGATGTGCGGCTTGAGCACCAGCCAGCAGATCACGCCGACGGCCACGAGCTTGAGGAAGGTCTTGATGAACTGGACCAGGCCGTCGGGCCCGAAGATGCGCTTGAACCCCTTGAGCGGGCTGACCTTCGACCAGTCAGGCTTGATCTTCTCGGCCGTGAAGATCAGCCCTGACTGGGCCAGATTGCCGCCGGCGCCGCCGAGGATGGTGGCCAGCATGACCGCGCCGAGGAACGGGGCGACGGCCCACAGGGCGTGGGCCCCGATCTCGACGCCGGCGCCGGCGTCGAGACCGCCCAGCATGGTGTGCGGCTGGGCGATGAAGGGAAGCAGCTGCTCGGCCATCGAGGTGGCGAACCAGCCTCCGGCCATCAGGATGACGGCGGCCGCGCCCATCAGCGACAGGGCCGAGGCCACGTCGGGCGACTTGGCGACGTCGCCCTTCTTGCGCGCATCCGCGAGTTTTCGCGGAGTCGCCTCTTCTGTTTTCGACTCGGGATCGGGCGCTTCAGCCACCGGCGCCTCCCGCGAAAACATTGGCCAGGGCGCGGTAGCGGTCGATGAAAACCGTGCCCAGCACGCCGAGGCTGAGAGCGAAGACCGACAGGCCCAGGATGATGCTGAGCGGGGCGGCGGCGAAATAGACCTGGAAGGCCGGCATGACACGACCGACGAGGCCCGAGGCCAGGTTGAAGATGATGGCGAAGACCAGCACCGGCGCGGCGAGCTGGACGCCGAGCGTGAAGGCGTCGCCCAGCGTCCGCACCGCCATGGCGGCGAAGTCGCCGGTGACGAGCGGGCGGGCGGGCGCGATCAGCTCGTAGGAGCCGACCAGTCCCGCGATGAACAGGTGATGAGTGTTGGTGGCGAAGATCAGGGTCGTGCCAAGCAGCATCAGGAAGGCCGAGATGGTGCTGCCCGGCGAGGCCTGCATCGGATTGGCGGTCTGGGCGAAGGCCAGGGTGGTCTGCAGGGCAACGACCTCGCCGGCGGTGGACAGGGCGGTCAGGAAAAGGCGCAGCAGGGCCCCGATCGCGAGACCAACCAGGACCTCGCGGATAATCCAGCCGGCCATGCCGCCGAGCGTCTCCGGCAGGGCGGGCAGGCTGCCCGAGACCACGGGCCAGAGAGCCAATGACACGACCAGCGCCAGCGACAGGCGGATACGGGGCGGCACATAGCTTTCGCCGACGCCGGGCAGCATCAGCAGCACCGCGCCGATGCGCGCGAAGATCATGGCGCCCTGCCAGACCTGGTCGGCGGTGGCGTAGGGCTCCACCGGCTACATGCCGGCGATGCGCGCGGCGATGGTCCGCATGAAGCCGCCGAGCAGCGCTCCCATAAGCGGCAGGAACAGCAGCAGGGAGACGAAGATGGCGATGATCTTGGGCGCATAGATCAGGGTCTGCTCCTGGATCTGGGTCAGGGCCTGGAACAGGCCGATGACGACGCCGACGACGAGGCCGACGATCAGGATAGGCGCGCACAGCTGGATGGTCAGCCACAGGGCGTCGCGGCCCACGTCCAGAACTTCCGCGCCGTTCATTTCCACGCCCCGAAACACGCTGGCCCACGCCTGGGCCTTACTGGGCAGAAAATGCCGGGAGTGTGGTTAATGAGGCGTTAGCGATACGGCTCTGGATCAATCCCCCGCCCCCGGCGTAAAGCGGAGACATGACCGATCCGACCGTCTCCCAGAGCGAAGCCGAAGCCGCCGTCCGAACCCTGCTGCGCTGGGCGGGGGACGACCCGGACCGGGAGGGCCTGCTCGACACGCCGGCGCGGGTGGCGCGCAGCTATCGCGAACTGTTCGCCGGCTACGACGTCGACCCGCGGGAGTATCTGGAGCGAACCTTCGAGGAGGTCGGCGGGTACGACGAAATGGTGGTGCTGAAGGACATCCGCTTCGTCAGCTTCTGCGAGCATCACATGCTGCCGGTGGTGGGACGGGCGCACGTCGGCTACCTGCCCACCGACAGGGTCGTCGGCATCTCCAAGCTGGCCCGGGTGGTGCATGGCTTCGCCCGCCGCCTGCAGATCCAGGAGAAGATGACCTCGGAGATCGCGCGGGCCATCCAGGAGGTGCTGCGGCCGCAGGGCGTCGGCGTGGTGGTCGAGGCCGAGCACAGCTGTATGACCCTGCGTGGTGTGAACACCGCCGGTTCAAGCCTGACCACCAGCCACCTCAGCGGCGTGATCCGGGACGACGCCCGAACCCGGGAGGAGTTCCTGCGGCTGGTGCGGGGCTAGGTTCGCCGCCGGCTCTTGCCGATGATGGCCACGATGATGATCAGGAAGGCCAGCAGGCGCAGCAGGTAGAACGGGCTCTGCTCCTCGCGCGGCACCTCGAGCAGCGTCGTCAGCAGGGGGGTCGCCGCCAGCAGCAGGAAGGCGGCGGCGAAGGCGAGGAACAGGCTGTCGGCGGTGCGGCGCCAGAACTTCAGGAAGAAGACGGCCGCCACGGCGTAGCCCATGAAGATGGCGCCGCCGGTCACGAGCGTGAGGTTCAACGGTCCACCTCCCAGATGAAGCCGTAGATCAGCACCCCGACGGCGGCCAGCGAGGTCAGTTGGCGAACCAGCGACAGGTTGACGTCGCTCAGCACGACCATGTCGAGCACGACCAGCAGGTTGTTGATAGCCAGCAAGGAGAAGCAGGCGGCGCTCCATAGCAGCAGCGGCTGCCGCGACCGGCCGTACGACCGGATCAGCAGGGCCGCGCACAGGGCGCTTGTCAGCAGGCACAGGCCGTAGACGGCCCCTGGTCCCCAGCCCATCACGACTTCCATCCTCCAAAACGGAACGAGTCCGCGAAGCCCTTGAGCGGGTCGGGGCGGCGCCGCGCGATCGTGTTGACGACAGCCACCGGCCTTTCCCGATAGGCGGCTTCCAGCTCGTCGCAAAGCGCCCGCAGCGTGGGCGAGGCGGGCGCGTAGCGGAAGGTCCCATCCTCGCTCAGGGTCAGGCCCGCCCGTTCGAGACCGCCGAGACAGTCGCTCACCAGTGTGGCGTTGGCGCGCAGTTCGGCGACCAGCCGGTCCACCGGCCAGGCGCGATCGGGCTCCGCGCGCAGCAGGAGCAGGGTCTCCAGCGCCCACACCGACCGAACGGCGCTCTCGATGAAGGCCGACAGGTCGGGGCTCAGCGGGTCCGACGAAGGCGCGCTCACGCCGGCTGGACGGGGTTTGGCCGGAACGACATGGCGCCGGACCCTAGCGCCTGGACTCCAAATGGCAACGCAAGAGATTTCCGACATCCCAGGGAACCAAGCTGAGCCCTTGCGGTTTTTCGCAGTTGGTTCGGGGGAAGCAGCGCCATGAGGTGACAGGAGCCATTGAGACGGTCGACGCCGGTCGCACCGCCGTGCTCGCGTGATCTCCAGGCCTTGCGCCTCCGGCTGAATGGGTCGTCCCGCTCCGAAGGTTGAAGAATGTCGATCGCCGCCCTGGCTCCCGAACCCGCCCTCGATACACGTCAACTGCTGGCCGCCTTCCGGGCCTTCCGACGCGGAGATTTCTCGGTCCGGCTGCCCGGCGATCTGACCGGCATCGACGGAGAGCTGGCGGAAGCCTTCAACGACGTGGTCGAACTGAACGACCGGATGAGCCGCGAGTTCAGCCGCCTCGGCGAGGCGGTGGGTCGGCAGGGCAAGATCAACAACCGGGCCCGCGTACCCTCGGCGACGGGTTCCTGGGCCGCCAGTGTCGACGCCGTCAACACCCTGATCACCGACATGGTGCACCCGACCGCCGAGATGGCGCGGGTGATCGGCGCCGTGGCCAAGGGCGACCTGTCGCAAACCATGGACCTCGAGAACGAGGAACGGCCCCTGCGGGGCGAGTTCCTGCGTATCGGCCGGGTGGTGAACACCATGGTGGGCCAGCTCGGCTCCTTCGCCTCGGAAGTGACCCGGGTGGCGCGCGAGGTCGGCACCGAGGGCAAGCTGGGCGGTCAGGCGAACGTGAAGGGCGTCGCCGGCGCCTGGAAGGACCTGACCGACAACGTGAACTTCATGGCCGCCAACCTGACGGGTCAGGTGCGGAACATCGCCGAGGTGACCACCGCCGTGGCCAACGGCGACCTCAGCCGCAAGATCACCGTCGACGTGAAGGGCGAGGTGCTGGAGCTGAAGAACACCATCAACACCATGGTGGACCAGCTTAACGCCTTCGCCTCGGAAGTGACCCGGATGGCCCGCGAGGTGGGCACCGAGGGCAAGCTGGGCGGACAGGCCCAGGTGAAGGGCGTCACCGGCACCTGGAAGGACCTGACCGACAACGTGAACTTCATGGCCGCGAACCTGACCAGTCAGGTCCGCAACATCGCCGAGGTCACCACCGCCGTCGCCAAGGGCGACCTGTCCAAGAAAATCACCGTCGATGTGAAGGGCGAGATCCTCGAGCTGAAGATCACCATCAACACGATGGTGGACCAGCTTAACGCCTTCGCGTCCGAGGTGACCCGGGTGGCGCGCGAGGTCGGCACCGAGGGCAAGCTGGGCGGTCAGGCGAACGTGAAGGGCGTCGGCGGCGCCTGGAAGGATCTCACCGACAACGTGAACTTCATGGCCGCCAACCTTACCGGTCAGGTGCGGAACATCGCCGAGGTGACCACCGCCGTGGCCAACGGCGATCTGTCCAAGAAGATCACCGTCGATGTGAAGGGCGAGATCCTCGAGCTGAAATCGACCATCAACGCCATGGTCGATCAGCTCAACGCCTTCGCCTCGGAAGTGACCCGGGTGGCGCGCGAGGTCGGCACGGAAGGCAAGCTCGGCGGTCAGGCCCAGGTCACTGGCGTGACCGGCACCTGGAAGGACCTCACCGACAACGTCAACCTTATGGCCGACAACCTGACCGGCCAGGTGCGGAACATCGCCGAGGTGACCACCGCCGTGGCCAACGGCGACCTGTCCAAGAAGATCACCGTCGACGTGAAGGGCGAAATCCTCGAACTGAAGTCGACCATCAACACCATGGTGGACCAGCTCAACGCCTTCGCCTCGGAGGTGACCCGCGTGGCGCGCGAAGTCGGCACCGAAGGCAAGTTGGGCGGCCAGGCGAACGTGAAGGGCGTCGCCGGCACCTGGAAGGACCTCACCGACAACGTGAACTTCATGGCCGGCAACCTGACCGGCCAGGTGCGGAACATCGCCGAGGTCACCACCGCCGTGGCCAAGGGCGACCTGTCGAAGAAGATCACCGTCGACGTGAAGGGGGAAATCCTCGAGCTGAAGTCGACCATCAACACCATGGTGGACCAGCTCAACGCCTTCGCTTCCGAAGTGACCCGTGTGGCCAAGGAAGTCGGCACCGAGGGCAAGCTGGGCGGTCAGGCCCGCGTGGAAGGCGTCGGCGGCACCTGGAAGGACCTGACCGACAACGTGAACTCCATGGCCGCCAACCTCACCGGTCAGGTGCGCGGCATCGCCGAGGTGGTGACCGCGGTCGCCAACGGCGACCTGAAGCGCAAGCTGACGCTCGACGCCAAGGGCGAGATCGCCTCGCTGGCCGACACCATCAACGGCATGATCGAGACGCTGGCCATCTTCGCCGACCAGGTCACCAACGTCGCACGCGAGGTCGGCATCGAGGGCAAGCTGGGCGGACAGGCGCGGGTGCCCGGCGCCGCCGGCCTGTGGCGCGACCTGACCGACAACGTGAACCAGCTGGCCGGCAATTTGACCACCCAGGTGCGCGCCATCGCCGAGGTCTCCACCGCGGTGACCAAGGGCGAACTGACCCGCTCCATCACCGTCGAGGCCTCGGGCGAGGTCGCGGCGCTGAAGGACAACATCAACGAGATGATCCGCAACCTGAAGGATCAGACTCTCAAGAACACCGAGCAGGACTGGCTGAAGACCAACCTCGCACGGTTCACCCGCATGCTGCAGGGCGAGCGCGATCTGGCCACCGTGTCGAACATGGTGCTGTCAGAGCTTGCGCCGCTGATCAACGCCCAGCACGCCGTCTTCTACGTCGCCGACAAGGACGCCGAGGAAGAAACGATCCTGGTGCTGGCTGCGGCCTACGCCTCGACCGAGCGGGAACAGCTGTCCCCGACCTTCCGCCTGGGCCAGAGCCTGATCGGCCAGTGCGCCAAGGAGAAGGAGCGCATCCTGCTGACCAATGTGCCGCGCGATTATGTGCAGATCGGCTCGGGTCTGGGCGGCGCGGCGCCGCTGAACATCATCATCCTGCCAGCCCTGTTCGAGGGCGAGGTCAAGGCGGTTATCGAGCTGGCGACCTTCGGCGAATTCTCGGAGACCCACCAGTCATTCCTCAGCCAGCTGATGGAATCGGTCGGCATCGTGCTGAGCACCATCGCCGCCAACATGCGCACCGAGGGACTGCTGAGCCAGTCGCAGCTGCTGACCGCCGAACTCCAGGCGCAGCAGGAAGAGCTGAAGATGACCAACGACCGGCTGGAGCAGCAGGCCGCGAGCCTGCGCCAGTCCGAGGAACTGCTGCGCGCCAAGCAGGAGGAGCTGCAGCAATCCAACGCCGAGCTGGAAGAGAAGGCGGTGCTTCTCTCGGCCCAGAACAAGCAGGTGGAGGCCAAGAACATCGAGGTCGAACAGGCCCGCTTCGCGCTGGAGGAAAAGGCCGAGCAGCTGGCCCTGACCTCGAAATACAAGTCCGAATTCCTGGCCAATATGAGCCACGAGCTCAGGACGCCGCTGAACAGCCTGCTGATCCTGTCGAAGCTGCTGGCCGACAATCCGCAGGGCAACCTGAACCCCAAGCAGACCGAGTTCGCGCGGACCATCA
>NZ_DASPNO010000008.1:0-23714 GCF_035626535.1 Brevundimonas sp.
GCGACGTCCTCAACCCCGCCAGAAGCGCGCGGCGAGCAAGCAGAGGCCATCCATCGACCTCCGCGAGGACCCCCGGACTCTCCATCGCCCGGGCTTCATCGCTCGACCACAGCCCGCCGCCATCGAGAACGTGGATCCGACGCCCTCCCCGTCCGACGGGATGGAGAGATTATACGCCCCCCCTCTACGCGGACGGCAGATCGCCTCGGGAAAAGGCGATGTCTTTGATCGCGCGGGAGGGTTTTGTGACTATCGGACTATAATTCCGGGAAATGCCGGCACAGCGGCACGGCTGTCTAGCGGCCGGTCACCGGGAGGTGGCGGGTCAGGAAGGTCTCGATTTCCGTCAGCACCAGCGACTCGCTCTTCGTCGACCAGGCGTTGTGGCCCTCGTCCTCCAGCTCGACCAGGCGCACGTCAGCGCCGACGCGGCGGAGGGCGCGTTCCATGTCGCGCGACTGGTCGTAGGGCACCAGATCGTCGTCGGCCCCGTGGATCAGCAGGGTCGGCGTGCGCCAGCCCTCGACGTGGCGGACCGGCGAGCGGGATTCCAGCCGCTCGCGGTCCCGGCCGGGGTCGCCGATCGAACGGAGCCAGTAGGCGTAGGTGTCGGAATCCTCGCCGTTGACGCGCCGGGTGTGGGCCATCAGGGCCGGCAGATCACTGATGCCGGCGACGGAGATGACGCAGCGATAGAGGTCGCTCTGGGTCGCGCCGCCCCAAAGCGCCGCGTAGCCGCCGTAGCTGGCGCCGAGGATGCAGACCTGCGACCGGTCGACCAGGCCTTCGCGGACCAGCTGGTCGACGCCGGCGGTGATGTCGTCCTGCATCCGCCCGCCCCATTCGCCGTAGCCCGCCACGGCGAAGTCCCGGCCCATGCCGGCCGAGCCGCGGAAGTTGGGCTGGAACACCTGGTAGCCGCGACTGGCGAGGAACTGCGCCCACATGTCCCAGGTGAGCTGGTCTCGCACCTCCGGCCCACCGTGGGGCATGACGATCAGGGGCGCGGTGGCGCCGGTGTCGTTGGCCGGCCGGGTGAGGTAGCCGAACAGGGCGGTTCCGTCGGCGGCCAGGTAGTCATAGCGGAAGGCCCGGCCGAGCGCGGACGCCGGCAGGTCCGCATGGGTGTCGCCGATCGGCTCGAGACGCTTTTCGGCGACCCGGTACAGGTAGAAGGTTCCGGGATTGTGAGGGGCCGTGACCTCGATGACCCAGAGATCACCGTCGTCGGTCCGGGACCGGATGCGGACGCCGGCGTCCTCGTCGAAATGGCGGCGCAGGCTGGCCATCACCGCCTCGCGCTCCGGATCGGCGAAGGCGCACTGGAAGGTGTCGGCCACCTTGCAGCCGCCGAGGAAGGCGTTGGTCTCAAGATCGACCACGAGGCCCGCGGCGTCATACTGCGGATCGCGCCAGATCGCCTGTCCGAGCGTCCGGGTGCGGAAGTCGTAGATGTGGACCCCCGCGACGGATTCGGGCGCGTCATCTTCCGGCCTGACGATCACATAGACCTGGCCGGGTTCCTCGGCCGGCCCGACGAAGGCGTAGTCCGGCAGGTCCCGGATTTTGTCCTTCCGGAGCCGGAACACCTCGGTCCAGCGCCCGTCCGCGCCGCGCGCCTCCATGACGAGGACCTTGTCCAGCACGCCCCGGCTCATCGTGCGGCCGACGATCTTCCCGTCCCGGTCGGTGATGTATGAGAGGGCGTTGCGGTCGCCGTTCTCGACCTGCTCCGCCTCGCCGGTCAGGACGTCGATACGGGCGACATCGAGTCCGTTCTCGACATAGGTCATCAGGATATGGCCGGGATCGTCGGGCAGCATGTCCAGCACCGGCCCGGGCCGGCCGTCCCGCGTCGACGGCGGCTTGATCTCGATGAAGCCGCCGCCGTCGCGAGCCACCGAGAAAAGCCCCTGACCGTAGCGCCAGTTGCGGATCTCGCCGTCGGCCCGGTCGCCGTGCCGGTCTATGTCCAGAAGGGTCATCCGGACGATCAGGCGGTCCTCGCCCTTCCAGCGAAACCAGTCGATGAACTGGCCGCCGAAATCCTCGTTGGCGGTGCTGCCCAGCACCGGGGTCGCGGTCCCGGTCTGCAGGTCGTGCACATACAGATTCCGGACGGCGCCGGCGCGGCGGATGAAGGCCAGATACCGCCCGGACGGCGACAGGCCGGGGTCCGAGAGCACTGACTCGGCGGTGAAGTCGGCGATGGTCGGCGGGGCGGCCGCCTCCTGCGCCTGGAGAGGCGCGGCGCCCAGCGCCAGCGCCGCCGCGACGGCCGCGATGCTCGTTCTGCCCATCTGCTTCCCCCCGGACTGGCTAGCGCAGCGTCCCCGTGCCCTCGATCTCGATCGGGCCGGTCATGAAGACATGGCCCGAAGACTCGTCCCAGTCGATCTCCAGTTCGCCGCCGTCGGCCTCGATGACGGCGTGGCGGCCGGTCAGGCCGCGGCGGGCGGCGGCGACGAGGGCGGCGCAGGCGCCGGTGCCGCAGGCCTTGGTCAGGCCGGCGCCGCGCTCCCAGACGCGCAGGCGGATGCGGTCGGGAGCCAGCACATGGGCGAAGCCGACGTTGACGCCCTCGGGAAACAGCGGGTGGTGCTCGACCAGCGAGCCGGAGCCGCGCACGAAGGCGTCGTCCTGGCGGTCGGTGAAGAAGACTACGTGCGGATTGCCCATCGAGACCGCGCCGGGGGTGTGCAGCAGCGGCGCGTCGATGGGGCCGACCTGAAGCTCGATGCCGCGGGTGTCCATCTCCTCGGCCAGCGGGACTTCGCTCCAGTCGGTGGCGGGAGCGCCCATGTCGACGCGCACCCGGTGATCCCCGGCGCGGGTCGCCGTGGTCGGGCCGCCCAGGGTGTCGATGACGACCGAGTCCTTGCCGGTCGACTGCATCAGCAGCCAGCCGACGCAGCGCAGGGCGTTGCCGCAGGTCTCGACCTGGCCGCCGTCGGCGTTCCAGACGCGCATGAAGGCGTCGGCGGCATCGGACGGTTCTATGGCGATCAGCTGGTCGCAGCCCTGACCGTGTTCGCGGTCGGCGATCGCGCGCACCTGGTCGGCCGTCGGCGCGAACGGCGTCTCGAGCGCGTTGACGACCACGAAGTCGTTGCCGGCGCCGTTCATGCGGACGAAAGGACGGTTCATTGGAGGCGATATAGGCCTTGCCGGTTCCTTGCGCGAGCGACGCGCGTTATCGCTGGGCCATGAGCCGCTCCCGACCCGAGACCGAGACCGTTCCGAAGGCCGAGGGCCTGCGGCTGAGGGCCCGGCTGCGTTACCTCTACCACGGCTCGTCGCCGCTGGCCGTGCGCTTCCGGCTGGCGGTCATCGTCGTCGATTTCGCCATCATCGGCTTCTTCCTCGCCGCGCCGATCCTGCGCGAGGCGGGCTGGGCCTTCTACGTCGTCGACGCCATCGTCGCCGTGGCGCTGATGGCCGACCTCACCGGCCGGGCCCTGGCCTATACGGACATCAAGGACTGGCTGAAGAAGCCCACCACCTGGGTCGACCTGTTCATTCTCGCCACCCTGCTGTTCCCGCAGTCGCTGTACAATTTTGGCTTCCTGCGCATGCTGCGGCTGTGGACGCTGCTGAGTTCCGACTTCTTCTGGCGCACGGTCGGGCGCAGGTTCGACGACACCCGGGTGGAGGAGGTGACGCGGGCGATGGCCGCGCTGGTGACCTTCGTCTTCGTCGCCACGGGCTTCGTCTACGCCACCTTCCGCAACGACCATCCGGGCCTGACGGGCTATCTGGACGCCCTCTATTTCACCGTCACGACCCTGACCACTACCGGCTTCGGCGACATCACCCTGCCGGGCGCATGGGGGCGGTTGTTGTCGATCATCATCATGCTAACGGGGATCACCCTGTTCCTGCGTCTGGCCCAGACGCTGGTGCGGCCGCACAAGGTCAGGTTTCCCTGCCCGGTCTGCGGCCTGCAGAAGCACGATCCCGACGCGGTGCACTGCAAGGCCTGCGGCGAGACGCTGTGCATCCCGGACGAGGGGCATCACTGAGGAGGGGGGTCGACAGGCGCCTGTCGCCTCACCCTCAAATGACAAAACCGTAACCTCGCCGCGCGCCGCCTTGTGACGGGGCGTTCGCCGGGTAAGGTGCCGGCCGACCAACTGTCGGGGACTCTCCGGGGCCCCTATCGCGCTTCGCGCTACTTGAGGGGCCAACGCCATATGATCCGCACCGCCGCGCTTGCCGCGCTTCTCGCCACCACAGCCCTGTCGAGCGCCGCCATGGCCCAAAGCATGCCCGCCCCCGCCGCTGCCGAGGTTTCCGGCGGCGGAGGGTTCGCGACCTCGGACGCGACCGACCCGTATCTGTGGCTGGAAGAGGTCGACGGTGAGCGGGCCATGGCCTGGGTCAACGAACACAACGAGCGCTCGCTGGGCGTGCTGCGCGGCGACCCGCGCTACGAGACCCTGCACGCGCAGGCGCTGGAGATCGTCCAGTCGCGCGACCGCATCCCGTCGCCGGGCTTCAACCACGACGGAACGATCGACAATTTCTGGCAGGACGCGACGCATGTGCGCGGCGTCTGGCGGACCACGACGCTGGACAGCTACGGCTCGGCCGATCCGCAGTGGGAGACGGTGCTGGACATCGACGCCCTGGCGGCGGCCGAGGGCAAGAACTGGGTCTACAAGGGCGCGACCTGCCTGCCGCCCGAGGAGACCCGCTGCCTGATCTCGCTGTCGGACGGCGGCAAGGACGCGGTGACGGTGCGCGAGTTCGACCGGGCCACGAAGACCTTTGTCGAGGACGGCTTCGTGCTGCCGGAATCCAAGGGCGGGGCGTCGTGGGTCGACGCCGACACCCTGCTGGTGGCGCGCGATTTCGGGCCGGGCACGATGACGAGCTCGGGCTATCCGATGCTGGTCAAGGTGCTGAAGCGCGGCCAGACGCTGGATCAGGCGACGACGGTGTTCACCGGCCAGCCGACCGACGTGTCGGTGTCGGGCTACACCCTGCGCGACGCCGACGGGGTGGTGAAGGCGACGCTGATCAACCGGGGCGTCAGCTTCTACGAAGGCGAGACGCACCGGCTCAACGCCGACGGCTCAACCACGAAGCTGGAGCTGCCGGCCAAGTCGAACATCAACGCCCTGGTGCGCGGCCAGATGGTGGTCACGACCGATCAGGACTGGACCGCGCCGTCCGGGCAGGAATTCCGCACCGGCGACGTCATCGCCTGGGACCTCGAGCGCTGGCTGGCCGATCCGGCGACGCCGGCCCAGCTGGTCATCCGGCCGGGCGAGCGCGAGGCCATCGAAGGCCTGACCGCGACCCGCAACAAGCTGGTCGTGGCGCTGTACGAGAACGTGCGCGGCTCGGTCTATGTCTATGAGCCGAACCCGGCCGGCGAGTGGAGCCGGACCCGGCTGGACCTGCCGCAGAATGTGACGGTCGGCGTCGGTTCGGCCAGCGAGCGCGACGACAAGGTGTTCGTCAGCGTGGCCGGCTATCTGAACCCGTCCAGCCTGTATCTCGCGGACGCGGCGGCGGGCTCGGCGGACGTGGTCAAGTCGCTGCCGGCCAAGTTCGACGCCACCGGCATGGTCGTCGAGCAGTTCGAGGCGACTTCGGCCGACGGCACGAAGATTCCATATTTCGTCGTCCACAAGGGCGACATGCCGATGGACGGCTCGAACCCGACCCTGCTGTACGGCTACGGCGGCTTCCAGAGCTCGCTGCTGCCGGGCTATTCGGCCACCGTCGGCAAGCTGTGGCTGGAGCGGGGTGGGGTCTACGTCATCGCCAACACGCGCGGCGGCGGCGAGTTCGGGCCGCGCTGGCACCAGGCGGCGCTGCAGGAGAACCGCCAGCGCTCGCACGAGGATTTCCAGGCCGTGGCCATGGACCTGATCGCCCGAAACATAACCTCGCAGCCGCGGCTCGGGGTGATGGGCGGCTCGCAGGGCGGGCTGTTCATGGGAGCGATGCTGACCCAGCGGCCGGACCTGATCAACGGCGCGGTCATCCAGGTGCCGCTGTTCGACATGCTGCGCTTCCACAAGCTGCTGGCCGGGGCTTCGTGGATCGCGGAATACGGCAACCCGGACGTGCCCGAGGAGCGGGCGTGGATCGAGCGCTATTCCCCCTATCAGAACCTGCGCGCGGGCCAGCCCTATCCGGAGGTGTTCATCCACACCTCGACCAAGGACGACCGGGTGCATCCGGGCCACGCCCGCAAGGCGGCGGCGCGTCTGGAGGAGCTGGGCTATCCGGTGCTGTTCTACGAGAACACCGACGGGGGTCACGCGGCGGGTGCCAACCTGCAGGAGACGGCCCGGCGGATCGCGCTGGAATACACCTATCTGAGCCGGCGGCTGATGGACGCGCCGGCGGCGGAGTAGGCGAACAAGCCGCTCATCCCGGCGAAAGCCGGAAGCCGGTGCTTTCACGGAAGCGCGGCGGTCGGGACGTGCGGATCGGAAACCGGGCGGCGCCAGTCGCCCAAAGAACTGGGTCCCGGCTTTCGCCGGGATGAGCGGAGTTTGTTGATGCGTCACCTGATCCTGTCCGTATCGATCCCGGCCCTGCTGTTGGCGGCCTGCGCCACGGGGCCATCGGAGGAAGCGGTTTACGGCCTGGCGCCCGACATGGTGCAGGGCCCGCTGGAGCCGACGAAGCCGGCGCTTCCGCCGCACTTCCCGGCCGACCTGAGCCCGGCCGGCGTGCGGGCCGCCGACGATCATCTGGCGCTGGAGGAGGTCGAGGGCGCCGAGGCCATGGCCTTCGTGGCGGAGTCGAACCGCAAGGCGCTGGCGGCGCTGGAGGGCGACCGGCGCTACGAGACCTTCCGCCAGCAGGCGTTCGACATCCTGTCGGCCACCGACCGGATTCCGTCGCCGAGCTTCCTCGGCGAGGGTATCGGGAATTTCTGGCAGGACGCGGCCAATCCGAAGGGGATCTGGCGGCGGACGACCCTGGACTCGTACCGGTCGGACAACACGCAGTGGCAGACCCTGCTCGACATCGACGCCCTCGCCAGGGCCGAGGGCAGGGACTGGGTGTGGAAGGGCGCGGACTGCCTGGCGCCGGACGAGACCCGCTGCCTGATCAGCCTGTCGGACGGCGGCAAGGACGCGGTGGTGGTGCGGGAGTTCGACACCACGACGGGGCTGTGGGTAGAGGACGGCTTCATCCTGCCCGAGGGCAAGCACCGGCTGGAATGGCTGGACCGCGACACCCTTCTGGTGGCCACCGACTTCGGCCCGAACACGCTGACGGAGAGCGGCTACCCCTTCATCGTCAAGGCGCTGAAGCGCGGCCAGACGCTGGCGCAGGCGACGGAAGTCTATCGTGGCGACATCGGCGACGGCGGCTATGGGGTGAGCCCGAGCGTGTTTCGCGACAAGGACGGGCGGATCGAGGCGGTGCTGTTCCACCGCCCGCTGGACACCTTCCGCGCCGAAACCTGGCGCTGGGTCGACGGCCGGACGGTCAAGCTGAACCTGCCGGAAAGGGTATCGGTCTACGGCACTCTCGGGGATCGTCTGATTATCTCAAACGACCAACCCTGGTCCTGGATGGGTCGGGAGATCGCGCCGGGCTCCCTGTTGGCCCCACGGCTCGAGGCGCTCGCGGACGGCGCCAGCCCGGGCATCAACGCCCATGCCGAACCGGACGTGATCTTCACTCCCGGCCCACGGCAATCGCTTCAGGATGTCGCCATCGTCGGCAAGGATATCTCCGACGGCGCGGTGGTCGCGGCGATCTCCGACAACGTCGTGGGACGCCTGATCCGGTTCCAGTTCGGCGCCGCCACAGTCCCCGATCGCACCCGGGTATGGCAGGCCTCGGACATCGCGGTCGCGGAGAACAGCGCCGTGAGCCTCGGCGACTCGTCCAAGAAATCGCGCCGGGTGTTCGTTTCATCACAGGGCTTCCTGACGCCGACGACGCTGGCGCTGCTCGAGCCGACTGCGACGGCTCCGGAAGCTCTCCGCTCCGCCCCCGCCAAGTTCGACGCCTCGACCCATGTCGTCGAGCAGTTCGAGGCCACGTCGTCGGACGGAACGAAGATCCCCTATTTCGTGACCCGGCCGCGCGACATGGCCATGGACGGGACGGCCCCGACCATCCTGTTTGGCTACGGCGGCTTCCAGGTTTCGTTCCCGCCCGCCTACAAGCCCGAGATGGGCAAGCTATGGCTGGAGAACGGCGGCGTCTTCGTCCAAGCCAATATCCGCGGCGGCGGCGAGTTCGGGCCGGAGTGGCACCAGAGCGTGCTGAAGGAGGATCGCCAGCTGGCCTTCGACGACTTCGCCGCCGTGGCCGCCGACCTGCACCGGCGGGGCATCACCAGCCCGCGCCGGACCGGCATCTACGGCCGTTCGAACGGCGGGGTGCTGACCTCGGTGATGATGACCCAGCATCCGGAGCTGATCAATGCAGCGGTGATCGAGAGTCCGCTGATCGACATGCTGCGCTATCACGAGCTGCCCGCGGGCGCGTCGTGGATCGGCGAATACGGCGACCCGCGCATCCCGGAAGAGGCGGCCTTCATCGCCCGCTATTCGGCCTATCAGCAGCTTCGTCCGGATGCGGAGTATCCGCGCGTCTACATCACGACCAACACCCGCGACGACCGGGTGCATCCGGGCCATGCGCGCAAATTCGCGGCGCGGCTGGCCGAGATGGGCCACGACCACGTCTATTACGAGGAGACGGCGGGCGGGCATTCGAACGACGCCGACCCGGTCGCGAACGCCCGGCGCTGGGCCCGGCACTACGTGTATCTGGCGCAGCAGCTGATGGACTAGGGACGCGGCGTCCTTCTCCCCCAACGGGAGAGGACGGGTCATGCCGGTTCGACGACCTTCAGCTTCTTCGGCCTCTCCGCCCTGGCCGCCTTCTTCGCCAGTTTGGCGGCCTTCTTCGCGGCCTTCGCCTCCGCCTTCGCCTTTTCGGGGGCCGCGTCGGCGACGCCGGCGAGGTCGGCGAGGCGGGCGAGGAAGCTGTCGCGCTTCGCCTTCGGCAGGAGGGCGAGAATGCGTTTGTCGGCGGCCTCGACCCGGGGGCGGGCGGCCTGCAGCGCGGCTTCGCCGGCGGCCGACAGGCGGACCGCCTTTGCGCGGGCGTCGAGGGTCGAGCGCTCGCGCTCCAGCAGCCCCTTGGTGGTCATGCGGGCGACGAGATCGGCGAGGGTCGAGCGGTCGATGCCGGTGGCGCGGACCAGATCGGTCTGGGTCAGACCGGACCTGTGCGACACTGCCTCGAGCACGGCGAACTGGCGCTGGGTCGGGCCATCGGGGCCCGTCTCCTCGGCGTAGATGTCGAGCGCCAGCTGCAGGGCGCGGTGCATCAGGTGGCTGGGCGAGGCGGCGAGGCCTGCGCGGCGGGTTTTGCTGCTGGACTTGACCATCGACCGTATCCCCTCGGCTTCACCGCAGGGGTAGCAGCCGCGCTTTACGGTTTGACGACGAACGGTCCGGGTGCGGCCAAGGCCGCCCTCAGGGGGCGCGGTCGGGTTCGGCGGGGGCCATGGGGTCGACCGGTTTGTCGGTCGAGGTCAGGTTGCGCAGGATCAGCGGGATCTGTGACAGGCCGAACACCGAGGAGGCGATCCACAGCACGCCGCGGAAGCTGACCCAGACGTCGGCCGGATCGACGTCGCCGCGCCCGATGCGTTCGGCCGCCCAGGCGACCAGCGCCTCGCTGCGGACCAGCTCGTTGGTGAGGGCGACGCAGGCGAAGAAGACGCCGTAGCGAATCGTCAGAATGCGCCAGGCCCGGTCGTTGATCGGGATGACGCTGCCGAGCAGGGCCTTCAGCGGCTGCTTGCCCATGGCCAGACCGCCGAGCAGGGCGACCGTCAGCGAGGCGTTGAGGATGGTGACCTTGAGCTTGACCCACAGGCCGTCGCCGGTGAGCAGGGTCAGCAGGCCGAAGACGAGGGCGAAACCGCCGACGATCAGCGGCAGCAGGGCCAGTCGTTTCTCGACGATCAGACCGACGGCGACGCCGACGGCGGACCCCGCGACCAGGAACCAGGTGGCGTTGACCAGGGCGTCGTCGCCCTCGACGCCGCGCAGGCGGAAGAACAGGAAGGCCAGGCCGAAGGCGACCAGTCCGCCGAAGTCGACCAGCTGGCGCAGGTTCGACTCTTTCTGCGCCGGGGCGGGGGTGGTTTCGGGCTCGCTCATGCGTCAGTCCTCGAGTCCCACCAGCGACCGTGAAAAGGCCCGGGCGTCGAAGGGTTGCAGATCCTCGACGCCCTCGCCGACGCCGATCAGCTTGATCGGGGCGTCGGAGGCCTGGGCGACGGGGACGAGGACGCCGCCGCGGGCGGTGCCGTCCAGCTTGGTCATGACGAGGCCGGAGACATAGGCGGTGCGGCCGAAAATCTGCTCCTGCGCCAGGGCGTTGCGGCCGACCGTGGCGTCGAGCACCAGAAGCGTCTCGTGTGGGGCCTCCGGGTCGATCTTCTTGAGCACACGGACGATCTTGAGCAGTTCGTCCATCAGCTGCTGCTTGTTCTGCAGCCGACCTGCGGTGTCGATCAGGACGACGTCGAACCCTTCCGCCTTCGCCCGGGTATAGGCGTCGAAGGCGAGGCCAGCGGGGTCGGCCCCGTCGCGGCGGCTCTCGAAGGTGGCGCCGGCGCGCTCGGCCCAGACCTTGAGTTGTTCGCGGGCGGCGGCGCGGAAGGTGTCGCAGGCCACGATCATGACCCTGGCGCCGCGTCCCGTGAGGTCGGCGGCGATCTTCCCGAGCGTCGTGGTCTTGCCTGAGCCGTTGACGCCGACGAACAGGGTGACGAAGGGGCGGGGGCCGTCGAGCGGCTCGTAGCGGGCCTCGTGGCCGACCAGTTCGGCGGCGACGGCCTCGGCCAGGGCTTCCTTGACCTCGCGCTCGTTCGCCCCGGCGCCGAAGCGCAGCTCCCGGAAGCGGGCGACGATGCGGTCGGTGGCGGCCGGGCCGAGGTCGGATTCGAGCAGATGCTCTTCCAGGCCTTCGAGAGCGGCCTCGGAGAGGGGTTCCTTGACGAAGGCGGCGACGACCTGCTCGGTCATCTGTTTGGAGGAGCGGGAGAGGCCCTCCGTCAGGCGGGACAGCCAGCCCTTTTTCGGCGCATCGTTCATGAGTTGGCTTTAGCGGGGCGAAGCGGGCGCGTCACGCGATCTCGCGCCCTCCCGCCCCCCGCCGTCATCCTCGGACCTGATCCGAGGATCAGACGTGGGGCCGGGCTGTGCGGCCGGGGCGGCCCGGCGATCGCGCTCGCGTCGGTCTCGGCGGAGCACCGACGGTCTGACCCTCGGGTCAAGCCCGAGGGTGACGGCGGTGGTTGGGGCGTTCTTGGATCAACAGTTTGCGCCTATATGAGCATAAGTCGCGGTCCAGCCGCGCAATGCTGGACAGGACTGGGTCCCGGCTTCCGCCGGGATGAGCGGATCGAGAGATGGCCAAGACCGACGCATTCCATTCGCCCACCACCCACGGCTTCGTCCGCGTCGCGGCGGCGACGCCGGTGGTGCACACCGCAGACCCCGTAGCCAACGCCGACGAGCACATGGCGCTGATCCGGCAGGCAGGCGAGCGAGGCGTGGACCTGCTGGTGTTTCCGGAGCTGTCCCTGAGCGCCTACGCCATCGACGACCTGGTCATGCAGGGGGCGCTGCTGGACGAGGTCGAACGGCAGGTCGGGCGGCTGGCGCCGGTGACGGCGGAGACGGGCGTGGTGGTCGTGGTCGGGGCGCCGCTGCGGCGCGAGGACCGGCTCTACAACTGCGCCGTGGTTCTGGGGAACGGGCGCATTCTGGGGGTCATCCCCAAGACGTATCTGCCCAATTATCGGGAGTATTACGAGAAGCGTTGGTTCTCGGCGGGCGGCGACGTGTCGAGCCGCGACGGCGACCTGACCGTGGCGGGCGAGGAGGCGCCGTTCGGCGTCGACCTGGTGTTCGAGGCCCCGAACCGGCCGGGCTTCGTGTTTGGGGTCGAGATCTGCGAGGACTACTGGGCCCCGCTGCCGCCGTCGACGCGGCAGGCGCTGTCGGGCGCGCGCATCCTGCTCAACCTGTCGGCCTCGAACATCGTAATCGGCAAGGCCGACGAGCGGGCCCTGCTGTGCGCCAGCCAGTCGGCGCGGGCCATGGCGGCCTATGTGTTCGCGGCCTCGGGTTGGGGCGAGAGCACCACCGACCTGGCGTGGGACGGGCAGGCGACGATCCACGAGCTGGGGGCCCGGCTGGCCGACGGGGAGCGTTTCGCGCTGGAGAGCCATCTGACCGTGGCCGACATCGACGTCGAGCGGATCGGGCTGGACCGGCTGCGCAACGGCACCTTCGCCGACTGCGCGCGGGACGAGCTGGACGGATACCTGTTCGAGCGGGTCCTGTTCGACGCCCGGGAGACGGCGGCGGCCGGCGACCTGATCCGCCCCCTCGATCGCTTCCCGTTCGTGCCGGACGATCCGGCGCGGCTGGACCAGGACTGTTTCGAGGCCTTCAACATCCAGGTGCAGGGGCTGATGCGGCGGCTGAAGGCGACGAATGGCGAGCGAATCGTCATCGGCGTCTCGGGCGGGCTGGATTCGACCCACGCCCTTCTGGTGGCCTGCCGCGCCTTCGACCGGCTGGGCCTGCCGAGGAGCGGCATCCTCGGCTACACCATGCCGGGGTTCGCCACCTCCGAGGGGACGAAGTTCAACGCCTGGGCGCTGATGAAGGCGCTGGGGATCACCGGCGCCGAGATCGACATCCGGCCGACGGCCACGACCATGCTGGAGGGCATCGGCCATCCGTTCGCCAGGGGCGAGCCGGTGCACGACATCACCTTCGAGAACGTGCAGGCGGGACTGCGCACCGACTATCTGTTCCGGCTGGCCAACCAGAACCGGGCCTTCGTGCTGGGCACCGGCGACCTGTCGGAACTGGCGCTGGGCTGGGCCACCTACGGCGTCGGCGACCACATGAGCCACTACAACGTCAACGGCGGCGTGGCGAAGACTCTGATGCGGCACCTGATCCGCTGGGTGGCCGACCGGGCGGTCGTGGGGGAGGACGTGGTCCCGATCCTGCGCGGCATCCTCGGCACCGAAATTTCACCGGAGCTGGTGCCGGCGAAGGACGGCAGGATCCAGTCGACCGAGGGGACGGTCGGGCCCTATGCGCTGAACGACTTCTTCCTGTTCTACGTCACCCGTTTCGGGCTGAAGCCGTCGAAGGTGGCCTATCTGTGCCACGAGGCGTGGAAGGACGCCTCGCGCGGCGACTGGCCGGCGGGCACGCCGGACGACGAGAAGATCGAATACGACCTCGCGACCATCAAACACTGGCTGCGGAAATTCCTCGTCCGCTTCTTCCAGACGTCCCAGTTCAAGCGCTCGGCCCTGCCCAACGGGCCGAAGGTAGTCACCGGCGGCTCGCTGAGCCCCCGCGGCGACTGGCGGGCGCCGTCGGACAGCACGGCCCGGGTCTGGCTGGACGAGCTGGAAGCGACCGTTCCGGACGCCTAGGGCAGTTCCCCCAGGAACGGGAAGATCGCCGCCTTGGCCTCGGGCTCGTCGAGCATGGGGGCGTGGCCGACGCCGGGGACCTCGACGTAGTCCATCTTCGGAGCGCGCTTGCGCATCTTCGCGGCGATGGCCTCGCTGAGCAGGTCGGAGGTCTGGCCGCGCACCAGCAGCACCGGGCGCGCCTTGGCGAGGCGGTTGAACATCGGCCACAGATTGGGGACCAGCGCCCTGGGGCCGGCGGCCCTGATAGGCACGGCGATGTCAGGGTCGTAGTTCAGCACCGGCGCCCCCTCGGTCCCGATCCTGAAGGTGCGGCGGGCGAAGGCGTCCCAGTCGGCGTCGGTGTAGTGCGGGAAGGCGACCTCGTTGATTCGTCGCGAATACGCGGCGGCGTCGGCCCAGGTCGGAGTGTCGACCGGCTGACCGGAATAGGCGGCGATGCGCGCCAGGCCTTCCTTCGCCACCTCGGGGCCGACGTCGTTGAGGATGGCGGCGGCGATGACCTTCGAGCGGATGGCGGCCAAGGCCATGGTGATCAGCCCGCCCATGGAGGTGCCGAGGAAGACCGCGCGGGCGAACCCGGCCTGCTCCAGCAGGGCCAACACATCGTGGGCGTAACTTTGGGGCTGGTAGGTCATCGGATCGGGGGCGCGGTCCGACAGGCCGCGGCCGCGCACGTCGATGGCCAATACCCGGCGGCCGCTCTGGGCGATCAGCGGGGCGATGGCCTCGAAGTCCGCCGAGTTGCGGGTCAGGCCGTGGATGGCGATCACCGGCAGCTTCGCCGGGCCGGAAGCGGCGGCGTAGTCGCGCGCGTACAGGCAGAGCCCGTCCGGACTGGTCCAGCGGCGGTCGGCGAAGGTCTGGGTCATGCGGGGCTCCGGAGTCTGGCCGGAGTAATTCACCGCCGGACGAATTCCATCAATGGCCGAGGAGGTCTTTTACGAAACGATCGAGGTTTCCGCCCTCGAAGCGGAAGCCGGGGATGCCGGCGCGGCGGGCGGCCTCGAGGTCGGAAGGCTGGTCGCCGATGAGGAAGGAACGGGCCGGGTCGATGCGGCGCTCGTCGATGGCGCGCAGGATCATGCCGGGGTTGGGCTTGCGGTCGGGGTGGTCCGGGTGGCGGTAGCGCTCGTCCAGCGCCTCGGCGTGGAAGGGGCAGGCGTAGACCGCGCCGATCACCGCCTGCTGCGCCGCCATGCGCCGCACCAGCAGGGCGTTGAAGGCCTTCATCTGGTCTTCGCTGAACAGGCCGCGGGCGACGCCGGACTGGTTGGTGACGACGACGCACAGATAGCCGAGCTGGTTCAGGCGGCGCACGGCCTCGCAGGCGCCGGGGATGAAGCGCAGGTGCTCTTCGAGATGGGGGTAGCCGGTGTCCTCGATCAGGACGCCGTCGCGATCGAGGAAGACGGCGGGAACGCCGGATGTCATGATGGCCGCATACGGCGCCGCGCCGCTTCGTTGCAACCCGTCACGGGAAGTGACCCCGCGCGATTTGGCTTCGCGGGGAGCGATTTGCTAGGGAGCGCCACCCCGGCGCGGCCCGACCGCGCGAACGGAGACCGCCCGGAATGACCCTTCCCTTCATCGATCTCCAGGCCCAGCGCCTGCGGCTGAACGGCGCCATCGAGGCGGCCGTGCAGGCCGCCGTTGTCGGCGGCGCCTGGGTGATGGGACCGCAGGTGCGCCAGTTCGAGGCCGATCTGGCCGCCTTCGGTCAGGCGAAACACGCGCTGGGCTGCGCCAACGGCACCGACGCCTTGGCCCTGCCGCTGATGGCGTGGGGGATCGGGCGGGGCGACGCGGTGTTCGTGCCGTCGTTCACCTTCGCCGCCACGGCCGAGATCGTGCCGTGGTTCGACGCCGAGCCGGTGTTCATCGATGTCGACGCCGGGACCTACAACATGGACCCCGCCCATCTGGAGGCGGCCATCGAGGCGACGCTGAAGGAAGGCCGGCTGAAGCCGCGCGTGGTCATCGCCGTCGACCTGTTCGGCCAGCCCGCCGACTATCCGGCCATCAAGGCGATCTGCGACAGGCACGGGCTCAAGCTGATCTGCGATTCCGCCCAGGGCTTCGGTTGCACCATCGACGGCAAGCATCCGCTGGAGTGGGCCGACATCACCACCACCAGCTTCTTCCCGGCCAAGCCGCTGGG
The DNA here is from genome assembly GCF_035626535.1 of Brevundimonas sp. Classification (GTDB taxonomy): domain Bacteria; phylum Pseudomonadota; class Alphaproteobacteria; order Caulobacterales; family Caulobacteraceae; genus Brevundimonas. Next base: position 15,645 of record NZ_DASPNO010000008.1, read on the forward strand.
CTGCTATGGCGACGGCGGGGCGGTTCTGACCAATGACGACGACCTGGCCCAGCTGATCGACTCGATCCGGGTGCACGGCAAGGCGGTGGCGCTGGACCTGAAGGACCGCAGCTTCGAGCACGACCCCAAATACCTGAACATGCGCATCGGGCTGAACAGCCGGCTGGACACCATCCAGGCGGCGGTGCTGATCGAGAAGCTGAAGGTGTTCGGTCAGGAGATCGAGTGGCGCAACCGGATCGCGGCCCGCTACAACGAGGGCCTGCGCCCGCATGTGGCGGCGGTTCCCGACGTGCCGGCGGGCAATGTCTCCAACTGGGCCCAGTACACCATCGAGCACGACGACCGGGACGGGCTGGCGGCGCATCTGAAGGAACAGGGCGTGCCGACGGCGGTCTATTATCCGATCCCGCTGCACCTGCAGCCGGCCTATGAGATGTATCCGCGCGGGCCCCAGGGGCTGCCGGTGACGGAACGGCTCAAGGACCGGGTCATCAGCCTGCCGATGCATTCCGACCTCGACGAGGCGACGCAGGACCGCATCATCGCCGCCGTCGCGTCCTTCAAGGGCTGATCCGCATGACCACCCACCAGTCCGTGCTGAAGTTCGGGGTCGCCGGCGCCGGCGTCATGGGGCGCAACCACGCCCGGGTGCTGTCGGATATCCGCGACGTCGAACTGACCCATGTCTTCGATCCCGACGCCGGGACGGCCGAGGGCGTCGCCGCCGCCTATGGCGCGAGCGCGGTGACCGCGGCGGAGGCCTTCGTCGACGCCGGGCTGGACGCGGCGGTGGTGGCGACCCCTAACCGGCACCATGCCGACCTGTCGGTGGCCCTGCTGGAGAAGGGCGTCCACGTGCTGGTCGAGAAGCCGATCGCCGCCTCGCTGGCCGACGCCCGGCGCATGATCGACGCGGCGAAAGCCAACGGCCGGGTGCTGATGGTCGGCCAGGTCGAGCGCTTCAATCCGGCCGTCGACGCGGTCAAGCGGGCCATCGACGGCGACGACATCATCTCCATCCAGATCACCCGCGTCGGCCCGTTCCCGCCGCGCATGGGCGAGGTCGGGGTGGTTATCGACCTGGCGGTGCACGACATCGACATCATCCGCCACCTGACCGACAGCGAGATCGCCGAGGTCCAGCCGCAGCTGGCCCGCACCCGCGCCGAGCGCGAGGACACCGCCCTGCTGCAGTTCCGGCTCGAGAACGGAACCATCGCCCACATCACCACCAACTGGGTCACCCCCTACAAGGTGCGCACCCTCCAGGTCGCCACCCTGAACCGGTTCGTGGTCGCCGACCTGATCACCCGCCAGGTGACCGAGTATTTCGGCCAGCAGGCCGATGGCTCCTACCAGACCCGCGCCGTCAACAGCTGGCCCGCCGAGCCGCTGAAGAAGGAACTCGAAGCCTTCGCCCACGCCATCCGCACCGGCGAGAGCCCGGCGGTGACGGGCGAGGACGGGCTGCGCAACTTGGAAGTGGCGCTGAGGTGCCTCGGGGAAGGCTGAACCCGGCTGAGCGTCCGCGCGTTACCCCCGCATGACTGAGGTTCCCATCACCCCCGCCCCCGGCGACGAGGCCGAGCCCGGCACGCCCGGCACCGGCGAGAACATCTGCCCCGGCTGCAACGGCACGGGGCTGGTGGGCGACCGGCCGTGCCCGACGTGCGAGGGCTCCGGCCGGGTCATCGAGGGTATCGGCGGAGGCTGACCGCCTCAGGCGTGGATGTCCACGTCCTTGCCTTCGCGGACCAGCAGGAAGCCGACCACGGCGGTCAGCACAGCGATCGCCACCGGGTACCAGAGGCCGAAGTAGATGTTTCCCGTGGCGGCGACCATGGCGAAGGAGACCGTCGGCAGGAAGCCTCCGAACCAGCCGTTGCCGATGTGGTAGGGCAACGACATCGAGGTGTAGCGGATATTGGTTGGGAACATCTCGACCAGGGCGGCGGCGATGGGGCCGTAGACCATGGTGACGTAGAAGACGAGCAGGAACAGGATCGCCACCACCAGAGGCTTGTTGACCAGGGCGCTGTCCGCCTTCGCCGGATAGCCGGCGGCGGTCAGGGCGACGCCGAGTTCCGTCTCGAAGACCGCCTTGCGGGCGGTGAACTCCTCACGGCTGATGGCGCCGCTCGGGATGGAGCTCCACCCGATGTCCTCGACGATGATGCTGTGGAAGCTCGAAACCGACTGGTCGCCGATACGGACCTCGGCCGCCGCGCCTGCGGGGGCCTCGACGTTCCGGTAGGGGACGCCCGCCTTCGCCAGATACGCCTTGGCGAGATCGCAGGAGCTGGTGAATTTCTGCTTGCCCACCGGATCGAACTGCAGCGAGCAGTCGGCCGGGTCGGCATGGACCGTCACCGGCGCGCTGGCGGCGGCCGCGCCTAGGCGGGGATTGGCGGCGTCGGTCAGGGCGTGGAACAGCGGGAAATAGGTCAGGGCCGCCAGCAGGCAGCCGGTCAGGATGATCGGCTTGCGGCCGACCCGGTCCGACAGCCAGCCCCAGAAGACGAAGAAGGGCGTGGCCAGCAGCAGGGCGGTGGCGATGAGGATGTTGACCAGGGCGCCGTCGACCTTGAGCACCCGTTCGAGGAAGAACAGGGCGTAGAACTGGCCGGTGTACCAGACCACAGCCTGACCGGCGGTGAGGCCGACAAGGGCGATCAGCACGATCTTCAGATTGGACCATTTGCCGAAGCTGTCCTTCAGCGGGCTCCGGGAGCCGCGGCCCTCGGCCTTCATTTTCCGGAAGGCGGGGCTTTCGTCGAGTTTGAGCCGGATCCACAGGGAGACGCCGAGCAGCAGGATCGAGACAAGGAAGGGGATGCGCCAGCCCCAGGCGGCGAAGGCCTCCTCGCCGACGGCGAAACGGACGCCGAGGATGACGACCAGACTCAGCAGCAGGCCGGCCGTCGCGGTGATCTGGATGAAGGAGGTGTAGAAGCCGCGCCTTCCGGGCGGGGCGTGCTCCGCGACATAGGTGGCCGCGCCGCCGTATTCGCCGCCCAGCGCCAGCCCCTGGATCAGCCGCATGGCCACGAGGATGACCGGCGCCGCGATCCCGATCGCCGCGTAGGGCGGCAGCAGGCCGACGATGAAGGTCGACAGTCCCATCAGCATCATGGTGACGAGGAAGGTGTTCTTGCGCCCCCAAAGGTCGCCCAGCCGCCCGAACACCACGGCGCCGAAGGGCCGCACCGCGAAGCCGGCCGCGAAGGCCAGCAGGGCGAAGATGTAGCCGGTGGTCTCGTTCACGCCCGAGAAGAACTGGGCGGTGATGATCGCGGCCAGCGAGCCGTAGAGGTAGAAATCGTACCACTCGATCACCGTCCCGACCGAGGAGGCGAGGATGACCAGCCGGTCCCGGCGGTCGACGGTGTGGTCGGGCGTGGCGGCGGCCTCGGTCATGCGTAATCTCCCCTTGGTCGGCGACGGTTCAGCCGACGACCTGCATCCCCAGCCATTCCGCGATCAGGGCCGGCTTGTCGGCGCCCTCGATCTCGACCGTGACCTCGTGCTTGAGCAGCCAGCGGCCGCCGCCCCTGTCCTCGACGGACAGTAGTCTGAACCGCCCTCGCACATTGGAGCCGGCGCGAACCGGGGCGAGGAAGCGCAGTTTGTCGAAGCCGTAGTTGACGCCCATGACCACGCCCTCGAGCGGCGGCACGGCGTCGTAAGTCATGGCCGAGAGCAGGCCGAGGGTCAGGAAGCCGTGGGCGATCGTGCCGCCGAAGGGGGTGGCCTTCGCCGCCTCCGGATCGATGTGGATGAACTGCCGGTCCTCGGTGACCTCGGCGAAGGCGTCGATGCGGGCCTGGTCGACGGTGATCCAGCGGCTGACGCCGATCTCCCGTCCGATCAGCCCGGGCAGGTCGGCGACGGGCGTGGGCGTCCCCTTGCGTTCGGTGCGGCTCATGCGGGCAGGCTCCGGCTCAGGCGATGGGGGTGAAGCGGTCTTCGATGATGGAGGCGAACAGGGACGGGTCGACATTGCCGCCGGACAGGACGACGGCGGTGGTGCGGTCGCGGGCCTGGATCCTGCCGGCCAGCAGGGCGGCCAGCGACACGGCGCCGCCGGGCTCCACGACCAGCTTGAGCACGCGGAAGGCGTAGCGGACGGCCTCGGCGACCTCGGCGTCGGAGACGGTCTCGATGCGGTCGAGACGGCGGTTGATCGGGAAGGTCAGCTCGCCCGGGCGGTCGGTCATCAGGGCATCGCAGATCGTGCCGGGGGCGGGGGCATGGGTCAGCCGCTCGTCGGCCGCGAGGGACAGCTGGGTGTCGTTGTAGTGCCGCGGCTCGACGCCGATCACCGGCGTGTGAGGCGACAGGGCCGCCATCGACAGGTTGATGCCCGCGATCAGCCCGCCGCCCGAGGCCCCGCAGACCAGCTGGTCGAGCGGCGCGGCCCCGAGCGCCCTGGCCTGATCCATGATCTCGAGACCGACGGTGCCCTGGCCCTCGATCACGAAGGGATCGTCAAACGGGCGGACGAGGACCGAGCCCTTCGAGGCGGCGATCTCCTCGCCGATGGCCTCTCGGCTCTCGGTGTAGCGGTCGTACATGCGCACCTCGCCGCCGAAGGCGCGGACGCCCTCGACCTTCACGATCGGGCTGTCGGCGGGCATGACGATGATGGCCCCGATGCCGAGAATCTGTGCGGCGGCGGCGACGGCCTGGGCGTGGTTGCCGGAGGAATAGGCGACCACGCCGCGCGCCTTCTCCTCGTCGGTGAGGCGGCTGATGCGATTCCAGGCGCCGCGGAATTTGAAGGCGCCGGCGAGTTGCAGGTTCTCGGCCTTGAGCAGGACACGGCCGCCGACACGGGCGTTCAGCGCCGGGCTTTCGATCAGGGGCGTGCGCACGGCGTGGCCGGCGATCTGGCGGGCGGCGTCCCGAACGCCGGCGAAGGAGGCGGTGTGCATGGAAGGCACTTAACCGCATCGCTTCGGCCTGCGTAAGATGGCGAGATGCAAAGTCTGATCCTCGCCATCGACCAGGGCACGACGTCGACGCGGGCTATCGCCTTCGAGACGGCGCCGGAGGGCGGGCTGCGGCCGGTGGCGGTCAGCCAGATCGAGCTGGCCCAGCATTTCCCCCGGCCGGGGTGGGTCGAGCACGACGCGGCGGAGATCTGGGCGGCGACGCTGCAGACCTGCCGCGAGGTCATCCGCAAGGCGGGCGGGGTCGGGCGGTTCGCGGCGATCGGCATCACCAACCAGCGGGAGACTTCGGTGATCTGGGACGCGGCGTCCGGCGAGCCGCTGCACAGGGCCATCGTCTGGCAGGACCGCCGCACGGCCGCCGCCACCGGGCGGCTGGCGGCGGAGGGGCATGAGGCGATGGTGCAGGCGGCGACGGGGCTGATCCTCGATCCGTATTTCTCGGCTTCGAAATTCGCCTGGCTGCTGGACGCGGTTCCGGGGACGCGCGAGCGGGCGGAACGGGGCGAGGTCAGGCTGGGGACCATCGAGACCTGGCTGATCTGGAAGCTGACCGGCGGGGCAAGCCACGTCACCGACGCGACCAACGCCAGCCGGACCTCGCTGATGGATCTGGCGAGGCGTGAGTGGCGGACCGATCTGGCGAAGCTGTTCAATGTCCCGATGGCGGGACTGCCGGAAATCCGGGGTTGCGCCGATCACCTCGGTGACTGCGAGCCGTCGCTGCTCGGCGCGCCGCTGCCGATCCACGGGGCGGCGGGCGATCAGCAGGCCGCGTTGGTGGGACACGGGGCGCTGAAGGCCGGGGACGCCAAGATCACCTATGGCACCGGGGCCTTTCTGGTCGCCAACGTCGGGCCGGCGCCGGTGGCCTCGACCAGCCGGCTGCTCGGCACGCTGGGCTACGCCGCCGACGGTCAGGTCGCCTATGCGCTGGAGGGGTCGATCTTCTCGGCCGGGTCGGCGATCCAGTGGCTGCGCGATGGGCTGAAGGTGATCTCGGAATCGCGCCAGTCGGAGGCGATGGCGCAGGGGCTGAAGGACAACGGCGGGGTCTACCTGGTCCCCGGCTTCACCGGACTGGGCGCGCCGTGGTGGGAGCCGGACGCGCGCGGGACCATCGTCGGCCTGACGCGGGACAGCGGCCCGGCGCAGATGGTGCGGGCGGCGCTGGAGAGCCTCGCCTATCAGACGCGGGACCTGCTCGACGCGCTGGCGAAGGACGGGGCGCCGAAGCTGAAGGTGCTGAAGGTCGACGGCGGAGTGACGGCCAACGCCTTCGCCATGCAGTTCGTGGCCGACATCTGCGAGGTCGTGGTCGAGCGGCCGGCGTTCCAGGAGATGACGGCGCTGGGCGCGGCCAAGCTGGCGGCGCTGGGCGTCGGCCTGATCGGCGATCTCGAGGATCATCCAGTCGAGGCCCCGGCGCGGTGGGAGCCGCGCATGGGGGCCGAGGAACGCGAGCGGCTGCTGAAAGGCTGGCGCGGGGCGGTCCGGGCCGCCATCATCGCCGCGCAATGAGCCAGTCACACCCCGAAGACGCCCAGTCGACCTTCTCCGGCACGCGTGAGGTCGATCCCCGCCATGCCCTCGACGAGTCCAGGCTGGGCGAATGGCTCGAGGCCAATGTCGAGGGCTACGCGGGACCGCTGACGATCCGCCAGTTCAAGGGCGGCCAGTCGAACCCGACCTATGAACTGGCCACCCCGGGCCGGACCTATGTGCTGCGCCGCAAGCCGCCCGGGACGCTGCTGGCCTCCGCCCATGCGGTCGACCGCGAGTATCGGGTCATCTCGGCGCTGCACGCGCAGGGCTATCCGGTGGCGCGGCCCTGGGCGCTGTGCGTGGACGACAGCGTCATCGGCTCGATGTTCTACGTCATGGACAAGGTCGAGGGCCGGGTGCTGTGGGACCTCAAGCTGCCGGGTCTGACGCCGGTCCAGCGGCGCGCCGTCTATGACGCCCAGGTGGATGCGCTGGCGGCGCTGCACGCCTTCGATCCCGCCGCGATCGGACTGGCCGACTACGGAAAGCCGGGCAACTATTTCGAGCGTCAGTTGGGGCGCTGGACCAAACAGTACCGGGCGTCGGAGATCGAGCCGATCGCGGCCATGGACCGGCTGATCGAATTCCTGCCCGCGACCCTGCCGCCGGAGGGACCGACGCGGATCGTCCACGGCGATTTCCGCCTCGACAACCTGATCCTCGCCCCCGAGGCGCCGGAGGTGCGGGCGGTGCTGGACTGGGAGCTGTCGACGCTGGGCGACCCGATGGCCGACTTCTCCTATCTGCTGATCGCCTGGGTGATCCCGGCCTCGGCGCGCAACGGACTGGCCGGAGCCGACATCGAGGCGTTGGGCATCCCGAGTGTCGAGCAGACGGTGGACCGTTACGCCGGCCTGACCGGAGCCGCGCCGCAGAACCTCGACTGGCTGTTCGCCTACAACCTGTTCCGGCTGGCGGCGATTTGTCAGGGCATCGCCGGACGGGTGCGCGATGGCACGGCCGCCTCGGCCCATGCGAAGACGATGGCGGCGCAGGTCCCGATGCTGGCGGCGGGCGCACTGGCCTTCGCGAAGAAGGCCGGCGCCTGACCCCTAGTTGGTCAGCACCTGAACACGGGTCCACAGCGCGCCGCGATTGACCACGTGCACCCGCAGCCGGGCCGGCGCGCCGGGGGCGAGGGTGCAGACCGGATAGTGGTCGCCGAAGCCGTCGGCGCACAGCACCTTGCCCGAGGCGTCGCGGACGGTGAGGTCGACGTCGGTGTCGCCGTCGCCGATCGCCGCGATGCGCAGGATCTCGGCGCCGCGGGCGTCGATCTCGAAGCTCCAGGTTTCGCGCGAGCCCAGCCGCTTCACCGTCGACACCGGGCCCTCGCCGAACGGCGATGAGGCGACCCCGACCACCATCCCCGGCGGCGGGGGTGGAGGAGGCGGCGGCGGAGGCGGTGGCGGAGGAGGAGGTGGTGGTGGCGGTGCGGCCGGTGCGGCAGCCTGTGTATCCGTCTTCGCGGGCTCGTCCTTGAGCGTGACGACGCCCTCGGCCGACGGCGCCGCAGGCTCGGCCTTGGTCTCGGTCTTCGTCTCTGTGCTGCTGCTGCCGGTCGCGGTGG
>NZ_DASPNO010000009.1:0-14061 GCF_035626535.1 Brevundimonas sp.
GAATCCAGCTGGTTCAGGCACAGGATGTGTTCGAAGGCGACGGTCTGCCCGTCCGGCCCCCTGAGCGGACCTGCGGCGTGGACCTGACCGCGCATCCGTCCCGCCGCGCGGTCGAGGGTGCGGACATTCTTGCCCTCGTCCCAGAGACGGCCGGAGGTCATGACCACCGGATTGCGCCCGGCGGGAGCAACGAGAGAGGGCGCCGAGCGGCCGTTGCGCACCGCCTGCGGCAGCACGCCGTATAGGGCGGCGGTTTCCTGCATGAAGGAATAGCTGGGCGCGATCAGCCGGTCGCAGCCGGCGTAACCGCGGCCCAGCAGGTCGGTGCGCCAGCGGAAGCCGTCGGGCATCGGCTCCTCGCCCTTCACCGTGCTCCACCAGCTGGCGAGACAGGAGTGGCAGGCCCCGACCACGGGCGTGAAGAAACGGCCGTCGGCCGCGAGAGCCGGCGAGTTCAGATGCACGAGATCCGCGCCTCGCTCAACCGCCAGTCTGGCCACGTCGCGCGCCGTGCGGGCGACGGCCTCCGGGTCTTCCGCGGTCCAGTCCAGCGGCAGGTCGGTCTCGACCACCGAGAGCCCGACGACGCGTTCTGCGGCCCGGCGCTGGCCGGGCTGCGGCGACGGACCGAGCACGGCCAGGGTGACGGCGACCCCGCGCGCCAGCAGGCCGGCGGCGAGATCCAGCGCATAGGTCCACACGCCGCCGACGGCGTCCGTGGTCATCAGCACATGGCGCGGCCGGGACGCCGTCATGCCGCGACCGTCTGCGGCGTATTGACGAGGTGGCCCTCGGACCGCAGCCAGCGGGCGAGATCGGCCACGCCCTCACGCCATGCGATCGGCGGCGGCAGGTCGAGGGCGGCGCGGGCGGCGGAGGCGTCGGCGACGAAGTAGCGCTGGTCGCCGGCTCGCCAGTCCTCGAACCTCACATCGGCGCGCCGGCCGATCAGCCCTTCGATCTGGGCGATCAACTGGCGCAGGCTCACGGCGTTGGCCGGACCGCCGCCGAGGTTGAAGGTGCGGCCGCTGACCCGGTCCATCCGCTCGAGCGCGGCGACGTAGGCTCCGACCGCGTCGTGAACATGGAGGATGTCGCGCACCTGCTTGCCGTCCCCGAACAGGGTGATGGGCTCGTCGTTGAGGGCCCGGATCAGGAAGTGGGCCACCCAGCCCTGATCTTCGGTTCCCATCTGGCGCGGACCGTAGATGCAGCTCATCCGCATGACGCAGGCCGGCACGCCGAAGCTGCGGGCGTAGTCGAGCACATACTGGTCCGCCGCGCCCTTGGAGCAGCCGTACGGCGTGTGGAAGTCGAGGGGCCGTCGCTCATCCACGCCCGCCGCGCGCAGGGCCGGATCGGCCGGCGCCCACGCGTCGTCGACCAGTTCGAGCGCTACGTCCGCGAGATCGCCATAGACCTTGTTGGTGCTGGCGAAGATGACGGGGACGCGCCGCTCGCGCGCCGCTTCCAACAGGTTCAGCGTGCCGGCGAGATTGATGTCGAAATCCTCGCGCGGGTCCGAGAGGCTGGTGGTGACGGCGACCTGGGCGGCGAAGTGGAACACGGCGTCTGCGTCGGCCACAGCGGCCGTGACGCCGGCCGCGTCGCGCACGTCGGTCTGCAGGTTGCGGATGCGGCCGCGGTGACGCAGCAGCAGCCATTTCAGGTTCCGCTCGACCCCCGGGCGGGCCAGGGTATCCATCAGGACGACCTGGTGGCCGGCTCCCGCCAGCCGGTCGGCGAGGTTGCTGCCGATGAAGCCGGCGCCTCCGGTGATCAGGATGCGGCTCATGCGACCAGGCCCCTCATTTCGAGTTCGCGGCGGGCCTCCACGACGCGGTCCTCGGCCTCCTGCCGCGCCACCCATTCGGCCAGCTCCTCCAGACCGGCGGAGAAATCGGCGCGGGCTTCGTAGCCGAGCACCTCGCGCGCCTTCGTCAGGTCCGGGATGTTGTGGCGGATGTCGCCGGCGCGGGCCTGCTGGGTGATCTGCGGCGCGAGGTCGGCGCGACCCATCGAGGCGGCCTGCAGGCGCGCGACCTCCTCGACGGTCCGGTCCTCGCCGGAACCGATGTTGAACACCTGACCGTCGGCCTCAGGCTTGTCCAGCGCCAGCAGGAAGGCCTGGGCCACATCGGAGACGTGCACGAAGTCGCGACGCTGCTGGCCGTCCTCGAACACCATCGGCGCCTGGCCGTTGGCGATGCGCGAGGCGAAGATGGCGAGGACGCCCGTATAGGGGTTGGAGAGCGCCTGCCCTGGGCCGTAGATGTTCCAGAGCCGCAGGGCGCAGCTCTCCATTCCATACTGCGCCGTCAGCGTCAGGGTCAGCCGCTCCTGGACGTATTTGTTGATGGCGTAGACGCTCTTCAGCGCCGGCTGTTTGGTCTCCGGCGTCGGGACGGGGATCAGCGGCCGGCCCCGGGCGTCCAGCGGATCCCAGCTGCCGTCCGGGTTGCGTGGGCCGCGCACCACGTCCTGCATCAGCTCGCCGTCGGCGGTCCGGTAGAGACCCTCGCCGTAGATGCTCATCGACGAGGCGACGACGACCCGCTGCACCGGCTGATCGATCAATTGCTGAAACAGCACAGCCGTCCCGTAGTCGTTGACCGAGGTGTACCGGTCGATGGCGTACATGCTCTGGCCGACGCCGACCTCGGCCGCGAGATGGATGACCTTGTCGACACCGGACAAGGCGGCGAGCACGGCGGTCTCGTCGCGGATGTCGCCGACCATCAGCTCGACGTCGGGATCGAGTTCGGCCGGTCGGGTGACCGTCGGGTGGACCTGCTCGATCAGGCTGTCGAGCGCGCGGACCCGGTGACCGCGTTCGAGTAGGGCGCGCGCCACATGGCGCCCAACGAAGCCGGCTCCGCCGGTGATCAGGATGGTGTCGCCCATCAGCCCTGCTCCGGCTGCGGAATGGCGTCGCGGCGGGCATGGCGGGGGGACGTGGGCATCGCGGCTCTCCGGTACAGGTTCGTGCCAGCAACATCTTCTTCTACTGGTTAGTTCCCGCGATGGTTATGTCGGATACACGACATTAGAAATGATGTGCTTGTGAATGCAGAGAAAACCTCAGCGTAGGCGTTAGCTGTGCAGTAGTGAGTGCCTAGCGTTGCTGTTGATCAGGCGGAACCATAAGCTTTGTAGATGCTTCTCCCCCCGTCCGGCTTGCATGGGGCGGCCGGACCCGGGAGATGCCCATGGGTCGGAAAAAGGTGCGCATCGGCGTCGTCGGAGTCGGCAACTGCGCCTCCTCGTTCGTGCAGGGTCTCAGCCACTACGCCGGGGCGGCGGGCAACGAGCCGCCACCCGGGCTGATGAACGTCGAGCTCGGCGGCTACCACGTCGGAGACATGGAGATCGCATCGGCCTTCGATGTCCACGCCGGGAAGGTCGGCCGCGACGTGGCCCAGGCGATCTTCAGCGGCCCCAACAACACCATCCGCTTCGCCACCCCGGCGCCGACCGGCGTCCGGGTCATGCGCGGGCCGACGCTTGACGGCATCGGCCAGTATATGACCGGCGACATCGAGGAGTCCGACGAGCCGCCGGTCGACGTCGCCGACGCACTGCGCGAGAGCGGCGCGGACGTGCTCGTCTCGTATCTGCCGGTCGGATCGCAGCGCGCGACGGAGTACTACGCCGAGGCGGCGCTGAAGGCCGGCTGCGCCTTCGTGAACTGCATCCCGGTGTTCATCGCCTCGGACCCGAACTGGGCCGCCCGCTTCCGCCAGCGCGGGCTGCCGGTCGTGGGCGACGACATCAAGAGTCAGGTCGGGGCGACCATCGTCCACCGGGTGCTGGCCAATCTGATGCGCGAGCGTGGCGTGCGCATCGACCGAATGTACCAGCTCAATTTCGGCGGCAACTCCGACTTCAAGAACATGCTCGAGCGGGAGCGGCTGACGTCGAAGAAAATCTCCAAGACCCGGTCGGTGACCAGCCAGCTCGACGTGCCCCTGCCGGCCGACGACGTGCACGTGGGGCCCAGTGACTTCGTGCCGTGGCTGACCGACCGGAAGTGGGCCCACATCCGCCTGGAGGGCACCACCTTCGGCGACGTGCCCCTGAACATCGAACTGAAGCTCGAGGTCTGGGACAGCCCAAACAGCGCGGGGGTGGTCATCGACGCCGTGCGCTGCGCCAAGCTGGCGATGGACCGCGGCGTGGCCGGCCCGCTTATCGGTCCGTCCAGCTGGTTCATGAAGTCGCCGCCGGAACAGTTCACCGACGAGGAGGCGCGGCTGCGCACGCTCGACTTCATCGAGGGCATGGACCAGTGCGCGCCTCGCCTGGCGTCGTGACGACGACCGTCTTCCTGGTGAGGCACGGGGTTCACGATCAGCTGCAGGGGCGGCTGTGCGGCCGGAGCTCCGGAGTGCTGATGGGCGCAGCCGGTCTGGCCCAGGCGGAGGCGGCGGGACGGCGGCTCGCCCGCGAAGGTGTCGAGGTCGTGCTCACCAGTCCGCTGGAGCGGACCCGACAGACGGCGGAACGGATCGCGCGGGCGTGCGGCGTTCCGCTCCAGGACGAGGAGGCCCTGATGGAGATCGATTTCGGGGACTGGAACGGCCGCAACTTCGACAGTCTGCAGGGCGAGCCGCTGTGGCGGACCTGGAACAGCGAGCGCGACACCGCGCGTCCTCCGTCGGGGGAGTCGATGGCGGAGGTGCAGGCGCGGCTCACTGAATGGCTGGAACGACTGACGCGCTCCGGCGCCGCCGCGGTCGCGGCGGTCAGTCATGCCGACGTGATCAAGGCCGCCGTCGGTCTGGCGACTGGTCTGTCGATGCGCTTCCACGGCCGGTTCGAGATCAGCCCCGGATCGGTCACCACGCTCGTCGCCGGCGACGGGTTACTGAAGCTTCACGCGCTGAACGAGGTCCCCCATGGCTGACCTGAATTCGGAACAGATCCGCGCCCGCGTCGCCGAACTCGGCGACTGGTTCCACAACATGGATCTGAAGGGCGTGCGGACCGCCCCGAACCACTTCCTCTACGACTACCCCGCCAACAAGTTCGCCCGTTTCGCGCATGCCATCCCGGCCGACATGACCGGCAAGAGCGTGCTCGATATCGGCTGCAACGCCGGCTTCTACTCGATCGAGATGAAGCGCCGCGGGGCCGGCCGCGTGCTCGGCGTCGACTTCGATGATCGCTATCTGGCCCAGGCCCGCTTCGCCGCCGAGGTGGAGGAGGCCGACATCGAGTTCCGAAAGCTGTCGGTCTACGACCTGGCGGCGCTGAAGGAGCGGTTCGACCTCGTGATCTTCATGGGGGTGCTCTACCACCTGCGCCATCCGCTGCTGGCGCTGGACCTGATCCACGAGCACGTCGCCGACGATCTGCTGCTGTTCCAGTCGATGCAGCGCGGCTCGGCCGAGATCTTTCCCGTCGCCGCCGACTACGACTTCAACGACCAGGCCCACTTCAATGAGCCGGGCTATCCGAAGCTGCACTTCATCGAGCACCGCTACGCCCACGATCCGACCAACTGGTGGGCGCCGAACGCGGCCTGCAGCGAGGCCATGCTGCGCAGCGCCGGCTTCGAGATTCTGGAGCACCCCGAGGAGGAGGTCTTCCTGTGCCGCCGCGGCCCGCCGCCGAAACTCGGGGCGGCCTATCCGGCGCGCCCCCCGAGCAACGGCCATGACAGGAGCGGAGACAAGGCGTGATCGAAGCCGTCAAGATCTGGAACGAACCCAACAACAAGTCGCACTGGGACCCGCTGCTGGACCCGGAGTGGGACCTGTTCGCCGAGATGACCAAACTGACGGGTCAGGCGATCCGGGCGGAAAATCCCGACCTCACCCGCGTGCTCGGCGGGATGTCGCCGATCGATCCGTTCTTCCTGCAACGGCTGGAGGGCAAGGGCGTGATGGACCACGTCGACGTGGTCGCGGTGCACGGTTTTCCGCTGGACTGGAACCTGTGGCCGATCGACGCCTGGCCGGAGAAGGTCGCTGAGATCCGCGCCGTCACCGACAAGCCCGTGTGGGTCACCGAGGTGGGCGTGTCCTCGTTCGGTTCGGAGGAGGTGCAGGCCTGGGGGGTGAAGAAGACCGCCGGCCTGCTGATCGGCCAGGCCCCCCGCATCCACTGGTACAGCCTTTATGACCTGCCCCGCACCTGGGAGGCGACGACCCGGCACAAGGAGGCCGAGGGCTCGTCCTACTACCGGCATTTCCACATGGGGCTGCTGCGCGAGGACGGCTCCCCCAAGCCGGCGGTGGAGGCCTATGCGCCCTACGCGTCGCAGATGGGTCTGTGCCAGTGGTTCCATTTCGAGGACCACAGGCTGGACGACGCAGTGGCCTGGTTCCGCCGGCTGGGCGTGCGCCATGTGCGGACAGGGCTGTCGTGGGCCGACCGCTTCCGCGAGGGCGCGCTCGACTGGTTCGACCGCCAGATGGAGGCGCTGGCCGAATTCGAGACCACCGTCACCTTCTGCTTCACGCCCGAGCACCGGGGCATCGAGCCGCACCACACCAGCCCGCCGCAGGTGGCGGAGGAGTTCGCGGAGTTCTGCGCCGAGATGGTCGCCCGTTATGCGCCGCGCCGGGCCGCGCCCGTTCAGGACCGGATCGTTTCAAGGGAGGTGGCATGAAGATCGGCGTCATCGGCACGGGCTATGTCGGCCTCGTCACCGGAACCTGTCTGGCGGAGCTCGGCCACGAGGTGATCTGCGTCGACGCCCTGCCCCGGAAGATCGAGCTGCTGAACAACGGCGGCTGCCCGATCTACGAGCCGGGCCTGAGCGACCTGATCCGGAAACAGCGGCAGGCGGGGCGGCTGACCTTTTCCACGGACATCGGAGGGATGGCGCCGGACCGGGACGCAATCTTCATCGCCGTCGGCACGCCGCCCCGACCGGACGGGGAGGCCGACCTCAGCTTCCTGCGCGCGGCGGTGTCCGATCTGGCGCCGCACCTCGCCGGCTTCACCGCGGTAGTCACCAAGTCCACCGTGCCGGTCGGAACCGGCGACGGGATTGAGGCGCAACTGGCCGAGCAGAGGCCGGACGCCGATGTCGCGGTGGTGTCCAATCCGGAGTTCCTGCGCGAGGGCTCGGCCATCGGCGACTTCATGAAGCCGGACCGGATCGTGGTCGGAACCGACGACCTCCGGGCCCGCGAACTCATGCAGCAAATCTATGCTCCGTTGACGGACGCCGGCGCGCCGCTGGTGATGACCGACCGGCGCACCTCGGAACTGATCAAATACGCGGCCAACGCTTTCCTGGCGGTCAAGATCAGCTACATCAACGAGATCGCCGACCTGTGCGAGGAGCTCGGCGCCGATGCGGTCCGCGTCGCCGAGGGCATGGGCCTGGACCCCCGCATCGGGCGGCGGTTCCTCGATCCCGGCCCCGGCTTCGGCGGCTCGTGCTTCCCTAAGGACACCGACGCCCTGCTGAGCACCGGCCGGGCAGCGGGCGTGCCCCTGCGGGTGGTCACGGCGGCGTCGGAGGCGAACCGGGACCGCAAGCGGCTGCTCGCCGCCCGGGTCGCGGCGGTCGCGGGAGACCTGGCGGGACAGACCGTCGCGGTGCTGGGCCTGACCTTCAAGGCGGGCACTGACGACATGCGCGAGGCGGCCTCACTGGAACTGATCCCGGAGCTGCAGCGGCGCGGGGCGACGGTCCGCGCCTTCGATCCGAAGGGCATGGAGGCGGCGCGCGACCTGCTGCCCGGTATCGTCCTCTGCCGCGATGCCTACGACGCGGCGAAAGGCGCGACGGCGGTGGTCGTCCTGACAGAGTGGCCGGCCTTCCGCACCCTCGACCTGCAGCGGCTGGCTGGCGTCGTCGGGATCCCCCTGCTGATCGACATGCGCAATCTGTTCGATCCGGACGAGGTGAGCCGCGCGGGCTTCGACTATGTCTCGATCGGCCGCCCGGCCGCGGCCGCGAGAGACCGGTCACCGGCGGTGCGGCTGGGCGCCGCGCGCTCGACCAGCGCCGCCGCCTGACTCCAGCCGGTCGAACAGCGCGCCCAACGGGCCGCGCGACCAGGCCAGCGCCTGGTAGAGAGCGAGCATGGCCCCGGCCCAGCGCAGGTAGACGGCGGGTATTCCGGTCCGGCGCGCCAGTCGGAACAGCGGGTGACTCCAGCGGCTGATCTGGAAGCGCAACGCATAGACCGCGCGCCGTCGCGCGGGCACGCCGACCCTCTCCGGCGCCGTCCGCTTGCGCGGTCGCAGCTTGCCGGGCCGGGGCCAGCTCAGCCGCCACGCCAGACCTTCACGGCGATGACGGAATCCCGCCGCCTGCGTCCGGTGGATGAAATCGGCGTCGACGGACTCGAGCCGCAGCCGGCGCTCCGCGATGGCCTCGCGCAGCATGACGTCGAGATCCGGCGCGCGCGCCACCACGACATTCGTCCCGCGCCCATCCGACGAATATGGCTCCACCCAGGCGTCGCCGAACGAGATGTCCGCCGTCTCCGCCACGACGTCGTCGCACCAGTCGCAGGCGGGGTTCTGGAAGAAGCCCGCGCCCCAGTCTCCGTCGGCGAAATTCCACCAGTCGCGGCGCCGCTCCCCGCCGTCCTTCAGCACGAACTGGGCGGTGTAGACGTTCGCCGGCCGGCCCGGATCCTTGAGCCGGTAATCCATCCGCGCCACGTCTTCCATGCGGACGCCGGTCTGCCAGGCGAAGCTCTCGGCCATGCGCAGGCTCTTCATGTGGCCGCAGAACAGGCCGAGGGTGAAGACGATTCGCTCGCGCAGCACCGGGTCGGTCGCTCGCAGCAGGTGCACCGCCTTGATGAAGCAGGGCACGCCAATGACGGCGTAGCGGCCGGGCGTACCGCGGATGGTTTCGATCACGCCCGACAGTTCGACCGGGTGGTAGCGGGACTTGGCGGCGGCACCCAGTTCATCCAGCGATCGCGAAACGCGATAGCCGAACAGCGGGTCGTCGGCGCCGTCGCGCGGCAGGCCGCCGACATGGGCGACGGCGTCGACCCGGCCCGTCCGCAGCAGCTCCGCCGCCGTCCAGTTGGCCATGCCGCCCGAACTGCCGGCGGCGCGGAACCCGCCCTCCTCGACATGGCCGACCCAGGCCGAGACGAAACGTCCGATGCGCGGATCGTCCAGCGGCGCCTCCGGATAGCGGGCGAGGGCGATATCGTCCTCATCAACCGCCGCCGGGGAGAAGGGGCAGAGCGCCGAGAAGCCGGCCGTGCGCGCCCGGCGCCAGTCCGCCGGGCCGGAGGGCTTCAGATGCCCGTGCACGTCCATGACCATCGACGACCGTCCGGTTCGATCCGCCCCGACGCAGGCGCCGCAACCGATACACAGCCCTGACCGGACGATGTCTTCGGGGCTGCAGGATTGCCCGCGCCGGACCGGCGTCTCAGGCGAGCGCAAGGTCAAGGTAGGCCTCCGAGCGCCGCCGCAACTGGTCCAGGCGATCCTCGACCCGGGGCCCGAGCGGTTCGTCCAGCGCCGCCGCCACGGCCCAGTCGGGTGAGTCCGGGTTCACCAGCCGACGCTCCGCTCCCACTCTCGACGTGAGGTCCCGGACCTTGTTGAGCCGGTAGTCGGTCAGGGCGCTGACGAATGGCCGGGCGTTGACCAGGGCGAAGACGCAGCCGTGGAAGAAGTTGGTGATCACCGCCCGGGCCGAAGCCATGGCGCGGGTGAAGTCCTCGGGTCCGGCGGTGATCCACTGCTCGTCGGCCCAGTCGTTGTGATAGCCGAGGCTGACCAGCCGGACGCCGCGCGCCTCGGCCCAGCGGCGGATGGCCGCCTTGAACCACCCGGCGAACGAGTGGCCGTAGACGATGGCCCGGTCCGGTCGCGGCTCGGCCTCCGGCCTGTGCGACAGGTCGGAGAACTGCAGGCAGGGATCGAGCACCACTTCCGGCTTGCTTCCGAGGCTGGCCTCCACCAGGCGCCGCGAGTTGTCGTCGCGCACGGCGATGGCCGAGAAGGCGGCCAGCCGCCGGGCCCAGTCCGGATGCACGCCGTCCGCCGCGTCGTGATTTCCGAAGCTGGCGGCGTAGGCGACGAGGCGGCCGGCCTCGAGGCCATCGCCGAAGAACAGGGGGCGGGCCGCGTACCAGGGGTGGCGGAAATTCCACACCTCGTCGCTGCCCACCACGACCGCATCGAGCCCGGCGGGGAGGCGGGGCGCTTCGAGGTCGAAGGCCTCCGACAGCGGCAGGCTCTCGAACGCCTCGAAGAATTTGCGGGTCTTCTCCACGTACAGCGGAACGTCCTCCGGCTGCGTCGGCGTCGGCAGCACCGGCTGCAGGGCGCACCGCCATTCCGCCCGATCGATCCGCCGCGAGCGGTGGTCGAGCAGGACGGCTTCATGGCCGCGTCGACGCAGGCCTTCCGCCAGGCATCGCGCCTGCCAGTAGGAGCCGTAGTTGATGCAGCGGTGGAAGGTGAGGACGCCGATCCGCCGTGGCGCCGCCTCCCCGCCGGTCAATGCCGGCTCGCGGCTTCGCGATCGGCCGTCTGGCGCAGCATGGCCTCCGCGTCCACATCCGGGTTCGACGTCTTGTCGCCGCCGGGGGCGAAGCTGGACTCCTCCGGGGCATGCGTCGCGGTCTGCGCCATCGCCCCCCGCATCGAAGGACCGCTGCGACCGCGCCCCAGGTCCGTGGCCGACGGCGTATCCGGATCGAAGTCGTCCGTCATGCCCTCGCCGCCGCCGCTGGTCGTTTCAGCGCCGGAGGCGCTGACCGCACCCTCGCCCTCTACCTTGTTCCGCTCGTGATGGCCGGTCTTGCCGATGTTGTTGACGCCTGTCCGTACCATGGCTCAGCGCGCCTCGCGCAGATGGTCCGACAGTATTTCGTTCATCTCGAACATCGAGACCCGGTCCTTGTGGAAGACGGCCTTGAGCTTGTCGTCGGCCCGGATCTCCTGTCCGTCCTGCAGGTCGTTCTTTTTGATGTAGTCCCAGAGGCCGCTGACCACGTCGGCGCGGCCCATCGGCCCGTCGCCGACGACGTCGGACAGTTCGTCCGAGAGAGTCAGCGGGCGGTGCAGGCCGTCGTTCTCCTCGCCGGCCCCGGGTCCTTCCTTCTGTGCCATGTCGTATCTCCTTCGGTGGTTGGGGGGTGAGGTTCAATGGCGCGGCGCGTCGGAGCCGGGCAGGCTGGAAACCGCCTCGCGGCAGGCGCGCTCGCAATCGCGGCAGGCCGCGGCGCAGATGCGGCAGTGCTCATGCATTTCGGCGTGCCGCTCGCACTCGGCGGCGCACCGGCCGCAGGCCAGCTCGCAGGCCCGAAGTTGCGCCTCGATCACCGGCACGTCGCCGCCCGAGCGGCGGGTGGCGATCAGGCCGCTGGTCAGGCAGACATCGGCGCAGTCCATGTTGAGCCGGATGCACTGGACCAGTTCGGAGATGGTTTCCTCGCCGAGACAGGCGTCGGCGCAGGAGGCGCAGACCTGGGCGCAGTCGAAACAGGTCTCGGCGCAGCGGGCGAGGGCGGTGTTCACCTCGCCCCGGACGTGAGGGTGGGCGGCGATCATCTGTTGGGCGTGCATGCGGCGGCTCCCGATCGAGGTTCGCGGAACCAACCGGCGCGAGCCGCGGAAGTTCGAAGCGAAGCCGCAAAATATCGGCCGACCCGATCACGTCTCCGGATCGCGCCCGGGCTCGCGGTCGTCTTCATGGCCGGCGCGCCTGCCGCCCGCCTCGGTCTCGTGCTCAATCCGGCCGCTCTCGACCTCGGTACGGGAAAAGACCTCCTCCTGACCGGACTCGAGAAGCTCGTCCTCAGGGCCGCCGAGGCCGCCGACGACGAGTCCCGATGGGGTGGAGGCGGGAGAACTGCCGGTCTTTCGGTCCATGCCGGGCCAACGGCGCAGCGGTTCCCGGGTTCCGCGGCGAACAGCCCGGGGGAATGTCAGGCAGTGGACACAGGACCCAAAGGCGGGATGGGGCGTTTTCGGCCACAGTTCGTGAGGAGAGCCGCCGATGCAGGCCGTACCCGAGACCCAGACGCCCGCGTCGACGGGTGGAAATTCGATCCTCGCATTGACGGCCGGAGCCGCGGACGAGCGTGACGTGATGCGGCTGGCGGAGATCTTCGCCGTCACGCCGGAAGCCGCGCGGCTGGCGGTGGCCCGGGTGGGGACCGACTTCCGGGACCTGCAGCGCGAGCTCGGAGGCCGCCGCTGATGGCGACGCGCAACACGACCGACAAGGGTCGGCCAGTCCATCAAAATGCCGGGCTGGGCCAGCAGAGGGTCGGGGAAGCGGGCGCGGCGCCCGACCAGAAATCTCCCCGGCCCTCTTCCGCCGGCGGCCCCGGATCGGGTTCGGGCGACGACGCGAACACCAACGCCGAGAGCGAACGCCGGTCCTGACGGCCGCCCCACGGGCCTGAAAACCGGAACCCCTGCGCACGCCGCCGGTTCATCCCTGTGGTGAAGCTGGGCGAGGGAACGGCCATGGCGAGGATCGAGCGCGGTGTGGGCCCCGGCGGGTGGGCGGTGCGGATGCTCGCGGTCCTGCTGATCCTGGTCGGCGCGGTGCTGACGATCGGCGGCGGCTGGCTGATCTCCCTCGGCGGATCGTTCTACTATCTGCTGGCCGGACTGGGGCTGATCGCCTCGGGCGTCCTGCTGTGGCGGCTCAATCGGCTCGGCGCCTGGATCTACATCGGCGTCTTCTTGCTGACTGTCCTCTGGGCGCTGTGGGAGGTCGGGCTGAACGGATGGGCCCTGGTCCCGCGGATCGTCGCCCCCGCGGTGCTGCTGCTCCTCGTCATCGCCTCCTTTCCGGCGCTCGAAGGGAGAAGGGGCGGCAGGCTGGCGCTCGGCGGCGTCGCCGCCTTCGTGATCGGCGCGCTGATCTTCGGCTTGGTGGTGGCGCAGGCCAACCGGCCGATGCGGCCAGCGGCCGTGCAGAGCATCGCCGTCGCGGCGATGTCGGAGCCGTCGGTGCACCGGGTCGGCGCCGACTGGCCGGCCTGGGGCGGGACCTACAGCGCCCGGCGCTTCTCGCCGCTCACCCAGATCAACCGCGAGAACGTCGGCCGGCTCGAGCGGGCCTGGACCTTCCGCACCGGCGACACCCCGGAGGAGAAATGGGGGGCCGAGACGACCCCGCTCAAGGTCGGCGACACGGTCTATCTGTGCACGGCGCGCAACATCCTGATCGCGCTCGACGCCCGCACCGGACGGCAGCGCTGGCGCTATGATCCGAAGGTTTCCGACGACTGGATCCCCTACACCGCCGCCTGCCGTGGCGTGGCGTATTTCGACACCGCCGCCGCCGTCCCGCGGCCGCCCGGCGCGCCCGCCGCCCCCGGGCCGGTCGGACCCGCCGTGCAGCCGCGGCCGGTTCCGATCCCCGCCATCGCCCCGGTCGCCTGCGCCACCCGCATCATCGAGGGCACGCTGGACGGCCGGCTGATCGCGGTCGACGCCCGCACGGGCCGCCCCTGCGCCGGGTTCGGCGTCAACGGCGCGGTCGACATCAAGGTCGGCATGGGCGACGTCATCCCCGGCATGGTCTCCATCACTTCGGCCCCGACCATCGTGCGCGGCGTGGTCGTCACCGGCCATCAGGTGCTGGACGGCCAGTACAACGAGGCGCCCTCCGGCGTGATCCAGGGCTTCGACGCCATCACCGGCGAACTGCGCTGGGCCTGGGACATGGCCCGCCCGGACCTGACCGGCCGTCCCGCCGCGGGCGACACCTACACCCGCGGCACGCCCAACATGTGGACCACCGCCTCGGGCGACGAGCAGCTGGGACTGGTCTATCTGCCCATGGGCAACTCCGCCGCCGACTATTACAGCGCCGACCGTTCCGAGGCGGAGAACCGCTACGCCACCGCGCTGATGGCGCTGGATGTCACGACGGGACGCCCGGTTTGGTCGTTCCAGACGGTGCACAAGGACGTCTGGGACTACGACCTCGGCTCGCAGGCGACGCTGATCGACTATCCGACGGCCGCGGGCGCGGTCCCGGCGCTGGTGCTGCCCAGCAAGCAGGGCGATATCTACATCCTCGACCGCCGCACCGGGCGCGCCCTGACGCCGGTGCAGGAGCGGCGCGTGCCGCAGGGCGGCGTCGAG
>NZ_DASPNO010000010.1:0-7685 GCF_035626535.1 Brevundimonas sp.
GATTTCGGATCGGCGATCGACATCTTCACCGGCCGCAGCCCGAGCGCCCGCAGGTGCACGTCGGTGCGGGCCTGAAGCGTCTCGCGCGCCACCCGCTTGAACAGGTTCTCCACCCGCCGCGCGAAGGCCTCGCCCTCGCCGCCGGAAACGATCAGCGGTCCGTCGGCGTCCTCGGTCAGGCGCGCCGCCCCGGCCCCGCCGGTCGCCGCCAGCCGGATGGGGCGGCCGAACAGGGTCACGGCGCCGCCGGGCTCGAGCGGCGCGCCCTGCGGCCGCGCCGCCAGCCGTTCACGCATCCAGCCGGCCTTGCTGCGGGCGAAGGCGACCACCTCCCCCAGCTTGCGCTCGGACGGGGCGACAAGCACCGCCTCGCCGGCGCGGCCGTCGATGCGGATCGACAGCCGCCGGGCCCGCGGATTGACCGACAGCCGCGCCGGGACGCCGACGGCGTCAGGCGGCAGCCGCTGGCCGTTCCGGTACTGCACAGAGAGCCTCGTTCAGGGCGATGAAGTCGCGCACGCGCGGATAGATGTCGTCGCGGAAGCGGCGGCCGTTGAAGACGCCGTAGTGGCCCACCTCGGGATGGACGTAGAGCATGCGCCGCTCGTCGGGCAGGCTCGGGCACAGGCCATGCGCCGCCTGGGTCTGGCCGACGCCGGAGATGTCGTCCTTCGCCCCCTCGACCGTCATCAGGCCGATGTCGGTGATCTTCGTCAGATCGACCTTGCGCCCGCGGTGCTCCAGCAGGCCGCGCGGCAGCAGGTGTTGCTGGAAGACGATGTCGATGGTCTGGAGGTAGAACTCCTCCGTCAGGTCCAGCACCGACAGGTATTCGTCATAGAATTCCTCGTGCTTCTGGGCCCCGTCGCCGTCGCCCTCAACCAGGTCCTGGAAGTAGCGCCAATGAGCGTCGACGTGCTTGTCCTCGTTCATCGACATGAAGCTGTAGAGCTGCACGAAGCCCGGATAGACCCGCCGCCCGAAGCCCGGATAGGGCCAGGGCACGGTGTGGATCATGTTCGACTTGAACCAGGTGAAGGGCTTCTCCTCCGCCAGCTGGTTGGTCACCGTCGGCGACAGGCGGGCGTCGATCGGCGACCCCATGAAGGTCATCGAGGCGGGCCGGTTCGGATCCTCGTCCTCGGCCATCAGGGCGCAGGCGGCCAGCACCGGCGGTCCCGGCTGGCAGACGCCGACGACATGGGCTCGCGGCCCGATCACGCCCAGCATCGTCCGCACGTGATCGATGTAATCGAAGAAGTCGAACCGCCCCTCCAGCATGGGAACCTGCCGGGCGTTGGTCCAGTCGGTGACATAGACATCGTGGTCCTGCAGGAAGACCTCGACCGTGCCGCGCAGCAGGGTGGCGTAGTGGCCCGACAGCGGGGCGACGATCAGCACCGCGGGCGCGGCGGCCGGCTTGCCGGCCCGCTTCAGGTCGCCGACGTTGCGGGCGAACCGCACCAGCCGGCACCACGGCGAGGACCAGACCACCTGCTCCGTCGTGCGAACCGGGCGATCAGCGACGGTCACCGTCTCCAGTCCCCATTCCGGCTTGCCGTAGCGGCGCGTCAGCCCCTCGAACAACTCGGCCGAGGCGTAGGCCGTGCGCCCCAGGGCGGTGTCGGCGACCGGATTGAGAGGAGAACTCCAGAACTGGCGGGCCAGCTGGGCCCCGAACCGGAACGGCGTCGCCGAATGGTAGGCGAGCTCGTGAAGCGAATACAGCATGCGTGTCCTGAGACGGCCCCCGCCGGTATATGGCAGGGCACCATAGAATGCGCCGCACTGCAAAAAGATTATCTTTGTTCAGTTTGTTGTGAACGGCGCCGCTTCCTCCGCGAGAACGGCGCACCCCGGACGATTTCATTGAACCGGACCGCCGGATGCCGGCACCTCTCATTCGACGAGGGATATGGGCGTGGCGATCAGGACCAAACAACAGCTCCTTGACGAATATCTGGTGGCCTCAGCGCGCACCGGCGACCGCAAGGCGTTCGAACTGCTGGCCCGGCGCTGGCAGGGCAAGCTGGTCGCCCACGCCTGGCGGCTGACCGGTGATGTCGATCTGGCCCGCGAGGCGGCGCAAGAGGGCTGGATCGAGATCGTGCGCGGCCTTGGCCGGTTGCGGGATGAGCGGGCCTTTCCTGCCTGGGCGTATCAGATCGTGTCGCGTCGTTGCGCCCGGCGGATCGGACGGCTGCAACGGGACCGGGCCCTCGCCGCCGCGGCCGCCGCCGAACCAGTGGGCGACTCAGCCGCGCCGGAACTGGGCGACGGGCCCGCCATGGCGCGGCTGCGGGCGGCGCTGGGCGGCCTGCCGCCGGAGCAGAGGGCGGCCGTCGGCCTGTTCTATCTCGAGGACATGGGAGTCGCCGGGACGGCGATCGCCCTGAACGTGCCGGCGGGCACGGTGAAGACCCGCCTGATGCATGCCCGCCGCAAGCTGCGTGCGGTGCTGGAAGGAGACCTGTGATGCAGGATATCGACCGGATGATCGAGGAGGCCCTTCAGGGCGAGGAACAGGCCCTGTTCCGCGAAACGGCCCGCGAGCCGGGCTTCTTCACGCAGGCGTTCGGACTGCTCGGCGGCCCCAACGGCTGGGTCAACGGCGTCATGGTGGCGGCCCAGGCGGCGCTGTTCGTCGCCGGCCTATGGGCGGGCTGGCGCTTCTTCGAGGCCGAGACGGCGCTGTCGGCCCTGCACTGGGGCCTGCCCGCCGCCGTGCTGGTGCTGGCGTCGCTGATCATCAAGACGGCGATGATGCCCGAACTGCAGGCCAACCGTCTGATGCGGGAACTGAAGCGGCAACAGCTTCAGGCGGCGGTGAACCGCAAGGCCTGATCCGAACGGCGATGGCGCGCCTAGCCGCGCGCCATCGCCCGCTCGATCACCTCGGCCGACCTCTCAGGCCCCAGCTCTTCCGCCACCGCGGTGCGGAACTTCCCGTCCGGCCCCATCAGATAGACGGTCAGCGAGTGGTTCATGGTGTAGTCCTCGCCCTCCCCGACCTTCTGGAAATAGGCCCTGTAGGCGTCGGCGGCGGCCTTCACCTGCGCCGGCGTGCCGGTCAGGCCGACGACGCCTTCGGGGAAGCCGTCGGTGGACAGGTAGTCCTTCAGCGCCTGGGGCGTGTCGCGCTCCGGATCGACGCTGACGAAGACGATCTGCAGATCCTCGCCCTTGTCGCCCAGCCGCCGCTTCGTCGCGTCGAGCGCCTGCAGCGTCGTCGGGCAGAAGTCGGGGCAATAGGTGAAGCCGAAAAAGACCAGGGACCATCTGCCTTCCAGCATCGTCTGGTCGACCGGGCGGCCCTCGTGATCGACCAGCTGGAAGGGCCCGCCGACATCGGCCTGGCCCGTGGAGACGACCTCGCCAGCCTGCAGGCCGGCCGCGGGGCGGTTGAGCACGACCAGGGTCACGGCGATCAGGGCCACGGCGATGACGGCGCAGGCGCCGGCGAACAGCAGGATGGAACGGCGCGGCATCTCGGCTCCGGGCAGGACGCGCCATGCGGGCGCGGCTGGTCTATAGAAGAGGCGTGAGCCCGACCCAAGACCCCCTGTCGTCGCAGTCCGCCACCGAAGATGCGGGCGGCCGCTTCGGCGGCTGGCGCAACCTGCCGCGCCGCAGCCGGGGCCTGTCACTCAGGACGCTGGTGATCCTGCGCTGGATGGCCATCGCCGGACAGAGCGCCACCGTCGCCGTGGCCACGGCCTGGTTCCACTTCGACCTGCCGCTGTGGGGCTGTCTGGCGGTGATCGCCGCCAGCGTGGCCATGAACCTCAACGCCACGGCCCGCCTCAAACGCAGCGACGGGTCGGCCCCCGACGGGGCCCTGACGGCGGCGCACCTCGGCTTCGACATCCTGCAGCTCTCGGCCCTGCTGGCCCTGACCGGCGGGCTGCAGAACCCGTTCTGCCTGCTGCTGGTGGCGCCGGTGACGGTGGCGGCGGCCTCGCTGCCGGGGCGGCAGGCGGCGCTGATGGGCCTGCTGGTGCTCGCCGCCACAGTAGGGCTGTTCTTCTTCTCCATGCCGCTGCCGTGGCAGGCGGGGACGGAGCTGGACCTGCCGCCGCTGTACCGCTTCGGCACCGGGCTGGCGCTGATCACCGGCGTGGTCTTCACGGCCGCCTATGCGTGGCGGGTGGCGGCGGACGCCGAGAAGCTGGAACTCGCGCTGGCCACCACCCAGGACGTGCTGCAGCGCGAGCAGCGGCTGGCGGCGCTGGGCGGGCTGGCGGCGGCGGCGGCGCACGAACTGGGCACGCCGCTGGCGACGATTCAGGTCGTGGCGCGCGAACTGTTGCGCGAGTCGGCCAAGGACGGCGCCGCGGCCGAGGACGCCGCCCTGATCCTGCAGCAGGCCGAGCGCTGCCGGGACATCCTGAAACAGCTGTCGCAGCAGCCCGAGGAGGGCGACTCCGCCTTCGCGGAAGTCGGGCTGAAGGCGCTGCTGGAGGAGGTTGTCGAGCCGCACCGCGGGTTCGATCTGGCTTTCGAGGTGACGGTGCGGACCGCCTCCGGAGAGGCCGCGCCGCGGGTGCGCCGCCTGCCGGAGGTGGTGCACGGTCTGTCGACCCTGGTCGAGAACGCCGCCGACTTCGCCAACGGCAAGGTGAGGGTGCAGGCGCTCGTCGACGCCGGTTTCATCGAGATTGAGGTGGTCGACGACGGCCCCGGCATTCCGCCCGACATCCTGCCCCGTCTCGGCGAGCCCTATGTGACCAGCCGGCCGCAGGGAAAGGCGCGGCGCGCCCTGGCCGCCCAGATCGCCGCTTCCGTGGCCGCCGCCGCGCCGGGGCGAAAAGGTCGGAAGAACGCCGGGGCCCCGCCGGCCGCCGAGGCCATCGCCCCCAGCCAGGGTGGCATGGGGCTGGGGTTCTTCATCGCCCGCACCCTGTTGGAGCGGACCGGAGGCAGGGTCTCGGTCGGCGCGGGCGACGGCGGCAAGGGTCAACCCAAGGGCGCCCGGGTGGCGGTGCGCTGGGCCCGCCCCGCCCTGGAAGTTCCGCCGTCGTGATGTCGCACCCCCGCCCTGAACCTTGACCGCGGCCCGGCGGTTACCGACTTGGAGTCCAGGAGAACGATGATGCCCGAGACCGAAGCCCGGATCGCCGCCCTGCCCGACAGGACCCTCCTGCTGCTCGACGACGACAACGCCCTGCGCACCCGGCTGGGGCGGGCGCTGGAGAGCCGCGGCTTCGAGGTCACCACCGCCGCCTCGGTGGCAGAGGCCCGCGACGCGCTGCGCACCGCCGTCCCCGCCTTCGCGGTGCTGGACATGCGGCTGGAGGACGGCAACGGGCTGAAGGTGGTCGAGGCGATCCGCGACCGGCGCGAGGACGCCCGCATCGTCATGCTGACCGGCTACGGCGCCATCGCCACGGCGGTGGCGGCGGTCAAGGCCGGCGCGGTCGACTATCTGCAGAAGCCCGCTGACGCCGACGACGTGGTCAAGGCCCTGCTGGCCACGGGCGAGGCCCCCGAGCCGCCGGACAATCCGATGAGCGCCGACCGGGTTCGCTGGGAGCATATCCAGCGCGTCTACGAGCTCTGCGACCACAACGTCTCGGAGACGGCGCGACGGCTGGGCATGCACCGCCGGACGCTGCAGCGCATCCTGGCGAAGCGCGCACCGCGCTGAGCGATCCTTGCCGCCGCCTGTCCCGGCAGGCACTCTCCCCCGGGCTGAACGGGGGAAACATGAAGATCGACATCATTGCGCTGGCCGTCGTGGCCGTGGCCTTGGCGGCGGCGGCGACCGGCTGCAGCTGGCTGCTGAACACCTATGCGCCGGACCTGTCGCCGGCCCGGCTGTTCCTGGAGGCCGACATAATAGCCAAACTGGCGATGCTGTTGCTGATGCTGCTGACCCTCCCGATCCTCGTGCTCGGCGTCTTCGGCGTGGCGGTGCGCAGCGCGGCCCGCTCGATGGCCATGATCCTGCGAATCGCAGCCCTCGCGGCCGGCGTGCTCGGCCTGCTGGCGGGAGCCTATGGCTGGCTGAACATCCAGACCGCCATCGCCAGGGTGGGGCCGGTCAGCATCGAGGTCACGGCCCCCTCGTGGGCCGAAGTCCTGCTCGTCGTGGCATATTCGATGTTGGTGGCCGGGTTCGCCCTGCTCTTCGCCGTCGGCGCGGGGTTGCGGGCCGGGACGCGCCGCAAGGTGTGAAAAAGGCCCCGGCGTTTTCACCGGGGCCTTCCTCAGTTTAGCGATGACGCCGGAGATCAGTCGCGACGGCGGCCGCGGCCGCGGTCACGATCGCCGCCGCCTTCACGCTTCGGACGGCCGCCGGTGTCTTCCGACATCGGGGGCTCGCCGCGTTCGGCGCGCTCGGCGTTGATCTTGTCGGTCAGGTCCTCGCCGGTCTCCTGGTCGACGACCTTCATCGACAGCTTGGTCTTGCCGCGATCGTCCATGCCGAGGAATTTCACCTTCACTTCCTGACCTTCGGTCAGGACGTCGGCGGGGTTAGCGACGCGCTCCATCGAGATCTGCGACACGTGGACGAGGCCGTCCTTGGCGCCGAAGAAGTTCACGAAGGCGCCGAAGTCGACGACCTTCACGACCTTGCCGGAATAGATCATGCCGGGCTCGGGCTCGGACACGATCGACGAGATCCAGTTCTTGGCCGCGTCGATCTTTTCCTGCTCGGAGGCGGCGATCTTCACCGTGCCGTCGTCCTCGATGTTGATCTTGGCGCCGGTCTTTTCGACGATCTCGCGGATGATCTTGCCGCCGGTGCCGATGATGTCGCGGATCTTGTCGGTCGGAACCTTGATCTGCTCGATCTTCGGGGCGAACTCGCCCAGTTCGGCGCGGGGCGCCTCCATGGCCTTGTCCATCTCGTCGAGGATGTGCAGGCGGCCGGCCGTCGCCTGGGCGATGGCCTTCCTCATGATCTCCTCGGTGATGCCGGCGACCTTGATGTCCATCTGCAGGCTGGTGATGCCTTCGCGCGTGCCGGCCACCTTGAAGTCCATGTCGCCGAGGTGGTCTTCGTCACCCAGGATGTCGGACAGGATGGCGAACTCGCCCGAGGGCTCGAGGATCAGGCCCATGGCGATGCCGGAGACCGGACGCTTCAGCGGCACGCCGGCGTCCATCAGAGCCAGCGACGAACCGCACACCGTGGCCATCGACGAGGAGCCGTTGGACTCGGTGATCTCCGACACCAGACGGATGGTGTAGGGGAACTCTTCCGACGAAGGCAGCATCGGGCGGATCGCCCGCCACGCCAGCTTGCCGTGACCGATTTCCCGACGGCCCGCGCCGCCCATCCGGCCGGTCTCGCCGACCGAATAGGGAGGGAAGTTGTAGTGGAGCAGGAACTTCTCCTTGTACGTCCCACTCAGGGCGTCGACGTACTGCTCGTCCTCGCCGGTCCCGAGCGTGGCGACCACGATGGCCTGGGTCTCACCGCGGGTGAACAGGGCCGAGCCGTGGGTGCGCGGGAAGACTCCGACTTCCGAGACGATCGGGCGGACCTTGTCGAGGGCGCGGCCGTCGACGCGATGGCCGTTCTCGATGATGTCGCGACGCAGGACCTCGGCTTCGCATTCCTTGAAGGCGGCGCCGAACTTGGCCGGGTCGACGCCGTCGGGGTTGTCATCGGTACGGACGAGGGCCTCGGCGGCCTTCTTTTTGGCCACGTCGACGCCCGAGCGGCGGTCGTATTT
>NZ_DASPNO010000011.1:0-29784 GCF_035626535.1 Brevundimonas sp.
GGCGCCGTCGCCGCTCCGGCCCGCGTCGCCGCCCCGCGCCCGACCCACCGCACCGTCACCACCATGAAGACCGTCGGACGCGGCGGCGCCGCCCGCAAGCTCCAGCCCGTCGCCTCCGAAGACGGATGGGAGGAGTTCTGATGTCGGACGTGATCGCCTTGCCGGCCGTGCTGGACATCCAGGCGGTCGATGCGCTCCGGACCCGGCTGCTCGGCGCCCGGGGTGGTCCCCTGACGCTTGACGGTTCGTCGGTCGAGCGTCTGGGGGGGCTGTGCCTCCAGGTCCTGCTGTCGGCGCAGCGGACTTGGGCAGCCGATGGCCATCCGCTGGTCGTCAGCCCGGCGTCGGATGCCTTCATCGATCAATGGGACGCGTTCGGCGCGCCCGACATGGCCGCCGGACAGAGGGGAGATCCCGCGTGACCAAGACCGTACTGACCATCGATGACTCGCGGACCATGCGGGACATGCTCATGCTGGCCCTCGTCGAGGCCGGTTACCGGGTGATCCAGGCTGTCGACGGCATCGACGGACTGGAGACCCTCTCCGCCGAGGGCGCCGATATCGTCATCACCGATATCAACATGCCCCGTCTCGATGGCTTCGGCGTGATCGAAGGCATGCGGGCCGATCCCGCACACCGGGCCACGCCCGTGCTGGTGCTGACCACGGAGAGCGACGCAGCCAAGAAGCAGCGGGCCCGCGATGCGGGAGCGACCGGCTGGATCGTCAAGCCATTCGATCCGGCCAAGCTGATCGACGCCGTGCGGCGGGTGGCGGCCTGACCATGAGCGACGACCCGTTCGAGGCGATCAAGGTCACCTTTTTCCAGGAATGTGACGAACTGCTGGCCGACCTCGAAGCGGGCCTGCTGGCCATCGAGGCGGGCGACGCCGACGACGAGACCGTCAACGCCGTGTTCCGCGCGGTTCACTCGGTCAAGGGCGGCGCCGGGGCGTTCGGCCTCGACGATCTGGTGCGCTTCGCCCACGTTTTCGAGACGCTCCTCGACGAAATCCGTTCGGGTCGCAAGCCGTGCGACGATCCTACGGTAAAGACGCTGCTGCGCGCCGCGGACCTGCTGGCCGACCACATCGCCGCGGCTCGCGGCCAGGGCGCGCCCGTCGACGAAGCGCGTTCCGCCGGCCTCGTGATAGAACTGGAAATGCTCACCCACGGCGAAACCGGCGCCGGCCCGGCGCAGCCGGCCGACCCGGATCCGGAAGTCGTGTTGCCGGAAGCCGACGAGTTCGACTTCCGGCCCGTCGTTTTCGATCTGTCGACGTTTGAGGCGCCGGCTGCGCCCGCCTCGGCCGGAGCGCGCTGGCGGGTGACCTTCCGCCCGCACGCGCGGATGTACGCCAACGCCAACGAAACCGGCCTGCTGCTGCGTGAACTGGCCCGGCTGGGTCCCGTCGCGGTCTCGCTGGACAGTTCGGCCTTGCCGGACCTGGCGGATCTGGCGCCGGAAGAGAGCTATCTGAGCTGGACCGTCGATGTCGATACCGCGGCCGGCGAAGCCGCCGTCCGCGAGGTATTCGATTTCGTCGAGACGGACTGCGACTTGACCATCGCGCCCGCCTCGGGGGCCGGGGGCGCGGTCGCGTCCGCCGACGATCTGGACATCGCGGCGCTGCTGGCGCGCGCGAAGGCAGACGCCCCCGCGCCGGAGCCGGCGCCGGTTGCGCTGACGGTCGCGCCGACGCCGGTCGTCGCCGCCCCCCCGGTTTCGGCCCCGACCGCATCAGCGGTGGCGTCTGCCGCGCCGGCCGCTGCGGCTGTCACCATCCGTGTCGACCTCGACCGCGTCGACCGGCTGATCAACGTCGTGGGCGAACTGGTCATCCAGCAGGCCATGCTCGCCCAGCGCGTGGTCGAAAGCGGTCTCGCGCGCTCCTCAGGTATCTCCGTCGGCCTGGAGGACCTCGAGCTCCTGACACGGGAAATCCAGGACAGCGTCATGGCGATCCGCGCCCAGCCCGTGAAGTCGGTCTTCCAACGGATGCCGCGCCTTGTGCGCGAGGTCGCCGAAATGACCGGGAAGCGGGTCCGCTTGGTCAGTGAGGGTGAGGCCACCGAGGTCGACAAGACCGTCGTGGAAAGGCTGGCCGAACCTATCACCCATATGCTGCGCAACGCCATCGATCACGGCCTGGAAGGCGCGGAAGATCGCCTCGCCGCCGGCAAGCCGGCCGAGGGTACAGTGCGACTGGTCGCCTTGCACCGGTCCGGGCGTATCGTCATCGAGATCAGCGACGACGGCAGGGGCATCAACCGCGAGCGGGTGCGAGGCATCGCCGTTTCGCGCGGCCTGATCGCGGAAGACGCCGTTCTGACGGACGACGAGGTCGACAATCTGATCTTCCTGCCGGGCTTCTCGACAGCCGACACGGTGTCCGATATCTCGGGCCGTGGCGTGGGCATGGACGTCGTGCGCCGCTCGATCCAGGCGCTGGGCGGCCGCATCTCCATCGCGTCGACGCCCGGCAAGGGTTCCACCTTCACCCTGAGCCTGCCGCTGACCTTGGCCGTGCTCGACGGCATGGTGGTCACCGCCGCCGACCAGACGCTGGTGGCGCCGCTGACCGCTATCGTCGAAAGCCTGACGCCTCGGGCCGAGGACGTCCACTACGTCGGCGGCCACGACGCGGTCATCCGTTTCCGCGACCAGTTCGTGCCACTGATCGACGTGGGACTGGTGATGGGTTTCCGGTCCGCGCCGGCGGTGCCTGTCTCGGGCGTGGCAGTGGTCATCGAGACCGAGGCCGGCAACCGTTCGGCCCTGCTCGTCGACGCCATCCAGGGGCAGCGACAGGTCGTCATCAAGAGCCTGGAGACCAACTACCAGCAGGTCGAAGGGGTGGCCGCGGCCACCATCCTCGGCGACGGCAGGGTCGCCCTGATCCTCGACGTCGACGCCATCGTGGCCAACGCCCGCCGCCGGTCGGCGCGTCCCGATCTCAAACTCGCGAGTTGAGCATGTCCGAAGCCTTTTCCGCCGCCACCACCTCCCGCGAACTGATCGCCTTCCGCATCGGGGAGCAGGAGTTCTGCGTCGATATCATGTCGGTACGCGAGATCCGTGGCTGGACCCCGGCGACGCCGTTGCCGCGGGCGCCGGGTTTCATGAAGGGCGTCATCAACCTGCGTGGCGCGGTTCTGCCGATCATCGACCTCGGCGCCCGCTTCGGCCTGCGCACCTCCGAGCCCACGGCCCGCCATGTCATCATGGTGGCGCGGATCGGCAGCCGCACCATCGGTCTGCTGGTCGACGCGGTGTCGGACATCATTCAGCTGACCGACGAACAGGTGCAGCCGACGCCGGATGTCGCCAGCGATCACGTGAAGACCTTTGTGAAGGGCATCTTCGCCATCGACGGCCGCATGATCAGCCTGATCGAACTGGACCGTATCGTTCCCGAGAGCGAAGCCGAGGCCGCATGACAACCGTCGCCGGTCGAACCGCGCTGGTTGAAGGCGAATTCGTCTTCACCGCCGAGGACTTCCGCCACATCGCCCAGATTCTGCACAGCCACGCGGGCATCGCCCTGAACGAGGGTAAGGCCGCGCTGGTCTATTCCCGTCTGGCCAAACGACTCCGCACCCTGGGCCTTCGCAGCTTCCGCGAATACTGCGCCCTAATCCAGGGCGTCGAGGGCGTCGACGAGCGTCAGGCGATGACGGCCGCCCTGACCACCAACGTCACCCGCTTCTATCGCGAGCCGCACCATTTCGATCACCTGCGCGATCACGTCATGCCGGTTCTCGCCGAGCGCGCTCGCGCCGGAGGCCGGGTTCGGCTCTGGTCCGCCGCCTGTTCGAACGGGCAGGAGCCCTATTCGATGGCCATGACCGTCCTGTCGGTGCTGCCCGAGGCCGCGGATCTGGATCTGCGCATCCTGGCCACGGACATCGATCCGAACATGATCGCCGAAGGAACGGCGGGCATCTATTCCGAGGATGCGCTGGAGGCCGCGCCGGCCCTGCTGCGGCATCGCTATTTCGACAAAGCCCCGGGGCAGGGGCGCGACCAGCTCAGCGCCAACGCCACGCTGCGCCGCCTGGTGTCGTTTCGCGAGTTGAACCTGATCGGCGACTGGCCGATGCGCGGCAAGTTCGACGTCATCTTCTGCCGCAACGTCGTCATCTACTTCGACGACGCCACGCAGGAGCGGGTGTGGAGCCGCTTCACGCCTCTGATGAACCCGTGCGCCATGCTCTACATCGGCCACTCGGAACGGGTCAGCGGTCCGGCCACCGCCCGCCTGCAGACGAACGGCCTGACTTCCTACAGGCTGGTGTCATGAGCATCCGGGTCCTCGTGGTCGATGACTCGCCGACCATGCGCGGGCTGATCACCGCCGCGCTGCGCCGCGATCCGGAGATCGAGGTCATCGGCTCGGCCGCCGACCCGCTGGAGGCGCGCGAGGCCATCAAGCGGCTGAACCCCGACGTCATCACGCTGGACGTCGAGATGCCCAATATGAATGGGCTCGAGTTCCTCGAGAAGATCATGCGCCTGCGGCCGATGCCGGTGGTGATGGTCTCGACCCTGACCCAAGCGGGCGCCGAGGTCACCCTCGCGGCGCTTGAGCTCGGCGCGGTGGACGCCATCGGCAAGCCCTCGTCCGGAGTGACCGCGGTCGAGGCCTTCGCGGACCTGGCGACCAAGGTGAAGGTCGCCGCCCGCTCGCGGGTCCGGAGCGAACGCCCTGTTCCGGCAAGCCTCCCCGGTGCGGACTATCGCGTGAACCGGGATATGGTACTGGCCATCGGCGCCTCCACCGGCGGCGTTGAGGCCCTGCTGACCATCCTCACCTCCTTCCCCGTCGATTGCCCGGCGACGGTGGTGACCCAGCACATGCCGGCCACCTTCACCCGCAGCTTCGCGGCGCGGCTCGACAAGGTGTCTGCTGCGACGGTCGCGGAGGCCTCGGACGGCGCGCCACTGGAACCGGGTCGCATTTACATCGCCCCGGGCGGTGACGCCCACCTTGAGGTCGCGGGCGCTACGCCGCGGTGCCGGCTGGTAAGATCCGACACCGTGAGCGGTCATCGTCCCTCCGTTGACGTGCTCTTCCGGTCGGTGGCTCGCCTGCGTCGGCCCATCGCCGGCGTTATTCTGACCGGCATGGGACGCGACGGCGCCCAGGGTCTGCTGGAGATGCGTGAGGCCGGCGCCCGCACCCTTGGTCAGGATGAAGCCAGCAGCGTCGTTTACGGCATGCCCAAGGCGGCTTTCGAAGCCGGGGCCGTCGAACGCCAGCTGTCCCTGAGCCGCCTGCCCGGCGCCATTCTCGAAGTCTGCGCCGCCGCTTCGCGCGACGCCATCACTGTTGCTTGAGGAAATCGTATGTCCGCCGCCGCCGCCATCCACACCCTCATCTTTGACGTTCAGGCTTCGATGCGCGCCCTTATCCGCACCAGCATGCAGCAGCTCGGCTTCCGGGAATTCCGCGAGGCCGGGGACGGCGAAGCCGGGCTGCGCCACATGATCGCCCAGCCGGCGCACCTGATCATCTCGGACTTCAACATGCCGAACCTGGACGGGCTCGGCCTCCTCCGGGCGGTTCGCGCCCATCCGCCGACGTCGAAGGCGGCCTTCATCATGCTGACGGGGCGCGCTGATCGGGATCTGGTCGCGCGCGCGGTCCAGTTCGGCGTCAACAACTATCTCGTCAAGCCGTTCACCGTTGCCCAGCTGAAGGAGAAGGTCGAGACGGTCTTCGGTCCCCTGACATGACGGCCGCCCAGCGAGATCCACACCCCGCCTGCCGGGTCCACGTCGGGCAGGGCGAGCACTACGTGACGACCGACCCCGGCGTCATGCTGACCACTGTTCTCGGCAGTTGCGTCGCCATGTGCTTGCGCGATCCAGTCGCCGGCGTCGGCGGCATGAACCATTTCCTGTTGCCGGAAGGGTCCGGTTCGGGTCCGGACGCCGGCCGGCGCTACGGCGCCTACGCCATGGAAGTGCTGATCAACGACTGCCTCAAGAGAGGCGCGCGTCGGGACCGGCTCGAGGCCAAGCTTTTTGGGGGCGGGCGCATGTTCGATTCGCTGCAGGACGTGGGTCGGGCCAATGCCGACTTCGCCGAGCGCTTCCTGCGCGACGAAGGGATCCCGCTGGCCGGCGGCAGCCTGCGAGGCGCTGGCGGTCGACGTGTTCAGTATTGGCCCGTCAGCGGCCGGGCGCTCCAGCGCCCTGTCACCGATCATACTCCGCCCGTCCCGACGGCTCGCCCGGTCGTCGTGGCGGACGCCGGCGCCGTGGAGCTGTTCTGATGACTCCCCAGCAGACCCGTGCCCTGTTCTCCGGCCTGTCAGCCGAACTCGGGAGCATGATGGAGACGGTCGAGGGCCTGTCCTCTCTCGTTTCAGAACATGCACGACAGGCCCCGGCCGACCGTCGCTCAGGCGTGCTGGTCAAGGCGCAGGCCATCGACGACCTGCACCAGACGCTGGACTCCATCCGGCGGATGGCCGGGGCGCTCTCGGGCGGCGTCACGATCGAGACCGCTCTGGCCGATATTCCACTGTCCGCACTGGCGGCTCGCCTTCAGAGCGCTGCGCTATCGGTCGCGCCCGGTCGCGAAGGGGCGATCCCTTCCGGCGACCTCGTGCTGTTCGAGTAACCCATGGCGCGCCTTCCTCGCCAATCCGACCGCGTCAACCTCGAGCACATCACCGTGCTTCTGATCGACGACAACCTTCAGGCCCTCGACATCCTGAGTTCGGTCATCCAGGGCTTCGGCGTGAGGGAGCAAATCCGGTGCAACTCAGCCGTCGAGGCCACTGAGGTGATCAGACGGCGTCCCGTGGACCTGGTCCTCGTCGATTGCGCCATGCCCGAGATGGACGGCTATGATTTCACTCGTTGGCTGCGCGGGGAGGCTCCCGCCCCGACGCGGCAGACTCCGGTGATCATGATTACCGGCCACGCCGCGGCGTCCCGTGTACACAAGAGCCGCGACTGCGGCGCCAGTTTCGTCGTGACCAAGCCGCTCACGCCCCAGGTCTTGCTCCAGCGAATTATCTGGCTGTCGACGGACGAGCGCGAGTTCATCCAGTCCGAAACCTATGTCGGTCCCGATCGCCGGGTGCGCAACGTCGGACCGCCGCTTGACACGGCCGGCCGCCGCAAGGGCGATCTCTCCGCCCATGTCGGCGCCGCCGTCGGGGCCAATATGGATCAATCGGACATCGACAGTCTGTTCAAACCGCGTCGGGTGGCCCTGTGACGACAGCTCGGAAAATCAGCGCCAGAAGCAGCCTGGCCGACAAGATGGCGCGGCCAGGCGGGCGCACCATGGCAGACGCCGTGCGGGCAGCGGAAGCTGGTCTGGACACGCACCGTGAGGGAGGCATGCGGTCGCTGGACGTGACTCTCTCCCGGCTCGAAGCGATCTGCGCGGCCGGCGATGACGGGGCTGCGGCCCAGGTCTATGAGCTGGCCTCCGCCTTTGCGGACATGGCCGGTCTTTTCGACACTGGTCCCCTCTATACCGCCGCTTTCAGCTTGTGCGAGACCACCGACCGGATGATTGCTGCCCGATGTTGGCAATGGCCTTCCGTGGATGTCCATCTCCGCGCGATCCGACTGATCATCTCCGCAGGCTGCGAACACGACGAGAGGTCCCGCGCGCTCCTGGGAGGTCTTGCTTCGGTCGTTGCGCGGCTTCCAAAGCAGGCCGGTTGACGGGACGATCTCCGGGCGCCCGATGAGTCGATCCCAGCCATCATCCTCCTTGCGGCCGCAGCCGACGTCGGCAATGGTTCGAAAGCGACTTTCAGCCGTCGAGATCCGAAGGTCGGCTTGCCGGCGGCGCGTGAATGTCCGCTTCTGGCGCGGAGCAGATTACGGGACCTCCTTTGGCTGAACCTCGGACACCCTACGGAAGACCAGTGAGCGACCGCCCTGGCGGGTGACCACCTGCGCCGCCGGCGTGTCGCCGCCTGAGAACTCCAGCGACGCATCGGCTTCCTCGACGTCGAACGCTGTGGGCGAAGAGGCGCTCAGGCCCACGGGCTCCTGATCGCCCATCCGCGCCTTCAGCGCCTCTCCCTCGATGAAGACGATCATCCTCCGGCCGCCGCTGGCGTAATCGCCGGCGAGGCGTTCCAGCGCCGCCCGCGGCAGGGATATCGCGACATCCGACCCGGGCTCTATACGCCGCCCGACCAGGCCGTCGCCGTCGCCCCGGGGGAGGAAGCGGATGGCGTTCACCGCGCCGTCGGCGTCGCGCTCCAGCGTCAGGCGACTGAAGCCGTCCGCATAGAGGAAGTCGTCGGCGGCGATGGGCGTCAGGGCCACGGCGGGCGAGGCGCCGCGCTTCACGGTCAGGGCGCCGTCGACCACGCGAAGGGTCCGCACGCCGTCGTCGAAGCGGTAGACTCCTTCGGCGGCCTGCAGCGCCGCCGGCTCGACCGGAACGGCCACGGCGGCGGGATAGGGCTCGCCCAGCGCCATGGCGGTCAGCCGCCGCATCACGGTGTTCGAATTGTCCTCGTCGAGCGTGGCGTCGTCGTTCTCGAGCACCACGACGGTGATGTCCGGTCCCGGGGCGTAGGCCAGCGACGAGGAATAGCCGAAAATGGCCCCGCCGTGACGCAGCACCGGGGCATGGCGCACCGTCTCGTTGTAGAGGCCGAAACCGTAGCCGGTCCCGACTTCCAGCGACCGGGCGGCCGGAGTGATCATCTGGGCCCAGGTTTCGCTCTTCAGCACCCGCCCCTCGTGCAGGGCGCGGTTCCAGCGGAACAGGTCATCGACGGTCGAGACCAGCGCGCCCGCCGCGTGCGGCTGGGTCATGCTCATCGGATGCATCGGCACGACCGTCCGCCCGTCGTGGGAATAGCCGGTCACCGTCCGCGCCGAGAGTTTCGGGTCAAGGGCGTAGCCCGTGTCGGTCATGCCCAGCGGCTCGAACAGCGCCTGATCGAGATATTCGTGCCAGGGCAGGCCGGTCACCGCCTCGATCACCGCCCCGATCAGCACATAGTTCGAGTTGCTGTAGGCCCAGCTGGCCCCCGGCTCGAAATCCGGCGGCGCGGTCTCGAACAGGTCGATCAGCTGCGCGGTGGTCAGGTCCTGCTGCAACAGCTCGCCGTAGCCGGGCGTGCCCGTGTAGTCCCTGACCCCGGCGGTGTGGTTGAGCAGCTGGCGGATGGTGACGCCGCCGCCGCCCGGGAAGTCCGGCAGGATGTCCGAAAGCGGCGCGTCGAGATCGACCTTGCCGGCTTCCACGAGGGTCAGCAGGCCGGCGGCGGCGAACTGTTTGGTCACCGAGGCGATGCGGAACACCGAGTCCGGCCGCAGCGGCTCGTCGGCGTCGATGTCGGCCTCGCCCCGCGCCCCGCGGAACAGGACCGTGTCGCCCCGCGCCACGAGGATTGCCGCCCCCGGCCCGTCGGCGGGATAGTTACGGGCCAGCAGCTCCCCGGCGTAGCGCGCGACCTCATCCGGAGTCCGGGCGACGGCGGTCTGCGCCGGGACCAGCACGGCGGCGGCGGGGGTCAGGCACAGGGCCAGGATCAGGCTGAAGGGGGTTCGTGTCACGCGATAGCTCCTCGAGAATTTAAGTACTAAACAGTTAGTAGTTCGGGACGAAAAGACGGGCGGGCTCACCGGACGTCGAGCCTCCTCAGGACCCAGCCGCCGCGGACCAGCTCCGCCTCGACTTGGATGGTCGCCGCGCCCTTCGGCCCGGCCATCGGGATGCGCAGGTCGGCCTCGCCCCCGCCGTCGCCAAGACGCAGGTTCCCGCCCTCAGGCCGGGCCGTGGCGACCGCCGGCGAGCCGAGGCGCGCGACCACCGCCGGGTGCGCCGCCATCATCGCCAACAGGGCGTCGTATGCGGCCGGTTCAACCGGCTGGACGGGGTGCGGGGCTGGCGGCGTCAGACTCAGACGCGAGACCTCCGCGATCCAGTTGCGGACGTCGGCGTCGATCGGACGGGCCTGGCCGTTCTCCCAATAGGCTTCGGTGCGGCGGCCCTCGAGGTCGAGGCTCTCGCGGTAGAAGCGCTGCTTGTCGACGCCGCCGGCCGAAATTTCGCGGAAGTCGCCAGGGCCGAGCGGCCCTTGGGTCGAGGCGCGGACATGCAGGTCCGGCAGGCCGCCGCCGGCCATGCCTGCCTGGGTGAGGATCAGCGCGCCCGAGACGGCGAAGGCCCCGAGAGCGGCCCAGGCGCCCCAGCGTCCCCGCGACGGCGGCCCCGACAGCAGCCGGCTGACGCGTTGCAGCAGCGAGTCTCGGCCGGCCGCCAGCACCAGGCCGGGCGAGGCCGACCGGCCGCATTCAAGCCCCATCAGCGCCTCGGCGAGGGCGACGGCGTCGCCGCCCGCCGCCACCGCCAGATCGTCGCAGGCGTGCTCGCGTTCCTGCCGGATGCGCCGCCCCAGCCACCACACGGCGGGATGGTAGAACAGCAGGGCCTCGACGACGCACTGCAGCCCGTTCCACAGCCAGTCCCGGCGCGCGATATGGGCCAGTTCGTGCGCCAGCAGGGCCTCGATCTGGTCCGTGGGCGTCCGCGTCAGCATCGACAGCGGCAGCCAGATCACCGGCTTCAGCAGACGTGCCGTGCACGGACCGGGAACGGCATCCGTCAGCCGCACAGCCACGTCGCGCCCGATGCTCAAAGCCCGGCGCAGACGCTCTACCCGCGCCGGCCACGGCGTCGGCAGCGGGGCCCAAGGCGCCCGCTCCATCCGCGTCAGGGCCCGGATCGCCACGAGATGACGCATCAGCATCAGGGCTACGCCCGCCAGCCAGATCAGCACCACCAGCGCCGCCACGGGCGACGACTCCTGCACGAAGACGCCGCCCGCCAGCCGGGGCTGGGTCATCGCCGGCATCAGGCTGTCGTACAGCTCGGCGGTCGGCCGCATCCAGAAGCCGACGAACTGCAGCGCCGGCGCCAGCAGCATCGCCACCAGGAAGACCATCGCCGCCGCATGCCGCCACGCCGCGCTGGTGCGCCGCATGGTCCGCAGCGTCAGGCCGGCGGCCACGGCCAGCACGGCGCCCTGCCACAGCGAATGCAGGAGGGCCGAGGCCAGCGCCGGCGCCAGTCCGTACTGGGCTGCGGCCAAGGTCTCCATCAGGGCTTGTCTCGCTTCGCCTTCGCCTCGGCGATCAGTCGGGAGATGGCGTCGAGGTCCTCGGCGCTCGCCATCTCGTCGTCGAGCGCGCGCTGCATCAGCGTCAGCGCCGACCCTGAAAACGCGCGCAGCACAAGATTCTTGAGCAGCGACGCCTGCACCACCGGCTCGGAATACCGCGCGCAATAGGTATGGCTGCGCTCGGTCTCGTCGCGGCGCACCAGTTCCTTGCCCGCCATAATGGTGAGCATCTTCAGCACGGTCGTGTAAGCTGTGTCTTTGGTCCGCGACAGCACCTCATGCACCTCGCGCACCGTCATCGGCTCCCCGCGCGCCCAGAGCACGCGCAGGATGGCCAGTTCGCCTTCGGTCGGGGCAGGAGAAGGGGTCATGGGAGAGACCCTAACCCACCTGACGTACCCTTAGTACTAAACGATTAGTAATGACGGGTGGTGCGCGAGGGCCACGTTCCGCAGGGACAGCGGGTACTTCACGTACATCATCACCGCGAGGCGGATCACCTCGGGCGAGCTGTCGAAGTAGCGGAAGGGGTTGGCGGAGCGGGCCATGTGCGTGGCGCTAGCCGGTCCGGCTTACCGTGGTGCTAAGTTTGGGCTGACAGAGCCCAGAGAACTGTTCCGGGGGTGCGTGGCGGAGAGGGTGGGATTCGAACCCACGGTACCCGTAAAGGCACGCCGCATTTCGAGTGCGGTACATTCGACCACTCTGCCACCTCTCCGCGGGGCCGAACGCTTTGGTCGAGCGAGCGGCTTCTCTAATGGCGCGGACGCCTCGCCGCAACCCCTTCCGGGCCGTTCGCGCCGCTTCATTTCGCCGTCGCGTTTTCTCAGCGCTGGGCGGGCAGGGGCAGGCCGAGCGCATCCGCGGCCGAGAGGTCGCCGTCGATGGTGCGGAACAGTTCGGCGGGACGCCCTCCGGTAGCCGCGGACAGGCGGCCGGTCGGCTCCACCAGGCCCGTCCGCTCGACGCCGCGGCGGAAATTCTGCTTGTGCAGCGACAGTCCGGCGACCGCCTCCGCGGCCGACTGCAGCTCCGACAGGGTGAAAGTCGACGGCATAAGGTCGAACAGCACCGGCCGGTATTTCAGCTTGCTGCGCAGCCGGCCGAGGCCGGTGGCGAGGATGCGGCGATGGTCCGAGGCCATGGCCCGGCCGGGCGTTCCCGGCGGGATCGGCATCTCGCGATCACGGGCCGCCTCGGCGACGAGGCCGGCCTCGTAGAGCAGTTCGTAGCGCTCCAGCACCCGGCCTTCGTTCCAGCGGTGGGAGGGCGCGGGGGCGAACAGCGCATCGACCCGGGCCTGCCGCTTGGCATCGCCCCCGGCCCAGGCGGCCAGTCCGTCGAGCAGGGGCTTCAGGCAGGCGGCGGCGCCATCCCGGCGGTCCTCCCACGGAAAGATGTCCAGCACCGGCGTCCAGCGGGCCTCGGCGAGCGGCGCGTCCGCGGCGTCGGCGGTCAGGGCCAGATAGCCGACCGAGACCTCGCGCCGTCGTTCCGGCCCGGGCGTGGCGCGCGGGCTGGCCCGGCCCAGGTCGCCGAAGGTGTAGAGCTGTTCGACGAAGCCGAGGCGGAAGCCGGTCTGCGCCGTCACGAAGGCGCGCAGGGCCAGCTCGAAGGTCCGGTCGCGGGCCGGATCGAACGGGCCGAACGGCAGCGCCAGGGCACCGTCGTCGCCGGGGGTGGTCAGGACGCAGGCCTTGCGGTCGCGGAGCGCGATGACCACGGCCGAGAGGCCGATGCGCACGCCTTGTTCCGCCGGAAAGCCCATGCCTACTCCGTATGCCAGGCGTCGGGCGCGGGGACGAGCCCGACCGCTTCGGCCAGCACCCGGTAGCGCTCCAGATAGCGCTGCTGGGCGACCGGGGCGGGCAGGGGGTCGATGATCAGGTCGTAGCCCGCCGGCGGCTTGCCGAAGAAGCCGAGGGCCTCCTGCCGGGTGAAGCCGGCCAGCTGGGTCGCCTCGAAGAAGGCGCACGCCTTGTCGGCCTCCTTGATCAGCTTCTTGATCTCAAGCGGCGTCTTGGCTGGCAGGCCGAAGCGGATGTGGATGGCGTGCTCCAGCCGGGCCTCGAAATCCTTGTAGCTGACCCCCAGCGCCGCCTTGAACGGCGAGATCATGTCGCCGATGACGTATTCCGAGGCGTCGTGCAGCAGGGCGGCGAGGCGCCATTTCGGCTCCAGGCCGGGCCGGATGTGGGCCGCGATCTCCTCGACGACACAGCTGTGCTGGGCCACCGAGAAGGCGTGCTCGCCGACGGTCTGACCGTTCCAGCGCGCGACGCGGGCGAGGCCGTGGGCGATGTCCTCGACCTCGATGTCGAACGGCGACGGGTCGAGCAGGTCGAGCCGCCGGCCCGACAGCATCCGCTGCCAGGCGCGGGGGGCCTTCTTCGTCGAGGGAGTTCGGGGCGTGACGGCCAAACGACGATCCTGCTTGCTGGGCAGGTCAGGTGACGCATCCCGGCGCCGCGATCAAGCCTGAGAGGCGTTATTCGCCGACGTTGAGGGTCACGAGGTCCTTGGCGTCCTCGAACACCCGGCCGCGCTCGCGGTCGCGGGCGCGTACGGTGGCCACCACGATCGGCCCGCCCGCGGGGCCCCGCGCCTCGTAGCCGACCAGCCTCCAGCCCGCCTCGGACGGCCGGTTGTCGGTCAGGATCCAGCTGGCGCGGGTCGCGCCGCCGCCAGCGCTGGTGCGGATCTCGGCGGCGTCCTGATTGGCCTGGACGCTGACGTTGTCGCCGCCCTCGGAGCCCCGGATGTCGACCGACCCCTCGCCTTCGGAGGCGTCGATATGGAAACCGCCGATACGGACGCTGGCCTCCTCGCCCTTGGACTCGATATGCAGGCCGGGCAGGCGGACGGTGGCGTCGTCGCCCTCGGCCCGGATGTCGACCCCGGGGGCGCTCACCGAGGCCCGGTCGCCCGCCGCCGCGGCATCCGCCTCGGCCGACGCGGCCTCGCCTTCGGCGGAGGCGGCCCTGAGCTGGGCCACCGCCTGCGGCATGACCGCCGACAGGCGGTCCTCGAAAGCCTTCAGGACGTCGGTCGCCGGCGCGCCGTCGAGCATGACGAGATGCAGGCTGACCTCGGCCCCGCGGGGTCCGACGTAGGTGCAGACGGCGCCGCCCTCGCTGGCCGAGCCCTTGCGGGTCAGCGAACCCATGGTCTGCGGACATTGCAGCGTCTGGACGACCTTCAGCGCGCCCTTTGAATCAGTATCCTCCGTGTGCGTCGACGAGATCCGCACGGAATCGCCGTCGCAGGCCGCGGTCAGGGCCGCGGCGCAGAGAACGGGGATCAGCAGGGGACGCGTGGTCATTGTGTCGGTCCTTGTCGCCTTCATCCTGCGCGCCGCGCCTCGGGAATCCAGTGAAATCGCGGTAATCGGAGTGACGAAACCTGTCCGCCGATGTGTTCAGGCGCCGGGGCGGGCGCCTTCGCGTCGGTTCAGGAAGGCGAGCCGTTCGAACAGATGGACGTCCTGTTCATTCTTCAGCAGGGCGCCGTGCAGCGGGGGGATCAGCCTGTTCGGCGAGGTCTCGCGCAGGGTCGCCGGATCCACGTCGTCGACCAGCAACAGCTTCAGCCAGTCGAGAAGTTCCGACGTCGACGGCTTCTTCTTCAGTCCCGGCGTGTCGCGGATTTCGTAGAACGTCTTGAGCGCTTCGGAGACCAGCCGCGGCTTGATGCCCGGGAAGTGGACCCCGACGATGGCCTTCATCGTCTCGTCGTCCGGGAAGCGGATGTAGTGGAAGAAACAGCGGCGCAGGAAGGCGTCGGGCAGTTCCTTCTCGTTGTTCGAGGTGATGACCACGATCGGCCGCACCGCGGCGCGGATCGTTTCGCCGGTCTCCTGGACGAAGAACTCCATCCGGTCGAGTTCCTGCAGCAGGTCGTTGGGGAACTCGATGTCGGCCTTGTCGATCTCGTCGATCAGCAGCACCGGCCGGGCGGGTGAGGTGAAGGCCTCCCACAGCTTGCCGGGCTTCAGATAGTTGC
Organism: Brevundimonas sp.; assembly: GCF_035626535.1. Classification (GTDB taxonomy): domain Bacteria; phylum Pseudomonadota; class Alphaproteobacteria; order Caulobacterales; family Caulobacteraceae; genus Brevundimonas. The sequence continues at coordinate 15,129 of NZ_DASPNO010000011.1, forward strand.
GGACGTCGTGGACCCGTTCCTCGCCCAGCTGGCTGTCACGCAGGCGCGAGACCGCGTCGTACTCATAGAGACCGTTGTGCGCCTTGGTCGTCGACTTGACGTGCCAGGTGATCAGCGGCGCGTCGAGGGCGCGCGCGATCTCGTAGGCCAGCACGGTCTTGCCGGTGCCCGGCTCGCCCTTGATCAGCAGCGGCCGTTCCAGCGCCACGGCCGCGTTGACGGCGATCTTCAGGTCGTCGGTGGCGATGTAGTTCGAGGTGCCCTCGAACCTTTCGCTCTGGCGGGTCATGGACGGCTCCGGTGCTGACGGGACAGGGGTAGCGAAGCCGCCCCGGGTTAACAACGATCATGTTGGACCGACGGGACGCCGCGGGCCCGGAAACGAACGCCCGGCGGTCGGTCAGGCGATCGCAGCGCCGGACAAATCTGCCGGGTTCGCGGTCTCGCGCCGGATTAGCCATGTAAGAAAATCAATGACTTGGACGAGGTTCTCGTCGGCCCGATCCTTGCGTGGGCGTGCGCGAACCAGAACCGGTTCCGCGGCCAGAAGGCCGTTCCCACCGACCAGAATGGAAGGACTGCCGATGGTTATGTCGGTCAACACCAACGTGGGCGCGATGATCGCGCTCCAGAACCTGAACGCGACCAACGCCCAGCTGGCGACGACGCAGAACCGGATCAACACCGGGAAAACGGTCTCCAGCGCCAAGGACAACGGGGCCATCTGGGCTATCGCCCAGGGCCAACGTGCCGAAATCGGGGCGCTGAACGCGGTGAAACAGTCTCTCGATCGTGGCGTCGCCGCGGTCGATGTGGCGCTTGCGGCGGGCGAGACGGTCTCCGACCTCTTGCTGCAGATGAAGGAGAAGGCACTGGCGGCGACCGACGCGTCGCTCACGACCTCGGCCCGCACGGCCCTCAATGAGGACTTCAAGGCTCTGCGCGACCAGATCGCCTCGGTCACCGGCAACGCTGAATTCAACGGGATCAACCTGCTGAAGACCGCCGCCACCGGTTTCCAGGCCCTGGCCAATGCGCAGGGTACGTCCACGCTGACGGTCGGCGCGGAAGTCATGGCCCTGGGCAGCACGACGGTATCCGTCGCCACCACCCAGTCGATCGAGACCCTGACCAAGGCGACGGCCTCGCTTACGGCCGTCAGCAACTCCATCGACGCCGTTTCAGGCGCGCTCGCGCGTCTGGGCACGAAGTCGAAGGCGCTCTCGACCCACATCACGTTCGTCGGCAAGCTGTCGGACGCGCTGGAGTCGGGGGTGGGCAACCTGGTCGACGCCGATCTGGCGAAGGAAAGCGCCAAGCTCCAGGCCCTGCAGACGAAGCAGCAGCTCGGGGTTCAGGCGCTGGGCATCGCCAACCAGACTCCGCAGCTGGTCATGTCGCTGTTCCGCAACTGATTGTTTCCGGTTCTCGCAGGCGTCGGAGGGTTCGCCCTCCGGCGCCTCGCGGAACCCCGCTCGTGCGAACCGCCTAGAAGGTGAGCCGCAGACCCACCCGGAAATTGTACACCGTGGCGTCGGTAGTGGTCAGTCCGGTCGACAGGCCGTCGACGAAGACTGGTCTCCTGAGCTGGGATTGAACACGGCCCCCACCTCGTCGAAATGGGCGGCGTCGACGCCGACTCCGACCGCGACATTCTCCGACAGCGGTATCGCCGCGAACAGCCCCGCGGCGGCGATCCAGGTCACGCCGTCGTCGCTGTCGTCGAAATTCAGCGTGAAGTCCGCGTCCTGCGGCCCGCACAGGGCGCAGACGTTGCGCTCCCATGCCGTCAGCTCGGAAGAGCGGTGGAACAGGCCCGCCGACGTCCAGCCTCCGAGGAACACCGGACCGGCGCGCTGCTCGAGCTGCAGGCCGACCCGCCGCCGACGAAGTCATCGACCAATTTCTGGCTCCGCTCCTGGGTCAGGGTCTCGCCGAACACCTCGGCCATCGCGGCGCTGTCGTAGCGCCGCCGGTTGTTCAGATAGTCGGCGAACAGGAACCAGGTCACCGGTCCCGAAGCCTGCCAAACCGCCTTGAGTTTGAGGTTCAGCGCGACCGCGTCGGTTTCGGCGATCCAGTCCAGACCGCGATCGGCGATGTTCAGCCCGGTCGAGCCGCCCGGCGAGAAGTCGCCGTAGACGAAGCCGGTGTCGATCCCCGTTCCGTCCGGCACCCGCCCCTGCGACCGCTCGTCGCCTTCGCCGTAGAGCACGCTGCCGGAGATCAGCCACTCGCGCCACGCCAGCGGAAACAGCACCAGGCCGAGGGTGTGCATGCGGATGGCGTCGGCGTTGCGGCCGGCGAACGACTCGGGTTCTCCGTTGGGGCGCTGGAAGCCGGCCCCGGCCCAGGTCTGCGCATCGAGATCGCCGAAGCCGACATGCGCGACGGCCGTCATCCCGTCGCCGGCGCCGCCGAACCCCGGGGCCATGGACACGGGCGTGACGCCGCGCCCGCCGCGCCGCAGTTCTTCCTGGCGGCGGGCGTCCTCGGCTGGGTCCGACAGGCGAACGCCCCGACCCGATCCGCGGTCGGATTCGCGCTGCAGAGCCGCGTCGCCGGCGGCGTCCGTATCGCGCCGCAGCACCGCGCGGCGGGTCGCCGGCGTGCCCAGCAGATCGAGCCGGGCGCGTTCCTCGGCGATTGTTCGAACAGGGCCCTCTGTTGCGGCTGAAGCTCGCGAAGCCGCCGCTGGGCGCGGATTTCAGCGACGAGTTCGGCGTTCATCACCGAATACATGTCGTACATGTCGCGGAGCTGGAGGCGGCCCTGCGCGACCAGGTCCTCCATGTCGTTGACATTCAGCTCCTTGATGATCTTGCGGCCGCCGTAGGTGATGACGTCGCCGACAAGGGTCGCCACTCCCAGCACGCGCCGGAACACCACCGAGAAACCCTGGGTGACGGCGTGCGTCGCGGCCTCCTCGGTGATCTCCTCGCCGGCCTCGCGCAGCCCGAAGACGGATTCGTTCTCGAAGCGCTGACGCGCCGCGTTCAGCTCCTCGATCGTGCCGCCCTGCCGCCGGATCGCTTCCTCGAGGCGCTCGAGATCGACCCGCAGCTGGCCCTGCCGGTTGGTCGAGAAGCGGATGGACTCGTCGATGGTGCGCCCGCTGCCCAGCTGGTTCGCCTCGTTCATCACATCCGAATACTGGCTCTCCAGCTCGTTCAGCCGTGTGGCGTCGGGGGTCTGCGCCGGAACGGGCGGGTCCTGCGCGAGGGCGGACGTTGCGCCGATCAACGGCAGCACGGCGGCGAACATCAGGGCGCGGTTCATCACGGGGTCTCCTCGGTTCAGCAGTCCGGACGGCGGCCCGATCGACATCGGTCCGGTCCCGTCCGGGTTCGAGCGGAGGAAAGCGCGGCCTCGCCCGGGCCGCGTCATCGGTTCTGATGACGGTGTGGCCGGAAGTCCGGGCTGGTCAGTCGGCCTTCGCCGGTCAGCCCAGGCCAAACATCTGATAGACCGCCAGGAAGGCGCGGCTGACCAGCTCCCAGGCTACCCAGACGAAAACACAGACGCCGGCCACGCCCAGCCATCCGACCAGCACGACCAGTCCGTCCCGCTGCATCAGGCCGAAGCCGAAGGTGGAGATGATCAGGGCCGGCACGAGGTTGCCGCCCCAGATCGGCAGGACCAGGATGAAGGCCAGCACCACCGTGGCGACGCCGATCAGCATCTCGAACACCGGGCTGGTCATAATCGACAGGCGCGGCTTCGACAGCCGCTCCACTCGCCGGACCCGCGGCAGGACCGCCTCGACGCCCGTCCGGTAGGCCGCCCGTTCGATCGACCGCTTCAGCGCCCATTTCGGCAGCCAGAGCTGGTCCTGCCGGGTCATCAGCTGCAGGCCCATCAGCAGCAGGGGCGCGCCGAGGATCGTGGTCGTTCCCGGGATGATGCCGATCGCGATGTTCATCAGCCCGAAGAACAGCATCAGGGCGCCGAAGCCCCGCTCGCCGAAGGCGTTGACCAGCTCGCCGAGATACAGCTTGGGATCGTCCTTGGCCCCGATGTCTTCCAGCACCTGCGAGAAGGGCCGGGTGTCGCTCTGGTAGTCGTAGTCGGGCATGGGCGGCTGCAAGGACTCGTGCGACGGGGTTCTTCCGATCTAGGTGGGACCGTGAGCGCGCGCCACTTAACAAACATCCATGCGGCGTCAGACGATCCGGCCGATCCACTCCGTGCCGTGGGTGAAGCTGGCCACGATCAGCCGCCAGGCGAGAAACAGCACCGCGACCGTCGCTCCCGTCAGCAGCCAGCCGATAATGACTGCGAGGCCGTCCCGCTGCATCACGCCGAGCGAGAAGAAGCCGACCGCCACCGCCGGCAACAGATTGGCGCCCCAGATCGGCAGCACCAGCACCACCGACAGGAAGACGCAGGCGAGGCCGATCAGCCCCTGACCGAACGGTCCGGTCAGGAAATGCATCCGTGGCCGGGACAGGCGCTCGGTCAGCCTCAGCCCGCGCCGGAACCGCGCGCTCAGCCGACGGAAAGTCGCCCGCTTCACCGCCGTCCGCTCCGTCCAGCGCGGGATCCAGAGCGCGTCGCGGCCCCAGGCCAGCTCCATCGATAGCAGCAACAGCGGCGCACCGGTCAGGGTGGTCCCGCCGGGCGGCCACGGCATCATATTGATCAGGGCGAAGAAGAACATCACCGGCCCGAAAGCGCGGTCCCCGAACGCCTCCACCACCTCGCCCAGGCACAGCTTTTCGCCGCCGCGTTCGCCGAGCTTCTCAACCACCTCCGAAAAGGCGCGCGGCCGGCCCGTCGACGTCTGGATCAGCGTCATGCGCCGACGCTAGCGGGGCGGACGCCGGCGGTCATCCCGGTTGGCGCGCGGCGCTCAGTGCTTCACGTGCTCGGGTTTGCCCTTGCGCTTGGTGTGCGCCATCTTCTCGAGCTCCTTCTCGCTCATCGACATCATCGATTTCGAGGCGCCCTTGAGCTCGGACTTGGGGGTGTCTCCGCGCTTGGCGGACAGGGCGGCCCCGGCGGCCTTCTGCTGGGCGGCGGATTTGGCGGGCATGGGGTGTCTCCATTTCTCCTGTCTGGCGAACCGCCGCGGTCCGCCACCGGTTCCCCGCGGCGTTCGCCAGCGTTCTGCCGGGACGGCGAATTATGCTAGGGCAGGAGCCTTGGGTGGAGGACCGACATGCGCACCATCATGATCGTTTCGGGGCTGGCCGCCCTGTCGCTCGCATCCTGCGGGCCGGGTGAAAACGGCTCGGCCGCCGAAAAAGCCGGGAGCGCGACGGGGAAGGCGGCCGGCGCGGATATGCCCAAGGGGCCCACGCCCGGGCTCTGGCGCGTGACCACCCGGATGTCGGGGTTACCGGCCGGAATGGAGCCGCCGCCGATCGAAACCTGCATCCGCGAGGCGAAATTCGAGCCGCCCGCGGGGGCTGCGCCGCACTCTCCGGGGATGACCTGCGACTCACAGTCGTTCCGCCGCGAAGGCGACGCCATGGTCAGCCACATGGTCTGCACCTCGGCGGACGGCGTGCGCACCGTCACCGACACCCGCGTCACCGGCGACTACACCCGCAACTATACGATGGAGGTGAAGAGCACGATGACCCCCGCTCCGACCCCGTCGATGGCCGAAGTGTCGATGGTGATGAACGCCGAGCGGCTCGGCGACTGCCCGGCGGAGCCGCCGGCCGGCTGAGGCATGCCGCCTGCGGATCGCCTCCGTCAGCCATATCGTTCGATACAGCCTTGTGCGCCTGCCGCTACGCGCACGACGTGAGCAAGCTCGATCTCCTCATCCTGGCCGGCGCGATGATCGCGGCCGCCGGTCTCTGGGAGCGCACAGGCCAGGACGTCAGCTGCCCAGCAACTCCCGGCCGATCAGGAAGCGGCGGATCTCGTTCGTCCCCGCGCCGATGTCGTAGAGCTTGGCGTCGCGGACCAGGCGCTCGACCGGCCATTCCTTCGTATAGCCGGCGCCGCCCAGCGCCTGCACGGCCTCGAGGCTGACTTTCACCGCATTCTCAGAGGCCAGCAGGATCGCGCCCGCGGCGTCGTAGCGGGTGGTCTTGCCGGCGTCGCAGGCGCGCGCCACCGCATAGACGTAGGCGCGGGCGCTGTTCAGGGCCACATACATGTCGGCGACCTTGGCCTGCATCAGCTGGAAGCTGCCGATCGCCTTGCCGAACTGCCTGCGCTCGCGGACGTAGGGCAGGACCACGTCCAGCGCCGCCTGCATGATCCCCAGCGGGCCCGCCGACAGCACCGCCCGCTCGTAGTCGAGGCCGCTCATCAGCACCCCGGCGCCGCCACCGACCGGACCCATGACATTCTCTTCCGGGACCTCGCAGTCCTCGAACACCAGTTCGGCGGTGTCCGAACCGCGCATGCCCATCTTGTCCAGCTTCTTCGAGACACTGAACCCCTTCATGCCGCGCTCGATCAGAAAGGCGGTGACTCCGCCATTGCCCTCGCCGGTGCGGGCATAGACCACCAGGGTGTCGGCCGAAGGCGCGTTGGTGATCCAGAATTTGGCGCCGTTGAGGACGTAGCGGTCGCCTTCCTTGCGCGCCTGGGTCCGCATCGACATGACGTCCGAGCCTGAGCCGGCTTCTGACATGGCCAGTGACCCGACGTGCTCGCCGGAGATCAGCCTGGGCAGGTATTTCCGCTTCTGCTCCTCGGTGCCCCAGCGGCGGATCTGGTTGACGCACAGGTTGGAGTGGGCTCCGTAGGACAGGCCGATCGAGGCCGAGGCGCGCGAGACCTCCTCCATGGCCACCACGTGCTCGAGATAGCCGAGGCCGAGGCCGCCGTAGTCTTCCTCGACGGTGATACCGTGAAGGCCCAGCTCGCCCATCTCGGGCCACAGCTCGCGGCGGAACTGGTTCTTCTCGTCGATCTCGGCAGCCAGCGGCGCGAGGCGGTCGGCGGCCCAGCGGGCGGTGGTTTCGCGGATCATGTCGGCGTTTTCGCCGAGGCCGAATTCCATCGATTGGGGGGCGTTGGGAATGCTCATGGCGGCGGCGTAGCACCGCGCCGCCCGACTGGCAAAGTCAGCCCCGGCGACCCCACTGCACGAACAGATTCCACGACGAGACGCCGACGCAGATGACGCCGATCACGGCCAGGATCCAGCCGATCACCATGAAGTCGTTCAGCTGGGAGTCGTCCACCATGGCCTTGCGGAAGGCGGCGGCGGCGGCGGCGCAGGCCGCCAGCCCGGTCAGGCCCATGATCACGAAGGCTCCGGTCACGCTCCAGTCGAAGCGGCGCGGCGCGGACGGTTCGACCTCATGGCGCAGCACCGACAGGGTCGGCTCCTCCTCGAACAGCACGGTCTCCTCGTCCGGGACCGTCGACTCTTCGCGCCGGCCGGGCTCCCAGACGGGGCGGCCGGCTTCGACGAAGTCCGCCTCGGTCGCCGGCGTCAGCACCAGCGGTTCCTCCATGGGCGGGAACGGCGAGATTGCCGGAGCCGGCGGCACAAGCGGCGCCACGGGCTCCGGGGCAGTCGGCCAGGTGGGCTCCGGCTCGGCAGGTGCGGGCTCTGCGGCCTCTGCGACCGGGATGTCCGCCGGCGGAGCGCCGGCGGCTTCACCTTCCGGTTCCGGCGCGGGCGCAGGCTCCTCGATGGTCGGAAAACCGGGCAGGGGGCCGACGATGGAGGCGGCATAGGGCGAATACCGCTGAAGGTGAACGGTGGCGACCGGCGGGGCCGCCGCCTCGAAGGGCTTGGGCTCGAACGCCGTCTCCGGTCCGGTGGCCGGGCCGGTGAGCTCGGCGGCCCAGCCGGGTTCCTCCGCGGTGGCGGGCGGAGTCTCGCCCAGCAGGGCGGCGACCGCCGCGGCCCGAGCGTCGGAGGGCGCCGGCAGCACTTCGGCGGGTTCCTCGAGCGGCGGAGGCGGCAGCGGCGCGGCCAGCAGATCGGCCAGATGCATCGGCATGGCCGGATCGGCGACGAACAGGGCCCGCTCGGCGGCGCGGCGACGCAGGCGGGCGTCGGGCGGCGTGGCCTCGGGCCAGCCGATCAGGGCGTCGGCCGCCTCGCCCGCCTGGCCGTCATTGAGCCGTTGCAGCACGTCCGAGGCGAGGAACCGCTCGACGCCGACGGAGATGGCGAAACTGGCCAGGGCGTCGAACTGGTGCTGGTTGAGCGGGGTCGAGACCCGCTCGTTCAGGGCCTTCACCACCGGCAGCAGGTCGTACTGCAGCAGCAGCTCGGCGTCCTGTTCGCTGACCGCCAGGCCCTCGCGGGCCGAAGCCGTGTGCCCGTAGCCGATCACCCAGCGGCCGTCCTCGTCCCGCACCGCGCGCGGCCGGAAGCCCTCGAAGCTCTTGATGAGGACGACTCCCTCGCGGGAGACCTTCAGACGGGAGGTGGTCGCGTCGGACACCGGAATGACCCAAATCGAGACGGAAGCGCTCGCTCAATGGGAGAACCAGCAAACGTCGCGCCGGTCCAGCGGGATCAGAGCAGCACGATCGTGGCCAGACCGAGGAAGATCAGGAAGCCGAAGAAGTCCGTCGTCGCCGTCACGAACACCGCCGAGGACACGGCCGGGTCGAACTTCAGCTTCGACAGGGTCAGGGGCGTCAGCACCCCGACCGTGGCGGCGACCATCAGATTCAGCACCATGGCCGCGGCGATGACCGCCCCGATGCGCCAGTCCTGCGACCACAGCCCCGCCGCCACGCCGATCAGCGGCGCCAGCACGAAGCCGTTGGCCACCCCGACCGCCAGCTCGCGCCAGAAGGTCCGCGGGGCGTTGGAGCTGTTCAGCTCGCGAGTGGCCAGCGCCCGCACCGTCACGGTCAGGGCCTGGGTTCCCGCATTGCCGCCGATGGCCGAGACGATCGGCATCAGCACGGCCAGAGCCACGATCTGCTGGATGGTCCCCTCGAACCAGCCGATGACGCTGGCGCCCAGCACGGCGGTGGCGAGGTTGATGGCCAGCCAGGGCACCCGGCCGCGCACGATCTCGCCCACGTTCGAACCACGGTCCTCGTCCGAGACCCCGGCGAGGCGGAGGATGTCCTCGCGGTTCTCTTCCTGGATGATGTTGACGATGTCGTCGACGGTGATCTGCCCCACGAGACGCCCGGCGGCGTCGGTCACCGGGGCCGAGATCAGGTGGTATTTCTCGAAGATGTAGGCGACCTCTTCCTGGTCCTGGTCGACGGTGATCTCGTTGACCGGATCCATGATCTCGGTCAGCGGCGTCGGCCGCGGCGCGCGCAGCAGGCGGCTGATGGCCACCCCGCCCACCGGCTTGTTCAGCGGATCGACGACATAGATGTCGAAGAAAAGCTCGGGCAGCTCCTCGCCCTGTTTGCGGATGTGGTCGATGGTGTCGCCGACGTTCCAGAAGGCGGGCGCGGCCATGACCTCGCGCTGCATCAGGCGGCCGGCGGAGTCCTCCTCATAGCCCAGCGAGCTCTCGATGGCGGCGCGGTCGACCTCCGGCATGGCCGCCAGCACCCGTTCGCGCTGGTCGTCCTCGAGATCCTCGACCACGGCGGCGGCGTCGTCGGAGTCGAGCTCCTGCAGCGCCTCGGCCAAGGTCAGGTGCGGGACACGCTCCAGCACCTCCTCGCGGATCCCGTCGTCCAGTTCGGGCAGGGTGTCGGCCAGCAGGTCCGGCGGCAGCCACAGCACCACCACGGCGCGGTGCTCGGAGGTCAGGAATCCCATCAGGTCGGCCACATCGGCCGGGTGCAGGTCTTCCAGCAACGAGCGCAGCTTCAGCCCGTCGCCGGCGTCGGACGCGTCGACGACCTTCTCGACGAAGCCCGGCGTCAGGACGTAGTCCTCGTCCAGCGCGACGTGTTCGATATCGTCATCGACGGGGGCGGGCATGTGGGAGTCGGCGGGGTTGCTCACGCGGGCCTCCTCTCACATTTAGCTCACAAGCCGTTGATTTACCTCAATAATTCGATGGTGCGGTCGAGAAGACTCGAACTTCCACTCCGGTTAGGGAACAGCGACCTCAACGCTGCGCGTCTACCAATTCCGCCACGACCGCTCGCATCGGAGGGGGGCTGATAGCGGAGAGAGGGCCTCATGCCAAGGCCCTAAGCGGCGCCCGCCATGAAGTCGTAGACGTCAGCCGCGCGGGTCACGGTGATGGCGATGCGGTCCTCGCGGATCTCGATCTCGCCGCGCGCCACCGGATGGTTGTTGGCGAGGATCCAGACCTCGTCGTGCTCGGAGGCGTCGAGCGGGATCACCGCCCCGCGGCCCATCCGCAGCAGCTGGCTCATCGGCAGAACAGAGCGTCCCAGGACGACCGAAATCTCTACATCTACGGCTTCGATCTGGCTCACGGGGTACTCTGACGCTGACTGGGACTGGACGGACGGTTGTTGCATGGCGCTCCCGATCCCCACATTGGAGGGAACATGCTTTCCCAGTCCTTAAGCCCGGCCGTATCGAAACTGCTCCGCGAGGACGGCGTCCCCGCCGAATGGGCGGTCTCCGGCGGCCATGTCGACTACCCCTTCGCGGTGGAGGCCATGGAGGCCCGCGCCGCGGCCATCGCGGCCGGCGAGTCGCCGGAACTGGTCTGGCTGCTGGAGCATCCCCCGCTCTACACCGCCGGCGTCTCCTCGAAGGACGGCGACCTGCTCGACGCGGGCCGTTTCCCGGTCCACCGCACCGGCCGCGGCGGGCAGTTCACCTATCACGGGCCCGGCCAACGGGTGGTCTATGTGATGCTGGACCTCAACCGGCGCGGCAAGGACGTGCGCGCCTTCGTGCGCGGCCTCGAACAGTGGATCATCGGCGCCTTGGGCGAGTTCGGCGTCCCCGCCGACGTCCGCGAGGGCCGCGTCGGCGTCTGGGTCGAGCGCAAGGGCCCCGGCTGGTCGCGCGAGGACAAGATCGCCGCCATCGGAGTCAAGGTCCGCAAATGGGTCAGCTTCCACGGCATCAGCCTGAATGTGGAGCCCGACCTGACCCACTTCACCGGCATCGTCCCCTGCGGCATCCAGGAACACGGCGTCACCAGCCTGGTCGACCTTGGCGTCCCGGCCACCATGGACGAGGCGGACGCGGCGCTACGCACCAGCTTCCGCCGCGTTTTCGGGGAGGTCGTGAAGGGACAGGCGCCGGTCTGAACCGCCCGTTTCGGGCGGCGTCGCCGGACCGACGAACCCCCGCCGGCGGAACCGACGGGGGTGGTTTGTCAGCGACGCCGCGGATCAGTCGTCACGGCGGGTCCGGGTCGAGCCGCGGGCGTCTGCGCCGGCGCTGACCGAGGCTCCGTTGCGGTCGGCCGAAGCCGAGCCGTTGGCGGAGGCGTCCGCGTTCGCGTCGACCCGGCGGCTGCGGCGCGCCGGTCGGCTCTCGCCATCATTGCGCGGTTCGGTCGCGGACCCGGCAGAGCCCGAACCGGAGCCTGAGCCTGAGCCGGACGCGTCGCCGGCGATACCGTCGATGCCCAGCCCTGCGGAGCCCTCGAGCGCCCCGGAAGCCGAGCCGTGAACGGAGCCAAGAGCTCCCTCGGCCGTGCCCAGGGCACCCGTAGCCGTGCCCTCTGCAGCGCCGCGGGCCTCACCGGCGGCGGCTTCTCCGCGCATGCGAGCTTGTTCAGCGGTCGCCTCGGCGCGCGCGCGAGCCTCGGCGGCTCGGCGTTCTGCGCGCGCGCGCAGACGTTCGGCGCGGGCGGTCGCGGCGTCTACGCGGTCCCGCGCGAAGGAGCCGTCGAGGGAGCCCGTCAGCCCACCGGTGGCGTTGCCGCCCAGGGATCCGCCGATCCCGCCGAGCCCGCCGACCTGGCCGCCCAAGCCGCCTCCAAGTCCGCCTCCAAGTCCGCCTGAGCCGCCCAGCACCTGAGCGTTGGCGGCGCCGGCGAGGGCGACCGAGAAGGCCGCCGTGGTCATCAGCATCAGGGTCTTGCGCATGTCGTCTCTCCTGCAGTGAAGTGAAGCGGGCGGAAAACGCCCTCGCAGGGTCCAACGACGGGGCGCCGCCGATTCATCCGGTCATTGAAAATTTCGACGCGAATCTAGCGCGACAGCCGTCCTCGCGCGCCGACCGCGGCGGGATCGACCCGCAGGTCGGCGGCGACGAGTCCCTGGCCGTAGATCGGATCCGGCCCCCGGGCGCCCAGGTCGCGCGCCTCGGCCGCAAGTCTTTGAACGGCGTCGCCCTGACCTCGCCGGCGGGCCAGCAGTCCGGCCACCAGCGGGGCCGCGAACGAGGCGCCCCTGACCGAGACGTAGCCTTCGCCCGGACCGGCGGCGGCCATGTCGGCGCCGGGCGCGGCGAAGTCGACCTGCGGGCCCCGCGCGGCCTCCGGCAGGACCCGGCCTCTCGCATTGACGGCGGTGACCCCGATCACTTCGGAGTAGCTGGCCGGATAGAGGGGCGGGGCGGCCGGGCCGTCGTTCCCCGCCGCCGCGACGATCAGCACGCCGCGCGCGGCCGCCCGCCGGACCGCCGCCTCGACAAGGGCGTTGCGTGGGCCGACGAGACTGATGTTGACCACCGGCACGTCGTTCTGGAGCAGCCATGCCAAGGCCCGTGCAACCCCTGTCGACGAGCCGCCTGACGGTGATCCGCCATAGACATCGGCGACAAACAGGGCAGCGCCCGGAGCCGAGCCGGCGAAGGCCCCTGACCGGCCTGCCAGCAGCGAGGCCACTGCGGTGCCGTGGGCTCCAGGACGGCTTTCGCCGGCAAATCCCTGTTGGCGGACCGTCACTCCGGAAAGGGTGGGATGGCCGGCGTCGACTCCCGTGTCGATCAGGCCCAACCGCAGACTCCCGGACTGCGCCGCAGGGGCGGCCGGCGAGTTTGATCCGGGCGCGGTCGCAACACTCTCCACCTCGCCCGCGGGTGTGTAGACGTGATTGAACTCATAGACCGCGTCTGGATCGAGTTCGCGCAATCGCTCGACCGCCCGGCGGAGCGAAAGTCTCCGCGGCGGCGTCAGCACGACAAGGGTCAGATCGAGATCGTCGAGACGCTCCTCGCGCAATACAGTGAAGCCGGCCTCCAGCGCTATGCGTCGGCTCGCCGGGGAGGGATCGATCGCGATGATCTCCGCCCGCACCACCGGCCAGCCGAGCGGATCGGTTTCCAGCGCACCATCGGATCGTCGGATGAGCCCGGTCAGACGCGCCGGGGCTTCGAGCACGTCGGCAATCCGGCCGCGCAGACCATCCTGCAGACGGTCCGAACCGAGCGGCGTGCGATCGGGCACGCCCTGGGGGAGACCCGGCACGGCCGGCAGGCCGCCCGGCAGCCCGATCTGCGCCGCGGCCGGCCCGGCTGCCAGCAACAGCGCCAGCCCCATCCACGCGATCGCCGCCAGCTTGCCCATTATCGAGTTCCGCCCTTTCCGTTGGGTGCATACAAGGCCATTGGTGTGGCCGAACGATGGATGAAACGACCGAGCCCGAACGTTCCATCCCCATGACCGGAGTATACGCTTGGATGGGTTTCAGACGGAGCTGGTGGCGCTACTGCCAAGGCTGCGCCGTTTCGCGCGCGCCGTCTGCCGCTCCGACGCGGACGCCCAGGACCTGGTGCAGGCCACTGTGGAGCGGGCGCTGGCGAAGCGCGGCGGCTACCGGCTGGGCACAAGGCTGGACAGCTGGGCCTTCACCATCATGAGACGGATTCATATCGATCAGGGCCGATCGAAGACCCGCTGGGGCCGAGTTGTGGCGCCGGAGGACGCCGCGACGCCGAATATCGCCGACGGCTCACAGGCCGGCGAGGACCTGCGCGCCGACGCCCTGGCCGTGCGCGACGCGCTGCGCCGGTTGCCGGAGGATCAGCGCCTCGCCGTGGCGCTGGTGCTGGTCGAAGGCCTGTCCTACGCGGAGGCGGCGAAGGTGCTCGACGTTCCCCCCGGCACCCTCACCAGTCGTTTGGTGCGGGGGCGGCAGAGCCTGATCCAGAGCCTGACGGAGCAGGGAGTGAGCGCATGACCGGTCCCGAGGCGTTCGACGACGAAATCCTGATGCGGCGCATCGACGGAGAGCTCACCCCTGAGGCGGCCTCAGCCATTGACGCGGCGGCCGCTGGTGATCCGACACTGGCCCGGCGGCTGGAGCAGATGCGTGGCCTGCGCGCACTCGCACGGGAGGCCTTTCCGGCCGCGCCTGATGCACGCGACGCCGATCTGGCGCGCCTGATCGCCGCCGGCGCGTCCCGGACGGCGCCGTGGGAGGCTCTGGCCGCCGGCCTGCGCGAGGCCTTTTCGCCGCGCTACGCCCCCGTCTGGGCCGGGGCCGCCGCCGCCTGTTTCGTACTGGGTCTGACGGTCGGCTGGCTCGGTCAGGATCGTGCGTCCGCCGGCTTCACGGTCGCGTCGGACGGGACAATCGCCGACGCGGACCTGGTGCGGGTGCTGGAGCGCGGCCTGTCGGCGGACGGGGCTGACGGGGAGGGGCGCGCGGTGAGCCTGACCTTCCGCGACGGGTCCGGCCGCTGGTGCCGCACCTTCCGGGCTGGGGAGGATGGGGTTTCAGGTCTCGCCTGCCGCCATGACGGGGAGTGGCGGATCCAGGCGCTGGCGCCGTTCGATACGTCCGGGTCGGAAGTCCGTACCGCCGGAGCCGATACGCCGCCGGCCGTGCTGGCCGCGGTCGACGCCCTCATCGCGGGCGACACTCTCGACGCCGCCGCCGAGACGCAGGCGCGCGACACCGGATGGCGCTGACC
>NZ_DASPNO010000012.1:0-2463 GCF_035626535.1 Brevundimonas sp.
CGGGCCGGCGGGCGGCTCGCCGGACGCGCGGCAGGAGGCGCCGCCGTCGTGGACACCGGCGCGGCCGCCGGAGCCTCGGCTGTCTGGACGGGAGCGGGCGCCGGGGCGGTCGGTCCCTCGGCGGCGGCGGCGGCGCGGGCGGCCAGCTGTCGCTGGGCGGCGAAACGGCCGGCCAGCTTCTCGGTCAGGTCGCGGGCGGCGGCGGGCTCCATCTGGGCCATGACGGCGGCCAGCGAACGGGGACGCATGGCGGCGGCGACCGGCAGGCGCACGTCGTCGTCGAGGGTGGCGAAGACCCGGGCCGCCTCGCGCGGGCGCATGGCGGAATAGACGGCGACCAGGCGGTCGACCTCGGCCTTCTCGCGCTCGCCGACCTGGCCGAGCAGGGCCTGCACCTCGGCCTTGACGGCGGCGAGGGCGGCGACCTTGGCGTCGAGCTTCTGTTCGGCGGTGGCCATCAGCGGCAGCATCGAGGCGAAGTCGGCGTCGCGGGCGTCCAGTTCGGTGCGGCGAGCCGACAGCGACTGGATGATGCGCAGTTCGGCCGGGGAGATGCCCGCCTGCTGGGCCAGCTGCTCCGGCGTCAGGGCGCAGATGGCGGCGGCGGGCGCGGCGGGCGCGGCCGCCGGGACGGCCTCCTCCGCCCAGGCCACGGCGCCCTCGAACAGGCCGGGAGCGACGCCGACGGCGCGGACGACGACCACCCCGCCGATGGCGACGGCGATCAGGGGCAGCAGGCGGGGGATCTTGCTCATGATCGGGACTCGAAAGGTGGGGGACGGCCGCTCAGGCGGCGAACAGGTCTTCGTCGAGACTGCGGCGAGCGCGGTTGAGGCTTTGCTTCGCGGATTGGTTAGCGGTCATGGCCCCGAGGATGGCGGCGACATTGCTCCCGCCGGGGGCGCGGCCCCTCGATGGCGCGGACAGGCCCTGGATGCGTTCGGCCAGGGCGGCCATGCGGGCGGCGCGTTCGTCGTCCTGCGGCGGCGCGGCCGGAGCGGGGGCGGCGGCGCGGGCGGGCGGCGCTTCTTTCACCGGCTCGGCGATCGGGGCGGGGGCGGGTCCGCGGGCGATCAGCGTCTCCAGCTGGGCCTTGACCTCGCGGGCCTTGATGATGCGGTCGTGCAGCAGATCGGTCTCCTGCCCCGAGGCCCGCAGGGAGGCCAGGGCGGCCTCGGCCCGGCCGGCGGCGGCGTTGAGGTCGGTGACGGCGGAGGCGAAGGCCTGCTGGCCCTCGCGCAGGGCGGTGAGCTTGCGCTCCAGCCGCACGCCGTAGCCGAGGGCGGCGACCAGCAGCATCATCAGCACGCCGTCGAGGATCATCCCGGTCATCAGCGTCTTCCCTTCGCGAGGCTGGAGGCGGCTTCGACGTCGATCGGCGCCTCGACGCGGACCGCGATATGCTGGCCCTTGCGGCCCATGCGGCCGGTCGTCAGCGGGATCGATCCGGCGCGGACCGAAATCTCGGAGTCCGGGGTGGCGTTGAGCATCAGGGTGTCGCCGACCTTGAAATTGAGCACCTGCGACAGGGGCAGCTGCTGCTCGTCGAGCACGGCCCGGACTTCGGTGCCGGTGGTCCAGAGCTCGGTGGCGAGGTGGCCTTCCCAGATGTTGTCGCGGCCGAACTTCTCACCCATGAACTGCTGCAGCAGCATCTTCCGGATAGGCTCGAGGGTGGCGTAGGGCAGCAGCAGCTCGATGCGGCCGCCGCGGTCTTCCATGTCGATGCGCAGCTTGACCAGGATGGCGGCGTTGGCCGGACGGGCGATGGCGGCGAAACGCGGGTTGGTCTCCAGCCGGTCGAGGTTGAAATGCACCGGCGTCAGCGGCTCGAAAGCGGCGCGGGCGTCGGCCAGCACGACCTCGACCATCCGCTGGACCAGCACCCGCTCGATGGTGGTGTAGGGCCGCCCCTCGATGCGCAGGGCCGCGGTGCCGCGACGGCCGCCGAGCAGCACGTCGACGATCGAATAGATCAGGTTGGAGTCGACGGTCAGCAGGCCGTAGTTGTCGAGCTCCTCGGCCCGGAACACGGCGAGGATGGCCGGCAGGGGGATGGAGTTCAGGTAGTCGCCGAAGCGGATCGAGGAGATGTTGTCGAGGCTGACCTCGACGTTGTCGCTGGTGAAATTGCGCAGGGAGGTGGTCATCAGCCGCACGAGGCGGTCGAAGACGATCTCGAGCATCGGCAGGCGCTCGTAGGAGACCAGGGCCGAGTTGATGATGGCGCGGATGCCGGAGCGCTCGGAGCCGTCGTCCTCGCCGAGGTCGAAGCCCAGCAGGCTGTCGATCTCGTCCTGGTTCAGCACCCGTTCCGACAGGACGGGCGCTTCCGGCTCCGCCAGCGGATCGTCGAGGGGGTCCGGACTTTCGGCGAAGGCGGCGTCGGTCATGCCTACTGCACCAGCATTTCTTCGATCAGCACGGCGTCGACCTTGCCCGGGGCGGCGATCAGGTTGACCC
>NZ_DASPNO010000013.1:0-47166 GCF_035626535.1 Brevundimonas sp.
GGCGCCGTCGCCGCTCCGGCCCGCGTCGCCGCCCCGCGCCCGACCCACCGCACCGTCACCACCATGAAGACCGTCGGACGCGGCGGCGCCGCCCGCAAGCTCCAGCCCGTCGCCTCCGAAGACGGATGGGAGGAGTTCTGAGCGGTCCTCTACGAGGGGCGGGAAGGGTCGGGCCCGACCGCCGCGCGGCGGCTCAGGCCCAAGCGAACAGCAGGCGGCCCTCGCCCATGCGTTCGCGCAGGACGGGCAGGTCGTGGCGGGCGACGGAGAAGCAGCCGTAGCTGCGGCCCAGCTTGCCCTCGCGGGCCAGGAAGGCCGGGTCGGCGTAGTCGGCGCCGTGGACGATGATGGCGCGCTCGCGGGCCAGGTTGTTGGTGTATTCCAGCCCGTCGAGCAGGACGTTCGGACCCTGCTGGGCGCCGTGACTGGCCCCGGCGGTGGCGTAGGCGCCGACCGACGACATGTAGCTGTCGGGGGTGTTGGAGAACTGCCGGGCGAAGCCGGTGTGGGCCGGGTCCGAGCCGCGGCCGTGGGTGGTGCGCATCAGGGTGACGGCGCCGCCGTGCAGGTCGACCTCGTAGAGCCGCTCGTCGCCGGAGAATTTCTGGAAGTCGACCAGATACATGCGGTCGCGATTGGTGATCTTGCCGCGGTGGATGTCGAGCGCAGCCAGCGCCCGGTCCATCAGTTCCTTGCGCACCGAGCCGCGCGGATCGAGCGGGCGGGTGGAGTTCAGCTGCGAGGTGATGGCCTGGGGCGCGCGCTCGACCTGGATGACCGGCGCCGGCGGGACCTGCACTCCGGCCAGGGTGGCGACCGGACGGGCCGCCGCGGTGGCGCACCCCGACACAAGCGCCGCACCGCCCAGAATGAATCCACGTCTCGCCAACTGCATGCGACGCCCCTCGCACGTTCAAGAAGTCACGGGTTGTTTCAAATGATGTCGCCCGTAGCAACCTGAGCCTTGGCGCGAAGCGTTGGGCGTCTAAGGTGAAGAAGCCGTTTGGGGAGGGTTTCGTGAAGTCGATCACATCGCTGTTGGCGGCGACCGCCATGTTCCTGTCGGGCGCGGCCGCGGCGCAAACGCCCGCCGTCGCGCCGCTTTCCCCAACCGAGGGAACCACGTTCGTGCAAGTGGGGCGGCTTTTGGCTGATCCGTCGAGCGGGGTTGTGCAACGCGATAAAACTCTCGTGATCAGGGGGAACCAGGTCGTCGAGGTGCGCGACGGCTTTGTCGGGGAGGGTCGGATCGTCGACCTGCGCGACTCGTTCGTACTCCCCGGGCTGATCGACAGCCACGTGCATCTGACCGGGCAGCAGAACCCGAACGGGCGGCTGGAAGAGGTCACGCAGTCCAACGCCGAACAGGCCATGATCGGGGCGCGCTACGCCCGGCGGACCCTGATGGCGGGGTTCACGACGGTGGCCGATCTGGGCGGCGCCAACGAGGCGGTGTTCGCCCTGCGCGACGCCATTCGGCGGGGCGACGTGCCGGGGCCGCGGGTGATCGCCTCGGGCCAGTCGGTGTCGATCCACGGCGGCCATGGCGACATCAACGGCTACCGCGAGGACGTCATGCACCTGCTGTCGTCCGAAAGCGTCTGCTCGGGCGCCGAGGACTGCATGCGGGCGGTCCGCCTGCAGGTACGGTCGGGCGCGGACATCATCAAGATCACCGCCACCGGCGGGGTGCTGTCGAACACGGCCGCGGGGCTGGGGCAGCAGTTCTCGGACGAGGAGCTGGCGGCCATCGTCGGGGCGGCGCACCGGATGGGCCGTCAGGTGACGGCGCACGCGCACGGGGCCGACGGGATCAACAGCTTCCTGCGGGCCGGCGGCGACTCGATCGAGCACGGCACCTATCTGGACGCCGAGTCGATCCGGCTGATGCGGCGCGAGGGGGTCTATCTGGTGCCGACCCTGATGGCCGGTGATTATGTCGCGCGGATCGCCTCGGGGCCGGAAAATTTCTTCACACCCGCCCAGACCGCCAAGGCGCTGCAGGCCGGGCCTCTGATGCTGGCCATGGCCGGGCGGGCGCATGACGGCGGGGTGCGTATAGCCTTCGGGACCGACAGCGGGGTGTCGGCGCATGGCGACAACGCCGGCGAGTTCGCCCTGCTGGTGCGGGCCGGCCTGACGCCGCTGGAGGCGATCCAGACGGCGACCGTGAATGCGGCGGCGCACCTGAAGATCGAAGCCGAGGCAGGGCGGATCGCGCCGGGCATGCCGGCGGACCTGATCGCGGTGACGGGGGACCCGCTGGGCGATGTGACCGAGCTGGAGCGCGTGCGGTTCGTGATGCGGGGCGGGGTGGTTTACCGGGCGGAGTGACGTTCACCTCCCCATGAGCGACGGCGAATGGGGAGGACAGACCGCGTCAGTGGTCAGGAGGGGGCGGCGCAGGCGGCAAGGGAGTCCGGCGCGAATTCACATCGGTCTGCGCCGCCCCCTCCTGATCGCCGCTGGCGCGCCGATCTGTCCTCCCCATCGGCCTACGCCGATGGAGAGGTGACGCCTGAGCAGAAGCTCTCTGAACCCCGTCTCGTCCTCGAGCGTGGTTTTTACCGGCCAGCTGACGACCCGCGCACGCCAGTCAGGCGGGAGGCGGGACCAGTCCTTTTCGGTGGTGATCAGGCGGGCGCCGAACTGCGCGGCGCGGTCGGCGAGAAAGCGCAGGTCCCGGTCGGGGAAGGCGGCGTGATCGGGAAAGGGAGCGAAGTCGACGAGGTCAGCGCCGGCGGCCTTCAGCGAACGCTCGACCTTCCACGGCTTGGCGATGCCGGCGAAGCCGAGCAGCGGCCCGGGCGGCGGCGCGGCCGCAGGCTCGAGGCGGGCGATGAAGACCGGCAGGGCGCCGAAGGTCGCGACCAGTTCGGGGTCCGCGGCGGGAGCGTCGGCGGGGAGCAGGATCACGACGGCGTCGGCTCGGGCGAGACCGGCCTGCAGGGGTTCGCGCATGGGCCCCGACGGGAAGACGGAGCCGTCGCCGAAGGGCCATTCGTCGTCGCGCGTCTCGCCGTCAACAACGACGAGGCTGAGCGTCTTCTTCAGGGACGGGTTCTGGTGGGCGTCGTCGAGGACCAGCGCCTGTGCTCCAGCCGCGGCGGCGGCCTTGGCCCCGGCGACGCGGTCGCGGGCGATCCAGGCGGGGCTGTCGAGGGCCAGCATCAGCGGTTCGTCGCCCACGTCGGCCGCGGTGTGGACGGCGGGATCGACGCGGACCGGGCCCTCCAGCGAGCCGCCGTAGCCGCGCGACAGGGCGTGGGCGTCGACCCCTGTCTCATGGAGCAGGCGCAGCACCTCGCGGGCGACGGGGGTCTTGCCGGAGCCGCCGACGGTCAGGTTGCCGATCGAGATGACCGGGATGCCCGGGTCGACCGGCGTGGCCCGGGCGAGGCGATGGGCGGTGGCGGCGGCCCATATCCACGACGCCGGCTTGAGCAGCAGGCGGGCCATGGGCGCGTGCCGGCGCTCTCGGTCGTACCACCAGCGGGGGGTGTTGAGCTTCACCGGCTCCCCCGCGGCGGCGCGGGCGGGAGCAGCGGCGTCAGGGCGTCCCACAGACGGTCGAGGCCGGAGCCGGCCTCGGCGGCGGCGCGGCGGCCGCGCTCGCCCATGGCCTTTGCGGCCTGGTCGTCGGCGAGCAGCGGGGCGAGGACGGCGGGGAGGTCCCACGGCGCATCCACCACCGTCAGCCCGCCCGCAGCGACAAGGGCGTCGGTGACGGCGGCCCAGTTCGACATGTCCGGGCCGGTGACGGCGGGCTTGCCGAGACGGGCGGGCTCGAGCGGATTGTGGCCGCCGACGGGGGGCTTCTCCAGCGCGGCGGAGAAGCTGCCGCCCATGACCACGACGTCGGCGAGGCGCAGGAACAGGCCCATCTCGCCGAGGGTGTCGGCGACGTAGAGATCGGTGTCGCGGTCGGGCTCGCGGCCCGCGGAGCGGAGGGCGAAGCGGTAGCCGTCGCGCTGCAGGGCGGCGGCGATGGCGGCGCTGCGCTCTGGATGACGCGGCACGAGGATCAGGCACAGGCGGTCGGCCAGCTTGTCGAGGGCGCGGACGAGGGCGATCTCCTCGCCGTCGTGGGTGCTGGCGGCGACGACCACCGGCCGGTCGCCGATGGCGGCGCTGAGGCGGGTGAAGGCCCCCGGATCGTGCGGCGGCGCCGCGCCGGCCAGCTTGAGGTTCACGTGACCGTCGATGCGGGCGCCGAGGGATTCCAGCCGGGCGGCGGAGGCCTCGTCCTGGGGCAGGACGCGGTCAAAGGCCGAGACGATCTCGCGGGCGGCGGCGGGGAAGCGGCGCCAGCCGTCAGCGGTCTTTTCGGTGATGCGGGCGCTGGCGAGGACAAGTTTCACGCCGCGGCGGCGGGCCTCAAGGATCAGGTTGGGCCACAGCTCGCTCTCGACGAAGACAGCCGCGGCCGGCCGCCAATGGTCGAGGAAGGCGCGGACGGCTCCGGGCGTGTCGATGGGGGCGAACTGGTGGAGCACCCCGACCGGCAGGCGCCGGGCCAGCAGGGTGGCCGAGGTCAGGGTGCCGGAGGTGACCAGCACGGTTACGTCGGGACGCTTGTCGCGGAGGCGCTCGATGACCGGCAGCAGGGACAGGGTCTCGCCGACGCTGACGCCATGCAGCCAGACGAGGTCGCCGGCGGGGCGGGGGACGGAGGCGATCCCGAGGCGCTCGTCGACGCGGGCCGGGTCCTCCTTGCCCTGTTTGGCGCGGGCGTCGAGCAGGCGCGGCGCGAGCGGCTCGAACAGGCGGGTCAGAAGCCGGTATGCGATCAGGGCGATGCTCACCTCAGATGCGCTCCAGCCCGGTGAGGGCGTCGGCCTCGGCCTCGACGGCGGTGGTGCGTTCGGTCCAGTCGGCGGCGACCTCGGCGAGGTCCGCGCCCTCGGGGAAGTCGGCGCGGTCCCAGATCACGGCGCCCTTGCCGAAGGGCAGGGGCAGCAGGGAGCGGTCCCAGCTGTTCAGGCGGATGGCGGGGTTACAGGACAGGCCGAGAAACAGGACGGGCGCCTTCGACAGTTTCGCCATCAGCGGCAGGCCTTCGGCCATGCTGCGCACCGGGCCGCGGGGGCCGTCGGGGGTGATGGCGAGCCCGCCGACCTTGAGCTGGCGCAGGCCATCGCGCAGGGCCTGGGTCCCGCCCTTGTCGCGGTCGGCCTTGTCCTTGTTGGAAGAAGAGCCGCGCACGGCCGGGATGCCGAGCTGGGCCACGGCCTTGGCGACGAACTCTCCGTCGACGCTGCGTGAGATCACGCCCTTGACCGGCTGGGCCCGGTCGAGCGGCCAGCTGTAGGGGGCGAGGGAGGTGCGCGAGTGCCAGAACACCACGAGGACGCCGCCGCCCTGTTTCCAGACCGCCTCGGCCAGTTCCTGATTGCGGTGCTCCCAGCGGATCGTCGCGTAACAGAAGCGCATCCAGCGGGCGAGGCACCAGGCGAGGGTGCTCTGGATGACGGGATTGCGGAGGGGTCTCATGTGACGGCGGCGACGGTGACGGGCTCGCCGTCCAACGACTGCTGGCGGGCGAGGCGGGCGTAGAGACCGCCCTTGCGGACCAGTTGGGCGTGGGACCCGGTCTCGACGATGCGGCCGGCCTCGACGACGTAGATGCGGTCGGCGTTGCGGACGGTCGACAGCCGGTGGGCGATCATCAGGGTGGCGCGGCCTTTCATCAGCCGCTCGAGCGCGGCCTGGACCAGCGCCTCGCTCTCGGTGTCGAGGGCCGAGGTGGCCTCGTCGAGCAGCAGGATGGGGGCGTCCTTGAGAAAGGCGCGGGCGATGGCGATGCGCTGGCGCTGACCGCCCGACAGGCGCAGGCCGGCCTCGCCGGCGCGGGTCTGGTAGCCCTCGGGCAGGGCGGTGATGAAGTCGTGGGCGGCGGCGGCGGCGGCCGCGGCCTCGATCTCGGCCTGCGAGGCGCCGGGGCGGCCATAGCTGATGTTGGCGGCGAGGGTGTCGTCGAACAGGAAGGGCTCCTGGGTGACGAGGGCGATACGCGAACGGAGGTCGTGCAGCTTGAGTTCGCGCACGTCGCGGCCATTGACGGTCACGGCGCCGGCGGTGACGTCGTAGAAGCGCGGCAGCAGGCTGAGGATGGTGCTCTTGCCGCCGCCCGATGGGCCGACGAGGGCGACGGTCTCGCCGGGGGCGACGGTCAGGGAGACATCGGACAGCGTCGGGGCGCCGCCGCCTCCCGCAGGCGCGTAGGCGAAGCTGACGCGGTCGAGCGCGACGGTGACCGGCCCCTCGGGCAGGGGCGCGGCGTCGGGGGCCTCGCGGATCTCGGGCTGGATGTCGAGGGCGCCGAACAGGCGCCGCGCGGCGGTCAGACCCTCGGCCATGACGGTCTGCAGGTTGGTCACCTGGCGCAGCGACTGGCCGGCGGCCATCAGCAGGCCGATGTAGGCGGCGAAGGCGCCGACGGTCATGCCACCCTGACGGGCCTGCCAGCCGGCGTAGGCCATGACGGCCGCGACCACGAACATGGCCACCAGGTTGGAGAAGGGTCCGGCGAAGGCGCGGGAGTCGGCGGACTTGATGACGTGGCGCTGGCGGCGGGCGACGACCTCGCCGACGCGGGCCTCCTCGGCCGCCTCGCGGTTTTCGATCTTGATCAGGCGGACGCCGTCGAGGTTCTCCATCAGGGCGGTGGAGAGGTTGGAGGTCTCAACCATGGCTCCGGTGGTGGCCTTGCGCATCCGCTTGCCGAAGCGTCGGATGACGAAGGCGATGATCGGGGCGCCGAGGAAGACGATGGCGGTCAGCCGCCAGTCGGTCC
Organism: Brevundimonas sp.; assembly: GCF_035626535.1. GTDB lineage: Bacteria > Pseudomonadota > Alphaproteobacteria > Caulobacterales > Caulobacteraceae > Brevundimonas. The sequence goes on from NZ_DASPNO010000013.1 coordinate 6,797, forward strand.
AGGCCATATAGGCGAGGACCGCGATCAGGGTCAGGGCGTGCTGGGTGTAGTTGACCACGCCGTTGGTGAAGGCCTCGCGCACCAGATTGGCGTCGAACAGCACCGAGGAGACGAAGCCGCCGGAGTGCTGGCTGCGCAGGCGGGCGAGGTCGGCGCGGATCATCGAGCCGAACAGCCGCACCTGGATGTCGCCGACGATGCCGTGGCCGAGGCGGTTGACCAGCGCCGCCTGGCCGAGGGCGGCGGCGGTCCAAATCAGGCCGGCGCCGACGATGATCAGCGGGATGGCGGTCAGGGCCTGACCGGGCGGGACGGTGAAGACGCCCCAGATGGTCACCGGCTTGCCGAGGAACAGGCCGTCGATGGCCGGCTCGAGCAGCTGCAGCACGGTGGCGGCCATGACGCCGACGATCGCCGCGCACAGGATCGACAGGAACAGCGGCGTCCGGTGGTGCGAGAGGTAGTCGCGCCAGATGCGCGCCAGCAGCGGGCGCAGCGGCTCCTTCTCGTCGGCGGGGGCGGGCGTCGTCATCGGTCCGAGGTCGGACGGGACGGGAGGGAAGTCAAGCGGGGAGCAGGTTCTCGCTCAGTGGATGCGGAACTGGATGCGCGCCTTCAGGCCGGCCGGGTCCCAGATCTTGGAAATCGTGGCGCCGGCCTGTTGGGCCAGCTGATGGATGAGACGCGATCCGAAGCCGCGATGGTCAGGTTCACGGACTTCGGGGCCGCCGCTCTCCCGCCATTCCAGATGCACCTCGCCGCCGATGACCGACCAGGCGACATCGACGCGGCCGCCCGGTTGGCTGAGGCCGCCGTGCTTGAAGGCGTTGGTGGCCAGTTCATGGATGATCATGCTGGCGGGTTGGGCCTGATCCGGGTTGAGCTGCACGTCCGGTCCTTCGACGGAGAAGCTTTCCCTCGGACACAGGGCGAGCAGCTCTTCACAGACGATGTCGTGCAGGGCCGCGCCCTCCCATTTTCGTTCGGCGAGATTACCCTGGGCCCGCGCCAGTGCGCTGATCCGGCCGAGCAGAACCTCTCTGTAGGACTGCAGATCCGGCGCGGCCGTGAGCCGGACGAGCGACTGAACCACGGCCAGCGCGTTGCGGGCGCGGTGGTCGACCTCGCGCATGAGCAGCGTCCGGGTCTCTTCGTCCCGCTTCTCCTGGGTGATGTCCCGCACCTCGATGACGGTGCCGATGGTCACGCCCGCCTCGTCGCGCACGGGACTGGCCGTGAAGGCGACGGGATAGAAGCGCCCGCTCCGGTGCACGAAGACTTCCTCGCCCTGCTGGCGGTTGTTCTCAGGCAAGGCGCGGTCGATCGCGCACTCGTCGATGGGAAAGTGCGAGCCATCCGGCCGCTTGTGGTGGATTACGTCGTGGAGCGGCCGGCCGGTCGTTTCTTCGAGACGATAGCCCGTAAGAGCCTCGGCCGCGGCGTTCATGTAGATACAGTGCTGACGCTCATCCATCAGGAAGATGGCTACGGTGGCGTTGTCGAGCACCGCCTTCAGGCGCCGATCGGTTTCACGGAGGGACTGCTCCGCGGTGCGCCTTCTCGTGAGCTCGGCGCGGGCCTGGTCGTACAGTCGCGAGTTGTCGATGGAGATCGCCGCCTGGGCGGCGATGCCGATCATGACCCGCTCATGATAGGGCTCGAATCTGCCCGGTTCGGCGTGGCCGAAGAAAAGCCCGCCTATTACTTCACCCGACCGCGAAACCACTGGAACCGCGAGGTAGCTGCGCACCGGCAAGTGTCCGGCGGGCATACCATAATGGGGTCCCAGCTTGCCGTATCTGGGGTCGCGCGTGATGTCGTCCGAACGGACCACGCCTTCGCCATGGAAGGTTGGCGCGAATACGGGCGTGGCGCGTGGGTGAGGATAGGCGGCGAAGGCTTCCGGCTCGGCGCCGGACAGGGCGTAGAGGAGCAGAGCCTCGCCGTTCTCGTCGAGCACGTTGTAGAAGAACGCCCCGAATTCGGCCCCGGTGAGCTGAACGCCGGCGTCCACCACCGCACGCACGACCTTCTCGAGATCGAGCTGCGAGGCGATCAGCGCGCCGGTCTCATTGATGATCTGTAGAGCGTCGACTTCTTCCGCGAGCGAAGGTCGCTCCAATGTCGGCAACTCACTCTCGTTCGGCATCCGATTCCGCCTCAAGCGCAATCGCGCCGCTCACCCCGGGCGAAAAAGCACGGAACGGAAACGGGTTCCACCCCTCCGGACAGCCGTGTGAAGGCATGGCGTCGAAGCCCGGCTCGCTCTATTTGGCAGAATATGTCCCGCTACGACCTCTCCACCCGCGCCGGCCGGTTCAGGGCGCACTGGGACTATGTGTGGAAGGACCACGCCTTTCTGCGGCGGTGGTTCTCGAACGCGCACTGGCTGGGGCCGGATCTGGTGCGGACCAACCAGCCGTCGCCGCGGCAGCTGGCGGGATGGAAAGCGCGGGGCGTCAAGACGGTCATCAACCTGCGTGGGGCGCGGGACGAGGCCTGGTATGCGCTGGAGAAGGACGCCTGCGAGCGGCTGGGGCTGACCCTGATCGACGCGCCGCTGGATTCACGCGATCCGCCGCAGCGGGACCGCATCCACCGGGCGCGGGAGCTGTTCCGGACCATCGAGTATCCGGTGCTGATCCACTGCAAGTCGGGGGCGGACCGGGCCGGGATGATGGCGGTGCTGTATCGGCATTTCCATCTCGGCGAGCCGATCTCGGAGGCCATCCGGCAGCTGGACAAGAAATACCTGCACCACCGCGAGGGCCTGACCGGGGTGCTCGACTACACGCTGGAGAAATACCTGAAGGAGGTGGAGCCGACCGGGGTCAGCTTCATCGACTGGATCGACAGCGACGCCTACGACCCGAAGGCGATCCGGGCCGAGTTCAAGGCGCAGTGGTGGGGAACGCTTCTGACCGAGCGGTTGCTGAAGCGGGAGTAGGGCTCAGCCCCAGGGGCCGCGCGGCGCCTCGGACGGGGGTGGCGGGCTGTCGCCGCCCTGCTCGGCAGCGAGTTCGGCCTCGCGGCGCCCCTTGCGGTCGGCTTCCCAGCGCTTGAACCAGCGCCCCCAATCGCGTTCGCCGCGCCAGGCCGCGATCCAGATGACCAGCGCCATCAGCATGAAGACGAGGCTGGCGATTTCCTCGCCGCCGAGGGTGCGGCCGAACAGGCTCAAGGGCGGGGTTCCTGCGACGCCGCCGATGGCGCGTCCTCGTGGGTGAAGGTCTCGCGCGGGGTCGGAACCTCGCCGGGGGTGATGGGATCGTTCCAGGCGGTATCGGTCTCGCGGGGCCCGGCGGTCGGATGGTCGGGCTTGCGGCGCGTGGCCCAGATGACGATGCCGGCGCCCAGCACCAGCAGGGCCAGAACGATGAGGGCGGGGGTCAGCATGGGTCTCTCCCGGGAGGCGTGACAGTATAGGCCGAAAGCGGCCAGCCGGGGAGGGAGTTCCCGTCAGTGCTCGTGCGTATCGCCGCGCGGATCGATCAGGCGGTGGGCGTGCAGGATGAAATAGCGCATGTGGGCGTTGTCCACCGTCGCCTGCGCCCGGGCCTTCCACGCCTTGCGGGCCTCGGCGTAGTTCGGGAAGGCGCCGACGAACTCCACCTTCGACAGGTCGCGGAACACCGGGGCGTCGAGGTGGCGCAGTTCGCCGCCGATGACGAGGTGCAGCAGCTGCGGGGCGTCGGCGTCGGCGGGCTGGGTCATGGGCGTCCGGTCGGAATTGAACTAGCGGGGCGCAAGCGGAATAGGCGCTGTGCGGCGCACGATCAACGGGTGAAGGGCCGGGGCGCTGCAGATCAGGCTGGCCTGGCGCGGATCGGGCTGGTTGAAGCGCCAGGCGCCCCCGTGGTGGTCGCTGACCCTGCCTCCGGCCTCCTCGACGATCAGGGCCCCGGCGCAGACGTCCCAGTCCCACTTCGGCGTCAGGGCGATGGCGGCGTCGAAGGCGCCCGCCGCGACCAGGGCCATGCGGTAGGCGATGGCGTTGCGCTTCTCGAAGCGCATGGCCGGCCACGGCTCGGGCCAGTGCGGACCCTCCATCAGCCGGGCGTCGGCCAGCACCGAGGCGTCGTCGAGATCGGTGGTGTCGGAGGCGGTGATCAGGCGGCCGTTCAGGAAGGCGCCGCCGCCGAGCACGGCGGTGAAGGTTTCGCCCAGGGCGGGGGCGTGGATGACGGCGGCGACCGGGCGGCCGTTCTCGACGAGGGCGATGGGAATACACCACCACGGCTTGCCCTTCATGTAGGCGACGGTGCCGTCGATCGGGTCGACCACGAAGATGCGCCGGGCGGACAGGCGCCCGGGGGTGTCGGCGGTCTCCTCGGACAGCCAGCCGTGATCGGTGCGGGCGGTCAGCAGCACGTCGCGGAGCAGGCGGTCGACGGCGACGTCGGCGGAGGTGACGGGAGAGCCGCCGGACTTGGACCAGATCTTCAGCCCGGCCTCGCGCTCGGCCAAGGCCAGTTCGCCGGCGGCGAGGGCGGCGGCGCGGATCAGCTCGAGGTCGGCCGCCAGATCGGGAACGGGATCGCTCATTTGCCGGCGATGGCGACCGCGTCGAACATCAGGGACGGGCTGTTGTTGGCGCCGCGGAACTCGAGGTCGGAGCCGCGCTGAAGCCGGGCGTAAAGGTCGGTCAGCTTGCCGGCCACGGTGACCTCGCTGACGGGGTAGGCGACGGCGCCGTTCTCGAACCAGAAGCCGGACACCCCGGCCGACCAGTCGCCGGTGTTGCCGTTCAGGGAGGGCCCGAACATCGCGGTGACCAGAAGCCCGCTCCCGGCGTCGGACATCAGGCCGTCGAGATCGCGATCGCCCGGCTCCAGATGCAGGCTGTGGGTCGAGACGCCGGGCGGGCCGGCGAGGCCGCGCGAGGCGTGACCTGTCGAGGCCATGCCCAGCTGGGCGGCGGCGGCCGTGTTGAGCAGCCAGGTGGTCAGCACGCCGTCGTCGATGATGGACTGTCGGCTCACCGCCACGCCCTCGTCGTCGAACGGGGTGGAGCCGAGGCCCCGCGACCGGAACGGATCGTCGATCAGGCTGACACCCTTCGGCAGCACTGGCCGGCCGAGCCGGTCCTTGAGGAAGGAGGTGCCGCGGGCGATTGACGGCCCGGAGATGGCGCCGATCAGCGGCGACAGCACCTGCATGGCGAGGCGGTTCTCGAAGATCACCGGCGCGGTGGTCGACGCGATCTTGCGCGGGCCGGTGCGGGCGACGGCGCGGCGGCCGGCCTCGGCGCCGATGTCGGCGGGAGACGGCAGGTCGGACTGGTGACGGGCGGCGCGGTTCTCGCCGCCGCGTTCCATGGCGCCGTCCTTCTCGGCGATGACGCCGACGCCGAGCGAGAAGGCCGAACCTTGCCAGGCGCCGTCGAAGCCGTGCGAGGTGACCAACCGCCAGCGGCTGGTCGAGGTCGAGGCGTGGCCGCCCTCCGAGCGGACGACGCCGGGCACGGCCAAGGCGACGGCCTCGGCCTCGGCGGCGACGGCCTCCAGTTCGGCGGCGCTGCGTTCGGAGGGGTCGAACAGGTCGAGGTCGGCGAACGGACGGCGGGCGAGCCGCTCCTGGGGCGCCAGACCTGCGTAGGGGTCCTCGGGGGCGAGCCTGGCCATGGCCACGGCGCGCTCGACGAGCCGGGCGCGGGTGGCGGCGGACAGGTCAGAGGCGGAGACGGTGGCCTGACGCCGGCCGATGAAGACGCGCAGGCCGAGATCGCGGCTCTCCTCGCGCTCGACATCCTCCAGCTCGCCGTTGCGGACGCCGATGGAGAGGGCGGCGCGCTCGGCAGAGACGGCTTCGGCGGCGTGGGCGCCGGTCTTCAGCGCGGCGGCGACCAGATCGGACAGGATGTCGGGGGAGGCGGAGGACGGCGGACTGTCGGGCATGCCCCGATATGGCCGGGCGGCCCGGCCGGTGCAACCGGGCTCAGGCCGGAGCCATGCCCACGAGCGGGCAGGCGATCAGGAGGGCGGCGGCCGCGACCAGCGGCAACCAGGTCAGGGTCATGCCAATGACGCGCGCCGGCGGCGGCCCCTTGCCGAAGGCCAGGCCCAGCGGATGGACCACCCGGCCGACGAAGAAGGCGGCCCCGATCAGGTGGATGATCCACGCCTGCCAGCCGAGGAGCGCCAGCAGGACAAGGGCGGCGATGGCGACAGGGGTGTATTCGGCGGCGTTGCCGAAGCGCCGCGCGGCGACGATCATCACCTCGTCGCCGCCATCGCCGAGAATGATCCGCTGGCGCCGGCGGGTCATCACGACGCGGACCGACAGCACGATCAGTACGAGAATGAGAAGACCGCTCCAGAAGCCGGCGGCGTGAAGAGCGGTCATCTCGAGCATGGTCAGTTCTCGCGCCCCACCGGATAGAGCCGGTAGCGGTCATCATAGAACGGAGTTCGCTCGTAGAACCACTGCAATCGTGCGTCGCCGTTCGCCGCGAACTCAGGCTCGGCGGCGAGCTTCGCCTCGAACTCGGCCTTGAGGGCGGGATCGGCCGCCATCATGCGCTCGGCCAGCGGGGCGATAGCATAGCCCTCGATATACTCGACACGGCTGAGCACCTCGGGGAACAGGCCCCAGGCGAAGAAGCTTTCGGATGACTGCGGCTCCAGCAGCAGCACGACGACATCGCCGAGCGGCTGGTCGGTCGGCACGCGGACCGAGCCCGTGGGGAAGGTCCAGTCGCGGCGCTCGGGAGTGACCGAGGTGACGGTGACCGGCACATGGCCCTCGTTGGGCCGGGCGCCCAGCTTCGGATCGTCGAGGCGCAGCATCTCGACGGAGACGGTTCGCGGGGCGTCCAGCATCTCCATGGCGATGCCGTGGATGCGCAGGCGCTCGATGATGTCGGAGCGGTACGACGGCACCCAGTAGGCCTCGGGGCGGCGCAGGGTCAGGGTCGGGTGCGAGGAGTAGAACGGCATTTGCCACAGCTCGGGATCGGGCTCGCCGAGCCAGCGGATCTCCTGTCGGCCCGAGGCCGGGCTGTCGTACATCTCGTATCGGATGCCCTTGAAGGCGCGGGTCGCGGACGGCTGCTCGTCCTGGACGAAATTGGCCGGAATTTCCGCGGGACGCAGGGCGCTGTCGGCGGCGATGGCGGCGCGCAGGTCAGGACCTTCGGAGGCGAGCAGGCGCAGCGCCTGTTCGAGGAAGACATAGGTCCCGAGCACGCGCTGCTCGTGCGGCTTGAGGCTGTGGTTCTCGATCAGGATGGTCGGCACGTGGGCGGCGGAACCCCAGCCGTTGGAGAAGCGCTCGCCGAGGCCGCCGTCGGACAGACCCGCTTTCGGGTCGTCGCCGATACCGAAGACCAGTTCTCCGGGGATATGGCCCTGGGCCTCGAGCGCGGCGTTCATGGCCGGCTTGAAGGCGGAGTCCAGCCAGGCCGCGGTCGCGGGCGAGCGCGACCAGATGCCGTTCTCGCCGTTGTACCCGTAGGTGACGTCGTACTGGTAATCCATGCCGTCGGTGACGTGGATGTCGACGTAGAGGTCTGGCCGATACTTGAGGATCAGCCCCCGCACCGCCCGCATCTCGGGCTGGTCCAGCTTCAGGTAGTCGCGGTTGAGGTTCTGGTTGGTGGCCGTGTTGCGCCAGCCCTGGATGCGAGGCCCGCGCTGGTTCGGGCGGCTGTAAGCCGAGGCACGCTCGTGGCCGTCGACCGACAGGATCGGGATCAGGATCAGGTTGGCGCGGTCGAGCAGGTCCGACTTGCCGTGGAAGGCGATGTCGCGGAGCAGCATCATGCCCGCGTCCTTGCCGTCGATCTCGCCCGGGTGGATGCCGGCCTGGGCCAGCAGCACGGGCTTGGACGGGTCGAACGAGGCGCCGTCCCTAGAGGCGATGACAGCGTAGATGGGCCGGCCCTCGGGCGAGACGCCGAACTGCTCGATGCGGATCAGGTCCGAGGCGGCGTCGAGCCGGTCGAACCATGCCCGGGTGTCGGCGTAGGTCGGGCTGAAGTCATGCGCCGGATCGGCCTCGAACGGTGTCACCCACGGATCCGAGGCGTCGCGCAGCAGGGCCCGGCTGGCCCCGTCCCACTGCGGGGCGGGCGGCAGGAAGGACTGGTCCCAGGGCGCGGCGTTGGGAACGGACGGGGACGCGGACTGGGACATGACGGGACTCGAGACGAGGGCCGCGAGCGCGGCGAGGATCAGGGTGGAGCGCATGGCTCCCCTCATCCGCCGTCCGTCCGCCGGAGGCAACCCCGCAAGGCGAGGCTTATCCATAGGCGCGGCTTATCCATGCAGGCGCGATCGGACCGTGGGTTCAAGACGCAGGCGCTGGATCGACCGCTCCGTGAAGAGGTCAGGGACGGCGTCGGCGGCGTCCGGATCGGCGAAGGCCGCGAACCAGACCAGCACCGGCTCGCCCTCGCGCACCGGCAGCCGGGGGAAGGTGTTCGGGCTGCTGTCGGTGACCAGGGTCGCGACCGACCGCGCGCCGGCCTTCCGCAGCGCGGGGACCGCATCGCCCGCCAACCGCCGGAACAGGGGATCGTCGGGACCGTCGAAGGCGTGGACGCCGGCGATGATCCGGCCCTGTCCGGAGCGCAAAGCTCCGCGTGATTCCCGCTCGCCCGGGCTGAAGCCGGAGGTTTCGTCCAGCGGCTTCAGCAGCAGGACATTGTCGGAATCGATCATGGTTTCGTTCGCCGCCGCCCGGTGGGCCTGCCAGGCCGGGCCGTCGTAGAAGGCCTCCAGCGAGCGGCGGCGGGACTCCATGTCCGGAAAGCCGCGCAGCCAGACGAAGCGGTCCGGATCGTCGAGGTCGCGGAACTGGCCGATCAGCGTCATGCCCGCCGCCTCCTGACTCTCGACGAATTCCCGTTCGAACAGATCGATCAGGACGTTGCGCCGGCCGGGACGCAGGGTGTACTGGCGCAGCTCGACGATGGCGGGGCCGGTCACGCCGCCGCCCGCGTGAAGTCCATCACCCAGTTCAGCTCCCAGGTCTCTCCATCGTCGTAGGAGAAATGCTGCTCCCAGCGCGGCGCGCCCGAGGCAATGCGGGACCATTCGTAGCGGGCGAGGATCCGGCGGCCGCCGTCGACGTCCGGGCCTTCGAGGCGGCAGCCGTCGTCGTGGAATCGGCCGACCACCGGCGGGGAGAGCCGGCCGTCACGGTCGCTGATCCAGTAGATCGACCAGTCGCCGCTGGCGAGGTCGAGAGTCCGCAGGGCCACCCCGCGCCAGCCGCGGGCGGGGCAGTCGTGCTGCTCGATATTGCTGATCCCGCCCATGCGGGCCTCGGTGAAGGCCGTACCGGCGAAGGCGTCCCAGTCGTGGCTGCCGGCTCCCCGGCTCTTCAGCCTGCGGTGTTGGACGCTCCAGCGGCCGAACAGGAAATCGAAATCGTGGACGGCGGCGGGGTCGGGTTCGACGGGCAGGGCGGTCATGGCGAGCCTCTGAGGGACGGCGGGATTGCCGGCCGCGAGAGATAGCCACTGTAAACTGACACCTTATGTCAGGATTTATCGGCTACGATCGAAAAATGCGCGCCAGTCGACTCCTCTCGATCCTGTTGCTGCTCCAGACCCGGGGGCGGATGACGGCCGAGGCCCTGGCGGCGGAGTTCGAGGTGTCGGCGCGGACCATCTACCGCGATATCGACGAGCTCAGCGCCGCAGGCGCCCCGGTCTACGCCGACCGCGGACGGGCCGGCGGATATCAGCTGCTGGACGGGTACCGCACCCGGCTGACCGGGCTGACGGACGCTGAGGCCGAGACGCTGTTCCTCGGCGGGCTGTCGGGGCCGGCGGCCCAGATGGGACTTTCCGGCGCGGTCACCACCATGCAGCTGAAGCTGCTGGCGGCCCTGCCTCCGGAGCGGCAGGCGGCCGCGGAACGGCTGGCGGGGCGGTTCCATCTCGATCCGCTCGGCTGGTACCAGCATCCGGACGAGGCCGACCACCTGCCCGTTCTCGCCCGGGCGGTGTGGAACTGCCGGCGCATCGTGGTCAGCTACGAGAGCTGGAAGGGCGAGGTGGAGCGGGCGCTGGAGCCGCTCGGCCTTATCCTGAAAGGCGGCTTCTGGTACCTGGCGGCGCGGGCCGTGGAGGGGCGGCGGGAACCCCGGACCTATCGGGTCTCCAACATCCTCAGCCTGACCGTCGGCGAGGCGGGATTCGAGCGGCCGGAGGACTTCGACCTCGCCAAATGGTGGGCGGAGGCGTCGCGCCGGTTTGAGGCGGAACTCTTCACCGACAAGGCCACGCTGAGGATATCGGGCGAGGGCCGCCGGCGGCTGGCGAAGCTGGGGGTCGAGCAGGCGCGGATCGCGGGCGAGGCGGAGGCCGGCGCCGACGGCTGGACCGAGGTCGTCGTGCCCATCGAATCGCTCGAACACGCCGCGGTCGACTTCCTGCGCCTGGGCGCGGAAGCCGAAGTCATGGCGCCGGCGGCGCTGCGGGCTGAAATGCGCCGCACGGCCGAACGGCTGGCGGCGCTTTACCGGGCGTGAGGGCTAGCGGTTCCGCTTGGCCTCGAGGCGGTCGACCGTGCGCTGGGCTTCCTCGCGACGGCGGGTCAGGGCGTCGAGCTGGGCCTGCTGGGCCTCGGTCAGTCCGCCGGCAGTCTCGGCGGCGGCCTGGATGTCGGCGATCTCGCCGTCGATCTCGAAGATCAGATCCTCGGCCTCGGCGAGGCGGTTCAGTTCGGCCTCACTGAGACGCGGGCGCGGCGCCGGCCGGCGCGGCGCGCTCCGGCCCGTCAGGACCTGGGCGTCGGCGGGGCCGACGGGCAGGCTCATGGCAGGCATGGCGACGGCCAGGGCAAGGGCGGCGACGAGGGTACGTTTCATGGTGGAGCGTTCTCCGGGAAGGACGACCCCATTGTGTATTACAGTTCTGTCACGGGAAAGCGCTTTTTCGACACATTTCGCGATGGAAACGGCGAAGCCGGATATGTCCGCTCAGGAGGAGTCGCCGTTCTGGGACGCACCTATTTCCAGATCGGCGTTCCGTCACCGGGCAATCCGAGCGTGGCCCACATCTCCGACACCCGATCGACGACGGCGGCGTCCATGCGGATCTCCTCGCCCCACTCCCTTTTCGTCTCGGGCGGCCATTTGTCGGTGGCGTCGAGTCCGATCTTGGAGCCGAGGCCGCTCTCGGGGCTGGCGAAGTCGAGATAGTCGATCGGGGTGTTCTCGATCAGGGTGATGTCGCGCGCCGGGTCCATCTTGGTGGAGATGGCCCACATCACCTGTTTCCAGTCGCGGGCGTCGATGTCGTCGTCCACGACGATGACCCACTTGGTGTACATGAACTGGCGCAGATAGCTCCAGACGCCGAGCATCACCCGCTTGGCGTGGCCGGGGTAGGCCTTCTTCATCGACACCACGGCGATACGGTAGCTGCAGCCCTCGGGCGGCAACCAGAAGTCGGTGATCTCGGGAAACTGGGCGCGCAGCAGGGGGATGAAGACCTCGTTGAGCGCCTCGCCCAGCACCGAGGGTTCGTCCGGCGGGCGGCCGGTGAAGGTGGTCAGATAGATCGGATCGCGGCGCATGGTGATCGCGCTGACCTGGAAGACCGGAAAGGTCTCGACGGAGTTGTAGTAGCCGGTGTGGTCGCCGTAGGGGCCCTCCGGCGCGTGCTCGTCGAGCAGGACGTGGCCCTCCAGCACGATCTCGGCCTGGGCCGGGACCATCAGCGGCACGGTCTTGCAGGGGACCAGCTCGGCCTTGGCCCCGCGAAGCAGGCCGGCGAACTGGTATTCGCTGAGGGTGTCGGGCACCGGAGTGACGGCGGCGAGGATGGTGCCCGGATCGGCGCCGAGCACGACGGCGCAGGGCAGGGGCTCCTTCTTCCCGGCCTTCTTGTGCCGGGCGTAGTGCTGGGCCCCGCCGCGGTGCGCCAGCCAGCGCATGATCGCCTGGTCCTTGCCGAGCACCTGCATCCGGTAGATGCCGAGGTTGAAATCGTCCTCAGCGGAGTCTGACGGCCCCTTGGTGACGACCAGGCCCCAGGTGATCAGGGGGGCGGGCTCGCCGGGCCAGCAGCCCTGCACCGGCAACGCCGTCAGATCGATCTGGTCGCCTCTGAGCACCACCTGCTGGACCGGCGCGGACTTCACTGCCTTGGGCCGCATCGACATCACCGTCTGGGCCAGGGGCAGCATTTCCATGGCGTCGCCGAGGCCGCGCGGCGGGGTCGGGTTGCGCAGGAAGGCAAGCAGTTCGCCGACCTCGCGCAGTTCGCCGGCGGTGGTGCGGGCCTTCTTGTCCAGGGTCACGCCCATGGCGACGCGCTTCACCGTGCCGAACAGGTTGGCGAGGCAGGGGATGGGGCTGATCGAGCCGTCGGGCATGACCGGGTTCTCGAAGAGCACCGCCGGGCCGCCGTTGCGCAGCAGCCGGGTCTGGATCTCGGTCATCTCCAGATGGGTGGAGACGGGCTCCGACACGCGCACCAGCTCGCCGGCGGCTTCCAGCATGGCGATGAAGTCGCGCAGGGATTTGTAGGCCATCGATCGCTCCAGACTCACCGCTGGATTAGGCGGACGAAGCGGCGCTGTCACCCGTCGAGGCGGTCAGTGGGCGGCTGTGTCCGAGGTCAGGGCCCAGATGGGCAGGCCGAGCACGCGGGTGGCCACCGAGACCTGGGCGCTGGTCATGCGCGCGCGGCCGGCCTCGACGAGACGCAGATCGGCAGGGGTCATGCCCATGGCCTCTGCGAGTTCCTCGACGCCCGTGGCCCGCTCGGTGCGCCAGCGTTTGAGCCGGGTCCCGACGGCGACCTGATCGGGATCGGTCGCGGGAAAGCCGTGAACGCTCACCCCTCGTCGTCCCAGCAGAAGGCGGGGTCGATCCAGTCGCCGAGGCGGCCGTCCGGGCGGGCGAGGGCGTGGATGCGGTCCATCTCCTCCCCCGAGAGCTGAAAGTCGAAGATGTCGAAATTCTCGGCGGCGCGGGATTCCTTCGCCGTGCGCGGGATGGCGACGACGTTCTGCTGGATCAGCCAGCGCAGGGTCACCTGACCGGGCGTCTTGCCGTGGGCGCGGCCGATCTCGTTCAGAACCGGATCGTCGGCGATCTTGCCTTGGGCCAGCGGCGACCAGGCGGTGATCGAGGAGCCGAGTTCGCGGGCGGTGTCGAGCAGCTTCGTCAGCTTGAGGTAGGGGTGGTACTCGACCTGATTGGTGACCAGCCGGGCGTGGGACAGGGCCTGCGCCTCGCGGAATTCGGCGGACGGGAAGTTGGACAGGCCGATGCTGCGGGTCAGGCCACGCTCCTTCGCCTCGTTCAGCGCGCCAAGGGTCTCCGCGAAGGACGGCCTTTTCTTCGGCCAGTGCAGCAGCAGCAGGTTGGGGGTGAAGCCGAGGCTGGCGGCGGATTCCTCCGCCTGCTCCAGCAGGGCGTCGCGATGGAAATGATCGACCCAGATCTTGGTGGTCAGCCAGATGTCCTCGCGAGCGACATGGCCGGCCTCGACGGCGTCACGGATGCCGTCGCCGACGGCGGCCTCGTTGCGGTAGATCCAGGCGGTGTCGATGTGGCGATAGCCGATGCGCAGGGCCTGCCCGACCATGCGCCGGGCATCGTCGGGCTCCAGCATCCAGGTGCCGAAGCCGAGCAGCGGGATGGCGTGGCCGTCGACGGTGATGCTGGGCTGATCGGTCATAACAGGCTCCGGGGCGGGAGTGGCTTAACTAGGCGGCGCGCCTTCCGGTTCAACCAGCCAACCGAACATCTCGTCCCACAGGGGTTCCATGCCCCTGCGAAATGCGCCTTCGTGACCGATACGGGTCACGCCGTAGTCGGCGGGAGTTCGCACCACCATCTCGCGCGGAGCATTGGGATAGACCTCCATCAGGGCCGGCGAGGTGATCGGGGTGGCGATCGGGTCGTCGGTGAAGATCCAGGAACGGATCGGCGCCGTCACCGCCTCGGAATGGTGCGGCTGCAGCCGGTCCTTGAGCTCGTCGCGGAAGTAGGCCTCTTTCAGGCACCAGCGCCGCCAGGTTTCCCAGACACCGCGGGGCAGGTCGGTTCCGGCCCAGAGGCCGCCGCCCTTGATGTAGCCGTGGCGCATCAGGCTCCATGGGCCGTAGCCGAACCAGAAAAACAGCTCGAGAGGGTTGTAGGCGCGGTGGTGCCGTCCCCAGTAGCCGCTGCCCACCGAGACGAAGGCGTGCCGGGCGATGCGGTGCTGGTTGGGCATGAAGCCGAGGAAGTGGCCGCCGACGCTGTGGCCGACGTGAACGACGGGCAGGCCGGGCGCGGCCTCGATCAGTGCGTCGAGAGCGGCCGGCATGTCGAGCCGACCCCAGTCCGTGTAGTCCATCTGCATGGCGGCCAGGTCGTCGGGCCGCGATCCGGCGATGCCGCGGAAGTCATAGGTCAGCACGGCGGCGCCCTTGCCCGCCAGATGCCGGGCGAAGCGGTCGTAGAACCGCTTGGGGAAGCCGGTGCCCGAACTGACCAGCACCGCCGCGGCCGGCCGCTCGGCCGAGATCAGCCGCATCGACAGCGGATAGCCGTCGGCGGCGGCGGCGGTGAAGTCGCGGATGACGAGGTCCTTCATCGAGGGTCCGTAGTTATTCGCAACGAACCTAGACGATTGACGCGGGGTCAGGTCAAGCTCTCTTGGAGCGGCGACCATCCTCGGCTAAAGGCGCGGCCTGTCCTTCGCCGAGCGCCTGACCATGACCGACCTTCCCGACCGCCTGTCCGTCGATCCCGACAGCCCGTACCACGACGCCGATTTGCTGGCGCAGGGCGTCGGCGTCCGCTTCAAGGGCGAGGACAAGACCAATGTCGAGGAATACTGCGTCTCCGAGGGCTGGGTCCGTCTCGCCGTCGGCAACCGGGTCGACCGCCGCGGCAAGGCCCTGACGGTCAAGCTGCAGGGCCCGGTCGAGCCCTACATCAAGGGCGAGTGACCCTCATCTGATCCGGTCGAACTCGACCTGCTCCAGCGGGCTGTCGAGGATCAGCGAGCCATCCTCGATGATCGTGGCGCGCATGACGCGATCCATGAAGGCCCCGAACCGCTGCTCGAACGGCGTCGTGGTGCGTTCGCAGACGGCGCCGCCCTCCGGCGTCACCTCAAGCACCGGGCCGTCCTGCCGGTAGCGCCATCCGGAGAAGACGCAGGCGTTCACCTCGATCCGCCCGTCGCTGATGGTGAGCTCGATCGGCCCCTCGCCGGCGGGCGGCGGCGCGCCGTGGAACGACTGCAGCCGCCAGCGGCCGTTGATCGATTCCTTGGGCAGGGGCGGCGCGGACTCGAAGTCAAGGCTGGCGCCGGGGCCGGTCAACCTCAGCGTTTCGCCTCTCCGCTCGGCCGTGTTGACCGCAGACAGGGTGCGGTCGAACTCCCTCTCCCAGTCGCTCAGCCCGCGGGCGCACATCGCGCCGGGATTGGCCATGGTGACGACGAGCCGATCTCCCTGCCGCTCGTAGCGCCGCCAAAAGGGGACGCACTGGGACCGCGCCCGGAAGGTGAAGTCTCCGACCGACATGGTGATCGGGTGATGCGCGTCGTCCGGATCGGCGGCGGACGGGGCCGGGCGACCATTCATCGCCGTCAGCCGCCATTCGCCTCGCATGTCGGCGGGAGCCGGCATCTCGACGGGCCGCGGGACGGGCCGGGGCTGATCCGCAGGCGGGGCGGCGAGGCTGCAGGCGGCGAGACAGAGGGCGATCAGGATGACGCGCATGCGCCCAGAGCGGATGAGCAAGGCGGCGGTTTCATGTCGGACGCCAGATCGGACGGTGATAGCGACCAGTCGGGCTTATCCGGCTGCTGACAAAACTCGGGGGAGGATCGCTTCTCCCACAGGCGACCGCGGTCTAGGTTCTGGCTCCTTCTGAGTCCCGGAGCCGTCGATGTCCCTGTCCGCCCGTCTTCTCGCCGCCAGCGCCATCGCGCTGACCCTCGCCGCCGCGCCCGCGATGGCGCAGGACGCCCGGACCATCCGCGAGGCCGAACAGCTGCGCGACCGGGCTCTCCAGGACAATGTGGCCTACGAACTGGTGTCCGAGCTGACCACCCGCTTCGGGCCGCGTCTGGCGGGCTCGGAGTCGGAGCAGGCCTCGGCCCGCTGGGGCGCGGCGAAATTCCGCGAGATGGGCTTCGACAACGTCTCGATCGAGGAGTTCCCGCTGGCCCTGTGGACCCGGGGCGAGGCGCGGGTGGAGATTCTGTCGCCGTTCCCGCAGCCGCTGGAGGTAGTGTCTCTGGGCGGCTCCATCGCGACGCCGGCCGGGGGGATCGAGGGCGAGGCCGCGATCTTCGAGACCTACCAGCAGCTGCTCGACCAGCCGGAGGGCTCGCTGACCGGCAAGATCGTCGTGGTGCTGCAGGACACGGTGCAGGCCCAGGACGGGCGCGGCTACGGCGCCACCTCGCCGATCCGGGGCAACGGGCCGTTCGAGGCGGCGAAGCGCGGCGCGGTCGGCTATGTGCTCCGCTCGCTGGGCACCCATGACCACCGCTTCGCCCACACCGGCGCGACCCGGATAGGCGAGGGCACGGTGCCGTCGTTCGCCATGAGCCCGCCGGACGCCGACCAGCTGCGCCGCATGGCGGCCCTGACCGATCAGCCGGTGCGCATGCGCCTGTTCTCGAGCGCCGGATTCACTGCCGACAGCAAGAGCCAGAACGTCATCGGCGAGGTGCGGGGGTCGGGCGCGGCGGACGAGGTCATCGTCATCGGCGGCCACCTCGACAGTTGGGACCTGGGCACCGGCGCCATCGACGACGGGGCCGGCGTGGCCATCACCGCCGCGGCCCTGAAGCTGATCGAGGACATGCCGCGCAAGCCGCGCCGCACCATCCGCGTGGTCTGGTGGGGCTCCGAGGAAGTCAGCCAGCCGCCGCCCTCCCAAGGTCTGGCCGGGGCGCGGTTCTACGCCTCCAGCCGCGCCGGCGAGATGGCAAACCACGTGGCGATCAGCGAGAGCGACTTCGGCGCCGGGCCGATCTACAGCCTGACCCTGCCCGCCGGGGCCGCCGACAGCGAGTTCCGTCGCGCCGCCCAGGCGGTGCTGACCCCGCTGGGCGTGCTGTTCGACGGCTCGGCCGCGACCGGCGGCGGCCCCGACACCGGCCCGACCGTGGCGGCGGGGGTCCCGGCCTTCCGGCTGAACCAGGACGGCACCGACTATTTCGACACCCACCACACCGCCGACGACGTGCTGGACCGGATCGATCCCGACGCGATGGACCAGAACGTCGCCGCCTGGGCCGCCTTCCTGTGGCTGCTGGCCGCTTCGGATGTGGACTTCCGGGCGTTAAGGCCCGCCCAGTAGGGTTCACCCTCGCGAGCGTGGCGAAACTGGTAGACGCAAGGGACTTAAAATCCCTCGACTTCGGTCATGCGGGTTCGACCCCCGCCGCTCGCACCACCGCCGAACCGGGAGCGCCGCTGCGGCGTTGGCGTGACATGGCGCAGACGCTCTTCGACCAATCCGCCGAGACGGTGGCCCGGACCCTGATCGGGGCCGAGCTGGAGGTGGACGGCGTCGGCGGCGTGATCGTCGAGACCGAGGCCTACGACGTGTTCGACCCGGCGTCGCACAGCTTCGTGGGGCCGACCGCGCGCAACGCGCCGATGTTCGGCCCGCCGGGCCGGGCCTATGTCTACCGGATCTACGGCCTGCACTGGTGCTTCAACGTGGTCTGCGACGCGGGCCAGCCGGGCAGCGCGGTGCTGGTGCGGGCGCTGGAGCCGCGCACGGGGCTGGAGCGAATGCGTGAGCGGCGCGGACCGCTGCCGCCCGAGGGGCTGTGCTCCGGGCCGGGGAAGCTGTGCGAGGCGCTGGGGATCGACGGGAGCCTGAACGGGCGGCCCCTCGAGGCCGCGCCGTTCGCCCTCAGGCTTCACGTCCAGCCGCCGGCGCTGGTGCAAGGCGTGCGCATCGGCATCAGCAAGGGGGCGGAGACGCCCTGGCGGTTCGGCCTGGCCGGCTCGCGCTTCCTCAGCCGGCCGTTTCCGGCCGTGGCGGCGACCGCATGACCCGGATGTCGGCGACGCCGATGGAGGCGCGGACCGAACGCGAGCTGCCGGCCGGCGAGGGCTGGTGGTACGAACCCAAGTGGGACGGTTTCCGCTGCCTCGCCTTCAGGGCGGAGGGGCGGGTCGAGCTGCTGGCCAAGTCGGGGAAATCGCTGGCCCGCTTCTTTCCCGAGGTGGTCGAGCGGCTGCGGCGGATCGAGGCGGAGACGTTCAGCCTCGACGGCGAACTGCTGGCGCAGGACGGCGACAGGTTCGCCTTCGAGGCGCTGCAGCAGCGGCTGCATCCGGCGGAATCCCGGATCCGCAAACTATCGCTTGAGGCGCCGGCGACCTTCGCCCTGTTCGACATGCTGGTGGATGTGGACGGCTCGGACCTGCGGGGTCTGCCGCATCAGCAGCGGCATGCCCGGCTGGAGGCTTTCGTGGAGCGGTTCGGCGGACCGCGGCTGACCCTGTCGCCGGGCACGGCCGATCCGGAACTGGCCCGATCCTGGATGGACGACGGCAAGCTGGAGGGCGTGGTCGCGAAGCGCCGGGACGGGCCCTACGTCGAGGGCGAGCGGGCCATGGTCAAGGTCAAGCGGCTGCGTTCCGCCGACTGCGTCGTAGGCGGCTTCCGCTACGCCAGCGGAGGCGGTCGGGTGGGCTCGCTGCTGCTCGGCCTCTATGACGACGCCGGTTTGCTGAACCATGTCGGCTTCACCTCGGGCTTCGCGAAGCTCGACAAGGACGAGTTGACGCGACGCCTCGAGGCGCTGCGCGGTGGTCCAGGATTCACCGGCCGGGCGCCGGGCGGACCGAGCCGCTGGGCCACGGAGCGGTCGGGAGAGTGGGAGCCGTTGCGGCCCGAGCTGGTGGTGGAGGTGGGCTTCGACCATGTCTCGGACCAGCGCTTCCGGCATGGCACGCGGCTGCTGCGCTTCCGGCCCGACAAGGCGCCGGAGCAGTGCCGGATGGATCAACTGGAGGCGTGATGCCGGCGGCGGACAACCAGTTCGACCTGTTCGGCGCGCCGGCGGCGGCGCTGCCTGAGGGGCTGCGCTACGCGGACGACGTGGTCCCGGCCGGGGAGGCCGAGCGGCTGGTGGCGGCGTTCGCCGATCTGCCGTTCCAGGCCTTCGACTTCCACGGGTTCAAAGGCAACCGGCGGGTGGTGTCGTTCGGCTGGCGCTACGACTTCAGCGCCTCGTCATTGAAGGACGCCGAGCCGATGCCGGCCTTCCTCGAGCCGGCCCGGCGGTCGGCGGCGGCTTTCGCGGGACTGGACCCGGCGGCGATAAAGCACGCCATGGTCACCGAGTATGCGCCGGGCGCCGGTATCGGCTGGCATCGGGACCGGCCGGAGTTCGACAAGGTGATCGGCCTGTCCTTCGTCTCGCCGGCGGTGCTGAGGCTGCGCCGCAAGCAGGACGACGGGTGGAAGCGGGCGTCGCTGCCGCTGGCGCCGCGCTCGGCCTATCTGCTGGATGGAGCGGCGCGGCAGGACTGGCAGCACAGCATCACGCCGGGCGACCGGCTGCGCTATTCCGTAACCTTCCGCACCCTGCGCTGAGCCTCAGCGCTTCTTGCCGAGCTCGGCCGCGATATCCTTGACCATGCGGCCCGCCTTGCGGTGAGCGGTGACCAGCTGGTCCCGGGTCACGCCCCAGCGCTTCATCCAGTATTCGACCGCCTGCCGTT
This sequence comes from Brevundimonas sp., assembly GCF_035626535.1. Taxonomy (GTDB): domain Bacteria; phylum Pseudomonadota; class Alphaproteobacteria; order Caulobacterales; family Caulobacteraceae; genus Brevundimonas. Next base: position 26,464 of record NZ_DASPNO010000013.1, read on the forward strand.
CGGACAGATCGAGCCGGTCCTTGTCGATGAAGCCGCGCTTGTCCTTGAGACCCGCCATGTGGTGTTCCCCGCCGGCCGAAACGCCGCCGGGACCATCCTAGCGCATAACTTTGTGTGTCCGGTGGCGAACCGGCCTTAACCGGGCGCGCTTTCATGGGCACAAGGGAGGTCTTCCCCTTTCCGGCCGTATGGATATTCGATGAAAAGAGCCCGGCGCGCCCGCATCGTCGCGACCCTGGGGCCCGCCAGCCGGGCGCCTGGCACGGTCAAGGCCCTCGCCCAGGCGGGAGTCGACGTGTTCAGGCTGAACTTCAGCCACGGCTCGCACGAGGATCACGCGGCGGCGCTGAAGGCCGTGCGCGGCGCGGAGCTGGCGCTGAAACGGCCGCTGGGCGTGCTGGCCGACCTGCAGGGGCCGAAGCTGCGGCTGGGCAAGTTCAAGGATGTCGAGATCGAGGTCGGGCCCGGGCGCCAGATGCGCCTCGATCTGGACCCGACGCCGGGCGACGCGACGCGGGTGCAGATGCCGCATCCGGAAATCTTCAGGGCGCTGCGCACCGGAATGTTGCTGCTGCTCGACGACGGGCGGGTGCGGCTGCGGGTCGGCGAGCGCACCGACGAATGGGCCGACGTCACGGTCGAAAGCGGTTCGAAGCTGTCGGACCGCAAGGGCGTGGCGGTGCCCGAGGCGGTGGTGCCGGTCTCGGCGCTAACGCCGAAGGACCGCGAGGACCTCGCCTTCGCCCTGCGCATCGGCGTCGACTGGGTGGCGCTGAGCTTCGTGCAGAAGGCCGAGGACATGGCCGAGCTGAAGCAGATCGTGAAAGGCCGGGCGGCCTGCCTCGCCAAGATCGAGAAGCCCCAGGCGCTGAACGAGCTGGAGAGCATCCTCGACTACTGCGACGGGGTAATGGTTGCGCGTGGCGACCTGGGCGTCGAGCTGGACCCGGAAGAGGTGCCGGTGGCGCAGAAGCGGATCATCCGCGCCGCCCGCCAGCGCGGCGTGCCGGTGATCGTGGCGACGCAGATGCTGGAGTCGATGACCAGCGCCCCCGCCCCGACCCGGGCGGAAGCGTCCGATGTCGCCAATGCGGTCTATGAGGGCGCTGACGCCCTGATGCTGTCGGCCGAGACGGCGTCGGGCGACTATCCGCTGGAGTCGGTCGGGATCATGAACCGGATCATCGAGCGGGTGGAGCGCGACCCGCTTTGGCCCGGTCTGATGGACGCCGAGCACGCCGGCATGGACGAGCATGACGTGGACGCCCTGGTCGCCGCGGCCCGCAAGGCCGGCGAGGCGCAGTCGACGGCTTGCGTGGTGGTGTTCACGACGCTGGGCGGCACGGCGCGGCGGATGTCGCGCGAGCGGCCGCTGCAGACGGTGCTGGCGCTGACGCCCAAGCCGGAGACGGCGCGTCGGCTGTCGCTGGTCTGGGGACTGGAGCCGCGGCTGAGCCGGGAACCGGCCTCGCTGGAGGAGGTCACCGACGACGCGGTCGAGAAGGCGGTCGAGTTCGGCCTCGCCGAACCGGGCCAGCGCCTTCTGATCCTCGCCGGCACGCCGTTCGGCGCGCCGGGGGCTGCGAATCTGCTGCGACTGGCGCATGTTCCGATGAAGGGGCGCGGCCACAAGGGCTGACCTCCTGAAGGGTCGGCATGATCAAATACATCGGCTCCAAGCGCGCCCTGCTGGCGGAGATCGTCCGGGCCAGCTCCGGCGTGCTGCCTGACGGCGGAACGGTTTGCGACCTGTTCTCCGGCTCGGCGCGGGTCGGCCATGCGCTGAAGAAGCAGGGCTTCCAGGTCTGGTCGAACGACCACAACGCTTACGCCCACGTGCTGGCTACGGCCTATGTGCAGGCTGACCGGGAGCGGTGGCTGGAGAAGGCGGAAGCCGTGCTGGCCGAGCTGCGGACGGTGACGCCCGAGGCGGGCTGGTTCACCAGGACCTTCTGCGAGGACGCGCGCTATTTCACGCCGGAGAACGGGGCGCGGATCGACGCCATGCGCGACCGGATCGCGGCCATGGCGCTGGAGCCGGAACTGGAGGCGATCGCCCTGGTCAGCCTGATGGAGGCCGCCGACCGGGTGGATTCCACAGCCGGGCTGCAGATGGCCTACATGAAGTCGTGGGCCAGCCGGGCGCTGAAGCCGCTGGAGCTGCGCATGCCGGACGTGCTGCCCGGTGTCGCTGCGGGACCGTGCCGGGCGACCCATGCGGACGCCGTGGAACTGGCTCCGACGGTCGAGGCCGACCTCGTCTATCTGGACCCGCCCTACAATCAGCATTCCTATCTCGGTAACTACCACTGCTGGGAGAGCCTGGTGCTGTGGGACAAGCCCGAGACCTACGGCGTGGCCAACAAGCGGATCGACGTGCGGACCCGCAAGAGCGTCTTCAATAGCCGGCCGGGCATCGCGCCGGCGCTGCAGGCGGTGATCGAGGGGGTGAAGGCGCCCAACCTGATCGTGTCGTTCAACGACGAGGGCTATCTGTCGCGGGGCCAGTTGGTCGGGATGCTGTCGGGCCGGGGCGAGGTGCAGGTCATTGAGATCGCCCGCCCGCGGTACGTCGGCGCTCGCATCGGCATTCACAATCCGAAGGGCGAAAAGGTCGGGGCCGTGGGCCGGCTGAGGAACGTCGAATACCTGTTCCTGGTCAGCGACCGGCGCGTGAATCTCGCCGATGCGGCGTGAGCGCCAGCGTAGGGAACGGCCCCGAGTCCGACCCGTTGTGTCGGGCATGGAACAGATGACAATCACCCCCTCTCGCCGCCTGCAGGCCCATCACGCCTACGGCCGGTCGGCGGACGTCTTCGAGCCCGTGGCCTGGCGGCCGCCTTCGCCGGCGCGCTTCGACACCCGGGTGGCCAATGACTTGGCGCCGGAGCCCGAGCCGACCCTGTCCGAGATGGTCGACGGCATACCCGGCTGGGTCACCGTGGTGCTCGGCGGTGTGGTCGCGGCCCTGGCGGGCGCCTTCCTGGGCGGCGCGCTGCAGATCTAGGCTTCTTCCAGCAACGCCCGGATGGGGGCCCAGCCGCGGCGGTGGGCGGGGCAGGGGCCGAGGGCCTTGAGCGCCTCCTGATGCACCGGGGCGTTGTAGCCCTTGTGGGAGGCGAAGCCGTAGCCGGGGTATTCAGCGTCCATAGCGATCATCAGCCGGTCGCGGGCCGTCTTGGCCAGAATCGAGGCCGCCGCGATCGACAGCGACAGGCCGTCGCCGCCGACCACCGTCTGCACGTCGCAAGGCAGTTTGAAGCGGTAGTTGCCGTCGACGAGGGCGGCGACCGGCTGCACCGCCATGGCCTCGATGGCGCGGCACATGGCCAGGCCGGTGGCGTGCAGGATGTTGAGCTCGGCGATCTCCTCCACCGAGGCGAAGCCGACGCCCCAGGCGATGGCGCGGGCCTTGATCTCGATCTCCAGCGCCTCGCGCCGTTCGGCGGTCAGCACCTTGGAATCGTCGATGCCCTCGGGCAGGTCGTCGCGATCGAGGATCACCGCCGCCGCCGAAACCGGCCCCGCCCACGGACCGCGCCCCGCCTCGTCGACGCCGCAGACCGGGCCACCGCACGACTGGATCAGCACCGTCTCGAGCGCCATCGTCGGGAAGGCGCGCGCGGCCTTCGGCGGCGCCTTGGCGGCGGCCTTGCCCTTGGCCTGCTTTTTCGACGGTGGCTTCACCGGTCGGCCATCGCACGAACCTGCCGGTGACGGAAGCACTCGACGCCGTGATCGTTGACCATGCCCACAGCCTGCATGAAGGCATACACAATGACGGGGCCGCAGAAGGTGAAGCCACGCTTCTTCAGAGCCTTGGCCATGGCTTCGGACTCGGGCGTGGCGACCGGGCGGGCGTCGCTGTCGGGCCAGTGGTTCTGGATCGGGGCGCCGCCGACGAAGGACCACAGCCATTCGGAGAAGTCCTCTCCGCTGTCGCGCATCTCCAGCCAGATCCGCGCGCCCTTGATGGCGCTGTCGATCTTGGCGCGGGAGCGGATGATGCGGGCGTCGCCGAGGAGCCGCTCGACGTCCGCCTCGCCGTAAGCCGCAACCTTCTCCGGATCGAAGCCGTCGAAGGCGTCGCGCATGCCCTCGCGCTTCCTCAGTATGGTGATCCAGGCCAGCCCGGCTTGAAATCCGTCCAGCACCAGCTTCTCCGACAGGGCGCGGGGGTCGTACTCGGGCACGCCCCACTCCTCGTCGTGATAGGCGACGTAGAGCGGATCGGTCCCGCACCAGGCGCAGCGGTGAAGTGAGTCGGCCATCGCCGGAGGCTAGCGCAGGGTGGCGGGCGCCGTCGCCGCCGAATGAGGGGCGGGACCGTGAGGCGACGGTCACCGCCCCTTCGCAGATCGTCAGGTGCGCGGCGTCGGATAGACGCGGTGTGGTTCGCTCGCCGGCGTCGTCTCGACGACAGGATCCCGGTGGTCGACGCCGATGCCCGCCTTGTTCATCCAGCGGTGGTTGCGGGTCCCGTACATCCCGCCGAGCACCGCGGCCACGGCGCCCAGCAGCATGGTCAGAAAGCCCCACAGGGCGAGGGTGGCTGTGGCGTCGGCCGTGTCGTCGGCCACGTCGCGGGCCTCGGGCGGTACGACGACCTGGCCCTCGACGACGCCATTCGGTCCGACCGTGCCATCGCTGATCACCACCTCGCGGGAGGGCGAGGGTTCGCTGGCTTCGCCGCCCGCGATGGCCGCCGCGCCGCCGGCGACGCCGGACGCGGTGATCACGAGCGCCAGCAGGAAGGCGACCGCCCAGACGCTCACGCCGTGCAGGCCGCCCCTGTGGTGGTCGGAGTGTTTCGCGGCCCGGCTGGCGACCGCCCCGCCCACGAACAGGGCGATGGAGTTGGCCAAGGCCATCCACATCCCGGCCGCCGCCGTGAAGCCGGTCGCGTCGCCGCTGTCGAGGCCGTAGGGGTTGAAGGACGCCGCCCCGAGGGCGACGCCCAGCAGATTGAGCATGGCCCCGACGGCGGCCGCGACGATCGCGCCGGCGAGCACCGCGGGCCATGAGATCAGGGTGTGCGGGTGATGCCCGTGGGTCGGGTGAATTGTGGTGTCGGTCATGTCCAGCCCTCTTGATTGAAGCTCGCGAGCCTCAATGTGGAGCCGTCGCCGTTGTTCCGTCCGGAGCGGTCTTTCGGTCCGGTGAGCGATCCCCGTTCACTCGATTTCCGCGAACGCCCGGACCGGGAAGGTGCCGAAGGCCTTCACCTTCGGCGGGGTGGCGGTGAACCGGAAGCCGGCATCGGGCAGCAGCTCGAGACCACGCATGTGCTCGCAGATCGGGATGCCGGCGCCGAGCAGCTGGGTGTGGGCCGGGCGCGAGCGCGTGCGAGTGTCGTCGATATTGTGGGAGTCGATGCCGACCAGCACCGCGCCCGCATCGACGAGGAAGACGGCGGCGGCTTCGGTCAGAAAGGGGTGGTTCTCGAAATAGGCGTCGGTGCGCCAGTGGCGGGCCCAGCCGGTGTGGACCAGCACGGCCCTGCCGCTCAGGTCGAGGTCCCGAAAGCTGTCGGCGTCTATGGCCTGCAGGTCGCCTGCCTGGACGACGATTCCCGGCAGGGCGGCCACGCGGTCGAGGCCGACCTCGCTGAGGTCCTCGCCGTCGGCGTAGCGGTGGAAGGGAGTGTCCAGATAGGTGCCGGTGTTGCCGACCATCTCGATGCGGCCGATCTGGAATTCCGTGCCGGGATCGTAGTTGGCCCGCGAGGCCTCGCGGCTCAGGTGGTCGCAGATCAGGGGCGCCGGGAGACCCTTGTAGGTGATCAGGCCGTCCTCGATCGTGTGGCTGAGATCGATCAGCGGCATGGGTCCGGTTCCTGGCGGGCGCGTCGGCATTGAAGCGGTCTCCAGCCTATGCTTGCTGTGGGGTTCACGTCGAGCGGAGGACGCGATGAGACCGGTGGCGATAGGGCTGCTGATGCTGGCGATCGGGACGGCGCCCGTGGCCGCGCAGGAGCGGGAGCCGCTGCGGCTGGAAGGTCTCTACCTGTTCCACACCTTCGAGCAGCAGGACGCGCAGCCGATCTGCATGGAGAGCTGGGACTTCGGCCCAGACGGGGTGATGCTGGTCTGGAGCGGCGCCGAGCGGGTGCGGGCGCGCTACCGCGTCGAGACGGACAGGGACGGCCACTGGATCGTCAGCGAGATGCTCGAGACCAACGGCGAACCGGACTGCATGGGACGGCGCGCGAGCGGCGTCCGGCCGGGCGAGAACAGGGTCTATGTTATCCCGATGAATGACGGGACGATAACGACCTGTCCCGCACCCACGCGGGCTCCAGACGGCGCGCCCTACATCAGCGGCTGCTACGGCAAGATCGTGCTGGCGTCGGAAGCGGGCTAGCGGTCCAGCCAGTCGGGCCGGCGGACCTCGACCGGACGGCCATCCACCGTCAGCGAGCCGTCGATCCGGTCCAGCCGGAGCAGCGCCATGGCCGCGCCGTCCCGACCGCTGAGCACCTCGCCGGCGCGCAGGTCGCCGTTCAGGACCTCGGCGCCGAACGGCGGCGGCGGGCCGTCGAAGGCGATGGGGAGCATGCGGTTCTTGATGGCGCCCCGCCGCTTCATTCGGGAGGTGGTCTCCTGGCCGACGAAACAGCCCTTCTGGAAGTCGAGGCCGTTGAGGAGGTCGAAATTGGCCTCGATCGGATAGGTCCTGTCGGTCGGGGCGTCGGCGGCCGGGTCGGGAACGCCGGCGGCGAGGCGGTGGGCCTGCCAGGCGGCCTCCGCAGCGTTCGTCGGGAGCTCGCCGCCGTAGCGGCGGCCGCCGAGACCGGGCGCGCGGGGGTCGGCGGTGAAGCCGTTGGCGACCTCGGGCCATGAGGCGAAGACCGGGCGGTCGTCGGCCTGGACCGTGACCTGGGCCCTGAGCTTGTACATCGACAGGCGCTGAAGCAGGGCGTCGCGGCGCTCGGCGGCGACGTCCAGCACGACCGCGTCGGCCTCGCCCCGAAGGAACAGGTCGAACAGCAGGCGACCCGGCGGCGAAAGGAGGGCGCCGAAGCGGAGTTCGCCGTCGGCCAGCGTCTCAACGTCCTGGGTCAGGAGGTTGTGCAGGAAGGGTCTCGCGTCGGGGCCGGAAACCCGGATCAGGGCGCGGCTGTCGAGGCGGGCGATGCGGGTCGTCATACGGTGCAGATAGGGTGTCGCGAGCCTGTGGACCACACCCCGTGACCCCTCATTGGCGGAAGAGAATCCGTATACGGTCCGGTCATGACGGGCCGGTTCCCTATCCTGTATATCGCCGAGGCGGGCGCGCAGGACGCGGTGCTGTCGTGCGGGGTGCTGGCGTATCTGGTCGAGGCCATGCCGCTGGCCCGGTTCACCATCGTCGGGTCTCCCGCCAGCGCGCCGCTGTTCGCCGACACGCCACGGCTGGACCGGCTGATCGTGCTGGAGAAGGAGAGCCGGCTGGACTGGTTCGGGCTGTGGAACCAGGTACGGTCGACGAACTGGGGGCTGGTGGTCGACATGCGCGGCTCGGCCCTGTCCGGCAAGCTGAAGCGGCAGAAGCGGGCGGTGCGGGGCGAGCGCGAGCCGGGGGTCCACGCCGTGGAGCTGGCGGCGCGGGTGCTGCAGCTGGACGAGGTTCCCCGCCCGCAGCTGTTCGTGTCGGAGGCGACGCAGGCGGCGGCGAATGCGCTGATCCCGGCGGGTGAGGGGCCGCTGCTGGCGGTCGGGCCGGGAGCCGAATGGATGGGACGGCGCTGGCCCGCGGAGCGGTTCGCCAAGGTGGCCTCGGCGCTGGTCGGCGAGGGCGGTCCGCTGGAGGGCGGCCGGGTGCTGGTCGTCGGGGCGGAGGCGGACCGCGACGCGGCCCACACCATCCGGCTCGCCCTGCCGCGTCATCGGACCATCGAATTGCAGGGGCGGCTGAGCCCGCTGCAGGCGGTGGCGGCGGTCGGGCGGTGCACCCTGTATCTGGGCGGGGACTCGCTTTGGACCGACCTGGCGGTGGCGTCGGGCGTGCCAGTGGTCGCCGCCTACGGGCCGTCGGACGAGGTAGAGCGCGGGCCTTGGGGCGGGGTCGCGGTGCGCGGACCGCGCTCGGTCGAGGAGTACCGCAAGATCGACCCGCGGCTGGACCAGGCGATTCTGCATATGAACGACCTGCCGGCGGAACGGGTGCTGAAGGCGGCTCGCAAGCTTCTGGCCGAGCGGGTATAGGGCCGGGCCATGACCCAGACTTACGACCTGATCGTCCGCGGCGGCGAGGTGGCCAATCACGCCGGGCGCGGCATGGCCGATGTCGGCGTGATCGATGGCCGGATCGCCTTCGTCGGCGACCTGTCTCAGGCCTCGGCGGGAGAGACGGTGGATGCAGCGGGGCTGACGGTCCTCCCCGGGGTCATCGACACCCAGGTTCATTTCCGCGAGCCGGGGCTGGAGTGGAAAGAAGACCTCGAGACCGGCAGCCGGGCGGCGGCGCTGGGCGGGGTGACCGCCGTGTTCGAAATGCCGAACACCGAACCGGCGACCACCGACCCGGAGGCGCTGGCCGACAAGCTGGCCCGGGCGCGGGACCGGATGTGGACGGACCATGCCTTCTACATCGGCGGGACGCACGAGAATGCGCGCTTCCTCGGCGAGCTGGAGCGGCTGCCGGGGTGCTGCGGGGTCAAGGTGTTCATGGGGGCGTCGACGGGGACGCTGCTGGTCGCCGACGACGATGGGGTGCGCGAGGTGCTGCGGCATGTAAAGCGGCGGGCGACCTTCCACTCCGAGGACGAATACCGGCTGGCCGAGCGCCGGCCGCTGGCCCGCGCGGGCGACTGGACCAGCCACCCTGAGGTCCGGGATCCGGAGAGCGCCATCCTGTCGACCCGCCGTCTGGTGGGGCTGGCGCGGGAGACCGGAGCCCGCATCCACGTGCTGCACGTGACCACGGCCGAGGAGGTCGAATTCCTGGCCGACCACAAGGACGTGGCGACCATGGAACTGACGCCGCAGCACCTGACGCTGGACGGCGACGAGGCCTACGAGCGGCTCAAGGGTCTGGCGCAGATGAACCCGCCGATCCGCAACAATTACCACATCGCCGGGCTGTGGCGGGGAATCGAGCAGGGCGTCGCGGACGTGCTGGGCTCCGACCACGCGCCGCATACGTTGGAAGAGAAGTCCCGGCCCTATCCGGCGTCACCGTCGGGGATGCCGGGGGTGCAGACGCTGGTGCCGGTGATGCTGACGCATGTGGCCAACCGGCGGCTGACGCTGGACCGGTTCATCGACCTGACCAGCCATGGGGCCAACCGGGTATTCGGCATCGCCGGCAAGGGGCGGATGGCCGAGGGCTATGACGCCGACCTGACCCTGGTCGACCTGAAAGCCAAACGGGTCATCAAGCACGAGGACATGGCGACGCGGTCGGGTTGGACCCCGTTCGACGGCTTCGAGGCGACCGGCTGGCCGATGGCGACGATCGTGCGCGGCCGGTTGGTGATGCGCGACGGCGAGCTGATCGGCAGCGCCCACGGGCGGCCAGTCCGGTTCCAGGAGACGCTGGCCTGACGGGAACCCGATGACTCCTGCCGGATTCTCTTTCGGTGGAAGGAGTTACGCCATGAGCAAACGCGAACTGATCGAGCCCAATCCGGGCGACAAACGCTACGCCCGCCGGGATGACGAAGGCCGGTTCACCGAGATGGTCGACGTCGGCAAGTCGCTGTCTCAGGACCGTCGGCGGGAAGCGAAGACCGAGGCCCCCAAGGGCCAGGGCGATCGTGGCGACCGCCGGCACTAGCGCGGCTGGAGGATGAAGCCGGCGATGTCGTCGGCGACATCGGGCGCGAGCGGCAGGGCCGGGTCGCTGTAGGTGGCGAGGTTGGCGGCGCGGTCGGCGGGCGCGATCTTGAGCAGGTGGTTGACGCCCTCCCACAGCACCAGCGTCGCGTCCGGCCGGGCGGCGGCCAACGCGCGGGCGTCGGTTTCGCTGGTCTGGATGTCGGTCAGGCCTTGGCCGATCATGACCGGGCCGTCCCAGTCCGCGATGAGCCGGGCCGGGTCCAGTCTGAACCACGAGATCAGATAGGGCTGCACCGACGGACGGAACAGGGCGGCCAGTTCCGGCGGCGTGTCGGGGGCGAGGCGGCCCGCCTCCAGCTCGGCCATGGCGTGGAAGGCCTGGGTGCGCATGGGCTCGGGAAGTTGCGGGCCGAGTTGTTCCTCCAGCACGATGCGGGCGGGGCGGCCCGCGCCGGACAGCAGGACGAGGCCGCAGACCTTGTCGTTCCCGCCCTCGGTGGCGGCGAGGGCCACGAGCGCGCCTTCGCTGTGGCCGATCAGCCAGGCGCAGGGCCGGCCGGTGCGGGCGGCCGCCTGGGCGGCCCAGCCGCGGGCGTCCTCGACAAAGTGGGAGAAGCGCAGGTCCGTCTCCGACATGCCGCCGGCGGCGCTTTGGGCGATGCCGCGCTTGTCAGCGCGCAGGGTGGCGATCCCCTGTTCCGCCAAGGCCTCGGCCAGCAGGCGATAGGCGCCGCCGCTGACGCCCATGGGGCTGTTGCCGTCGCGGTCGGTCGGGCCCGATCCCGGCAGGATCACGGCGACGGCGCGGGGGCTTTCGGGGGTCAGCAGGGTTCCGTGCAGGGGCGCGGGCTGCGACGGCAGGGACACGGGGGTGGCGACCGGGTCCGACAGCAGGGCGGCGAGGATCAGGCTGAGCATGGCGGTCTCCCTTTGGGGACGAGGTTCAGAAGGGCTGCCGGTCGGGATCGGCGCGCCACACGCGCCAGCTCTCGAAGATGGACCAGACGGCGGCCAGGCCGATGGCGCCGAGGAGGGCGTAGAGGCCGAGCGGGCGGGGGGCGAAGGGGGCGGTGAGCAGGCCGGCGAGGCCGATCACGAAGAAGAGGCGGCCGGCGAGCCGGTTGGACCGGTCCCAGGCGAGGCGGCTCTTGTAGGCCCAGGGCGTGCGCACGCCGACGAAGGGATTGGGACCGACCCGGCCGAGGAAGGCTCCCGTGAGCAGCAGGACGAGGCTGATCAGGGCGATCGGGACCGCGCCGCCGATGTCGGTCGTTCCTGACAGGCTGGCGGAGGCGGCGAGCAGGCTGACGAGGGGGAGGGTCAGGATCACCACAAACTGGGCGTAGCGGAGGGCGCGGGCGCGGGCGGGGTCTTCGGCCCGCCGGGAGGCGGCGCCCATGCCGCCGCCGATGAGCAGCGTCAGCAGGGCCATGCCTATGAGGACGCCGCCGACGGTTTCGCGGGTGCCCCAGTCATCGGCCCGCCCGGAGATGCCGTAGTGGATCGGCAACAGTTCGGTCGGGCCCGCGAAGACGGTCCAGACGCCGAGGCCGCCGACCACGAGGCTGAGGCCGAGCGTGGCCGCGTCCAGCGCGGATGAGGCTTTCTTCGGGGCGGTCATGGTTCTTCTCCGGGGGTCTGCCGGCCGGCGCCGGTCATCTGCAGCAGGAAGGCGAGGGCCTCCTCGACGGCGGAAATCTCGAGCCGGTAGCGGATCGAGGCCCCTTCGCGTTCAGGGGAGACCAGACCGGCCTCCTTGAGCGCGTTGAGGTGGCCGGTGATGGTCGGCCAGCTCATGTCGAAGGCGGCGGCGATGTCGCCGGACGCCATCGGCCCCTTGCGCAGCATCTCGATAATGCTGCGACGGACCGGATGCGACAGGGCTTTGAACAGGGAGTTCATAGGAAAGATCCTAATTAGGAAAAAGCCTAATAGCAAGTGGTGTGTTTTGGGAGGGAGGGAAGGCGTGCGGAATGCCGGGTCTGTGCCCGGAGATCGTGTGGGAGTACCGTTTCGACGCAGACTGACGCTCCGCGTGGAGATCGGACGCAAGCTTGCGTCGGATGGCGGTGTTATCGCCTTGCCGCAGCGCCTCCGGCGGGCGGGTCGGCCTTGCGGCCCGGACCGGGCGAGTATCCCCCTCGCCCCCTGACATCCGACCGCTGACACGGTCTGTCTCCCCCATTCGCCTGACGCGAATGGGGAGGTGAGGTTCGGACCGGCCAACGGTTTTCGTTGTCCTTGGCCAGCGGGCTGGTGTATCGAAGGCCTCCCGATGTCCGCCCTCTCCGCCCGTACCGACGCCCTCCTGCACTCGGCCCTCAAGGTCTTCGAGCAAGACGGCGAGGCTGCGCTGCACGCGGCGCTGGAGGCGTTGCCCGCGCCGATCTATGTGACCGACGCCGACGGGGTCGTAACCTTCTTCAACAGCGCCTGCATCGGCTTCACCGGCCGCCAACCGCAGGTCGGTAAGGACCGGTGGTGCGTCACCTGGAAGCTGTACACGGAGGCGGGAGCGTTCCTGCCGCATGAGCAGTGCCCCATGGCGGTCGCGCTCTCTTCCGGACGGCCGGTCCGCGGGGTCAGGGCGGTGGCCGAGCGCCCGGACGGGACCCGCGTCACCTTTCAGCCCTTCCCGACCCCGATCCTCGACGCGACCGGAGCCGTGGCCGGGGCGGTCAACCTGTTGCTGGACGTCACGGAGGTCCGGCAGGCCGCCGACCTTCGTGCCCAGGCGCAGCAGGCCCGTCGGCTCGCCCGCAGCGCCAGCGACCCGACGACCATCGACGCCCTGAAGAGCATGGCCGAGGAGTATGAGGCCAAGGCCTCCGACCTGGAGACCCGGCTCCACTGAAGCCGGCCGGGACGTTCAGATCGAGAAGCTGACCCCGCAGCCGCAGCTCGAGGCCGCATTCGGATTCCTGACCACGAACTGGGCGCCGGCGAGGTCGTCGACGAACGCGATCTCCGAGCCCTTGAGGAAGGGCAGGGAGACGGGGTCGACCAGCGCGGCCTGACCATCGGCCTCGATGCGCAGGTCGTCGGGCTCGGCGGCCTCGACCAGTTTGAAACGGTACTGGAAGCCGGAGCAGCCGCCGCCGTCGACGGCGACGCGGAGCAGGACGGGATGGCCCTCGGCCTCGGCCAGCTTCGCCAGACGGCGGGCGGCGCTTCCGGACAGGGTCAGGCCATGACCGCCGCTGGCCGGCGAGATCTGGAAAGTCGGGGCGGATTGGACGCTGCTCACGGGGCTCTATATGAGGCGCGGACGGGCGATCGCAAAGGCCCGGCGACCGAATGAGCAGCCGACGTTGATCCCCGAGCGCGCCGCCTACGCCGAATACCCCGAGCACAGCCGCGGCCGGTTGACGCCCGAGCCGATCAGCCGCACGCGCAACGCCTATGCCCGGGACCGCGACCGGATCATCCACGCCACCGCCTTTCGCCGCCTGAAGGAGAAGACCCAGGTCTTCGTGGCGCACGAGGGCGACCACTACCGCACCCGGCTGACCCATTCGCTGGAAGTGGCGCAGATCGCACGGTCGCTGGCCCACGCCCTGCGGCTGGACACCGATCTGGCGGAGACGGTGGCGCTGGCCCACGATCTCGGCCATCCGCCGTTCGGCCACGCGGGCGAGGACGAGCTGCAGGCGCGGATGGAGCCGTGGGGCGGCTTCGACCACAATGTCCAGACCTTCCGCGTGGTGACCAAGCTGGAAGAGCGCTACCCGCAGTTCGAGGGGCTGAACCTGAGCTGGGAGACCGTCGAGGGGGTGGTCAAGCACAACGGGCCGGTGTCGCACCGGCTGGACGAGCCGGCGTGGCGGGCCATCGCCGACTATGCGCCTGGCTGGGGCCTGCGGCTGGACAGTTTCGCCTCGCTGGAGGCGCAGGCGGCGGCGATCGCGGACGACATCGCCTACAACAATCACGACGTTGACGACGGGGTGCAGGCGGGCCTGTTCACGCTCGAGGACCTGAGCGACGTGCCGCTGATCGGGCCGGTGCTGCACGGGGTCCGCGGGGACTGGCCGGCCATCGACGAGCGGATGATCCGCATCGAGGCCGTGCGGCGGATGATCGGGGCCATGGTCGAGGACGTGCTGGCCGAGACAGAGGCGCGGCTCGAGGCGTCGAACATCCGCTCGACCGAGGACGTGCGCACGGCGGGGCGGCCGCTGGTCGGTTTTTCGCACGGCATGCTGGCCGATCTGGGCGTGCTGCGGAAATTCCTCTTCGAGCGGATGTATCGCCACTACCGGGTCAACCGGACGCGCAGCCAGGCGCGGCGGCTGCTGGGCGAGATGTTCGAACTGTTCATGGCCGATCCGGGCACCCTGCCGCCGGAATGGTCGGGCCGGGCCGGGACGTCTGATGAGGCGCGGCGGGCGCGGGCGGTGTGCGACTACATCGCCGGGATGACCGACCGCTACGCGATCGAGGAGCACAAGAAGCTGTTTAGCCTGGATCTGGCGCTGGACCTCTAGGCGCCCTCACCGCCGTCATCCTCGGACTTGATCCGAGGATCAGAGGCGAGAGGCGGGCTGGGCGGGGGTGGTGGCCCCGCGACCGTGCCCGCGCACCCCGGCCAGCGAGCACAGGAGGGTCTGATCCTCGGGTCAAGCCCGAGGATGACGGGAGAAGGGGAACACCCGGCCTGAAAAAGGACTCGGACCGGGATAGAGTGGAGGGCCGCGCGTCGATTCGCGCGGCACGACGGAAGGCGCGGCCATGTCTCACGAAGATCCCTATCGCCCGAACCAGGGCCGCGACCGCGGCGCCTATACGCCGCCGACCGACGACGATCTGCCGTTCAACCGCCAAGGCTACGACCCGCGCCGCGGCGGCGGGGGAGGCGGCGGCGGCAAGGCCCCGCCGATGACGCTGATCATCTCGGCGGTGGTGCTGCTGGTGCTGATCATCGCCGTGGTGGTTTACTACCGCGCCGGCCCGCGCTCGTCCGAGGACGCCCCGCCCGCCGTCGGCACGCCCGTGGGCGAGATGAAGACCGAGGCCCCGATCGACGCCCAGCCGGTCGATCCGACGGCCGGCATCGAGGCCTATTCGGAGACACCGGCCCCCGCGACGGCCCCGACCTTCATTCCTCCGCCGGAAGCGGTGCAGCCGCGGCCCGCCCCCGCGCCGATCGAAGCGGCGCAGACGCCGGCCCGACCCGCGCCCGTGACGCCCCCGCCAGCCAAGAAGGCCGAACCCACTCCTCCGGCCGCGGCCGGAACCGCCGGCGTGCAGATCGGCGCCTTCTCGACGCCGAACCTGGCCGAGCGCGAATACAACGCCGTGGTCGCCCGCTATCCCGACCTGACCGAGGGCGCGAGCCGGCGGGTGCAGGAGGTGACGGCCTCGAACGGCTCCACCGTCTATCGCACGACCGTCACCGGCCTGACCCAGGAGCGGGCGAGGGCCCTGTGCGGCGCCATCCGGGCTTCGGGCGGGGACTGCATCCTTCGGTGACGCGTTCGGCGGCGATCTACGGCTGCAGCGGGCATCGGCTGACGGAGGATGAAAAGGCCTTCTTCGCCGACGCGCAGCCGTGGGGTTTCATCGTCTTTCGTCGCAACGTCGACAGCCCGGAACAGATGCGGGCCCTGACCGATGAGATGCGCGACTGCGTGGGCGAGGCTGACGCGCCGGTGCTGATCGATCAGGAGGGCGGCCGGGTCCAGCGGATGGGGCCGCCGCACTGGCCGAAATATCCGCCCGCCGAGGCCTATCTCAAGGCGACGAATGACCCCCTGGCGGCGCGGGAGCTGGTCCGGCTGGGCGCGCGGCTGATGGCGCACGATCTGAGGTCGGTGGGGGTGAACGTCGATTGCGCGCCGGTGCTGGACGTGCCGGTGCCCGGCGCCCACGACATCATCGGCGACCGGGCCTGGGCGCGCCATCCGGAGACCGTGGCGACGCTGGGCCGGGCGGCGGCGGAGGGACTCCTGGCCGGCGGGGTGCTGCCGGTGATCAAGCATATGCCGGGGCACGGGCGGGCCTTCGCGGACAGCCATCACGACCTGCCGGTGGTGCACGCCGATCTGGCCACGCTGGATAGCTGGGATTTCGCGCCGTTCCGGGCGCTGTCGGACATGCCGCTGGCCATGACGGCGCATGTGGTGTTCGACGCGGTGGACCCGAAGCGCCCGGCGACGACGTCGAGGAAGGCGGTCCGGCTGATGCGCGAGGGGCTGGGCTTCGTCGGGCTGATCATGACGGATGATCTGTCGATGAAGGCGCTGTCGGGGAGCCTGCGCGAGCGGGCCGAGGCCTCACTGAAGGCCGGCTGTGACGTGGTCCTGCACTGCAACGGCGACCTCAGGGAGATGCGGGAGACCGCGGAGGGCGTCGGCAGGTTGAAGGGCAAGGCGGAGAAGCGGGCCACGGCGGCGCTGGCGCGGATCGTCCGCGAGCCGGAGCCGTTCGATCCGTTCGAGGCGCGGGACCGGTTGGACGCGCTGATGGCGGGCAAGCTCGAGGCGGCGCGCGGGCCGGATGTCGGGGAGGCGCAGGCGTGACCGACGCCTTTCAGCCCAATCTGGACTTCGCCGCGGTCGAGCAGGCCGACGAGCGCGAGGCGTTCGTGGTCGATCTGGAGGGCTACGAGGGGCCGCTGCACGTGCTGCTGGCGCTGGCGCGGACGCAGAAGGTCGACCTGCTGAAGCTGTCGATCACGAAGCTGGCGGAACAGTATCTGGCCTTCGTGCAGGAGGCGCGGCGGCGGAATTTCTCGCTGGCCGCGGACTATCTCGTGATGGCCTCGTGGCTGGCCTATCTGAAGTCTCGCCTGCTGCTGCCGCGCACGGACAAGAAGGGCGAGGAAATGCCGGCCGAGGAGATGGCCGCCGCCTTGGCCTTCCGGCTGCAGAAGCTGGAGGCGATGAGGAAGGCCGTGGAGGCGATCACCTCGCGGCCGCAGCTGAAGCGTGACGTGTTCACGCGCGGCGACCCGGAGGCGCTGGTCATCATCCCGTCGGACAGGATCGACGCCAGCCTCTACGAGCTGATGGCCGCCTATGTGACGCAGCGGCGGCGCGAGGAACAGCGGCGTTATAATCCCGGCCAGAGGGTCGAGGCCTTCGGGCTGGAGGCGGCGCGGGACTGGCTGCGCGAGGTGCTGCCGCAGCTGGAGGAGTGGACGCCGCTGGAGCGGGTGGCGCCGGAGAAGCACGGTGCAGAGGGGCCGTCGCAGGCGAGCTTCACCGCCTCGACGCTGTCGGCCAGCCTGGAGCTGGTGAAGGAGGGGGCCATGGACGTGAAACAGGCTGAGGCCTTCACGGAGCTGTATCTGAAGCGACGCGGAATAGGGCAGCCGCTGGAGCTGGTTCCGTGATCCAGTTCGCCCCTGATCATCTGGAGATCGAACGCCGGGTGGAGGCGCTGCTGTTCGCCGCCGCCGGGCCGTTGTCGGCGGCGGAGATCGCGCGGCGGCTGCCGGAGGGGGCGGACGTCGGCGGGGCCATTTCGGCGCTGCGCGAGCGCTATCAGGGGCGGGGCGTTGAGCTGGAGTGCGTTGCGGACCGCTGGCGTTTCCGCACCGCCCCCGACCTGAGCTTCATGATGACCGAGGAGCGCGAGGAGCCGCGGCGGCTGTCGAAGGCGGCGCTGGAGACCCTGGCCATCATCGCCTACCACCAGCCCTGCACCCGGGCCGAGATCGAAAGCGTGCGCGGCGTGTCGCTGTCCAAGGGCACGCTGGACCTGCTGCTGGAGATGGGGTTCGTGAAGCTGAAGGGCCGGCGGCGCACGCCTGGACGGCCGGTGACCTATGCGACGGCGGACAGGTTCCTCGAGCATTTCAGCCTGTCGAGCCTCTACGACCTGCCGGGCGTGCAGGAGATGAAGGCGGCGGGGCTGCTGGACCTGTCGATCCCGGTCGGCTTCGAGGTGCCGGACCCGTCGCGGGCGAGCGATGATGACGATGCGCCCCTGCTG
The DNA here is from genome assembly GCF_035626535.1 of Brevundimonas sp. Taxonomy (GTDB): domain Bacteria; phylum Pseudomonadota; class Alphaproteobacteria; order Caulobacterales; family Caulobacteraceae; genus Brevundimonas. The sequence goes on from NZ_DASPNO010000013.1 coordinate 44,163, forward strand.
CCGGGCGAGGAGGACTCGCCGGAGTTCGCGCAGGATTTCGTGGCTGAGGACTAAGCGGTACCACTCCGTCCGGACAAATATCGTTGTTCGGGTTGAACCTGCCAAGCCGTTCTACCTAAGCTGTACGGTAATGCAGTTGGCAAATTAGGGAGAAGGCGAATGGTTACCGCTGTGAAAATCTCGGGTTTGGATCAAGGACGTACTCACCGTCCGGAAAAGGCATCCTCGACGATGTCTTTCTGACATTGGACCCGAAGCCTCCGGGCGGTTGGGCAGCCCTGTTCGACCTCCTCTGGAGCCGCCATCTCTATATGCAGAAGCGGCGGGCCAGAGTCGTAGGCAATGGGCTCATTGTGACGACCACGGTCGGCGAGTTGGAAGGCGGATTGCTCGACGAACTCAAAAAGGTCGTCGCGGCTACGAACGAGGCGGCCCTCGCTCAAGCTGAGGAAGAGCAGCGTCAGCGCCAAGCTCATGCTGACCAAGAGAAGGCGCGCCGCGATGCGTTGGCCGAGGGAGCTAAGCGGCTCAAGTTCGATTGATCCGCTAACGGCCGCGCCCCGGCTTTCCATGTGTCAGCGCTCGGTCGGGACATGGTGCAATCGCTCCGAACCCTTGCTAAGCCGCTGCGATGATCGCACGCCTTCGTCCCGTTCCCTTCGACCTGGGTCCCGTCCATTTCGTGGGCATCGGGGGGATCGGCATGAGCGGCATCGCCGAGATCATGCTCAAGATCGGCTATTCGGTGCAGGGTTCGGACGCCAAGGCGTCGGCGAACACCGAGCGGCTGGAAAAACTGGGCGCCCGGATCTTCATCGGCCACGACGCGGCCCATGTCGGCGACAGCGTTTCGGCGGTGGTTTATTCGACGGCGGTCAAGGCCTCGAACCCCGAGATGATGGCGGCCCGGGAGCGTCGCATCCCGCTGGTCCGGCGGGCCGAGATGCTGGCCGAGCTGATGCGGCTGCAGTTCTCGATCGCGGTCGGAGGCACCCACGGCAAGACGACGACGACCTCGATGGTGGCGGCCATCCTCGACGCCGGCGGGCTGGACCCGACAGTAGTCAACGGAGGCATCATCAACGCCTACGGCACCAACGCCAAGGTCGGCGACGGCGACTGGATCGTGGTCGAGGCCGACGAGAGCGACGGCAGCTTCCTGCGCCTCAAGTCGACGGTGGCCATCGTCACCAATATCGACCCCGAGCACCTCGACCACTACGGCGATTTCGACGGGGTGCGGAAGGCGTTCGTGGACTTCGTCGAGAACATCCCCTTCTACGGCTTCGCCGCCGTCTGCCTCGATCACCCGGAGGTGCAGCGGCTGGTGGCCTCGATCGATAACCGCCGGCTGGTGACCTACGGCATCAACCCGCAGGCCATGGTGCGGGCCGACAACTGCGACATGGGCGCGGACGGCTGCCGCTTCGACGTGGTCATCCAGGGGCGGGGTCTGGCGGCGCTGGACGAGCCGACCCGGATCGAGGGCCTGCATCTGCCGATGGCCGGCTGGCACAATGTCTCCAACGCGCTGGCGGCGATCGCCGTGGCGCGCGAGCTGGACGTCTCGGACGAGGCGATCAGGGCCGGGCTGGCCGGGTTCGGCGGGGTGCGGCGGCGCTTCACCACGACCGGCGTGGTCGGCGGGGTACGCATCGTGGACGACTACGGCCACCACCCGGTCGAGATCGCCGCCGTGCTGAAAGCGGCGCGACAGGTCGTCCAGACCAGCGAAGGCGGGGGCCGCGTCATCGCCGTCGTCCAGCCGCATCGCTACACCCGGTTGCGCGACCTGATGGAGGATTTCTCGACCTGCTTCTCGGACGCCGACGCCGTCATCGTGGCCGACGTCTATGCGGCCGGCGAGACGCCGATCGAGGGCGTCGACAAGGAGGCGCTGGTGGAGGGAGTCCGGCGGTTCGGGCACCGCTCGGTGCAGGCGTTGGACCGGGTCGACGCACTGCCGGGGGTGATCGCGGGCGAGGCGAAGGCGGGGGATCTGGTGGTGCTGCTCGGCGCCGGGGACATTACCCAGTGGGCCTACGCCCTGCCGGGGCAGCTGGAGGCGCTGGGTTGAGCTACTGGCGCCTTGTTGAGCCCTATTGGGACATGGTGAGCATCTACGGCAGTGCGGACGAGTTTACCCGGCAGTTCGCCGGGTTGCCGATTGTCTCCCAGCATCTCTACGCCACCCATTGGACCCAAAGTGAGGTTCAGAATGGGGGGCTCGGGCAGTTTTTTGACAACTCGACCGGCATCCTTGCTCCCGAGGCGGTGGCGGGATTTCGGGCGTTGGGAATGCCGCAGGCAGCTGCGGCGCTGGTTGAGGCCATGAACCAGTTCGGTGATCCGTATCCGCGGGAGCGCGAGGGGCGCGAGGCGGTGACCCCTTCCGCGCCTATCGAGAACCAGTTTGCCGAGTTGCTGGAAACGGAGGCCGGTGGCTTCTGGGATGCAGCCGACCGCTTTGCCGAAAACCACGGATCATGACCTCAGCCTCATCTTACCCCCCCGTGCGCGGCAAGTTGCTGCGGGACGAGCCGCTGGGGCCGTTCACCTGGTTCCGGGTGGGCGGGAAGGCGGATGCGCTGTTCATCCCGGCCGATCCGGACGATCTCGCCGACTTCCTGAAGGCGTTGGACCCGGGCGTGCCCGTGACCGTGCTGGGCGTCGGCTCCAACGTCATCGTGCGGGACGGCGGCGTCGAGGGCGTGGTGATCCGGCTGGCGGGGCGTCCGTTCGCGGGGATCACGACCGAGGGCGACACGATCACGGCCGGCGCCGGGGCGCTGGACTCGATGGTGGCGAAGGCCTCCGCCAAGGCGGGGCTGGCGGGGCTGGAGTTCTACGCCGGCATTCCGGGCACCATCGGCGGGGCCCTGACCATGAACGCCGGCTGCTACGGCGCCGAGACGAAGGACGTGCTGGTCTCGGCCTGGGGGCTGACGCGGGCGGGCGAGCGCGTCGAGTATGCGCTGGCCGACTTCGGCTACACCTACCGCCA
>NZ_DASPNO010000014.1:0-12157 GCF_035626535.1 Brevundimonas sp.
TCCCGCGCCCTCCCCACCCGACCTGCCGCGCCTCGCGCGGCGGGGCGAGACCGCATGACTTCGTCATCCCCGGACAACGAGCCCGAGAGGACGAGGCCGATCCGCGACGAAGCGGCGAAGAGTCGTGCCCGCTCTCTCCCCCGTACGTTGTCGCCACCCTTGAGCCGGACCGCCCCGGCTGTCACGGTCCCGCCGATGCCTGATCCGTCGTTCTTTCCCCCGTCCGCCCCGCCGCCGCGCCCTGTCGCGCCGGGCCTTTATCTCGTGGCGACGCCGATCGGGAATCTGCGGGACATGACGCTGAGGGCGTTGGACGTGCTGGCCGCAGCCGATCTCGTGCTGGCCGAGGACACGCGGGTGACCGCGAAACTGCTGTCGGCCTATGGGCTCAGGGCCAGGCTGGAGCGGTGCGACGACCACGCCTCTGCGAAGGCGGCGGAACTGGCCGTCGAACGACTGCGCGAGGGTGCGGTGGTGGCTTTGGTCTCCGACGCGGGCACGCCGCTGGTCAGCGATCCGGGCTTCGTGGTGGCGCGGGCGGCGATCGCCGAGGGCCTGCCGGTGCATCCGGTCCCGGGCCCGTCCAGCCTGCTGGCGGCGCTGTGCATCGCCGGCCAGCCGGCCGACCGGGTGCTGTTCGCCGGCTTCCTGCCGCCGAAATCAGGCGCCCGGCGCACGGCGCTCGAGGAGTTGCGCCCCGGCCGTCAGACGCTGGTTTTCTTCGAGAGCGGCCCGCGCCTCGCCGACAGCCTCGCCGACATGGCCGCCGTGCTCGGACCTCGCCCCGCCGCCGTCGCCCGCGAGCTGACCAAGCTGTACGAGGAATGCGTCCGCGGCTCGCTGGCCGAACTCGCCGCCGATCCGCGCTGCCAGGCGCCGAAGGGCGAGATCGTCATCGTCGTCGGGCCGGGCGAGATCGAGATCGCCTCGGAGGCCGACGCCGACGCCGCCCTGTCGGAGGCCCTGACCCGTCTGCCGCCGGGCGAGGCGGCGGCGGAGGTGTCGAAGGCGCTGAACCTGCCCCGCAAGCCCCTCTACCGACGGGCGCTGGAGTTGCAGGGCCGGTGAGCGGCGCCCGGCCCCCGGTCCGCCTCAAGGCGCCGAGGGTCATGCCGGCGAAGCGCGGCTGGCGGGTGACGCTCGGGGCGCTGGCGCATCGTGAGGGCCACCGGTCGGAATGGCTGGCGGCGCTGCTGCTGATGAGCCGCGGCTATCAGCTGCTCGGATTCCGGCTGAAGACCCGGGCCGGCGAGATCGACATCCTCGCCCGGCGCGGCCGGACCCTGGCGGTGGTCGAGGTCAAGCGGCGCGCCACCCTGGATCTCGCCCTCGCGGCATTGTCCGGAAAACAGTATGATCGGCTGTTGGCCGCGGGCCGCGCGGTGTTGCGTCAAAGACCCAGCTTGGCCGGACATCTGCTCAGAATCGATATGGTGGCGCTGGCTCCGGGCCGGCTTCCGCGCCATCGTCGGGGCGTGGAGCCGTTCGGGAGGGGGCGGGCGTGACGCGCGAGGAAGCCGAGTCCGTTCTGACGGAGGCCGGGCAGGCCGATGACGGGGCCTTCCCGCTGCTGGAAGCGGCCATCGCCTGCGCCATCCATGACTATCCTTTCCGCGATCCCGAACCCGTGCGCACCCTGGCGCACAACGCGGCCGAACGGCTGGCCGAACGGATCGGCAGCGAAGGACCGGATGACGCCTTGGCCGAGACCATGGCCTCGGATATGCGGCTCAACGGCGACCTGCTGAACTACGACCACCCGGGCAATACCGACGTCATCGACGTGGCCGAGCGGCGCCGCGGCCTGTCGGCGACCCTGGCCATCTTCTACATCGACGCGGCGCGGCGCAGCGGTGTGCGGGCGCAGGGCGTCGACTTCCCCGGCCACTTCCTGCTCCGCGTCGAAACCCCCGAGGGACCGGTGGCGCTGGATCCGTTCAGTCAGGGCCGGCTGGTGCTGCCGTCCGAGCTGACCCGGCGGGCGTTGCGGGCCGGTCTGACTCCGCACGTTGCCGACCGGCTGGACGTGCTGATGGCGCCGGTCAGCGACCGCCAGGCCCTGCTGCGCCTGCAGAACGTGCTGTTCAGCCGCGCCCTGCGCGCCCAGGACTTCGAGGGCGCCGAACGCTCGGCCCTGCGCCGCGCCCTGCTCGATCCGGAAGATCATCGTCCGTGGCTGGACGTCGCCTCGGCGCGGGAGAAGCAGGGGGCGCTGGCGGGGGCGCTGGAGGCCCTTTCGCGGGCCCGCTCGCTCGACGACCCGACCGAGGCGCATCGCCGGATGTCGGTCGACCGGGTCAGGCTCCAGCTGAACTGACCTTGCGCCGCCCCTCCCGGCTGCCCATTAGCCAAGCTCCACCCGCTCGGAAGGACAGGGCATGCTGAGAGTCGCGATCCAGATGGACCCCATCGAGGCGGTCAACATCGAGTCCGACACCACCTTTCTGCAGGCCATGGAGGCCCAGAACCGGGGCTACCCCGTCTGGGTCTATGACTTCCGGACTCTGGCGCTGGAGGATGGGCGGCTGTTCTGCCGGGCCCGTCCGGTGACGCTGCGCCAGACCGCCGGCGACCACTACACCGCCGGCGACTGGGTCAAGCTGGACCTCGGCGAGGACGTCGACGTCATCCTGATGCGTCAGGACCCGCCGTTCGACATGGCCTATGTCACCGCCACCTACCTGCTCGAAACCGTGCACCCCGGGACGCTGGTGGTGAACGATCCCGCCGAAGTGCGCTCGGCCCCCGAGAAGCTGCTGGCCACCCGATTTCCGGGTCTACAGCCGCCGACCCTGATCAGTTCGGACCCGGTGGCGCTGGATGAGTTTCACGCTCGCCACGGCGACGTGGTGCTCAAGCCCCTACACGGAGCGGCGGGTTCAGGCGTGGTGCGGCTGAAGGCGGACGATCCCAATCTGGGCGCCCTGGTCGAGATCCACGCCATGGGGTCGCGCGATCCGCTGGTCATCCAGAAATTCGTTCCGGCCGTCTCGAGGGGCGACAAGCGCATCATCCTGATCGACGGCGAACCGGTCGGCGCCATCAATCGCATTCCGGCCGCCGGCGCCGTTCGGTCCAACCTGCGGGTCGGGGGCGTGGCCGCGCCGGTCGAGCTGACCACTCGCGACCTCGAGATCTGCGCCGCTATCGGGCCTACGCTGCGGGAGCGGGGCCTGATCTTCGTCGGCATCGACGTGATCGGCGACTGGCTGACCGAGATCAACGTCACCTCGCCGACCGGGGCGCAGCAGCTGAAGCGGTTCACCGGCGTCGATGCGGCGGCGCTGATGTGGGATGTGATCGAAAAGAAGCGAGGCGGATAACGCTGCTCTTGTAAAGGTTGTCTGTTCGTGGTTCGTTCTCTTCCGGGCAGGAGGACGGCCATGCTGGCCAACGTCGTCACGGTGGCTTTTGAGGGTGTGGATGCCCGCCGCGTCGACGTGCAGGTGTCGCAGCTTTCGGCGCAGGAGGGGTCCTTCACCCTCGTCGGTCTCGCCGACAAGGCCGTGGCCGAAAGTCGGGAGCGGGTCCGGGGCGCGTTCGGCGGCATCGGCCTCGCCCTGCCGTCGCGGCGGGTTATCGTCAATCTGGCCCCCGCCGACCTGCCCAAGGAGGGCAGCCATTTCGACCTGCCGATCGCCCTGGCCCTGCTGGCCTCCATGGGTGTCATCCCGCCGGACGCCCTGGAGGGTTGGGCGGCCGTCGGAGAGCTCGGCCTCGACGGGCAGATCGCGCCTGTGGGCGGGACCCTGCCCGCGGCGGTGGCCGCCGACTCGATGGGGCTGGGCCTGATCTGTCCCGAGGCCAACGGGCCGGAGGCGGCCTGGGCCGGCGATGTGGCTGTGCTGGCGCCGCGCTCGCTGATCGGTCTGGTCAACCACTTCAAGGGCGTGCAGGTGCTGCGCCGGCCCGAGCCCGGGGCGATGCGCTCCGGCGAGCGCGTCCCGGATCTGCGCGAGGTCAAGGGCCAGGAGAGCGCCAAGCGGGCGCTGGAGATCGCCGCGGCGGGCGGCCACAACCTGCTCTTCGTCGGCCCGCCGGGCTCGGGCAAGTCGATGATGGCGGCGCGGTTGCCGGGCCTGCTGCCGCCGCTGACGCCGAAGGAACTGCTGGAGACCTCCATGGTCTGGTCGGTGGCCGGGCTGATCGAGCGCGGAGCCCTGACCCGCGACCGGCCGTTCCGCAGTCCGCACCACTCGGCCTCGATGGCGGCGCTGACCGGCGGCGGGCTGCGCGCCAGACCTGGCGAGGCCTCGCTGGCGCACAACGGCGTGCTCTTCCTGGATGAACTGCCCGAGTACTCGGCCCAGGCCCTCGACTCCCTGCGTCAGCCGCTCGAGACGGGGGAGATCGTGGTGGCCCGGGCCAACGCCCACGTTCGCTATCCCGCCCGCTTCCAGCTGGTGGCGGCGATGAACCCATGCCGCTGCGGCCTGGGCGGCGGTGGCAAGGGGGCCTGCGGCAAGGCCCCGCGTTGCCAGCGCGACTATCAGAACCGCATCTCCGGCCCGATGTTCGACCGCATCGACCTGACCGTCGAGACTCCCCCGGTCACCGCAGCGGACATGGCCCTGCCGCCGCCCGCCGAGGGCACGGCCGAAGCCGCCGCCCGCGTCCTCGCCGCCCGCGCCATGCAGGAGGACCGGCTGCGCGCCGCCGGCATCGACCCGGAAACCGCCCACGACCAGGCGACCAACGCCCGCGCCTCGGGCGAGACGCTCGACCGCTTCGCCATGCCCGACGAAGCCGGCCGGGCTCTGCTGATGCGAGCCGGCGAGGCGGGCGGCCTGACCGCAAGGGGCTGGACACGAACGCTGCGGCTGGCCCGCACCATCGCCGATCTCGACGGCTGCGACGGGGTGCTGCGGCGGCACATCGCCGAGGCTCTGGTGCACCGCCGCTCCACCATCGGCGCCCACGCCGACTTCGAGCGTCAGGCGGCCCGGAGCGAGCCGTCGATGCCGGCGTGGTGACCCGCGACCGCCTTACGGATTTGTCACGCCTCATCCCCGGGGCAGGGCGTTAGCGTCGCGACGGGAGGACCTCGCCATGACATCACGAATCGCCTCGCTGACCCTCGCCGCCGCCACCGGCCTCGCCGCCCTGCCGACGCACGCCGATCCCGCCTTCCGCTTCGAGGACGTGACCGCCACCCACCTGCCGGAGACGGTCCTGCGCAATAGCATGGACGTGGGGGTCGCGGATCTCGACGGGGATGGCGATCTCGACGTCATCATCCCTCAGGAGTTCCGCCTCAACAAGCTGCTGCTGAACGGAGGGGACGGGCGGTTCGTCGACGCCTCGGCTAGGGTGCCGGCGCTGACGGCGGAAGAGCTGGCGGGCGGACCGCCGCAGCTGCAGTTTCCCGGCGCCGGCCACGACAGCGAGGATGTGTCGATCGGCGACTTCGACGGCGACGGCGTGCTGGACGCGGTCATGGTCGCTGAGGACGACGTGAAGTTCGGGCGCACCCAGGTTCACGAATATCTCCGCGGTCTCGGCGACGGCCGGTTCGAGCGCGTGCGCCCCGGTCTCCCCGACATGGAGGCGGACGCCGTCGCTCATGCCGACCTCGACGGCGACGGAGACCTCGACCTGTTGGTCGCCGGGGCCGGGCAGGACCGGCTGCTGGTCAACGACGGCCGGGGCGCATTCACGGACGACACCGCCGCGCGCCTGCCGCCCGAGGACGGGGTGACCCAGGACGTCTAGATTGCCGATCTCGACAGGGACCGGGACCTCGATGTCGTGCTGGGACAGGAAGGCGGCCACGCCCTGTGGCTGAATGACGGAAGCGGCCGCTTCACCGACGCCTCCGACCGCCTGCCGGACCCCGGCAGTGTCGAGGCGCGCAAGGTGACGCCGGGCGACGTCGCAGGAGACGGCGATCTCGACCTCTATTTCAGCCACGTCGGCTGGCAGGGGCGGGCGCCTCAGGACCATCTGCTGATCAACGACGGCTCCGGCCGTTTCACGAACGAGACCGCCCGGCGCATTCCCGCCGAGACCGCCACGACCCTGACCGCCCGCTTCGCCGATCTGGACGGCGACGGGGATCTCGATCTGGTGCGTGGCGAGGATGGACCTCTGACGGTCTGGACCTACGACGGAGCCGGCGTGTTCACCGACGTGTCCGCCGCCGTGCTGGCCAACGGGGTCCAAGGGACGAACATCGCCATCGCCCTGGCGGACTTCGACGGCGACGGCCGCATCGACATCTATGTCGGTCAGCTGAAGGCCGGACGACCGGACGAAACCCTCCGCGATAGACTTTTGCTTAACCGACCTGATTGAACCGCCCTTAGGGATTGATCCCCAATGTGTCCCCCCGGGGAGGCGACATGGCGCGACGGCGAGTGGATACCCAGGCGAAGATCGGGCAGCCGCCGCCGGAAGCGGCCGAGCAGCAGTTTCTGCGGCTGATGAGCCACGAGATGCGGACGCCGCTCAACGGCGTCATCGGCATGCTCGGCCTGTTGCAGCGAACCCGGCTGGACGGCGCCCAGCGCGCCTACGCCGAGGCCGCGCGGTCCTCCGCCGAGCACCTGCTGGGTCTGGTCAACGACCTGCTCGACTACGCCCGGCTGGAAGCCGACCGGCTGGAATTCGACGCCGCCTCGGTCGACATCGAGACGCTGGTGCGCGGCGTGGCCGAGCTGCTCAGCCCCAAGGCGCACGACAAGGGGCTGGAGATCGCCTGGTCGGTGGCGCCTGACGCCGTCGACGTCATGGCCGACGAGGGGCGGCTGCGGCAGGTGCTGTTCAACCTCGCCGGCAATGCAGTGAAATTCACCGAGAACGGAGGCGTTCGCATCACCGTCGAGCGCTCGGGCGGATCGCAGAAGCGGCCGAAGCTGGCCTTCATCGTCGACGACACCGGCCCGGGCGTGCCGGTCGAGGCGCGCGGCCGCATCTTCGAGGAATTCGGCCACGTCGACGCTTCCGACGCCAGCCGCTTCGGCGGCGCCGGGCTCGGTCTGGCGGTGGTCCGCAAGCTGGCCCACGCCATGGGCGGAACCGTCAGCGTCGCCGACCGGCCGGACGGCCCCGGCGCCCGCTTCCGCTTCGAGGCCGTGTTCCCGGCGGTCAAGGGCGCGCCGGAGCGGGCCCTGTCGCTGGCCGGCCAGACGGTCGCCGTGGTCAGCCCCGACCCCTTCATCCGCGCCGCCGCCATCGCCCAGATCGAGGCGTCGGGCGGCACGGTCGCCGTCAAGGCGCCGGTGGTGCTGATCGACCATGCGTCGCGGGCGGCCGGACTGAGCCTCGTGCCCCGCCCTCTCGACGCCCGCGCCATCGTGCTCCTGAAGCCGTCCGAGCGGGACCTGATCGCGCGCTACCGCTCGGCGGGCTTCCAGGGCTATCTGATCAAGCCGCTACGGCGCGGCTCGCTGGCCGAGCGGGTGCTGGCCGCTTCGGGCGCGCAGCAGACCATGCAGCCGGGACCGCCGCCGCCGCCGCCCGAGGACGACCGCGTCGCCCTGACCCGGTTCTCGGGCATCCGGGTGCTGCTGGTCGAGGACAATCCGGTCGGCGCCTTGCTGGCCGCGACCCTGCTGCGCCGCGAGGGCTGCGCGGTCGAGACCGCCGCCAGCGGCCACGAGGCGCTCGATGCGCTGAAACGGGCCCGCTACGATCTCGTCTTCATGGACATGCGCATGCCCGGCATGGACGGCCCCAGCGCCGCCCGCGCCATACGCGCCCGCGGCGACGAGACCCCGATCGTGGCGCTGACCGCCAACGCCTTCGCCGAGGATCGCCGCGCCTGCCTCGAAGCGGGCATGGACGACCATCTGGTCAAGCCGCTCGAGCTGGAAGCCCTCCGCGCCGCACTGGCCCGCTGGACGAAAAGCGCGGACCGCGCCAAGGTCGCCGTCGCATAGGGCGCGCGGGGGCGCCGAACGAGGGCGTCAATGACCGACAGCACCACGACCGACAAACCCGTGCGCGGCCTTGGCGGTCTCGCGGTCTATGGCGAGCGGCGCGTGTTCGTCATGCTGCTGCTGGGCTTCGCCTCCGGCCTGCCGAACCTGCTGATCTTCGACACCCTTTCGGCCTGGCTGAGGGACGCCAGCGTTTCGCTGGAGGTGATCGCATTCTTCGGCCTTGCGACCCTGACCTACGCCCTGAAGTTCGTCTGGGCCCCCCTGCTGGACCGGACCAATATTCCGGTCCTGACCAAATGGCTCGGGCACCGCCGCTCGTGGATGCTGGCGACGCAGGGGATGCTGATCCTCGGGCTGTGGCTGATCTCAGGATCCAATCCGCAGTCGGCGCTCGGCATGGTCGCCGTATTCGCCGTTATTGTCGGGTTCTTCGGCGCGACCCAAGACATCGCGATCGACGCTTGGCGGATCGAGGCGGCCGACGATAGCCGGCAGGGCGCGATGGCCGCGGCCTATCAGCTGGGCTGGCGGGTCGCGCAGATCGTGGCCGGTGCCGTGCCGTTGATCCTCGCCCAACTTTACAACTGGAACTTCTCCTACGCCGTAATGGCCGCCCTGATGGGCTTCGGCGTGCTCGGCGTCCTACTGGCCCCTCGCGAGCAGAAGCACATCGTCCGGCCTATCCCGGTCGGGGACATTCCCTCGCGCCCGACCCTAGAGATCGTGGAGTGGATCGTCCGCCTTGGGTTGATTGTTATCGCCGCCTTGATCATCGGCACCGGATTGACCGACAAGCCGGATGCCCTGCTGTGGGCGTTCGGCGGCGTGCTGGATGAGCCGACCCGGGCCGCGATCACGGCTGGTCTGGAGAATAGCGAAGCCTCGGGCGTCCTGCTTCAATTCGCCTACGTGATCGGCGGTTTCGCGCTGCTGGCCGCGGCCTGCTGGCCCCTGCCGGGGCTGCGGACCCGGCCCGGAGCCTATCTCGCCGGCTCGTTCGGTGAACCGCTGATGGATTTCCTGATCCGCTTCGGGAAGCTGGCGGTGCCGATCCTGGCGCTGATCTGCCTCTACCGGTTGGCCGATTTCGTCCTCAACATCATGAACCCGTTCTATCAGGACCTCGGCTTCTCCAAGATCGAGATCGCTGAGGTGCGTAAGGTGTTCGGGGTGGTGGCGACATCCGTCGGCGTCTTCCTCGGCGGCTGGATGGTCGTGCGGCTGGGGTTGATCCGAACCATGGTGGTCGGGGCCTTCATGAGCCCGGTGTCGAACCTGATCTTCGCTTGGCTGGCCACGCAGGGCCATGACCTCGGCGCGCTGTTCGTCGCCATCGGGGTGGACAATGTGGCGACCGGAATCGCGGGCACGGCGCTCATCGCCTACATGTCGAGCCTGACCTCCATCGGTTTCACCGCGACGCAGTACGCTCTGTTCAGTTCGCTCTACGCCTTGCCCGGAAAGATCATCGCCACCCAGTCCGGCAAGATCATCGAAGGTTCGGCGCGCTGGGCCGATGCGGGTGGACTTCCTGCCGCCTTCAAGGGGCTGTTCAACCGCCTGCCCGAGGGCTCGCTCGTCGAGGCAGGGGCCAAAAGCGGGGTGACCCCCGCGGGGCTCGGCGCGGGGTACTTCACCTTCTTCCTCTATTCGACCGTCATCGGGATATTCGCGATCCTGCTCGCCTTCTACGTTGCCAAAAGGCAGCCGGCGGTGGTGGCGGCGCAGAAGGCGCGGGAGGCGGAGGCTGCCACGGAGGCCCAGCCCTCCTGACGGTTCAGCCTTCCTCGCCCATCGCCCCTTCCTCGTAGGCGGCGAAGGTGGCGGCGGTGATGATCTCGCTGACCGAGGCGCCGAGCGAGACGATCTGGACCGAGCGTTCGAGGCCGACCAGCAGCGGCCCGATGACGGTCGCGCCGCCGAGCGCCTGGACCAGCCGGGTCGAGATGGCGGCCGAGTGGATGCCGGGCATGACGAGAACGTTGGCGTCCTTGGAGAGCCGCATGAACGGGTAGGCGGTGCGGGCCTCGGGATCGAGGGCCAGTTCGGCGGGCATCTCGCCCTCGTATTCGAAGTCGACGCCGCGCTGGTCGAGCAGGCGGATGGCCTCGCGGATCATCTCGCCGCGATCCCCGGGCGGATTGCCGAAGGTCGAATAGCTGAGGAAGGCGACGCGCGGGTTGCGGCCCAGCCGGCGCACGGTGGCGGCGGCCTGGACGGCGATGTCGGCGAGATCCTCGGCGCCCGGCAGCTCGTGGATCGAGGTGTCGGCGACGAAGAGGGTGCGCCCTTTCGCCAGAAGGATGGACAGGCCGATCATCCGTTCGCGGACGTCGAGGACGCGGCGGACCTCCTTGAGCACCATGTTGAAGTTGCGGGTCACGCCGGTGACCATGCAGTCGGCCTGGCCGCGGGCGCACATGGCGGCGCCGAAATAGTTGCGGTCCTGGTTGATCATCCGCTGCACGTCGCGGCGAAGATAGCCGCGACGCTGGAGGCGGGCGTAGAGCCAGTCGGTGTATTCGACGTTGTGTTCGGAGACGCGGGCGTTGACGATCTCGATGCCCATCTCGTCGAAATTCAGCCCGGCCTCGGCGGCGTTCTTGCGGATCAGCTCCTCGCGGCCCAGCAGGATCGGCGTGCCGAGCTCGGCCTGTTTGAAGCCCCAGGCGGCGCGGATGACGGCGGTCTCCTCGCCCTCGGCGAAGACGACCCGCTTGTTCGGCGCGGCGCGCACGGCGCCCGAGATGTTCTGCACCAGGGCCGCCGACGGATCGAGCCGCGAGCGCAGCTGGGTCCGGTAGGCGTCCATGTCCTCGATCGGCTTGCGGGCCACGCCGGTGTCCATGGCGGCCTGGGCCACGAACGGCGGGATGTACCAGATCAGGCGAGGGTCGAACGGCGTCGGGATGATGTAGTCGCGGCCGAACTTCAGCTTGCGGCCGCGGTAGGTGGCGGCGACCTCGTCCGGCACGTCCTCGCGGGCGAGGGCGGCGAGGGCCTGGGCGCAGGCCACCTTCATCTCGTGATTGACGCGGCGGGCGCGGACGTCGAGCGCGCCGCGGAAGATGTAGGGGAAGCCGAGGACGTTGTTGACCTGGTTCGGATAGTCCGACCGGCCGGTGGCGATGATGGCGTCCGAGCGCACCGACTGCACGTCCTCCGGCGTGATCTCGGGGTCCGGGTTGGCCATGGCGAAGATGATCGGATTGGGCGCCATTGAGGCGACCATTTCCTTGGTGATCGCGCCCTTGGCGGACAGGCCGATGACCACGTCGGCGCCGACCATGGCCTGCTCGAGCGTGCGCAGGGGGGTGTCGGTGGCGTGGGCCGCCTTCCACTGGTCGACGTTTGGGCGGCCCTTGTAGACGACGCCCTCGCGGTCGATGATTACCGTGTTCTCGGCCCGCACGCCCGCGGCCTTCATCAGACCGATCGAGGACAGGCCGGCGGCGCCGGCGCCGGTGAGGACGACCCTGAGGTCCTCCAGCCTCTTGCCGGCGATATGGGCGGCGTTGATCAGGCCGGCGGTCGAGATGATGGCGGTGCCGTGCTGGTCGTCGTGGAAGACCGGGATGTCGAGCAGGTCCTGCAGCTGGGCCTCGATCTCGAAGCATTCGGGGGACTTGATGTCCTCCAGATTGATGCCGCCCCAGGTGTCGCCGATGTTCTTGACCACGGTGACGAACTCGTCCGGGTCGGTGGTCTTCACCTCGACGTCGAAGCTGTCGACGTCGGCGAAGCGTTTGAACAGGACGGCCTTGCCCTCCATCACCGGCTTGGACGCCATATGGCCGAGGTTGCCGAGGCCGAGGATGGCCGTGCCGTTGGAGATGACGGCGACCAGATTGCCCTTGGAAGTGTAGTCGTAGGCCTTGTCGACGTCGTCGGCGATGGCCAGCACCGGCACGGCCACGCCCGGCGAATAGGCCAGCGACAGGTCCCGCTGGGTCGCCATCGGCTTGATCGGGGCCATGGAGATCTTGCCCGGCTGGGGACTGCGGTGGAACTCCAGCGCGTCCTCGTCGGAGAAGGTCTGCTTGTCGGTGTGGTCGGGCATGTCGGCGAAGGCTTCCGCAGGGTCGGGTCGGGAGGATTGTTCCTAGGCCGGGGGAGGCGAGGGGACAACCGGCGGGGAGAGAGCGGGCACGACTCTTCGCCGCTTCGTCGCGGATCGGCCTCGTCCTCTCGGGCTCGTTGTCCGGGGATGACGAAGTCATGCGGTCTCGCCCCGCCGCGCGAGGCGCGGCAGGTCGGGTGGGGAGGGCGCGGGA
>NZ_DASPNO010000015.1:0-61168 GCF_035626535.1 Brevundimonas sp.
GCGCCGGTCTCCTCAGCTTCGCGCTGCGTCGAGCGGACAACATTCACTGGCAGGCGCTCGACGTAAACAAGCTCGCGCGCGCGAGCCTCAAGGGACAGCGCGCTTGCGTGCTGTGGTTCACCGGCCTGTCGGGCGCCGGCAAGTCGACGATCGCCAACCTCGTCGAGAAGCGCCTCGCGGCGCTCGGCCGCCACACCTTCCTGCTCGACGGCGACAACGTCCGCCACGGCCTCAACCAGGACCTCGGCTTCACTGACGCCGACCGGGTCGAGAACATCCGCCGCATCACCGAGGTGGCCCGGCTGATGGCCGACGCCGGCCTGATCGTGCTGGTCTCCGCCATCTCGCCCTTCGCCGCGGAGCGCCGCATGGCCCGTGAGCGGATGGCGCCGGGCGAGTTCGTCGAGATCTTCGTCGACGCACCGCTGGAGGTCGTCGAGAACCGCGACGTCAAGGGTCTGTACCGCAAGGCCCGCGCCGGCCAGCTGCGCAATTTCACCGGCATCGACAGCCCCTATGAGCGTCCCGAACGTCCCGACATCCACATCGACGCTGCCGCCCTGACGCCGGAACAGGCCTGCGAGCGGATCATCGAGGCGATCCGCGACCGCCTCTGACCGTCAGGCGTCGCGGAATTTCCACTTCATGGCCAGCACGCCCGCGGACATCAGCAGGGCGCAGGCGTTGGCCACGATGATCGGCCAGGCGTCCGTCATCACGCCATAGGCCGTCCACAGCACGAAACAGGTGACCGTCAGCGAATAGGTCTTCAGCGAAACGGCCGAGGCGTCTCGCGTCGTCCAGATCTTGACCATCTGTGGCGCGAAACTGGTGATTGAACACAGGGCCGCGGCCGAGCCGACGACATTGGCGGCGAGGTCGCTCAAGCCTTGGCCCTTCCCCGCCGCGCCGTGGTGACCGTCACCTTCCGGGCGCCGCCGCTCTTTCGCACCCTCTGGCGTTTCCGCTCGGTGTCCTCGTCGCGTGTGGCGACCAGGGGGCCGCCCAGCTTGCGGACCCTTTCGGCCCGCGCCTCGACCTGGGCGAGGATCAGGTCGAGTTCCTTCTCACTCAGCCGTTCGATGCCGACGAAGCGCTCGTCCGCCTTGCTGACCGCGTGCAGCAACTCGTCCAGCTTGGCCTGAATCGCCGCCCCGTCGCGGTTCTGGGTGTTCTGGATCAGGAAGACCATCAGGAAGGTGACGATGGTGGTGCCGGTGTTGATGACCAACTGCCAGTCGGCGCTGAAGCCGAAGATCGGGCCCGTCACCGCCCAGACGATCACCACCGCCAGGCAGAGCAGGAAGGTCCACGGCTTGCCCGTCAGCCGGGCGGTGTAGGTCGCGAAGCGGAGGAAGTACTTTTCCATCGCAGCCCAACCCGCGCCCACGGCGAAGGTTGCACGTCAGACGCGGCGCGCCGAGACAATGAAGCGCCACGGGCCGCGCTCCGGGGCGTCAAACGGCCAGCAGGTCGTCAGTGCAATCGAGGGTTGGGAAGCGTAGCGGTCGACGCCGAACCGGTCCCGGCGCACCACGGCGCCGCCGCTGACCCGGAATTCACTTCGCCCGCCTGCGATCGTCTCGACGACGATCAGATCGTCACGCCGAAGGTCCTTGAGGAAGCGGAAGTGCGTGTCCCGATGGGCGGCGAAGACCGCCGTCCCGCGCCGCCCCGGTTCGGCGCCGCCCGGCAGCAGCGTCGGCCCGAAGGCCAGGGCTTCTCCCGAGCCGCCGGCCAATACGATCTGACTGACCCCGAGACGCGGTACGCTGATCCGCGCCGTCGGAGCCGTGTCAGCCCACGGCCAGGCCTTGACCGGACGGCCGGTGTCCCGCGCCCGGTCGAAGGCTCGCTCGAGAAGGACCTGGGCCACCGCCGCCTTGACCGGGACGAACAGTCCGTGGCCGATCAGGCCCAGCCCGGCGACGACCGCCAGGATCAGCGGCAGGCGGAAGACGCGCCCGGCGGCGCGCCCTCCCTTTCCTGCGATCAGGCCGGTCATGCCGTCCTCCGCCGGCGCATCAGCCACAGGCCGCCGACGCCCGTCAGGAGCAGCATGAGGCCGTTTAGGAGCGGCGTGGCCCAGCCGGCGGCGGTCTGCGGCAGCTCCAGCAGCTGGGCGGGATCGTCCGGATTGACGCCAGGCGCTCGTCCCTCGGCCAGCGGCCCGCCGAACAGGTGGTCGAAGTCCCAGCCCTTGGGCAGGTTCAGCGGGAGTTCCTCTTCCGTGAGCCGCGCGCCTTCGGGGCGGGCGGGGGTGCGGTCGACAGCCACCAGGCTCGTTTCCCGGGTGACCAGCGAAAACTCCAGGCCGAGGCGGGCGATCGCTTCGGCGGCAGCCGCGCCGTCGCTGTCGCCGAGGCTGTCCTCGACCTCGATGTCGGTGATCCGGCGCTTCGCCCACAGCCGCGCCACACCCGGGCCTTCGACAGCCTGGCCGAGATCGACCGTGCGGTTCCAGCGGCGGCCGTCGGTCACGCCCGACACCGTCACCCTGCCGGCGGCGCGCCGCGACCGCGCCAGCAGGACCAGCGGCTCGCCCTCGTAGAGATCGGGGAGCACCTCCGGCGCGAACTGCGCACCCCCGTCGCTGGCGATGGTCAGCCCCGTCGCGACGGGCCGGGTGAGGCGGTCCAGCAGCTCGGTCATCCGAGCCGTGACCTCGGTCGTGTCGCTGATGTTGGTGTAGGTCCCGCGCCCCACCTCGGCCATGCGGTTCATCAGGAAGGTGTTGGGCGCCGAGCCGATGCCTACCATGAACACCCGGCTGCGGCCGCGGTCGGCGCCGAGCGCCGCCAGCATCTCGTCCTCATTGTAGATCGAGCCGTCGGTCAAGAAGATCACCTGCCGCACCCGCTCCCTGTCCCCGGGCGTGTCATCGACCAGCGCCGCCTGCAGGGCCGGCAGCATTTCGGTGCCGCCGTTTGCGTCGAGCGAGTCCGCGAACCGGTGCGCCAGCGCCAGCTGGTCCGGCGTGGCCTGCACCGGCCGGTCGAACAGCTCCGTCATGGTGTCGTCGAAGCGGATGACGTTGAACCGGTCCGCGCGGGTCAGGGTGTCGAGCGCCAGCTTCAGGCTCGCCCGCGCCTGCTCCATCGACTCGCCGGACATCGAGCCGCTGTTGTCGATCACGAACACCAGCTCTCGCGGCGGCGCCGGCCGGCTGCGGTCGGGCGCCGGCGGATTGATCACCGCCATCAGATAGTGGTGGCCATTCAGCCGCTCGCGAAACAGGCCGACGGTCGGTTCCGTGTCCGCCGTACGCCAGCGCAGCTCGAAGTCGCGGTCGGCGGGAACCTCACCGGCGGCCAGGGTGACGGTCCGACCGGTGGCGCCGGCCTCCGCGATCCGCACGGGATGGTAGGGGCTGACGATCCGCGCGGGGGCGAACCCGGGCCGCAGATCGACGGTGATCGACACCGGATTGAGCGTGACGCCCTGTCCGGGAACGGCGACCGGCGCGGACGTGGCCCGCGCGTCCGCCCGTCCCGCCGCCGTGGCCAGCGACCGTTCGGCGATGTAGCGGGGACCGACGGCGAGCGGCAGCCGGATGGAGTATTCGCCCGAGACGCGACGCACCGGCGCCTGGTATTCAATCTCTATCAACACCGTCTCGCCGGGCCCGATATTGGCCACGCGGTTGGTGAACATGTTCGGCCGCTGCTGTTCGACCAGCCCGGCGCGCTGACCCTCGGCCTTCGCCGTCTCATAGATCTCGCGCGCCTCTTCGCGGCGATGGATTTCGCCGACGATGACCCGCTGGCCAACGACCATCTTCAGGCTGTCGACGGCCCCGTCCTCGGGCAGCGGATAGAGATAGGTCGCCTCGACCCATTCGCGCCCGGTGTTGCGGAAGGCCTGCACCACCTTCACCCGCGCCGACTGGCCGGTGACGGTGACCTGCATGTCGGTGCCCAGCCGCACCGCCGAACTGACCGTGCCCCGGCTGGTGCGTAACTGCAGCGCGCCGGCGGACGGCTCATCCAGGTCGCCTTCCGGCGCCTCCCGCGCGGAGACCAGGGACGCGATGGCGGTCACCGCCAGCGCGATGGCGAACAACAGGCCGACGCCGCGCCACATGGGGCGGCGGGGGAGGCGGAGAAGAGCGGAATTTGTCATGGCAAAGCTCCATCGGGAGCCTGCTGACTAGGCCCTGCCGATCCCGCACAGCCACGAGAAATCGACGCAAATCACCGCCACAAGGCGCCGCTTCGGCGGCCATCCACGGTCCAGCTTGACGGCATGTGCGGAAATGTGCGGACTGGGGGCTCGCAGGGGATGAATCACGGTATGGACGATCCGCAGGCCCAGGAGATCGCCGCCCGCGTGCGCGAGGAGCTTGCGCGCCGCCGCATCTCGCGCCAGGCGCTGGCCGACATGGCCCGGATCAGCATCTCGACGCTGGAAAAGGCACTTTCCGGCCGCCGCGCCTTCACCCTCGCCACCGTGATCCGGCTTGAGGAGGCGCTCGGCACGCCGCTCCGGGTCCGGCCCGCTCCGGCGATCGATCCGCGGGCAGACTCCGCCGGGGATCTGGGCGGCTATTCGCGCGGCGCCGTGCGCTGGATCGAGGGCCGCTACCTGACCCTGCGCCCGTCATTCGGCAACCCGGCGGACATCTACGCCTATCTGACCACCATTGAATGGGACGCGGCCGGGTCGCATCTGGCTTTCCGCGAGTCGGAACGGATCGACAGCTCCTTCTCGCAGAGCGGCAGGGTGTCGATGCCGCACCTGTCCGGGCACACCTATCTCGTCACCAACGTCGACGGCCAGTACCGCCTCGCCGTGCTCGGCCGGCCGACGATCAAGCGGGCGCTCTACGGCATCCTGACTACGCTGCTGGTCGGCAACGGCTCGCAGCTCGTGCCCACGTCCGTGCCACTGGCCATGCTGCGGCTCGATACGGGAGCCGGGGACGAGGTCGCCTTCGGCCGCATCGCGCCAGGCCAGCCCGCCCACGCCCGGTATCGCGCGGAGCTGGACGGCGTCATCGCGGGGGATTTCGCCCGCTTCCCGCGCTAGCGCGCCAGCGGCGCCAGCAGGGGGGCCAGCGTCTCGGCGACGTCCACCGTGGGCGCGAACGCCGGCGACCGCATCGCCTGGGTCAGCTGTTCGAAGGCGTAGCCCAGCGACAGCACCTTGGCGTCCTCCCACTTGCCCGCGATGAAGCTCATCCCGACCGGCAGTCCGTCGACGAAGCCCATCGGCACCGTCAGATGCGGATAGCCGGCGATGGCCGGCATCTGGCTGGCGGCCCCGGCGTAGTGGTCGCCGTTGATCACGTCCGTGGTCCAGGCCGGACCCGTGGTCGGGGCGATCAGCGCCACAACGTCATGCTCGCGCATCAGCCCGTCGATACCCTCAGCCCCGGCCAGCCTCAGCGAGGTCGCGCGCGCCTCGACATAGGCCGGATCGGTCAGGTCGCCCTTGGCCTGGGCCTGGATGAACAGCTCCTGGCCGAACAGCGCCAGCTCGCGCGGCGTCCGCTCGTTGAAGGCGATGACGTCCGCCAGCGTGCGCGTCTGCACCTGCTCCGGGTCCGTCGAGGCGAGGTAGGCGTTCAGGTCGGCCTTCAGCTCGTAAAGCAGGACCTCGAGCTCGGCCGCGCCCATGGCGTTCATGTCCGGCCCTTCGGTGATGTCGACGATCACCGCGCCGGCCTCGCGCATGCGCTGCAGGTTCTCCTCGAACACCGCGTCGGTCTTGCGCGAATAGCCCATCGAGAAGCGCATCACGCCGATGCGTGCGCCGTTCAGGGAGCCGGCGTCCAGCGCCTCCCGATAGTCGACCTTGCGCGCGTCGGCCTCGGCCGTGGCGGCGTCCATCGGGTCCGAGCCGGCGATGGCCGACAGCACGACGGCTGCGTCCTCGACGGTGCGGGTCATCGGCCCGGCGGTGTCCTGCGAATGGCTGATCGGCACGACGTGGGTGCGCGAGACCAGCCCCACCGTCGGCTTGAAACCGACGATGCCGTTGATCGCCGCCGGGCAGGTGATCGAGCCGTCAGTCTCGGTGCCGATAGCCGCGGGGGCGATCCCCGCCGCCACCGCCGCCCCGCTGCCCGAGGACGAGCCGCAGGCGTTGCGGTCCAGCGCGTGCGGATTGCGCGTCAGTCCGCCCACCGCGCTCCAGCCGCTGGTCGAATTCGATGAGCGGATGTTGGCCCACTCCGACAGATTGGTCTTGCCGAGGATCACCGCCCCCGCCTCGCGCAGCCGGGCCGTCAGCGGCGCGTCCCGTCCGGGCGCGTTGCCGATCAGCGCCAGCGATCCGGCGGTGGTCGGCATGTCGCGCGTCTCGATATTGTCCTTCAGCAGGATCGGCATGCCTGCGATGCCGGAACCCGCCTCCCAGCGCACCACCATCTCTGGATCGGTCCAGACCAAGACGCTGTTCGTCGCCGCTTCCTCGGGCGTCACATGACGCGCGCCATACACTTCCTGAGCCAGAGCCGGGCTCGCCGCGAGGTAGAGGCCAACCGCGAGGATCACCCCCCACTTCCGCTCATCCCCGCGAAGGCGGGGACCCGGACCTTTGGACGGTCGGTTGTGACGGACTTGCATGGTGTTGATCCCCGACATGGGCGTTTCAGCAAAAATGAACTGGGTCCCCGCCTTCGCGGCGATGAGCGGATCAGGAGGCAGGCGGCCGCATCTCCGGCGCCCGCCGCGCAAGCGTCCGCTGTTCGAAGGCGTAGCCCAGCGACAGCACCCTGGCGTCGTCCCACTTGCCGCCGATGAAGCTGATCCCGACCGGCATGCCGCGGTCGAAGCCCATCGGCACGGTCAGGTGCGGATAGCCCGCCACCGCCGCCAGCCGGCTGGCCGAGCCCTGCGAGCGGTCGTCGTCGTTCGGATCGTTGGTCCACGCCCGCGAGGTCGTTGGCGCGGTCAGGGCGACCACCCCGTGCTCCGCCATCATCCGGTCGATGCCCTCCGGCCCGGCCGCGCGGAACGAGCGCTCGCGCGCCTCGACATAGGCGGGGTCGGTCAGCCCGCCGGTCGCCTCGGCCCGCTCGAACAGGTCCTGCCCGAACAGCACCGTCTCGCGCGGCTCGGCGGCGTTGAAGGCGATGACGTCCGCGAGGGTGCGCGTCTTCACCTGCGCCGGATCGGTCGAGGCGAGATACAGGTTCAGGTCGTGCTTCAGCTCGGTGAGCAGCACGGTCAGCTCCCAGCCGCCGATCTGCCGGAAATCCGCCGGCGCCTCGGTGATCTCCACCAGTTCGGCCCCGGCGTCACGCATCGCCTGCAGATTGGCCTCGAACACCGCCTGGGTCTCGGCCGAATAGTTGGGCACGAGGAACCGCAGCACCCCGATGCGCGCGCCGTTCAGGGAGTCCGCGTCGAGCGCCGCCCGATAGTCGACCTTGCGCGCGTCGGCCTCGGCCGTGGCCGGGTCCAGCGGGTCCGACCCGGCGATCACCGTCAGCACCCGCGCCGCGTCCTCGACCGACGTGGTGATCGGCCCGGCCGTGTCCTGCGAATGGCTGATTGGCACGATGTGCGTGCGGCTGACCAGCCCCACGGTGGGCTTGAACCCGACCACGCCGTTGACCGAGGCCGGACAGGTGATCGACCCGTCCGTCTCCGTCCCGATCGCCGCCGGCGCCAGACCGATGGCCACCGCCACCGCGCTGCCCGCCGACGAGCCGCACGGCGTCCGCTCCGGGTCATAGGGATTGCGCGTCTGCCCCCCGACCGCGCTCCACCCGCTGATCGACTGCGACGAGCGGATGTTGGCCCATTCGGACAGATTGGCCTTGCCGACGATAAGGCCCCCTGACTCGCGAAGGCGCGCGACCAGCGGAGCATCACGGCCGGGCGCGTTGTCGACGAGCGCCAAGGAGCCGGCCGTCGTCGGCATATCCGCCGTTTCGATATTGTCCTTCAGCAGGATGAGCATGCCGCGAAGAATCGCGTCGGGTCGGCCGCGGATCGGGAGTTCTGCGCCCGGCGTCCAGCGGATCACGCTGCGGTAGGGCGCATCTTGCGGTCCGAACAGGTCCGCCAGAAGCGTACCGCTCCGAATCCGCTCGCGGCAGACCTCGATCTCGGCTCCGTCGGGAATGGGACGTCCGGCGTTGGCGGCGTCGCCGCGGATAGCGGCCTGTTCCGCAGCCGGCATCTCGCTCACCATCCGGCAGCTTCGTTCCGGAGCGGAGGCCGCCGTCTGCGCCGCAGTGGGGGCACTCCACCCTGCGGCGACGCCGGCCATCACGGCGGCCAGTGCGGCGCTTCGACGACCCCTCGAGACAGTCCTTACGCCGAGGAGCGCAGACTTCACTGTGACCGCGAACCGATCGTGCGGTCGAGGAAGTCGAGATACGTCCGCCATTGCTGGAGCTGCCTTTCGTTGCCCCGCACGCCGTGGCGCTGTCCGGGATAGAGCATCAGTTCGAAGGGAATGGACGAGGCCTGTAGCGCATCCATCACCCGCGTCGAGTTCTCGAGGATCACGTTGTCGTCGGCCATGCCATGCATCAGCAGCAGCCGCCCGGTCAGCCGATCCAGCTGATCGACGATGTCCGAAGCCGCATAGCCCTCCGGATTGGCCTGCGGCGTCGACATGAAGCGCTCGGTGTAGTGCGTGTCGTACAGGCTCCAGTCGGTCACCGGCGCCCCCGAGATGGCCGAGGTCAGGCCCATGTCCGGCTCGGTCAGCATGTGCAGGGTCATGAAGCCGCCGTAGCTCCAGCCCATGGCCGCGATGCGATTGTCATCGACGAATGGCAACGATCTCAAATAGTTCGCCGCGAGAACCTGATCCTCGATCTCAGGTTGGCCCATCTTCAGGTGGAGGGCTTGCTTGAACGCCGCCGAGCGGTCGCCCTCGCCGCGGTTGTCCAGCCGGAAGACGATGTAGCCAGCCTCCGTCAACAGTTGATTGGTAGCCGATTGCCAGCCGCGCTTCACGCCGCCGCCCGACGGACCGCCATAGACCTGCATGATCACCGGATAGGTCTTCGACGGATCGAAGCCCGGCGGCGTCGTCATCTGCCAGACCAAGGTTTCACCGTGGCTTTCCAGCGTGCCGAAGGTCACCTCGCCGCGCCGCGACGCATAGGGGAAGTAGGGATGATCCTCGTCCAGCCGGTTCTCCTCGATCCAGCGGACAAAGGTCCCGTCGGCCCGATACAGACCCGACTGCGGCGGGGTGTTCAGGTCCGAATAGTTGCCGACGAAGGCCGTGCCGGTCCGGTTCATCGACGCCGACCACCAGCCGCCGTCCGGCGTCACCGGCGTGAACCGCCCGCCCTGTTCGTTCAGCGAGGCGCGCCACAGCCGCTGCGTGGTCGGCGTCTCGCCCTGGACGTCGCACATCATGCTGCGACCGCCCGGCATCGGGCAGACGCTATGCCCGCCGGTGACGCCCTCGGGCCGTTCGGCATAGGCGAACGAGGCCGTGAAGAAGACCTCGCCAGTCCGCTGGTTGACGCCGTTCAGCGATTTCACCGCCCACGGCCCATAGGTGATCGGCCGGATCATTCGCCCGTCGCGGTCGTACAGGTACAGATGCTTCCAGCCCGTCTCTTCCGACGACCAGATGAAGTTCCCGTCGTCCAGCGCCTTGAAGTCGTGGGTCAGCGGCACCCATGCGTCCGAACGCTGCGTCACGATCACCCGCGACGCGCCCGTGGCCGGGTCGACGCTCAGCAGGTCCAGCGTCTTCTGATCGCGCGACTGGCGCTGCACATAGAGCGTCCGGCCGTCGGCCGACCAGTTCACCCGCGCCAGATAGATGTCGGTGTTCGTCCCCAGATCGACCTTGGTGCGCCGCCCGGTCTGGCGGTCATGCACATACAGCTCGACCACCGCGTTTGGACGGCCGGCGCGCGGATAGCGCTGCTCGATCACGGTCGCGCCGCCGCCGGTGATGTCCAGCCGCGGGATGACGTCGACGCCCGACTCGTCGGTGCGCTGCAGGGCGATGTAGCGCTCGTCCGGGCTCCACCAGTAGCCGGTGTCGCGATCCATCTCCTCCTGGGCGATGAATTCGGCGGTGGCCCAGGTGATCAGCCCCTCGCCATCATTGGTGACCTCGGTCTCCCGTCCGCTGGCCAGGTCGTAGACGACCAGGTCCTGATCCCGGACCCAGGAGACGAAATTGCCGTCCGGCGACACCTTGGCGTCGATCTCGTCGGCCTCGGACTCGGTCAGCCGGCGCACCGCCCCGCCTTCCCGTTCGGCGAGGAAGACGTCGCCCTCCAGCGGCGCGAGGATGTAGCGCCCCTGCTCGTCCCACGAATATTCGACCACCCCGCGCGCGCTGATCCGCATCCGCTCCCGCCGGGCCTTCTCGGCCTCCGACAGTTCGCCGGCGTCCGGAACCAGCGCCCGCGCGTCGATCAGCTTGAACGGCTCGCCCTCGCCCGTCGGCGCGGCCCACAGGTCCTGCACCTCGACGTCGTCCTCGCGCGACCTCAGGAAGGCCACCAGCTCGCCGTCGGGCGACAGGCTGACCCCCTTGGCCACAGGCCCTGCCAGGGCGGGGTCCGAGAACACCCGCTCGGGCGTCAGCACCGCGGGGTCCGGCGTTTGCGCCATCGCGAGGGTGAACGGCGATTGAGCCGCGAAGAACAGGGTGGAGGCGAGGAGAATGTTGCGCATGACCGGGACGCTAAAGGCGAATTCCGCCGCCGTCATCCCCTTGTTCCCGATGCGCGACACCCCATCCCTTCCCCCTCCGCCTTTCGGCCCCTAATAAGCCCCCGATGACCGACGTCGCCGTCTCCGCCCCGCCCGCGAAAGCCTCGCCCTTCCACGAGCTGGAAGTGCTGTGGGTGCATCACTGGACCGACCAGCTGTTCAGCTTCCGCATCCGCCGCCCGGAGGATTTCCGCTTCCGCTCCGGCGAGTTCGTCATGCTCGGCCTCCCCGGCGACGACGGCGGCAAGCCGATCCTGCGCGCCTACTCCATCGCCAGCCCCAGTTGGGACGAGGCGCTGGAGTTCCTGTCGATCAAGGTCGCCGACGGCCCCCTCACTTCCCGCCTGCAGAAGATCCAGCCCGGCGACACCGTGCTGATGGGCAAGAAACCGACCGGCACCCTGGTGCTCGACGCCCTGACCGGCGGCGACCGCCTCTGGCTGATCGGCACCGGCACGGGCTTGGCGCCCTGGCTCAGCGTCGCACGCGATCCCGACACCTACAGCCGTTTCGGCCAGGTCATCGTCTGCCACACGGTGCGCAACGTCGCGGATCTGAGCTACCGCGACTTCTTCACCTCCGGCATCCGCGAGGACCCGCTGATCGGCGACGAGGCGAAGGCCCAGCTGACCTACTATCCGACGGTGACGCGCGAGCGCTTCGAGACGCCGGGTCGGATCACCGACCGCATCCGCTCGGGCGACCTGTTCGCCGACCTCGGCCTGCCCGCCGGCTTCTCGCCCAACACCGACCGGGTCATGCTGTGCGGCTCGATGGCCATGATCAAGGAAGCCGGCGAACTGCTGGAATCCTACGGCCTGAAAGAGGGTTCGAACGCCGAGCCCGGCGACTATGTGCTGGAGCGCGCCTTTGTCGGCTGACCTGAAAGACCCCCCGACCGTGGTCGCCGTCGACGCGAGGGTCGCGCCGGAAGCCTGCCTGACCATGGCCGAGGTCCGCCACGGCGTCGACGCGCTGGACCGCGCCCTCGTCGTCCTGCTCGCCGAGCGCCAGCGCTACATGGACGCCGCCGCCCGCATCAAGCCGGACCGCTCCGTCGTCCACGATGAAGCCCGCATCGAGGACGTGGTGCGCAAGGTGCTCGCCGCGGCCGGTCCCGCCGGCCTGTCGCCGGCCATCGCCGAGCCGGTCTGGCGCACCCTCATCGACCGCTGCATCGCCCACGAGTTCGACACCTGGGATCGCACGCGGAGCTAGCCCCGCAGTCCCCTCAGCAGCAACTCGTGCCGGAAGGCCGCGACGTCGGCCAGCGCCGCGTCCAGCGCGTCCCGCACCCGATCCAGCAGCGGCGGCGCCTCGGCCTTGTCCGCCGCCTCTGCCGCCGCGCACGCCTCCGCCAGCGGACCCGCGCCGATCCCCGCCGCCGCGCCCCGGATCGTGTGCACCCCGTCGCGCCAGCCGTCCTCGCGGACGTCCAGCATGGGTGACCACAGGGCCGCCTGCTGGGCGAACAGGCCCAGCACCTCCTCGCTGACCGCGTCGTCCCCGCCGGTCATCCGCTCCAGCACGGCGAAATCGACCGCGCCCGAGAGATCCCGGCGGGCCATCAGCCCTCGGCCTCCTCGCCCTTGGCCAGCCGCGAGTTCCACGCCGACCAGGCGAAATAGACCACCAGGCCGACGCCGTTCCAGATCAGGAACCATTGCTGGGTCGAGCCGCGCAGGCTGAAGAAGAAGACGATGCAGCCGATGATGGTGATCGCCCCGACCAGCGGCCAGAGCGGGGCCTTGAACAGCCGCTTGCGGTTCGGTTCGCGCAACCGCAGCACGATCAGGCAGACCCCGACCGCGCCGAAGGCCGCCAAGGTCCCGGCGTTGGCAAGCGAGGCCAGCTCGTCCAGCCGCATGACCCCGGCCAGCGCACCGACCACGATGGCCGTGAAGATCGTCACCACCGCCGGCACGCCGCGCACCGACACCCGGGCCAGTCTCCGCGGCAGCAGCCCGTCGCGGGCCATGCCGAGGAAGATGCGGCTCTGGCCGAACAGGAAGGCCAGCAGCACGGTCGGCAGGGCGACCACGGCCGAGACCGCGATCCACTGCGCCGCCGTCCCCTGCCCCAGCTCGCGCAGGATCAGCGCCAGAGGTTCCGGGCTCTCCGCGAAGCTGGCCACCGGCCGAGCCCCGATCGCGGCGGCCGCCACGACCAGATACAGAGCGGTGCACACCACCATCGAGCCGACGATGCCGATGGCGAGATCGCGCTCGGGCTTCTTGGTCTCCTCGGCCGCCGTCGAGATGGCGTCGAAGCCGTAGAAGGCGAAGAAGATGATCGCCGCTGCCGCCATCACCCCGGTCTGGACCACGGGCTGGCCGGTGATCTGCTCCATGAACGGCAGGCTCGGCGCGCCGAAGCCGTTGGGCATGAAGGGCGTGAAATTGGCGCTGTTGAAGGTCGGCAGGGCGATGGCCACGAAGGCGACCAGGGCGGCCACCTTGATGACCACGAGGATGGCGTTGAGCGTGGCGCTCTCCCGCGTGCCAAGCAGCAGCAGGCCCGTCACCACCGCGATGATGAACACCGCCGGCAGGTTGATCAGCCCGCCCTCGACGTGCGGTCCGGCCGCCAGCATGGCCGGCAGCTCGACGCCCATACCGGCGAGGAACCCGGTCGCATAGCCCGACCAGCCCACCGCCACCGCCGACACCACCAGCGAATATTCGAGGATCAGGCTCCAGCCGACGATCCACGCGATCAGCTCGCCCAGCACGGCGTAGGAATAGGTGTAGGCGCTGCCCGCCGCCGGCATCATCGTCGCCAGTTCGGCATAGGCCAGGGCGGCGCAGGCGCAGACCAGCCCGGCCAGGGCGAAGCTGATCATCACCGCCGGCCCGGCCAGTCCGGCGCCGACCCCGATCAGGGTCAGGATGCCGGTGCCGACGATGGCTCCGACCCCGAGCGCCACCAGATGCGGCCAGCTCAGCGTCTTCTTCAGGGCCGGTCCGCTGTGCGGCGCCACAAGCGCGTCGATCGAGCGCCGTCGATTCCAGAAGGCCATGAACCTCTCCCCCTCGCCGCCCCGGCGGCCGATTCCGGAGGGGAGCCTACGTGGTTCCGCGGCAAACCGGAATGCGCCTGAAATCCCTTGCGCCCGCGATCAACAATCTTTATGTCCGCCCCCTCCCGCCGGGGCCGGTCTCCGACCGCCGCGGCGAGCGACGTATGGTCCGGGTGATTAGCTCAGTTGGTAGAGCAGCTGACTCTTAATCAGCGGGTCGTAGGTTCGAACCCTACATCACCCACCATCGTCCTTCCCTCACATCGCCATCCTGCCTAGGCTCGACCGTCTCACGGCGGAGGGCGGCATGCGGCGGATGGCGATCATGGCGGCGGTTCTGGCGATCGGGCTTCCGGGCGCAGCGGCGGCGCAGGACGTCCCCTCCCCCTACGACGCCGTCGATCCCTTCATCGGCACCGCCGGAAAGGGCCACACCTTCCCCGGCGCCGTGGCCCCCTTCGGCATGGTCCAGCTCAGCCCGGACACCGACTACAAGCTGCTGCGCGAGGGCTACGACTGGGCCTCGGGCTACCGCTACGACGATCCGACCATCCTCGGCTTCTCGCACACCCACTTCTCCGGCACCGGCCATTCGGACCTCGGCGACCTGCTGGTCACGCCCCAGTCCGGCGAGCTGCGGTGGGACGCCGGCGCCGCCGACCAGCCCGGCTCGGGCTACCGCTCGCGCTACGACAAGGCCTCCGAGGTCGCCGAGCCGGGCTATTACGCCGTGAACCTGACCGACTCCGGCGTGCGCGCCGAACTGACCACCGGCGTCCGCGTCGGCCTGCACCGCTACACCTTCCCCGAAGGCGCGCCGGCCCGGGTTCTGATCGACTTCCGCCCGTCCATCTACGACTACCCGGGCAAGGTGCTGTGGTCGCGCATCCGCGTGCATCCCGACGGCACGGTGACCGGCTTCCGCGAAACCCGCGGCTGGGCGCCCGGCCGCCAGTTCCATTTCGCCCTGCGCTTCTCCCGGCCCGTCACGGGATACCAGCTGCGCGACCGCGAGGAGAACGTCCCCTACCGCGGCTTCCGCCAGCCCGGTCGCTCGCCCTCCGACCGCCAGCAGGTCGAGGGCCGCCAGCTCGAGGCCGCCTTCGACTTCGGCGAGATCGACGGGCCCCTGCTGGTGCAGGTGGGCGTCTCCTCGGTCGACGAGGCCGGGGCCCTCGCCAACCTGGAGAGCGAGGGCGGAGCCTTCGACTTCGACAGCGTCCGCGCCAACACCCGCGCCCAGTGGGAGGAGGCCCTGAACGTGGTCGAGATCGACGCCGCGCCGGAGATGCGCGCCAGCCTCTACACCGCCCTCTACCACGCGCTGATCGCCCCCTCGGTGCACAGCGACGCCGACGGCCGCTGGCGGGGGCCGGACAATGGCGTCCACCAGGCCGACTTCACCGTCCATTCGACCTTCAGCCTGTGGGACACCTTCCGCGCCGAGCACCCGCTGCTGACCCTGGTCCAGCCCGGCTTCCGCAACGCCGACATGATCAACTCGCTCATCGCGGCGCAGCAGGTCAGCCCGTACGGCATCCTGCCGGTGTGGTCGTTCCATGGTCAGGAAACCTGGACCATGATCGGCTATCACGCCGTGCCGGTCATCGCCGACGCGTATCTGAAGGGCCTGCCCGGTGTCGACGGCGAGGCCGCACTGAACGCAATGATCGCCAGCGCCACCTACCGCCCTTACGGCGGTCTGGGCGACTATATGGACCTCGGCTACGTGCCCATCGACCGGGAGCCAGAGGCCGCGTCCAAGACGGTCGAATACGCCTATGACGACTGGACCATCGCTCGCATGGCCGAGCGGCTCGGCAAGACCGACGTCGCCGCGGAATTCGACCGCCGCGCCGGCTTCTGGCGCAACAGCTTCGACCCCGGGACCGGCTTCGTCCGCGCCCGGCTCGCCGACGGTTCCTTCCGCGAGCCCTTCGACCCGACCGCCATCAACTACGGATCGGACTACACCGAGGGCAACGCTTGGCAGTATTCGTGGTTCGTGCCCCAGGACATGGCGGCGCTGGTCTCCGCCATGGGCGGCGACGAGGCCACGGTGGCGAAGCTGGACGCCATGTTCGACTTCGATAACACCGGCCTCGACTACTCCCACGCCGAGGACATCGCCGGCCTGATCGGCCAGTACATCCACGGCAACGAGCCCAGCCACCACTCGGCCTACGCCTATGTCTACGCCGGCGCCGCGTGGCGGACGCAGGCCCGGCTGAAGCAGATCATGGACAGCCAGTACCGCGCCGCCCCGGACGGCCTCAGCGGCAACGACGACGTCGGCCAGATGTCGGCCTGGCTGATGTTCACGGCCATGGGCTTCTATCCGGTGACCCCCGGCTCGGGCCAGTACGTCATCGGCCGCCCCTTCACGGACCGCACGGTGCTGAACCTCGCCAACGGCCGCCGCTTCACCATCGCGACGGAGGGCCTGTCCGACGACCACCCCTACATCCAGTCGGTCACCCTGAACGGACGCCCCCTCGACCGCACCTGGATCGGCCACGACGAGATCATGGCCGGCGGCGAGCTGCGCTTCGTCATGGGGGCGGAGCCGAACACGGCCTGGGGCGCGGGCCCGAAGGCGCGGCCGTATTCGATGACCGGATACTCGCAGTAGGACCGGCCGTTCACCACGGCGCGCCGGCGGCTGACAGTGAGGCCAGCACCAGCGCCGCAACCGTTGGATAGAAGGTCAGGCCGAAGCCGAAGGCCCGCGCCACCGCCCCTTTGCGCCAGCCCGTCCAGAACAGCAGCCGGCCCAGCGAGAACAGCCCGGCCAGCGCGATCAGCGGCCCGGCGGGCCTGTCCAGCAGCATCGCGACCGCCAGCCAGATCGGCCATGCCAGCGCTGCCTGCTCCAGCGTGTTCCTCAAGATCGCCTGCGCCGCCTCCAGCGCCGGCGTGTCGCCGCCACCGATGGCGTCGGGCGAAAGGAATCTCCGCCGCGCCACGTCGCCAATCGTGGCCGCCAGCCAGAACGCCGGCACAAGTCCTGCGATCGAGGCTGCCACTAGGCGTCCGCCTAGGTCCGCTGGAACGTCTCCGGCTCCGAAACAAGCAACGGCGGCGAGGCCGGCGCCGGTCGTCGCGAGGGCCAGCCCCATCCGCACCGCCACTTTGCGCTGCTGCGCCCTGGGAGCCCTGACGTCCATTCCGCCCTCCTGATCTATCCGGCCACAAACCCTCTCAGCACATTCGCCTCCGTGCTCAGCACCAGCCGGTTCAGGTCGATCCGCTTCGGCTCCGCGAACATCAGGAAGTAGTATTTCATCTGCTCCGACCACCAGTAGCCCGGGCAGTTGTCGCCCTGGGTCATCGGCCGCGTGGTGATGTCGGCCAGCGAGGTGTAGCCGTAGGCCGCCTTCGAGGTCTCCTTCATGTTGCGGTAGTGGACCGCCGTCAGCGCCCGGTATCGCTCGTCCCGGTCATCCCGCCACAGGTTCAGACAGGCGTCGGCGAACTCCGGGCGCAGCCCCGTGCGCTTGCCGCGCGGCGTCGCCGTCGTCACGTTGATCGACTCCGGGATGATGACGTACTGCTCCTGCATCGCCGTGTAGCTGGCCAGGAAGTCGTCGCCCTCGCCCTTGAACCCCGCCTGCCCGAGCAAGCCGGCCAGATAGCCGCCCAGCACCGTCTGCGACGCCCCGGTCACCGCCCCGGTCTCGTAATCGACCATCGGGAACCACAGCCGCCCGTCGTAGCGCTTCCCCTGATGGGCAATCATCGCCGCCAGGCATTCCTCGGCCCAGCCCTTCATCTCGGCGTCGCCGAACAGCTCCCAGCTGTCCCAGAGGTATTCGTAGAAACTGTCCGCATAGACGTCGATCGAGGCGTTGCGGCTGATGAATTCGCCCGTCCCCGCATGGATGTTCGCCGCCATCAGGCCGATATCCGAGCGCCGGTCCAGCGCATGCTTCATCGCCCGCTTCGCCGCCGCATAATAGCGGTCGTCGCCGGTCAGCTGGCCCAGCACCCCGAACTCGGTCGCATAGGTGCCGATCTCGGCGAGGTTGGTCTCCGGATCGCGGACCGCCCCGGTCCTCAGATTCACATAGCGGTACGGCAGGCCATGCGGCGAGGCGTCGAAGGCCTTCATGAGCCGGTCCGCCAGATCCTTCGCCTTGCCCAGCAGCACCGGATCGCCGCACGCGAGATGCGCCGACAGCAGGCCGCCGACCAGCCGGATATTGGTCTCGAACACCTGCGAATAGCCGTCGATGTCGAAGTCGAGGCTGGACTTCACCCACTCCACGCCCTGCTGGAACTCCTCGTCCAGCTCCATCAGCCACAGCGTGTCCAGCGCCTCGACCAGCGACAGGCCGAGGTCATGCCCCTCGATGAAGAACGACTTCGCCGTCCCCGACACCGGATTGATCTCGTCCCTGCCCCAGGCCCGGGCGACATAGTGGTCCCACGCCCATTTGAATTCGGCCTTCACGTCGGCGCCCAGCGCGGCCCAGTCCTCGGAGCGGGCGGCGGCGGGCCAACTGGCCCCCCCGGCGAGAACGGAACCACCCATCAGGGCCAAGGCGTGACGGCGGTGCAGGCGGGGCTGGGTCATGCGTCACCGTATCCCGGCTGCGTGCATCCGCAACAGTCCTACGGCGGCCGGCGAGCCGAAGGGTCTGAGCACGCCTCTTGCCACCACAGGTAGAGACCCATAGCGTGACGCCGGAGGAATGGCCGTAGTGTTCACGCGTCGTCTCCTAGGGTCGCGTCGGCCCGCGAGCGTGAGTTGGGGGCGACCATGGCAGTCATCACCGGAGACGCCGGCGACAACGTTCTGGTCGGCTCGGGCGAGAGCGACGTCATCGAGGGCCTCGGCGGAAACGACACCCTCTCCGGACTGGGCGACGCCGACCGGCTGGACGGCGGCGCGGGCGCCGACGTCCTTCAGGGTGGCGACGGCGACGACCTGCTCATCGGCGGCCTCGGGAACGACACCCTGAACGGCGGAGCCGGCGTCGACATGGTGTCGTACTGGGCGGCGACCGGAGGCGTGACGGTCAATCTCGGCCAGCAGGGCGTGGCGCAGAACACCGGCGAAGGTCTGGATACTCTGATCTCGATCGAAAACATTGAAGGCTCGGCTTTCGACGACGTCCTGACCGGCGACGACAACGCCAACCAGATTTACGAAGGCGCCGGCGGCAACGACCTGCTCGCGGGCGGCGGAGGCGCCGACGTCATCACCATCAACCGGGGCGCCCATCCCGACAGCTTCGCATTTGTGACAGTCTCCGCAGACGGGGGGATCGGCGACGATATCGTCACGCTCAACGCCTTCCATCTCGATGGCGGCCGAATCACGATGAACGGCGGCGACGGAAACGATGTCCTCTCGGTCGATGGCCTGAACCTCGGTTCGCTTGAAATCCTGATGAACGGCGGCTCGGGCGCCGACGCCATCACGGTCGTCGGAGGCGTCTCGACCGTCATCCACGCCGGCGACGGGGATGATGTCATCACGCTCGACGCCCGGGGACGCTCGAGCGTCTTC
Source organism: Brevundimonas sp. (assembly GCF_035626535.1). Taxonomy (GTDB): domain Bacteria; phylum Pseudomonadota; class Alphaproteobacteria; order Caulobacterales; family Caulobacteraceae; genus Brevundimonas. Next base: position 19,190 of record NZ_DASPNO010000015.1, read on the forward strand.
CTTGGCGCCGGCGCTGACCGGATCGTCCTGACGGGGTCGCCGCCGTCGTCGTCCAGTCCGGGGATATTGCTCTACGAGTTCACCGCGGGTTCCGCTGGCGATGTGATCGACCTTTCGACCTTCCTGACCTCGGCGGGCCTGACCAATTTTCCTGCCGGCTCCAACCCCTTCGAAACCGGCCACCTTCGCATCACCAGCGTGAACGCCGACATCGTTCAACTGGAGTTCAGCGCCGACGGCGGGGCCAGCGGGTATTCGTCACTGGTGTGGCTGGAGGTTCCCGCCACATCGCTGACCTCTCACAATTTCGGCGGCTATCGGCCCTTTCCGGCCGTCACCGGCGGGACGGCTTTCGGCGACACCCTGCAAGGGATCGACGAGGACGACACCATCAACGGGCTGGGCGGGTCCGACACCCTCGTCGGGCGCGGCGGTCGGGACACCCTGAACGGCGGCGACGGTCACGACGTGCTGTTCGGCGACTACTATCTGCCGGATGACCGCGCCAACGGAAATGACATCCTGAACGGAGGGGCGGGGAACGATACCCTGACCGGTGGCGGCGGCGATGATTTTCTGAACGGCGGCGACGGGCTGGACATCCTCATCACCGGACGGGTGATCACCGACAACGCCTATCCGCCCTACTACTTCACCCCCGTGTTCGACCACAGCCGGGACGGCGGCTCGGATACGGTGGACGGCGGCGCCGGCTTCGACATCGCACACCTGATGTACGCCGCCTCCACCCAGTCCGTCGTCTTCGACAACACCAACGCCGCCGCCATCAACCAGATCACCGTGGGCGGAGTCGCCCGCGGCTCGGTGACTGGCGTCGAGGAGCTCCACGTCTATGGCGGATCGGCCGGCGACACCCTGACCGGAGGCCTCTACAGCGACTTTCTGTTCGGCAACGCCGGCGACGACTTGCTGTCAGGCGGCGGCGGCGGGGATGAGCTCGAGGGCGGCGACGGAGGCGATTCGCTGTCCGGCGGCGCCGGTCGGGACAAGCTGGTCGGCGGCTCCGGCGACGACACCCTGAACGGCGGCGCGGGTGACGATACGATCCTCGGCGGGACCGGCTGGGACACCCTCGTGCTGCAGGGAACCAGGGCGAACTACGTCGTGCTCCGCTCGGGCGAGGACTTCATCGTCAAGGGTCTCGACGGCTCCGACCGGCTGTCCGGCGTGGAGATCCTCCGGTTCTCGGACGGCAGCGTCATCGATCTCGCCCGGCAGTTCGAGCTCCCTCCCGCCGATACCGCCGGGGACGATCCCTTCGTCCTCCCTCTCTTCCCGGACGACCAGCCGCTGGTCCTGCCCGGCGCCGAGGCGGACAAATTCAGCGACGACGCCCTCGTGCTGCCCGGGGTCGAAGACCCCGCCGCCCGACTCTTCCTCGGGCTTGAAGCGCGTCTGGCCATGACCGGAGGCGTGATGCCGACACTGGACGCCGCCGGCGCGGTCATCGACGGCCCGACCCATCGCGACGACGGCTGGCTGCTCTGAGCCTCAGCCCCGGCTGGCCGCCAGCCGGGGGCCGCCCTTCATCCACGGCGGCTCCGGCATCGAGCGCCGGGCCGCCGCCTGGGCGCGGGTCCACTGGTCGTGCAGGTCGCTGAAATAGGCATCGTCCTGTTCGATCCGGCGCACGTCCCCGCTCAGGAAGCCGCGCCGCAGGGTCAGCAGGTCGAACGGCGCGCCCACCGCCACGTTCGAGCGCATCGTGGTCGAGAACGAGATAAGGCCCAGCTTGACCGCCTCGGCCAGCGGCGTGTCGTACGCCAGCCCACTCTCGAGGATCGGCTTGCCGTATTTCAGCTCGCCGATCTGCAGATAGGGCGTGTCGCGCCCGCACTCGATGAAATTGCCCTGGCTGTAGATCAGGAACAGACCCATCTCGCCGCCGGCGATCTGGCCGCCCAGCAGCATCGAGGCCGAGGTGTTCAGGCTGTCCGCCTCCAGCGCCGGCGCGATCGACTGCCGCACGCTGCGCAGCGCGTGGCCCAGCAGCTGGGCGCAGCGGTACAGGCTCGGCGCCGTCTCCAGCGTCTCCGACGGCTCGCCGACCTTCAGATGCACGCCCTCGCGGATCATCGCCATCGCCGTCTGCGTCACCGACAGGTTGCCGGCGGTGCAGATGCCCAGCACCCGGTCGCCCGGCCGGTCGATGACGTGCAGCTTGCGATACGACGAGATGTTGTCGACGCCCGCGTTGGTCCGGGTGTCGGCGATCATCGCCAACCCCTCCTCGACCAGCATGCCCACGCAATAGGTCATGGAATGAACCGGGTCCGGCCTGCGTCCGTCATGTGGGGACGGTAACAGATTCCCCCGCCTGTCGATCCCGCAACTACGCCTGTTGCTGGCTCTGTTGCATGTCGGCATCACGCACGCTCAGCCGCACCGCCAGCCGCTCGCCGCCGCCGCCGTAGCTGGCCCCCCGCACCGGCGCCGCGCCCAGATAGTCCAGCCCCGCCGCCACCCGCACGTAGCGATCAGTCGGGCAGACGCCGTTGGCCGGATCGAAGCCGACCCAGCCGAGATCCTCGATCCACGCCTCGGCCCAGGCGTGCGACGCCTCCTGCTGCTCGGTGTCGTCGCGGAACAGATGCCCCGAGACGTAGCGCGCCGGCACGCCCGTCTGGCGGGCGCAGGCGATGAACACATGGGCGTGGTCCTGACAGACGCCGCGCCCCAGCGCGAGCACCTCCGCGGCGGTGTGCGTCGGCGTCGTCACCCCCACCTCGAAGGCCACCGAGCCGTGTATGGCCGCCATCAGCCGGTGCATCCGGTCCAGCGGCGGATGGGCCGAGAACTCCGAGGCGAACACCGAGATCAGCTTGTCCCGCTTCGTCAGCGGCGTGTCGCGCAGGAACACCAGCGGCGACAGCGTCTCCTGATCCGGCGGCACGACGCCGCCGGTGTCGCTGGTGATCACCTCGCCGGACACGCGCACCGTCAGGCTCTGCGTCGGCTGCTCGGTGTAGAGGGTGTGCACGACATTGCCGAAGGCGTCCTCCGAGCGGCGAAGGCGGGCGTCGACGTCGGTCTCCACCGCCCAGTGGCGCACCTGCTGCGCCTCGCTCGAGCGCGGCGTCAGGCGCAGGCTCTGGATGATGAACCGCGCGGCCCGGTCGTAGGCGTAGGTCGTGGCGTGATCGATCTGGATGCGCACGGCCGCCCTAGCTCAGATACTGGTCGTGGATGGCCTGCCCCAGCCGCCCGTTCTCGGCGAGGAAGGCCTGGATGTATTCGTGCAGGCCGGACTGGAAGATCGCCTCGATGCGCGAGTTGTCGAACTGGCGCATCCGGTCCGCCGCCAGCCGCTGGGCGGGCCCGCGCCGTCCGTAGTCGTTGGCCAGCCGCTCCAGATAGCGGACGATCGAAGCCTGGCAGCTGGCCAGCGAACGCGGCATCTGCCGGTTCAGCACCAGCAGGTCGGCCACCAGCCACGGCTTGACCGAGTCGCGATAGACCCAGCGGTAGGCCGTCAGCGCTGACACCTCCCTCAGCAGGGTGGTCCACTGGAAATAGTCCAGCTGCCCGCCGACCCGCTCCCCTTCCGGCAGCAGCAGGTGGTATTTGACGTCCAGCAGCCGCGCGGTGTTGTCGGCCCGTTCGATGGCCGCGCCCAGCCGCAGGAAATAGTAGCCGTCGTTGCGCAGCATGGTCCGCGAGGTCGCCCCCTCGACGGCCAGCGTCATGGCCTTCACCCACTCGAGAAAGCGCGTGAAGTCGTCGCGCCGGGTCGGCTGCCCTTGCTCCTCCAGCCCGTTCCAGGCCCCGTTGATCGCCTCCCACAGCTCGATCGTCAGGGCGGTGCGCACCGACCGCGCGTTGGTGCGGGCCCGGGTGATGCAGGCGGCGATCGACGACGGATTTTCCGGCGAAAAGGCTAGGTATTCCCGCACCGACTTCTCGGTCGGCGATCGCCCCAGCGCCTTGGGCGCGCTGGCGCAGGCCAGGGCGCTGGCCCACACCGTTCCGCCGTCGCCGTCGCCGCGCGTCGGGATGGCCGCCAGCCGGATGGTCGCCTCAAGGATGCGCGCCAGAAAGTCCGCCCGCTCGATATAGCGGCCGGTCCAGTACAGGCTGTCTGCGGTGCGGCTCAGCATCAGACGTCCAGCACCCAGGTGTCCTTGGTCCCGCCGCCCTGGCTGGAGTTGACCACCAGCGAGCCCGGCTTCAGCGCCACCCGCGTCAGTCCGCCCGGCGCCACCTTCACCCCCTCCGGGCTGGACAGCACGAACGGCCGCAGGTCGACGTGCCGCGGCGCCAGCTCGCCGGCCTTGTCCAGCGTCGGCGCCGTCGAAAGCGCCAGCGTCGGCTGGGCGATGAAGTCGTCCGGATCGTTGATCAACCGCTTGCGGAAGGCCTCGATCTCCGTCTTCGAGGCCGCCGGCCCGACCAGCATGCCGTAGCCGCCCGAGCCCCCGACCTCCTTGACCACCAGCTCGTCGAGATGCGCGAGCGCATATTTCAGCCCCTCCGGCTCGCGACACCGCCACGTCGGCACGTTCTTCAGGATCGGCTCCTCACCGGTGAAGAAGCGGATGATCTCCGGCATGTAGGTGTAGACGGCCTTGTCGTCGGCCACGCCGGTGCCGACGGCGTTGGCCAGCGTCACCGTCCCCTCCTGATAGGCGGTGATCAGTCCCGGCACGCCCAGCGCCGAGTCCGGCCGGAAGGTCAGCGGATCGAGGAAGTCGTCGTCGATCCGGCGATAGACCACATCGACCTGCTGGCGGCCCTGCGTCGTGCGCATGAACACCTTGCCGTCGTCGACGAACAGATCGCGGCCCTCGACCAGATCGACGCCCAGCTTGTCGGCCAGGAAGCTGTGTTCGTAATAGGCCGAGTTGAACGGCCCGGGCGTCAGCACCACGATGACCGGGTCGCTCCCCGCCGCCTCCGGGGCGCAGGCCCGCAACGAGGCCAGCAGCATGTCCGCATAGGTCTCGACCGGCCGCACCGGATAGTCGGCGAACAGGTCCGGGAACAGCCGCATCATCATCTCGCGGTTCTCCAGCATGTAGGAGACCCCGGACGGCGTGCGGCAATTGTCTTCCAGCACGTAGAATTCGTCGTCGGCCGTGCGCACCAGATCGACGCCGGCGATCTGCACCCACACGCCGCGCGGCGGACGGCGGCCCTGCATCTCCGGCACGTAGTGAGGATTGGTCAGCACCAGCTCGGCCGGCAGCACCCCCGCCTTCAAGCACTCCTGCGGCCCATAGACATCGGCGAGGAACAGGTTGATGGCGTTGACCCGCTGGGCCAGTCCCGCCTCCAGCCCGGCCCACTCGGACGCGCCGATGATGCGCGGCACCACGTCGAACGGGATCAGCCGCTCGCTCGATTCCGCGTCGCCATAGACGGCGAAGGTGATGCCCATGCGGCGGAAGAACAGTTCGGCCTGACGCGAGCGCGCCTGCAGCAGACCGTCCGGCGCCTCCGCGAGCCAGCGCGCCAGTCCCCGATAGCTCTCCCGGACGTCCGCCCCATAGGCGGCCGCGTCTCCTGACATTTCGTCGAAGGCCATGCCGCTCCCGCTGCAATGAGCCACAAGCGTGGCCAGATAACCTACGCGCGCGCAACAGGAATGTTGCACCGCCACTGCCGGCGCTGACACCTTCGTGAGCGCGGCCGTTCGCCGGAACATCCTCGATCAGGTCCGGTTTTGCACCCCCAATCAACGGAGTGCAGGACCATGCAGAATCCCTTCCGTCATGACGATCATCAGGGGCGTCCCGACCACGACGACCGCCTGTCGCGCGAAGGCGACGGGGGCGGCCGGAATCGGCCCGAGGAATACCGCACCTGGGGCGGCGGCGACGGCGGCCGCACCGCCGAGGCCTTCCGCGGTCAGGGGCATGATCAGTATCGCCAGCCTTCCGGCGACGCTGGCTGGGGCCATGGCCAGCACCAGCAGAGCCAGTACGGGCAGGGCATGTCGACGCCGTACAGCGGCGACCGCGGCTCCAGCGGCCCCTATGGCCCGTCCGGCTATCAGTCGGGTTCCCAAGCGTATGGGGGACCGCAACACGGACAGGGCTATGGTTCGTCGGACTACGGTCAGGGCCAGAGTTCGATGGGCCATGGATCGATGGGACAGGGCTCGATGGGCTACGGCGGCATGGGCGCCCAGTCGTTCGACCTGCGCGGCCATAGCCAGTCCGGTGGCCAGTACGGCGGCTACGGCTCGCAGATGGGCCAGGGCTACGCCGGCCCGATGTATGGCGGCCAGAACTACGGCAGCCAGAGCTATGGCGGCCAGAGTTACGGCGGTCAGAGCGGCATGAGCCAGGGTCACGCTACCCACGGCTACGCCCCGGGCGCCCAGATCTGGGAAGGCTCCGGCCGGGGCATGGGCGGCCAGACCCATGAGCACCACGACTTCGAGCCCGACTACCTGCACTGGCGGCAGCAGCAGCTCTCGGCCTTCGACAAGGATTACAGCGACTGGCGCAACGAACGGCGTCAGAAATTCTCGGCGGAGTTCGACACCTGGCGCCAGAGCCGACCGCGAAGCGAGGCCTCGGGGGAGCACCACACCCCGGCCGAAAACCCCATCGTCGGCGACGTCTCCGACGGCGGCACGGGCAACGCCGCGGACGCGAAGAAGCGCTGACCGCGCCTCTCCTGCGTGACGAAGGGCCCGGCGGCGACGCCGGGCCCTTTCTGCTTCCAGGTCCCGGACCCCTTGTCATCCCGGACGCCGCAAAGCGGCGATCCGGGACGCGCCCACTCCAAACACCGTCCTCCCGGAAGCTGCGCCAGCAGTTATCCGGGAGACCGGTCAGGCACGCTGCGGCGGTCACCAGTCTCCCGGACAATCGCAGGCGATTTCCGGGAGGTGAGAAGACTGCCCCGCTCGTCCCGGATCGCCGCTTCGCGGCGTCCGGGATGACAATCGGCGGCGTAGACCCGCCGGCCAAAGCGTCCGGTCGTGACTCAGCTTGATCGCCCCCGTCACCGTGCCGTCCGCGTTTCGAGCAAAGGCGCTCCGGAAGGTATGTCCAACGAACTCGTCTCCGAAGCTGACCCTTGCAACGAGGACGCACTCGGCAGTCTGGTAGACCTCACACTCCGTCACAGTGAGAGAGACGAGTTCAGGAAGTTGCTCCGTGCCTAGTTCGCTCGCGACTCGCGGCGCGTATTGTGCCCAGTTGGCGCGAACATACGCGGCGACCTCAGCCGTCGTAACGCTGACTTTCGTGGCTTCCTGGGGCGTAGAGGCAAACCCCGCAACAAACGCCGCACACAGGATGGACAACAGGGCCCTCGTTCCTCGGGTGCGGGTCGTGGAAACGTCCGACAAGCCAGTCATCTCCTACCGCGCCTGCGCGTTCTTCACATAGGTGTCCAGCCAGCGGGTCATCTCCCACAGGGTGTGGCCCACCGACTCCCGCGCCCGGTAGCCGTGCGCTTCCAGCGGGAGCACTACATAACGCACCGTCGCGCCATGGCCCTTCAGCGCCGCATAGAACCGCTCCGACTGCACGGGGAAGGTGCCCGAGTTGTCGTCGGCCTCGCCGTGGATCAGCAGGATCGGTTCGTTGACCCGGTTGGCGTAGGTGAAGGGCGACATCTCCGTATAGGTGTCGGTCGCCTCCCAGTAGGTGCGCTGCTCGGCCTGGAAGCCGAACGGCGTCAGGGTCCGGTTATAGGCGCCGGAGCGGGCGATGCCGGTGCGGAACAGGTCGGTGTGGGCCAGCAGGTTGGCGGTCATGAAGGCGCCGTAGCTGTGCCCGCCGACGGCGATGCGGTCGCGATCGGCCACGCCCATCTCGACCACCGCGTTCACCGCCGCCTCGGCCGAGGCGCGCAGCTGCTCGATATAGGTGTCGTTCGGCTCGGCCCCGTTCGCGCCGACGATCGGCATCGAGGGATCGTCCAGCACCGCATAGCCCTGGGTCAGCAGGAACAGATGGCTTGAGCCGCCCGGGCGCACGAAGCGGTTGGCGTTGTCGACCACCTGCCCGGCCACGGCGGCGTCGGTGAACTCGGCCGGATAGGCCCACATCACCAGCGGCAGCGGCCCGTCGCGGTCCTTGTCGTAGCCCGCCGGCAGATACAGGGTGCCCGACAGCTGCACACCGTCGGCGCGGGTGTAGGTGATCAGCTGCCGGGTCGCGCCGGCCAGCTGCGGCGCCGGATCCGGGAAGGTGGTCAGGGCGTCCGGCGCCTGCGCATCGAGATTGCGGACGTAGAGGTTGGGCGGATCGTTGCGGGTCTCGCGCCGCGTCACCAGCCGCCGGGCGTCGTCGTCGAGGATGCCGACGATGCTCTCGTAGTCGCCGGTCGCCGAGGTCCACAGCCGTTCGGCCTGACCGGTGGTCAGGTCCATCGCCGCGAGGAACGGATACTCGCCCTCGCGAGTCGCGCCGGGACCGGTCATCAGCACCCGCCCGTCGGAGGTGAACCGCGCCACCGGGAAGCCCGCCTCGTTCGGTTCGGTCACCGGCGAGCCCGGATCGTTGTAGCGGTCCTGATAGTTGCGCTCGAGCAGCACCCGCCCGGTTCCCGGGTTCGACGGATCGACCACGTAGCGCGTCTCGTGGCGGTTGTTGAACCAGCGGCTGTTGACCAGCGCGGTGTCGGCGTCGCCCCAAGTCACCCCGGCGTAGCGTTCCTTCAGGTCGACCAACGGTGTCGGCTCGGCGGTGAACGGGGCGGCCAGCATGAACACCCGGTCGCGCACCTCGGCGGGGTTGCGCGGATCGCCGCCGTCCTGGGCCTCGGCCCAGACCAGCGTCGCCGGTGCGTCGGCGCGCCAGTTGACCGACCGCGGTCCCGGAGCGGTGGCGTCGAACGGCGTCGGGATGTTGTCGCGCAGCGGCAGGTCGGCGACGCGGTGCACCTCGCGGCCCTGCATGTCGATGACCGAAACCTGGGCGGGGAACAGCGCCGCCGGCACCACATAGCTGTAGGGCTTCTTGACCCGGGTGCGCAGCACGTAGCGCCCGTCCGGCGACACGCCCGCGCCGAGGTGGATCGCCGGCTCGCCGATCGTCCGCGCCCGGCCCTGCAGCGGAACCAGCGTCAGCTGCGAGGTGAAATAGTGCTCGAACAAGGCTTCGTCGCCGCTGTTCGAAAGCAGGTCCTGATAGGTCCGGGCCGGGGCCGTGCGCCCCATGCTCTCCTCGACGATCGGCCCCGCCGGCGGCCGGGTGACGTCCGGCGCGGGGCCTCGCCCCTCCGGCACCATCCGAACCACCAGGGCGGCGCCGTCCGGGGTCCAGTCGAAGGCCCCGCCCGCCGCCGCATTGACCCGGGCGTCGGTCAGGCGGTTGGCCTGCCCCGTGGCCACGTCGGCGACCCACAGTTCCAGCCCTGTCGGTGCGTCCATCAGGAAGGCCACCGAGCGGCCGTCCGGCGACCAGCCCGGCGAGGTGAAGCGCGCGCCCTCCGGCAGCCGCACCGTGCGCGCGGGTCCGCCCGCCACGGGCTGGAAGCTCAGCCCCGTCAGCCAGCTGACCCGGCTGTTCGCCGGTCCGTTGTTGCGCGGATTGATCCGGTAGCCCGCCAGCCGCAGCATCGGCTCGGCAAGCTCCGCGATCGGCGGCAGGTTGGCCCGGTCGTAGAGCGCCAGCGTGGTCCGGTCCGGGCTCAGGCTCGGCGTCGGCGTCGGCCTGGTGTCCAGAATGTCCGCGATCGGCGCCGGCGGCTGCTGGTAGCTCAGCCCGTCCTGGGCCACCACGGGCCCGCTGAAGGCGGCGATCAGCACGAAGGCGGGCAGGGCCCGGGCGAGAAGACGATGACGCATGTTGAGACCCCACAGCCGCCGGTCCGTCCGGCGGGCGGGGCACGCTAGGGTCGCCCGTCGCCGCCGGTCAAGGCCGCTGCATCGCCGCTCCCGTCATCGCGTAGCAGCTGGCCCGGCTCGGCCGCCGCCCTTCCCGGTCGCCGTAGGCTGCCCGGATCGAGCAGACGTCGGCCGGGCTCAGCTGCCCCTTCCAGCGCTCGGGGTTGCAGTAGTTCATGATCGAGGCCGCGTCGTAATAGGTCTCGTCGGCGACCTCCGGCTCGGGCGTGCTCATCCGGGCCACGCAGTCCGGCGCGCGCGGGCTGACGTGGTCATGCGAAAAGCCCAGCACATGCCCCAGCTCATGCAGGGCGTCGGCGTAGAAGCAGCCCTCGCGCCCCACGCTGCCCCGCCGCCCGCAGATGCGGTTGGTGACCAGGTATTCCGCGTTCAGCGTGATGGTCCCGCCCCGCACCAGATTGACCCCCAGATGGCTGGCCGAGGCGAACAGCTCCGGATCGTGGGCGATGCGGATCGGGATGCGCCGGTGCGGCCCCGAGGTCGGACTGTCGGCGCAGTCGGCGCGGATGTCGAAATCCACCTTCGCCACCGCCTCCCAGGTCGCCGCCGCCTCCATGACCTTGTCCCGCGCCCAGCCGTCGTCGTCCGTCGGCGCCTGGAAGCACATCGGCACGACCCCGTCCGGCCACATGTCGGCCTCCGCCGGCGGGGGCGCCATGACGATCGGGGGCGGCGGGGGCGGCGGTGGCGGCGGCGGCGGCGGGGGCGGCGGTGGCGGCGGCGGGATATAGGCCGGCTCCTGATCCTGCTGGAACAGCGCGCAGCCCGCCATCGGGGCGGCGACCAGCGTCGCCAGCACCAGCAGCAGAACGACCTTCAACCGTTTCATGCCCCGACCCTCATGCCCAGCGCGTCTCCGTCAGCGTCAGCGTCAGTTCCATCCACGCCACCCGCGCGGCGGGCCGCGCCAGCTCCGGCGCCAGGTCCTCCGCGAAGACCGTCACCGCCGCCGGCCCGTCGCCCGAGGCCAGCAGGTTCAGCACCTCCTCGCCGAAGCGGAACGGCAGCACATAGGGCCCGCGATGCCCGGCATGCCCCGCCCCCGGTTCGGGCAGATGCACGAAGGTCGGCGACGACCCCAGCGACCGCTCCCGTCCGTCGGCGGTCATGCGGATCTCCAGCGACCGGTCCTCCAGCGCCGCCTCCCGCTCATACGCCACCGCTCCCTCGCCGCTGATCATCAAGGTGTCGTCGGCCTCGCGCATTCGCGCCACGGCCTCATCCGGCAGGGTCAGGCCCATCCGCCCCCCGCCCGCGCCCTCGGCCCGCACGGTCCAGCTTCGCCCGCCGACGGGCACCCGCCCCGTCGCCCCCGGCGGCCCCTGCTCCAGCACGCTGAACACCGGGAACGGGTACAGCCGGTCGTAGTCATACCCCAGCGCCCGGGTCTCCAGCGTCCCGCCCACCGGCAGCTCGCCCGTCGGCTGTCCCGCGACATCGACGAAGCCGGTCACCGTCCGCGCCGTCCAGTCCGCCGGATACAGGTCCCGCCCCCGGTTCCGGTGCCAGGTGGCCCACACCCGGTCGACGTTGGCGTGGTGCAGCCAGAACAGCGGGTCGGCGGCCGAGGTCCGCGGATGCCGCATCAGCCCGCCCACCAGCTGGTGGATGTGGTTGTGGCCATAGCCCTCGACCATCCCCGCCCCTTCCGGCAGCTTGCCGCAGAAGGTCGCGAAGTCGTCCGACGCCAGCTTCGCCGTATAGGGCGACTCTGCCCAGCGGGCCGCCGCGAAGTCCAGCGTCTCCACGCCCCGCGCCCGGTTGCGCTCGTACAGCGGCGACTCCCGGCCGCTGATCCAGTCCGGCAGGAAGCGGTGCTCCTGCCAGTCCCAGTAGGGCATGGCGAAACCGTCGTGACCGGTCAGCTTCGCCACGATCCGCTCCATGTGGACCAGCTGCTGCCGGTGCCAGGGCAGGAACAGCCCGTTGTTGTGCTGCGAATCCCGGTGATGGATCTGGCTCTGCCGCGCCCACGACAGGCCGTCGTTGCGGCGCTTCATGATCCGCACCGCCTCGCCGAGCGCGACCACGTCATCGCTGGTCGCGGTCAGCCCGCCGGCGCCCTTGCGGATGCGCACTCCAGGCTGCGCCCGCGCCCCGACCGCCGCAAGCGCGACCGCCGCCCCCCCGGCCAGCGCCACCCGCCGGTTCATCCTCATCGACAAAGCCCCCGCTTCACACAGCCGACGCGAGCGCCCGCCTCAACCGCAAGGTTTCACGAAACCCGCGCCGGTGTCGAGCCGTCCGCCGGCTGCTGGCCGATGAACCGCGCCCGCCGCGCCGCGTCCCAGGTCTCGCGCAGCCCCTGCCGCGGCTGGTCGACGGCGAACACCGCCAGCCGGGCGACCCACACTTCCGACAGCTGCCGCACCGTCTCCGGAACCCAGCCCGGCGGCTGCTGCCGCGCCCAGTTCAGCGGCGACACGGCGTTGAACACCAGCAGGAAGGCCGCCGCCGTCATCACCGCCCGGCTGGTCCAGCGCCGGTCGCGCGCCGCCACGCCCTCGTCGTCCAGCGGCGGCGCCGGCGGAAAGGCGAACCGGCCCAGAGCCACGAGAGCGTTCTCCCGCGTGGGTAGATCGTGGGCGTCCGCCGTCTCGATCCAGTCGCTGGGGGGATCGGGTTCGGCCGGCGCGGCGACGCTCTCCGCCAGCGGCGGGAACGGCGACTCGGGCCGCAGCGTCGGAAACGGCTCCAGCGGGATCGGCGGATCGTCGCGGTAGTTCGTCATGCTCCCTCCAACGCCCTAGAACTGGAAATAGATGAAGGGCGCCACGCCCTCGGGCCGCACCGCCTCGACCAGCAGAATGGCCGCGCCGATCAGCAGACCCAGCGTCAGCGACGGGGCCGTCTTCAGCCGTTCCGCCATGCCCTCGACCGCCCGCGGCGGCAGCCAATGCATGGCCAGTCCGCCGACGATCAGCGTCAGCAGCAGCGGCGTCAGCATGACCACCGGCCCGGTCCGTCCCAGACCCTGCAGCATCTGCATGGCCAGTTCGAAACTCTCGGCCCGGAACAGGATCCAGCCCAGGCAGACGATATGGAAGGTAACCAGCACGCCCACCACGGTCGGAACCACCTTGCGGTCCCCCAGCGCCGCCCGGCCCAACCGCTCGATCACCTGGACGCCCCCATGCAGCGCGCCCCACGCCAGGAAGGTCAGCGCCGCCCCGTGCCACAGCCCGCCCAGCACCATGGTGATGAAGACGTTGATGCAGCTGGCGAACAGCCCCTTCCGTCCGCCCCCCAGCGGCACATACAGATAGTCCCTCAGCCAGCTGGACAGGCTGATGTGCCAGCGCCGCCAGAAGCTCTGCATCGAACTGGCCCGGTACGGCTGGTCGAAATTGCGCGGGAAGGAATAGCCCAGCAGCGCCGCCAGCCCGATGGCCATGTCCGAATAGGCCGAGAAGTCGCAATAGATCTGGACCGCATAGCCATAGACCGCCGCCGCGATATCCACCGCCCCGAACGCCGTCGGGTCGAAGAACACCGGGTCGACCAGGTTGGTCGACAGCTCGGAGGCGATCACCGTCTTCTTGAACAGGCCCCAGACGATCAGCAGCAGGCCGTGCGTGGCCATCACCCGCGTCAGCCGCGGCGTCCGGTCGAACTGCGGCAGCAGGTCGGAGGCGCGCACGATCGGCCCCGCCACCAGATGCGGGAAGAAGCTCATCAGCAGCATGACGTCGAGCAGGCTTTTCGCCGGCGGAGTCTTCCCGCGATGCACGTCGACGACGTAGCTGATGCCCTGAAAGGTGAAGAAGGAGATCCCCACCGGCAGCACGATCTGCAGCAGCGGCAGGTCCCGCTCCCAGCCGAACCGCATCAGCAGCTCGCCCGCCTGTTCGACGAAGAAGCCGTAGTATTTGAAGAAGCCGAGGATCAGCAGGTTGACCGCGACCCCGAGCCCGACCAGCCAGCCGCCGCCCTTGGCCCCCGCCCGGCGCTCGCGGTCGCGCGCGATCAGCGCCGCCACGCCCCAGTTAAGGATCGCCGAGGCGATCAGCAGGCCGACGAAACGCCAGTCCCACTGCGCATAGAAGAACCAGCTGGCCAGCAGCAGGAACAGCTTGCGCCGTCCGTTCTCGCGATCCAGCGACCAGGCGGTGAAATAGACGATCAGGAAGAAGACGCCGAACGCCAGCGTGGGGAACAGCATCTACCCGGCGCTCCCCCGGCTCTCGACCCGCCCCGCCTTCCACGCCTCGTAGGCGGCCAGCAGGTCGTCGGCCAGCACGCCGCCGATCCAGTCGGCTCCGGCGCCGGTGAAATGCACCCGGTCGCCGCGCATGTAGGGCTCGGCCATCAACGCCAGCCGGTCCGCCGAACAGTCGCCGCCCATCCGCCCATGCCAGTCCCAGAACGCCACACCCATGTCTGCGGCGACCCGGCGTTGCACGTCCCGGACCATCGCAAGGGTGGGCGGCGGGGCCCTCAGCCCGTCGGCGCTGCAGCCGTCGACCACCCCGTTCTTCAGCGCGTCGGGCGCGCCGAGGATCAGGATCGAAGCCTCCCAAGGCGCAAACCGCCTCATCCGCTCGACCTCGGCCCGCAGGAGCCGCTCATAGGCCGCCGGGTCGAGGGCCGGATCGAACCCTTCATTGGTGCCGTAGGCGAGCACAACCAGAGACGGCGCCAGGAAGCCGATGGCCATGTCCATCATCAGCTCGTCGCGGCTGGCGAAGTCCGCCAGCGTCGCCCCGGTCATCCCGAAACTGGACACCACCACCCCCGGTCCCAGCCGCTCCGTCCAGACCGAATCGAGGACCACGCCCCGCCCGCGGCCGCGCAGCGTCACCACCGGCGCGGGTCGGTCAAGGTCCATCCGGAAGCAGGCCGGCCCGTCGTCATCCGATCCGTTCAGATCGACGGGCCACGGCTCGCCGTCGCCGACATCGATCGAAAGTCCGTCCCCCGGCCCCCGCGGCCAGCCGCACACTCCGACCCGGCCGGCCTCCGCTCCGGGGTCGAGCCGCAGCGTCAGCTCCGCCCCCGGGGCGGCCAGCGCCCGGACCGAGCCCGGCCCGAACCGGCCTGTCTCTCCCGCTGCGACCGGGCGCAGCGGAGCCCGCTCCACGGCCCAGCCGCGGGTCTCCAGCTGCACCTGATAGGGCGCGTAGCCGTCGTGCGGCGCGCCCGCCGGCAGACCGCCCCGCCCGCCTGCCCCGAACCGCTGCTGCAGGTCCGCCCTCAGCTTGCCGGTGATGCGATCGCCCGCCGTATGGCTGTCGCCGATCTGCAGGATGCGGACCGGCTCCTCCCGCGTCCCCGCCTCGGTTGCGGCCAGCGCCTCGAACAGGCTCGTCAGGGCTTCCGGCTGACACAGGCCGCCGGGACAGACCGCGGCTCCGGGCGCCGGCGGGCTCGCCGGAACATACGGCGTCTCCTGCCCGCCCCCGGCGAGCGCCGGCGCCGCCAACAGCCCCCATGCCAGGACCGCCGTGATCCGCTTCATGCTCAGGCGGCGGGAGTCTGGACGGGCGTCGGCGCGGGCCGATCCAGCCCGGCGTCGCGCTTCAGCCGCTCCGCCACCGGGCCGCTCATGCGCAGGTAACCGGCCATCGACATGTGGATGCCGTCGTTGGCCCGCATCAGAACCTTGCGGCCACTCGCATTGGGCAGATAGGCCTCGTAGCCGCCCTCCTCGTTGGAGGTCAGGGCGGTGGTCTCCAGATACGGTACGCCCAGCGCCCGCATCCGCGCCTCGACCACGTCGTTGATCAGCGCCATGCGGCCGTCGAACCGGGTGCTCTTCATTCGCGGCAGGCCGACCCAATAGACCGCCACGTCCCGGCTGCGCAGCATGGCCACCAGATTGTCGATCCGCGTCGCATAGGCGGCCTTCCAGCCGTCGGTGCCGAAATCGTGGATCACCCCGTCCAGGCTGATGCCCTGCGCGTCATTGGTGCCGAACAGGATCACCGCCACGTCGATCGGCGTCTCCTCGATCTGCCGCTGCGTCTTGGCCTGGATGTCGACGTAGTCGTAACGCGAAAGGCCGGTCGAAACCTCCGAGAACTTGGTCACCGTCACCTTCGGCTGGTCGCGCAGGTCGCGGTAAAGGCCGGTGTAGAGGCCGTCGGCCATCGAATCCCCGAACACGCCGATGCGCAGCGGACCCTGCGCCAGCCGCGCCGACAGCGGTGTCACGGCGGAGATGGCGGGCGGGGCGGCGACCACGGCCGCGGGCGGCGAGGCCGGCGTGGTTTCGGGCGGCGCCGAGGCGTTGGCGCGGTCGCCCAGCATCACCGTCGGATTGCGCAGCCACTGGCGTCCGTCCGGAGTCAGCAGCAATCCGGCCGCCACCCCGACCAGAAAGGTCACCGTCAATGTATTGACGCCAGCCCGCAACGCGTCCCCCGAACATGAATCCGCCAAGGCTCGCCTTTTACCCCATCCCGGCCCCCTGACCATCTCGCGCCCGCCTCACGCGAAGAAAAAGGTTAACGCGTTCACCTCCCCATTCGCGTCAGGCGAATGGGGAGGACAGACCGCGTCAGCGGTCAGGAGGGGGCGTCGCAGGCGGGGCGGTCGAGCGCCAATCACTTTGGGCCCGCGCCGCCCCCACCAGTCGCTGCTTCGCATCGACCTGTCCTCCCCATCGGCGACGCCGATGGGGAGGTGAGCCTGACGCTCCGCTGGCAATTCGCGGAATTATAGTCCGATAGTCCGGCAATCTCCCGGCCTTTTCAGCCACATCCGCTTTTCTCAAACCAGTCGACGCGCCGGACAAACCGGCGGGCGCATACTGCGCCTGTTCGTTCGCTGGTCTTTGACAATCCAATCCCCGACCCGCCGCTTCAGGCGCGTCCCCTCAGCCCCCCGATGTAGACTCTGCCGACTCTGCCACAGTGAATTTCTGCAGACCCTGCCGACTCTGCCGACCGTGCCACATCGATTTTTGCGGATTTCACCCGGGTAAAATCCGCCTCTCCGACCGACGCCCGTCCCGAGACTTGCCCCGCCCGTCCCGCCGCCGTAGAGACCGGACAGGGCCGCCGATATTCATCAGGTGGTGAAAACAAGAGGAAGCGATGCGGAAGATCTTCCCCGACGCGAAATCCGCGCTGGAGGGCCTGACCTTCGACGGCATGACCGTCATGTCCGGCGGCTTCGGCCTGTGCGGCATTCCCGAGCATCTGATCGCCGCCTTGCGCGACAGCGGCGCCAAGGGCCTGACCGTCATCTCCAACAACGCCGGCGTCGACGGCTTCGGCCTCGGCCAGCTGCTGGAGACCCGCCAGATCTCCAGGATGATCTCGTCCTACGTCGGCGAAAACCGGGAGTTTGAGCGCCAGTACCTGGCCGGGGAGCTCCAGCTCGAGTTCAACCCGCAGGGCACGCTCGCCGAACGCATCCGCGCCGGCGGCGCCGGCATTCCGGCCTTCTTCACCGCCACCGGCGTCGGCACCCTCGTCGCCGAGGGCAAGGAAGTCCGCGAGTTCGACGGCCGCCAGTATGTGATGGAGACTGGCCTGGTCGCCGACCTGTCGATCGTCAAGGCGTGGAAGGCGGACGAGCGCGGCAACCTCGTCTTCCGCAAGACGGCCCGCAACTTCAACCCGATGATGGCCACGGCCGGCAAGGTCACCGTCGTCGAGGTCGAACAGATCGTCCCCACCGGCTCGCTCGACCCGGACAACATCCATACCCCGGGCATCTACGTCGACCGCATTGTCCAGACCGTGCCCGAGAAGCGCATCGAACAGCGCACCGTCCGCCAGAGGGAGCCGGGCTCAAGTAGCGAAGCGGCAGCCCAAAGGGAGAAAGCCTGATGCCCCGCACCCGCGAACAGCTCGCCGAACGCGCCGCGAAAGAGCTGCAGGACGGCTTCTACGTCAACCTCGGCATCGGCATCCCGACCCTCGTCGCCAACTACATTCCGGAAGGCATGGAGGTCACCCTACAGTCCGAGAACGGCATGCTCGGCATGGGCCCCTTCCCCTATGAGGACGAGGTCGATCCCGACCTGATCAACGCCGGCAAGCAGACCATCACCGAGATCCCGGAGAGCAGCTATTTCAGCTCTTCGGACAGTTTCGCCATGATCCGCGGCGGCCACATCAACCTGTCCATCCTCGGGGCCATGGAAGTGGCCGAGAACGGTGACATCGCCAACTGGATGATCCCGGGCAAGCTGGTGAAGGGCATGGGCGGGGCCATGGACCTCGTCGCCGGCGTCCGGCGCGTGGTCGTGGTCATGGATCACGCCAACAAGCACGGCCAGTCCAAGGTGTTGAAAGCCTGCACCCTTCCCCTGACCGGCACGGGCGTGGTCAGCCGCATCATCACCGACCTCTGCGTCTTCGACGTCAAGCCGGACGGCGCGGGCCTGGAGCTGATCGAACTGGCCGACGGCGTCACCCTCGAGGAGGTCGCCGCGAAGACTGAGGCGACCTACACCGTTGCCGAAGGGCTCAAGGCGTAGTCAAACTTCCCCGAACGCGCTCAAGCAGGCCGCGACCGCGTCGCGGCCGGTAGCGCCCGGGAGGACGTGATGGCGGACGGAGCCTACCGCTGGCAGGGCCATGCGCCCGCGCCCGACGCCGCCCGCGTCGAGGCGATCCACGCGGCCTATGACGAGGCCGTGGCCCACGCCTTCGCGGAGCCCGCCCGGGCCGCCGCCGTCGAGCGGATCGAGCAGGCCCTCGCCGCCGCCCGCGCCGGCGACCTGACGGAGGCCGCCGGCCAGCTGACAAGAGCCCGTTCCGTGCTCGAAGCCCTCGACCCCGGGGCCCTCGAACCCCGCCGAGGCCTCGCCGGTCTGTTCGACAGCCACGGCAAGCGCCTGAAGGCCTTCCGTGAGACCTTCCACCGCGCCGCCGCCGCGCTCTCGGAGGCCGCCGCCGACCTGACAGCCCGCGTCGACGACGCCGCCCGCCGCTCCGGCGCGCTCGACACCGCCTGGACCGACGTCCGCGACGCCATGGTCGAGCTGGATGCGTACCTGCTCGCCGCCGCCCGCCGCCTCTCCGGCCACGGCGACCCGGATACGCCGCATCCGCTGAAGGCCCGCAAGGCCGCGCTCGACGCCTGCCGCGCCGCCGCCCTCGGCGCCCTGCCCCTGATCCGCGGCGCCCAGAACGCCGACGCCCGCGCCGCCGAAGCGATCAAGGCCTGCCACGACGGCGTCGCCGACTGGCGTCAAGGCTGGAGCGAAGCGCTCGGTCTCGCCGGCAAGCGCCCGAAGAAGGTCCGACCCGACCGCGAGCGCCTGCTCCGCCTGCGTGACGAGATGGTGGCCCGCATCGACCGGGCGCTGGCCGAACTGACGGCCTCCAGGGCCCGTCGCGCCCGGGTCGAGAGCCGTCTGTCGGAGCTGCGGGCCCCGCTCTGATCAGCCCGTGTTGGCGTCCGTCCAGTCGACGATCTGCGTGTTCAGGTCCCGCGCCGCGATATCGAACGCCTCGACGATGGCCGATACCCGGTTGGCCGCCGCCGGCTGCTGCACCGTGAAGGTCCGTTCCGCCGCCACCGTCCGGTCCGGCAGCGCCAGCAGCCGGGCACGCGCCGTCACCACCACCGTCGGAACCGCGCCCGGCGCGTCATAGCGGGCCTCGAAGGCGCGCACGTCGATGTCCAGCGACCGCTCACCCCGGATCAGCTCGCGCGGCCCGATCAGCCGCACCCGCGTGGCCTGCGCCGCGAAGGCGTTCTCGAGGCTCTCCATGTACAGGTCGCTGGCGGGCGACACCCAGCGCGCGCCCTTGATGTAGGCCGTCTCCGTGCCGGTAACGCCGAGGATTTTGTCGCCCTCGACCGCCTCCGGGAACTGGACGCGCCGCAGGTTGACCTCGCGCAGGCCGGTCTGGCCCTCGGTTGCCGCGCTCGCCGCCGCCGGTCCCCCGAAGCGGTAGGTCTGCACCGGATCGGGCGAGGACAGCAGGGCGCAACCGGCCACGGCGAGGGCGCCGGCCGCCGCAAGCGCGAACTTGATCGAAGAGCGGATCACGGCTGGACCTCCATTTCCTTGCTCGGCCCGCGGCCGATGAACTCGCGCGGGCTGGTCCGCACCTCGTCGATCAGGCCCTCCAGCGAGCGGGTGGCTTCGTCGAGTCCCTGGATCGCCTGCTGCATCTGCGGCAGGCCGGTGGTGACGAACTCGTTGATCGGCCCCTCCGCCCCCGTGGTGATGCGGTTGATCGCGGCCACGGCGGTCCGCGCCTCCTCGGCCGCCGCGTTGATCTTGGCCACCGCCTCGCGGCCGTCGCCCTCGATGATGCCCCGCGTGCTGACCGCCAGCGCCTCGTATTCGGCGACCGCCGAGTTGGCCCGGGTCAGCGCCTGCTCCAGCTGCTGCAGCATGCCCTTGCGGGCTTCCAGCTCCGTGCTCAACGACTCGATGTTCTTCAGGCTGGTCGAGAACGACCGCACATTGTCGTCCGACAGCACCCGGTTGATCCGGTTCAGCGCATCCACCGTCTGCGCCAGCACCGTGCCCGATCCCGAAAGGAGTTCCGCGATCGGCGACGGCTGGCTCTGGATCACCGGCACGACATTGTCCGGATACTGGGTCTTCAGGATGGCGCTGTTCGGATTGCCGGCGGTGATCTGGATGTAGTTCAGACCCGTGATGCCCTGCGGCTCCAGCTGGGCGCGCGAGGTGACCCGGATCGGGGTCGTGCCGTCCACGCGAATGCGCGCGATCACCTGGTCGCCCTTGTTCGGATCCAGGTTCAGATCGGTGACCTCTCCGACCCGGATGCCGTTGAAATGCACCTCGCCGCCCTCCGACAGCCCGCGCACCGGCCCGTAGAAGACAATATCGTAGACGTCGTAGTCGCTGTTGAACTGCAGCCGGGCCAGCCAGATGGCGAAAACAGCCAGGGCCGCCAGAAGGGCGACGGTGGCGATGCCGACGGCGGCGTAGTGGGCGTCTCTTTCCATCTCTCCGCTCTCCTCAGGCGGCCTTGTTGCCGGCGCGGCCGCGCGGGCCGAGGAAGTATTCCCTGATCCAGGGATGGTCTGACTGTTCCAGCTCCTGGACGGTCGCCTTGGCCACGATCCGCCTGTCCGCCACGACCGCCACCTTGTCGGTGATGGCGTAGAGGCTGTCGAGATCGTGGGTGATCATGAAGACGGTCAGGCCGAGGTCGTTGGACAACTGCCGGATCAAATCGTCGAACGCCGCCGCGCCGATCGGGTCCAGACCCGCGGTGGGCTCGTCTAGGAACAGCAGCTCAGGATCCAGCGCCAGCGCCCGCGCCAGTCCGACCCGCTTGCGCATTCCGCCCGACAGCTCGGCCGGCTTCTGGTGGTGGGCTTCGGGCTTGAGCCCGACCATGGCGATCTTCATCTCGGCCAGTTCGCGGATGACATCTTTGGGCAGGCGCGTGTGCTCGACCAGCGGAGAGGCGACGTTGTCGATGACGCTGAGCGACGAGAACAGCGCGCCCTGCTGGAACAGGATGCCGGTCCGGCGTTCGATGTCGGCCGACTGCTCCTTGCTGAGGTCCGCCATGTCGTGGCCGAACACCCGCACGGACCCGCCCTCGGGCTCCTTCAGCCCGATGATCGAGTTGAGCAGCACGGTCTTGCCCGCGCCCGACCCACCGACCACCCCCAGCACCTCGCCGCGTTCCACGTCGAGGTCGAGGTCCTCGTGGATGACGCGCTCGCCGAACTGGCTGAGCAGGCCCCGCACCTCGATCAGGTTTTCCGCTCTGGCCGTCCCGGTCACCAGTTCAGCTCCAGGAAGATCATCGCGAACACGGCGTCCAGGAAGATGATCGCGAAGATGGCCTGCACCACCGCCGCGGTCACCCGGCGGCCGAGGCTCTCGACGTCGCCGGCCACCGCCATTCCCTGTCGGCAGCCGATCGCGGCGACGACCACGGCGAAGACGGGCGCCTTCAGCAAGCCGACCCCGAGATGGGTGCCCATTTTGGGGTCCTCGGCGATCCGCTGCACGAAGAAGGCCGGTCCGTAGGACAGCTCGTTCCATGTCACCAGCAGGCCGCCGAACAGGCCCGCGACCATGCCGACAAAGGTGAGTAGCGGCAGCATCGCCAGCATGGCGGCGAGGCGGGGAATGACCAGCGCCTGGAAGGGATTCACCCCCATCACCTGCATGGCGTCCACCTCTTGGTTCATACGCATCGAACCGATCTCGGCGGCGAAGGAGGAGGCCGACCGGCCCGCCAGCAGCACCGAGGTGATGACCACCGCAAACTCGCGCAGCACCGAGACCGCGACCAGTTGGACCGTGAACACGGCGGCCCCGAACTGGGTCAGCATATTGGCGCCCAGATAGGCGATGACCGCGCCGATGAAGAAGTTCGTCACGGCGATGATCGGTATGGCGTCCAGGCCGGCGCGTTCGCCCTGGCTGAACCACGCCGCCCAGCGGATGCGGCCGGGATGGCGCAGCGCCGCGCCGACGGCGACGATCAGCCGGCCGAGGAACGCCATCGAAAGCGTGGCCTCGCCGATGATGTCCTGAACGCCCCGTCCGACCTTGGCGAAGCCGCGGACCCAGCCGGGCGACCGACGGGGCGGCCCCGCGCTCTCGCGCTCGAGCCGCTCGACGAGGGCGTAGGTGCGTCCCGCCTCGGGCCGCTGCTTCCATGCGGTTTCCGGAAGGACGCAGTTGCTAGCCTGGACGATGGCGAGGGCGCCGGCCGTGTCGAAACGCCCGAGCTCGCTCAGATCGACGGCGTCGACGCAGCGCTGATGCAGCGAGTCGTCGAGCCGGCGCGATATCCGGCCGAGGCTGGTCGCGGTCCAGTCGCCGATCAGGCGCAGGGTCAGGCGGCCCTCGTCCTCGTCAATCTGAAAGTCCGCTGCGGCCATGCCCCTACCTAGATTGCGCCGTTCGATTTGCCTACGGTATGACCACGGCAAAGCTGGGGCAGAGCCGAACAACGCCGGCCGGCCGTATTCGTTCAGACACGGTGAATTCGCCGCTAGAGCAGGACCTTGGCCTGCTCGAGGTCCGCGACGAAGCGGTCCCGCTCCGCGGCCTTGGCGGCAGCGTCGGGAATGCGCAGCAAATAGGAGGGGTGTACGGTCAGCAACGCCTTGGCGCCGTCGGTCAGATCGATGCCGCGGCCCCGCTCCTTCGTCACCGCCACCTTGCGGGCGAGCACGCCGAACGCCGCCGTCGCTCCAAGGGTCACGATCACCTTCGGCTTGACGAGCCGCCGCTCCGCATCGAGCCACCAGCGGCAGGCGCTGACTTCGCCTGCCGACGGGGTCTTGTGCAGTCGCCGCTTGCCGCGCGGCTCATGCTTGAAGTGCTTGACGGCATTGGTGACGAAGACGTCCTCCCGGTCGATACCCACCTCGTCCAGGGCCGCGTCCAGCACCCGTCCCGCTGGACCGACGAAGGGGTGGCCCGCGAGATCTTCCTGATCACCCGGCTGCTCGCCGACGATCATCAGCTTCGCCCGCTTGGGTCCCTCCCCACAAACCCCCTGCGTGGCGTCGCGCCACAGCGGGCATCGGCGGCAGGCCTGCACCGCCTGATCGAGTTCGGACAGGGTCGAAGGCACGAACCCTTCATCGAAGGCGTGATCCCGATTCAACCGCGACAGCGTCTTGGCGAGACGGGCGTTCGGTTCGGGGGCGGAGGCGGCGACCATGGCCTCCGTTCGAACCGCCGACTGGGCCACCAGTTCCGGGATAAGCGCCGCCTCGGGCAGGTTCTTCCAGTAGCGCCGTGGCATCTCGCCCTGCATGGCCCTTGTCTTCAGCCGCGCCGGATTGAACGTTGACGCGTAGTAGGTCTTCCAGAACTCCTCTATCTCGTCCTCCGCCGGGGCCATGTCGCGAGTCGCCGACGGGCCAAAGGTCAGCTTTTCGCCGTCCCATGAGGCCGACCCGTCGGACGTGAGGATGGACCAGCGCAGGGAGGCGAACCGGCGAACGAAGAACGGCGCCGTCTTCTCCACGACCCGGTGCACCGGCTCGAACCACGCGACCCAGCATTCACCCGCCACGTCCTCCATCTGCCGAAAGCGGACGAAGGCCTTCATCTTGTGGCTGGCCCGGCTGACGTTCTTCGCCCGCTCCACGGCGTCGGCCACGTCGGGATCGGTGACTACGTGCATCAGGTCCGGTTCGGCGGCTAGCCGCCACAGCAGCCGGTAGAGCAGATCGAAACGGTCAGCGGAGCGATGCAGGATCACCTCCTGCGCCAGGTCGACGAATGCCTTGGGGACGCTGAACGACGGCGCGCCCGGCGCAGACGGAGGAAGGCTTTCGTCGAACAGGCCATCGCCGTCCGCTCCGACGCGGAACGCCGCCTGCTCCGGCGTCACGCCCGCCTGACGGAACGCCCTCGCCGCCTTGCGCCAGCCGCCGAAATCGATCTCTCCCGCGAGCGCCGCGACACGCATCAGAACAGGCTCATCTGCACCGGGGCCGGATCGGGCGCGATCCTTCCGCGCAGATCGACGGCGTCCGTCAGCCCACCCGGGCTCCAGTCCAGCGCCGTGATGAACGGCCGCACCTTGTCGATGCCCCGGCAGAGACGGGCGATGTCCTCCAGCCGAAGCGTGCGCCAACGACGCACGGAAACGATCCGGTCCACCGACTTCACGCCGAGCCCGGGCACCCGGAGCAGCATCTCCCGCGGGGCGGTGTTCACATCGACAGGAAACTGCTCCCGCCGGTTCAGCGCCCAAGCCAGCTTGGGATCGATGGCGAGGTCCAGCATCCCATCCGTAGCCGCCTCGCCGATTTCCGGCGCGGAGAAGCCGTAGAAGCGCATCAGCCAGTCGGCCTGATACAGCCGGTGCTCACGCATCAGCGGGGGCTTCGTTAGCGGCAAGGCGCTCGACGAGTCCGGAATAGGGCTGAACGCTGAATAGTAGACGCGGCGCAGCCCATAGCCGCCATACAGGGAGGCGCTGCGGGCCATGATCTCGGTGTCGAGCGCTCCATCCGCCCCGACGATCAGCTGGGTTGATTGACCCGCCGGGGCGAATTGCGGCGGTTTGGCTTTGTCCCGGCGGCCAGGCTTTGCCGCCTCGCTCGCCAGCCTGACCTGGCCCATCGCCTTCTTGATGACGCCAACGTTCTTCTGGGGCGCCAGCCGCTTCAGCGCCTCGTCCCGGGGGAGTTCGATATTGGCGGAGAGGCGGTCGGCATAGAGACCCGCCTCCTCGACCAGCCGCGGGTCAGCCTCCGGGATCAGCTTCAGGTGGATGTAGCCGCGGAAGTCATGCTCGGTGCGCAGGTCCTTCGCCACCCGCACCAGTTGCTCCATCGTGTAGTCGCCCGAGCGGATAATGCCGGACGACAGGAAGAGCCCTTCAATGTAGTTCCGTTTGTAGAATTTCAGCGTCAGCTCGACGACCTCCTCCACCGAAAAACGGGCACGGGGCACGTTGGAGCTCGCCCGATTGATGCAGTAGGCGCAGTCGTAGATGCAGAAATTGGTCAGCAGGATCTTCAGCAGCGAAACGCAACGTCCGTCCGGCGTATACGCATGGCAGATGCCCATGCCCTCGGTGGACCCGAGGCCCCTGCCGCCCGCGGAGTCGCGCTTCGACGTGCCTGATGACGCGCAGCTGGCGTCGTATTTGGCGGCGTCTGCGAGGATGGACAGCTTTCGCCGGAGATCGATCTGAGCCATTGTTCGCATTATGTTCCGCCAGGAACAGCGCGTCCAGCATGGCCGTGGAGGCGATTTGTCGCGCTACCTCAAATAGTTGAGAAGCGAGACCTGCCTGAGCTGAGAGATCACCTGCGCCGACGCCTGAATGGCCACCTGCGAAAGTTGAAGATCGGTGATCGCGACGGCCATGTCGGCGTCGGTCCGGTTCGAGACCAGTTCGTCCAACGAGCCCAGCTGCGCCTCGTGGCCCGTGGTGATGTTGTCGACCTGGTTGGCGATCGATCCCGTCTTGGCGATCTTGTCGATGACGCCCGTTGCGGCCTGTTCCAGTCGCGCCAGCTGGTCAGTGAGGAAGGTTTTCTGCGCCTCGGTCACCTTGCCGGTGAGGGGACCGTTCACGCCGGTGTGGAAGATCTGGATGTCCCGAAGGATTTCGAAGACCTCGCTGCCGAGATCATCGGCGAGGAAGCCGGTCTCGAGCGTTGTGCCTTCCGCGACCCGGCTGGCGGTCTTCAGCGTGTCATTGACAAACACCGAGGCCACGTCCGGCGCGGCCGCCAGTTCGCCAAGGGTGCCGGCCGTCACCGGCGACGTGGCGGTGGAGGCGCCCGAGAACAGATAGCCCCCATGGTGCCGCATCGTCAGGCCGCCGCGGATCGCCTGGAAATGACCTTCCAGCTCCAGCATCAGCGAACCGGCCGAGTCCGTGGCCAGCACGCTGCCTACGGCCTCCCGCAGTCCGGCGATGCCGTCGCTCACCTGGGTCATGGCCAGATTCTGGGTGGTCAGCCGGGCGCTGACGGCCTTCGATGTGTCGATGAAGCCCTGGATGCGGCTTTGCGCGCCCTTCAGGGCGGTCAGGGTCTCCGACTGCCGGCCGAAGCCGCTGAGGTCCGTGGCGTTCTTCTGCGTCGACACACGCTCCTGGGCGTCGGCGGCGCGAGTCTGGGCCTTCATCAGGTCCAGCAGGGCCGACTGATAGTTTCCGAACGTGGCGACGCGGTTCATCAGACCATCCCCAGAAGCGTGTCATACATGTCCTTGGCGGCCTGGATCAGGCGCGCCGACGCGTTGAAGGCCTGCTGATAGGTCGTCATCAGCACCAGCTCCTCATCCAGATTGACCCCTTCATAAGCGGTCTGCCGGGCCGAGGCCTCCGTCGCGAGCGCCGCCGCCGTGTCGTTGCGATTCCTGGCCGCGGCCGCCTTGCCGCCGATCTCGCCCGACAGCTCGGAGGCGTAGCGCGAGACGGAGATCGAACCGCCTGAGGAGTCGCCGGCCGGCGCGAAATTGGCTGCGCGCTCGCCGGCGTCGGCCAGCAGCAGCGCGCCCCGTCCGTCGCCCGGACTCAGCGCCGACGCTCCGACAGCGACCGAAAGGTTCAGCTGGGCAAGCGCCAGTTTCGCCGGGCTCTGGCGAATATCGGCGCGCAGCGAGAAGCCGTCGGCGCGGGACGCCCGGACGCCGCCGCCGATCCCGAACAGCTCTGTGACCGAAACCCCTGACGGAACCTGGATCGTCGTGTCCTCAAGCACGCTCATCGTCGGCGCGGGATTGCCGTAGCCGGTGAAACCCAGCGATCCGTCCGCCGCGAGGGCGAACGACCCGAAGCGACCCACGCCCGTCGCCGGATCGTTCAGAGCGGTGATCAGGTCGCCGACCGTGCCGCCCACCGGGATCGAAACCTGTATATCGCGCAGCTTCGATCCGCCCTCACCCGTGAACCGGAAGCTCAGGGCCTCGCCCGCCGTGAACCCGTGGGGAGAGGCCGCCGTCATACCGGTGTCGTAGAAGGCCGGGCGATCGGTCGAGATCAGGTCGTTGAGCCCGAAATAGTGCGAGAAGCCCCGGCCTGACTTGGCCGACGGGCTGGTCGGATCGTCGGCGATGGCGACGCCGTTGCTCCCGCCGGCCGCGATAGTCAGCTTGCCGTCGACGAAGCTGGCGGTCGCCCCGCCGCCCAGCTGGGCGTTGAGCACCGTGAGGAAGGTCGCGGGAGTCGCGGCCGCGCCGTTCACCGTCATCGTGGCGCCGCTGAAGACAATGTCGGCGCGGTTCTGGATGACGCCCGCCGCATTGGTAACGGCGATCGTGGTCTGGCCCGCAAAGCCCGCAATGGCGCTTTCGAACGTCTGGCCGACGTTGCGGCCGGTCAGGCTGGTCGGGGCCGGGACCGGGCTGTTGGCGTTGTGAGCGCGGTTCAGTTCGTCAGCGACGTGGGCGACCAGCTCGGCCAGCCGTTCCGCGGTCGCTGGGGCCTCAACGTCGCGCAACTCGACCAGACCCTTGATCTCGCCCGACACCACGCTGTCCAGTAACGAACGCTTTTGCCCGCCCGGTTCGGTAACCCAGATTTCGTTGAAGGCGGTTTCGCTCGTGACGGTGCCCGCACGCGTATAGCTGAGCGTCGCCGCGCCCTCTCCCGCCAGCAGGGTTCCGGCGCCTGTGCGGATCGAGACCCCGCCGACCGGGCGTACCGAGACCCGGATGTCCATCAGTTCGGCCAGCTGCCCGATCAGGGCCGCCTGCGCCGTTTCCGCGCCGGAGGCGTCGCCATTCACGACCGTGGCGCGGGCGATCTCGAGGTTCAGGCCCTCGATCTGCTGCAGAAGACTGTTCGCCTTCTCGATCGCGCTCTGGATCCGGCCATCGGCGTCCTCGCGCACGGCCTGTATCTGCTCGCCAATCCGGCCGGCTTCGTCGAACAGGGCCTGGGTGCGGAACAGGGCATCCTGCCGGCGCGGCGAGGAGGTCGGATCCTCGGCGCTGGCGGCGAAGGCGGAGAACACGCCGTCGACCTGCGAGAAGAAGCCGCTGTCGCCGCCCGGGTCGCCGAACAGGGACTGGATGCGGTCATAGAGTTCGTAGCGCACGCCCTGCCGTGCGGCCTCGGCGCCGGCGTTCAGACTGGCGGCCTGCAGGAAGCGGTCGGTCGCGAGGCGGATGCGAGCGACCTCGACCCCGGCGCCCATTCCCTGGCTCGTCAGAGTGACCTGATCCGCGATCTTGCGAACGTAGCCGGGGGTGTTGACGTTGGAGACGTTGTCCGAGACGACGCGGAGCTGGGTCTGCGCCGCGGACAGGCCGCTGGTCGCCGTGTTCATGATGGCGTTCAGCGACATGCGGAGGCCTCCGATGCGGCGGCGCCCGGCAAGGCCTGCCAGCCGATGCGCGCTTTTTGCCCGGCGGCGGGATGCAGCCGTCCGGTCAAGTCACTGTAATTTCGCGAGATCGCGTTTCGCGCTTGGGTCATGACCGACGAGGGGCGCAAACCGCGGGCCAGATGACGCGGCTCTCGGCCCGGCGGGCGGCGCCGGGCAAGAAACGTCTCCACACGGCAATAATCGACCGTGCGCCGCCCGATCCGTTGGTCATGTCTCGGCGAGTTTTCCATTTCTTTTCAGGAGATTGTGAGCCGAGCGTGAAGTGGCCCACGACTTGCGCCGCATCATCCGAATGTTCGGCGCAGCAGGCGCCCCAGCCACATCGCTCCGGCGACGCCCCTCGGGACCATGTCCGCTCAAGCCGTCCTCGCCATGATCGCGTCCCGCCTGCCGGCGACCCCGCGGGGGCCGTCCGGAGGTGACGAGGCGTCCGGCTTCCGGGGGCTGCTAGCCGCGCTCCGTTCGGACGCCGGCGAGAGCGCCCGGCCGACGACCGACCCGGAGCGGCCGACGGAGTCGTCCGATCCCGAAAAGATCGCCGACGCCGAACCGCTTGTCCTTCCGGGGGCCGTGGACGCAAAGGCTCCGGAACCCCAGGTGCTGCCGGGCGGCGTCGTGAGCAAGGATGCCGAGCCGCAGGTTCTGCCGGGCACGGTCGTGAAGGCGCCGGAGCCGCAGGTTCTGCCGGGGTCCGTTGGCAGCAAGGTTCTTGAGCCGCAGGTCCTGCCGGGAACGGCGCCGTCCAAGGATCCAGAGCCGCTCGTCCTGCCGGGAACGCCCGTCGTCAAGGCCCAGGAACCGCAGGTGCTGCCAGGCACGACCCAAGGCAAGAATTCCGAGCCGCAAATCCTGCCCGCGGCAGTGGGCGACATCACCCTGCCCCTCACCACCGAGGGCGACTCCATAGATCTCGCCCCGCCCGGGCCGACCGGCGATCCGATCAGGCCGCCGGGAGCTGTGGCGGCTTCGCTCCAACCGGCGCCGCCGCCGCTCCGCGCCTTGGCCGAACGCACCTCGAAGCCGCTCGACGGGAGCGCGCCTTCCGCGCCTTCCCCGTCTTCGGCGGACGCGAAGGCCTTCGGTGCGGCAGCGTCATCGCCTGCCACGCCGACGGACCAGCCGGCAAAACCCACGCCGCCGCCCGCTCCGACGGGAACCGCTCCGCAGGCTGACGCCTCCGTCCCGGCCCCGGAAGAGGGCGCGACGGGCGGATCCGCGACGACCCAGACCGAAGCCCCCGCCCCGGCGCGGGAGCACAGTCTCTCGACCCTTTCCCGCGCCACCGTCGACGCCACGGCGCAGATCGCCGCGCAGATCCTGCGCAAGCTTGAGGGTCGTTCAACCCGCTTCGAGATCACGCTGAAGCCGGCTGAACTGGGCCGGGTGGACGTCAAGCTGGACGTCGACACCGAGGGCCGACTGACCGCGAGGTTGGCGTTCGACAACCCGGCGGCGGCCACCGACCTGCGCGGCCGGGCGGACGAATTGCGTCGCCAACTGGAGGCCGCGGGCTTCCATCTCGCCGACGACGCCTTCGAGTTCGCCGAACGCGACAGCGGCTCCAGCGCTTTCGACAGGGGTCAGGACGCCCGGCACGGATCGAACCGCGCCTTTGCCGCCGCCGCCCGTCTGAACACCGAAACCGATGTCGCCCAGCCGCCGCAGTGGCTGGCGCTCTCCCTCTCGCCCGCGGGCGTGGACATGAAAGTCTGACCGATGGTTGACGCCGTCACCACCGCCAACAACGCGACCAACCGGATCAACGCCGGCACGACCATGCTGGCGTCGAATTTCGAGACCTTCCTGGCCCTGCTGACCTCGCAGCTGAAGAACCAGGACCCGCTGTCGCCGGTCGACTCCAACCAATTCACGGCCCAGCTGACGCAGATGGCCGGGGTCGAGCAGCAGTTGCTGACCAACGAACTGCTTAAGAGCCTTGTCGCGGCGCAAGGGGGCGGCGGTCTGGCCAGCGCCGCCAACTACATCGGCAAGGACGCCACCGCCGCCTGGACCGCCACCAAGTTCACCGACGGCGAGGCCGGGTGGAGCTATGAAGTCGCCACGAACGCCGCCTCGGTGAAGCTGGAGGTGCTGGACGGCTCGGGGAATGTCGTCTGGTCGGGCGACGCCCCGAACAAGACCTCCGGCGTCCACGAATTCTCGTGGGACGGCGAGGCCACCAGCGGCAACGACGGCCAGGAGGGCCAAGTCTATACGCTGAAGGTCGTTGCCAAGGACGCCGCCGGCGGCGCCATCGACGCCCAGGTCCTGACCCGCGGCCGCATCACCGGCGTCGAGATGTACGACGGCGAGACCTACCTGACGGTCGGCAACTCGATCGTGCCGATGTCCAGCGTCATCGCGCTCGAGGAAGCACGCACCGCCGGAACTCCCTCTCCCGCCGACGAAGAGGACGAGAGCCTGCTGGCCTCGCTTGCCTCGTCGCTCAACCCCCTGAAACTGTTCTCGTAAGGAGCCCCGCGCCATGAGCATCAACAGCGCACTTCTGGCCGGCGTGTCCGGCCTGACCGCCAACTCCGCCGCCCTCGCGGCCATCTCCCAGAACATCGCGAACGTGAATACGGTCGGTTACAAGCGCTCGGCCGCCGAATTCCAGACCGTGATCAACAGCCAGGTCACCGGCGCGGGCTACTCTGCGGGCGGCGTACTGGCCAGCGCCCGCCACTACACCAGCCAGGCCGGGCAGTTGCAGCGGACAACGTCCAACACCGACCTCGGCATCGCCGGCCAAGGGTTCTTCGTCGTCACCGAGAAAGCTGAGAACCTGCAAGTCACGGACGCTCGCCTGTTTACCCGCGCGGGGGCCTTCCGCGTCGACAACCTGGGCTATCTGAAGAACTCCGCCGGCCTTTACCTGCAGGGCTGGCCGGTCGACGCCGACGGCAACATCAACGCCGATCCGTCCGACCTGAACCGTCTGCGCACCATCAACGTCGGTTCCGTCGGCGGTACGGCCGAGCCCACCACCCGGGTGCAGCTGAATGCCAACATCAAGTCCAGCCAGGCGATCTCCGCCGAGGCGGCGGACGCCGCGGCCGTGCCGGTCGGCGCCAACGCCTATGATCCCGCGACCAACTCGATGTCGATGTGGGATCCCGAAACCGGTGACGGCGTGAAGCCCGACTTCGAACTCACCATCCCTGTGTCGGATTCCAAAGGCGGCCAGCGGACCATCGCGTTGTCGTTCCTGAAGAGCACGGTCCCGAACCAGTGGTATGCGGAAATCCGGGCCATTCCCGAGTCCGACGTCGCAACCGGCGCGGGCCTCTCGAATGGCCAGCTCAAGACCGGTCTGGTGGCCTTCACCCAGGACGGACGGCTCGACGTCGCTGCGATGGAAGCGATGGGCGCCGCCGCCCTCTTCCCCGACCCCGCGGCCGCGACCCTGACCTTCGGCGCCTCCGACAGCGGCGCGCCTGCCGCCGGCGAGTTCAACTGGGCCGCGGGCCTCGGCATCGACGACCAGGTTCTGGCCTTCGATCTGACCGCCTCGGCCGGCGGCCTGACGCAATACGACAGCGCCTCGGTTGTCCAGGCGGTGCTGACCAACGGCACCGCCTTCGGCAACCTGTCGGAGGTCAAGATCGACGACACGGGATTCGTGACCGCCATCTTCGACAATGGCGTGACCCGCCGTATCGCCCAGATCGCGCTGGCCACCTTCCCCAGCCCCGATGCGCTGCTGGAGTCCACCGGCAACGCCTTCCGGGTCAGCCAGGGATCCGGCACCTACAATCTGAAAGCCGCCGGAACCGGGGGCGCCGGCACCATCGGCTCCTCCCAGCTGGAGGCCTCGACCGTCGATCTGTCGGCCGAGTTCACCGGCCTGATCACAACCCAGCGCGCCTACTCCGCCTCTTCCAAGATCATCACCACCGCAGACGAGATGCTGGCCGAACTGATCAGCATCAAACGCTGATCTCTGGGTAAGGGGTCGTAAACCTCAATGAAGTCTTTGTTGAATATTGAGCCTGTGGGGGAAGGCCATTTTAGGTTTTCCTTCACCACGACGCTTAAACGGCCCTTAGCCGCCGACCGCTACGGTTCGAACCATAGTGATGGTGGTCAATGAGGCATAAGCCCATGTTGCAAGAGCGACGCCTTAACAATCAAGGCGAACAGTACGTGGTCGGCCCGACGGGCACGCCCCTGACCCTTCACGATCTTCCGCCGGCCAATACGGACCGCTGGGTGATCCGCCGGAAGGCCGAGGTCGTGGCCGCCGTTCGCGGCGGACTGATCAGCCTGGACGACGCGCTGGCGCGTTACCGCCTGACCGCCGAGGAGTTCCTCGCCTGGCAGAAGGCGATCGACAAGTGGGGCATGCAGGGTCTGCGCACGACCCGCATCCAGCACTACGGTCGCGGCAGCTAAATCCATTCCCCGAAGATGCGACGGCCGCTCCCGGCGACGGGGGCGGCCGTTGTCGTTTCGGCCTGTTTTTCCGTCGGCCTCGAAATCGCGCGGCTTTCGCACTAGATAGCGCGCCATGACGCTCGCAGAAGACATCTGCCCGGTTCCGACCATCGCCCGCGCCGACATGGACGCGGCGGTCGAGGCCGCACGCGCGGCGGTCGGGCTGCCGGTCGGCTCGCGCGTTGTGGCGGCGATGTCAGGCGGCGTGGACTCCACCGTCGTGGCGGCGCTGCTGCACAAGGCCGGCTACGATGTCGTTGGCGTGACACTGCAACTCTACGACCACGGTGCGGCGCTTAAGAAGAAGGGCGCCTGCTGCGCCGGCCAGGACATCCACGACGCTCGGCTCGCCGCCGAGATGCTGGGGATCCCGCACTACGTGCTCGACTATGAGAGCCGCTTCCGGGACGCGGTGATCGACCAGTTCGCCGACTCCTATCTCGCCGGCCAGACGCCGGTGCCGTGCATCCGTTGCAACCAGACGGTCAAATTCCGCGACCTTCTCGACGTCGCCCGCGATTTGGGCGCCGAGGCGATGGCGACCGGCCACTATGTGCGCCGCTCCGTCGTCGGCGGCCGCCCTCAGATGCGCAAGGCGGTGGACCACTCGCGCGACCAGTCGTATTTCCTCTTCGCCACAACGGCTGAGCAACTCGACTACCTGCGCTTCCCGCTGGCCGATCTGGAAAAGCCGCAGGTGCGGGGTGTAGCGGCCGAGCTGGGCCTGCGCATCGCCGCCAAGCCGGACAGCCAGGACATCTGTTTCGTGCCGAACGGCGACTACCGGACGCTGATCGACAAGCTGCGCCCGGAGGGACGCGAGGCCGGAGAGATCGTGCACATGGACGGTCGTGTTCTCGGCACGCACTCGGGCATTACGGACTACACCATCGGCCAGCGCCGCGGCCTGAACGTCGCCGTGGGCGAGCCGCTGTTCGTGACGAAGCTCGATCCGGCCCGGCGCCACGTCATCGTCGGCCCGCGCGAGGCCCTGCTGACGGCCGGCTTGACGCTCGACGAAACCAATTGGCTGGGCGACGCGCCCTCGATCGAGGCGGCCGCGGAGGCGGGCGCCCCCGTGCTGGCCCGCGTCCGCTCGACCCGCCCCCCCTCTCCCGCCCGCCTGTCACTGATCGACGGCGCGGTCTCCGTCGCCTTCGAAACCGGCGAGGAAGGCGTGGCCCCGGGACAGGCCTGCGCCCTGTACGATCCGGCTGACGCCGACCGGCTGCTGGGCGGCGGCTTCATCAAGTCGACGACGGCCGTTGCCTGACAAGCCGGACGATCCGCTGGCGCTCGCGTCACGTGGCGGCCTGCCGGACGAGTTCCTGTATCTGAGCCAATCCTTCCCGCGCGAGCGCTGGACCATGGGCGGGCTGCATCCAACCGCCCGCCGCTGGCTGCACATGCACGGCGGGTTTCGCGCGCATCAGACAGAGATGGGGGCGATGATCGGCGCCTGGCGCACGGATCAGTTCGATGTCCGGACCTTACATCAGGCTCTGATCCCGGCCCTGCAGCAGTTCCTGCAGCACCTCGATGGCCACCACCGGATCGAAAGCGGCCACTATTTCCCGGCCTTGCGGAGGCTGGAGCCGCGGATCGCGGCGGGCATCGACCTGCTGGACCGCGACCACGACGCCATTCACACCCACATCGAGGCGATGGTGGAGACCGGACGGGCCCTGCATCAGGCGGTCGTCGGCGGCGCGGCCGACGCGGGCGACCGCGTGGAACGGCTGGCCGAAGTGCTCGCTCTCGCCGCTCCCCAGCTGAGCCGGCATCTGGACGACGAGGAGGAGATCATCATTCCCCTGATCGCCCTGCGCGGCGACCCGCTGGAGTGAACGCCGTGGCGGCCGAGGTTAAATCCGCGACAGGTCGCATCTGAAACACTCCCCTGCCTCCTCTGACGATGACCACCAGCAATCGACAGGGGCTACCGATGAAACTCACCACCGCCAGCATGGCGTCCGTTCTGGCGCTCGCCGCCGCCGCGCCTCTGGTCGCCGCGCCGGCATGGGCCGAACCGGCTGTCGGGACATCCGTCGAAACCGATGCGCACCGCACCTACAGCGCCGCCGAGTTCTTCCAGACCCGCAGCTACGGCATGTCCAGTCCCGCCGGGCTCGCGTTCTCGACCGACGGCCGTTCGGTTCTGATCTCGAGCGACCAGACGGGGGTTTTCAACGCTTACGCCCTGCCGATCGACGGTGGCGAGCCGGTCGCGCTCAGCGCCTCGACGACGGTGGCCACGCGCGGCGTCAGCTACTTCCCGAACGACGACCGCGTGCTGCTCATGGCCGACAGCGGCGGCGGCGGCAGCGAACTGACCCACGTCTATGTCCGCGAGCTGGACGGCACGGTGCGCGACCTGACGCCGGGCGAGGCGGTGAAGGCCGACCTGCTCGGCTGGAACGCGGCCCGGGACATCTTCTGGGTGACGTCCAACGTCCGCGATCCGGAGGTCTTCGATCTCTACGCCTATAACGCCGACACCTACGAGAGCCGGCTGGTGTTCGAGAACCCGGGCGTGCTGATCGCCGATGTCTCGCCGGACGGACGCTGGCTGGCCATCGACAAGCCGGTCACCAGCGCCGACAGCGACGTCTATCTGGTCGACCTGCAGGGCGACCGCGAGCCGCGCCTGGTCACCGCCCACGAAGGCGATGTGGCCCATGCCACCTACGCCTTCACGCCCGACAGCCGGAAGCTGGTCTACGGCACCAATGAGCATGGCGAGTTCTGGCAGGCCTGGACCCACGACCTGACCACCGGCGCCAAGGCCCCGCTGATCCAGGCCGACTGGGATGTGGAGTTCGTCAGCTATTCGCCCTCGGGCCGTTATCGCGTCTGGGCGCTGAACGCGGACGGCTCGACGGAGCTGACCCTGCTCGACACGGCGACGGGCCAGCCGGTCCGCCTGAACGGCATGCCCGCCGGCAGCATCGGCCAGATCCGCTACAACGCCGATGAGACGCGCATCGCCTTCACCGTCTCGTCAGACACCTCGCCCAACGACGTCTGGACGGCCGACCTCGCCACGGGGCAGGCGCGGCGGCTGCTCACCGCGCTGAACCAGGCCATCAACGAGGCCGATCTGGTCGGGTCGGTGGTAGTCCGGTACGCCGCCTCCGACGGGACGATCATTCCCGGCGTCCTCTACCGGCCCAAGGGCGCCTCGGCGGCCAACCCGGCCCCGGCCATCGTGCTGACCCACGGCGGCCCCGGCGGGCAGAGCACCCGCGGCTACTCAGCCCAGATCCAGCATCTGGTGAACCACGGCTTTGCGGTGCTGGCGGCCAACAACCGGGGCTCGTCGGGCTACGGCAAGACGTTCTTCCACATGGACGACCGCGCCCACGGCGAGGCCGACCTGCAGGACATCGTCGACGCCGGGCATTGGCTGCGCCAGCAGGACTGGGTCGCCGACGACCAGGTGGCGGTGATGGGCGGCTCCTACGGCGGCTTCCTGACCGCCGCGGCCATGGCCTTCCATCCGGAGGCGTTCGACGCCGGGATCAACATCTACGGCGTGACCAACTGGGTGCGGACGCTGGAGTCGATTCCGGCCTGGTGGGGCGCGCAGCGCGACGCGCTGTTCGACGAGATGGGCGTTCCGGCCACGGACGGCGAGCGGCACCGGCGCATCTCGCCGCTGTTCCACGCCTCCGGCATCCGCCGGCCCATGCTGGTGGTTCAGGGGGCCAACGATCCGCGGGTGCTGCCCGTCGAGAGCGAGGAGATCGTCGCGGCCGTTCGGGCCAACGGCGTGCCGGTCGAATACGTGCTGTTCCCCGACGAGGGCCACGGCTTCCAGCGGCGCGAGAACCGGATCACGGCGCAGGAGGCCTATCTGGCCTTCCTGAACCGCTACGTCAGGAAGTAGGGCCGCGGCTCGGCATCAGCTTGCGGCGTTGGCGGACCAGGGCGATGGGGCGGCCTTCGGGGGCGTGGGCGACCCCGTCCTCGACGGCCCAGCCGCCGCCAACGTCGCGGCTGGTGAAGTGGAAATAGGCCCAACCCTCCGGCGACAGGTCCGGGGTGATCTCCGTCAGCAGGTCGGCGCGCAGGTCGACGCTGGCGGAGATGACCGGCGGGGCCGGGAGGGCGGTGAAATAGGTCGGGTAGAGGCCGTCGAGGAGGAAGAGCAGCCGCGCCTCGTCCAGAGGGGCCGCGTCGGTGGTCCGCATCCAGCAGCCGAGTTCAGGCGTGCGGCCGGCGTTGTCGCCGAACAGGCGAGGCCCTGCGACAAAGCGGTAGTCGATGTGGCGGGTGAACCAGGGGCCGAAGGCAGGATCGAGGGGCGTCGGCTCGAGCGTGTCGACGGGCGTGGGCGAGGCGGTCAGGGGCGTCAGCACGGGACCGGCGACATCGCGACCATAGGTGCCCATCGCCTGGATGGCGGGGCGGTCGGGCTGGCCGCCGACCACCGAGGCGTAGGCGACGTTGCGGCCGCCGCGGTTCAGGACGGGCGTGAATCGGGCCTCCTCGAAACGGGCGGCGGCAAGGTATTGGATGGTGAGGGTCTGCAGCGGCGTCTCGACGCCCAGGCCCTGACGCATGGCGCCCGCCGCCAGCGCCGCCATCAGGCCGCCGAAGGGCGCACCCCGCTCCTGCGGTGCGGACTGGGGCGCATTGGAGAAGCCGCCGTCCAGCCGGGTGGTGAAGCCGCCCGCCCCGTCGTCGGTCAGGGTCAGGGCCTCGGCAAGCGTCTGCTGGGTCATGCGTCCGGAGTATCGCGAGCAAGGAGAGGGCGGAAGGCCGAAACCCTCCGCCCCAGTCGAGGGATCGGGAAACGCCGCGAGCGGGATCGCCGCGTGTCCGTAGCCAAACAAGACTGACCTAGTCCGTTCAGATTGGCAACCCTCTTGCCAAAAGGCTGACGTGGGGTCACGTTTGCGCCCATGGGACGCACCGCAGACTATTCTCGCCAGAGCTGCTCGATCGCCGCCACGCTGGAGGTGATCGGCGATCCGTGGACGCTGCTGGTCATCCGCGACGCCTTCAACGGGGTCAGCCGGTTCGAGCAGTGGCAGGAGCGGCTGGGCGTGGCGCGCAACGTGCTGGCGGCGCGTTTGAAGAGTCTGGTGCAGCACGGGGTGCTTGAGCCGCGGCTCTATTCGGAGCGGCCGCCGCGCAACGAGTATGTGCTGACCGCCAAGGGCAAGGACCTGTACGGGGTTCTGGTCACCCTGCACGGCTGGGGCGCCAAGCACGTCTATTGCGGGGCGGACGCCGGCGTCTCCATGACCCACAAGACCTGCGGCCACGAGCTGACGCCGCGCATCGCCTGCGGCTGCTGCGGCGAACTGGTCAAGCCGCGCGACATCGAGCTGGCCCTGGCCGAGAACCGGCCCACCGTGGGCGAGATGATGCCCCGCGCCGGCGAAGAGGCCGCCTGAGCCATGGAGCCGGTCACCATCGTCGGCAATCCGGTGTCGCCCTATGTCCGCAAGGTGCTGGCGGCCTGCGCCCTGAAGGGCGTCGAGGTGCAGCTGGATCCGATCGTCGGGCTGATGGGCAACGACGATTTCGACCGGATCAGTCCGCTGCGGCGGATTCCGGTGTGGGTCGAGGGCGAGGTGACGCTGTGCGACTCCAGCGTCATCGTCCAGTACATCGAAGAGACGCGACCGGGGCCGTCGCTGTGGCCGGCCGAGCCGGTCGAGCGGGCCAAGGCGCGCTGGCTGGAGGAGTTCGCCGACACCCGGCTGTTCGACGTGCTGGGCTGGCGGCTGTTCTTCGAGATCGCGCTGAAGCCCCGGTTCTTCGGCAGCGAGGTCGATCAGGCCAAGGTCGAGCACGCGCGGGACGTCGAGCTGCCCGGCATCCTCGACTATCTCGAGGGCGTGACGCCGGAGAGCGGCTTCCTGTTCGGTGCGCCGTCGATGGCCGATCTCAGCGTGGCGCCGGCCTTCGTCAACGCCGGCGCGGTGCAGGTCAATGTCGACGCGGCGCGCTGGCCGAAGCTGGCGGCGTGGCTGGAGCGGGTCGAGACGGAGACGCCGCTGGGCCCGCTGAACAAGCTGGCGCGGGCCCTGATGCGCACGCCGGTGCAGGCCCATCGCGACCGGGTCACCGAGTTCGGCTTCATCCCGGCCTCGCGCAGCTGGGGTGGCGGCGAGGTCCGCCGCGGCCCCATGACCCCCCGGTAGGCCAAGGCTTGCGCCCCGCTGGCAAAGAGCCGATCTAGCCGTCCGATTTTCCAGAGCTTCTCTCCCAAGGTTTCGCCCATGTCCGATCCGATCGTCATCTGCTCTTTCGCCCGCACGCCGATGGGCGGCTTCCAGGGCGCCCTGGCCGGGGTGAAGGCGACGGAGCTGGGCGCCACGGCGGTGAAGGCGGCGGTCGAGCGGGCCGGCGTCGCGCCGGAGAAGATCGAGCAGATCTACATGGGCTGCGTGCTGCCGGCCGGGCTGGGCCAAGCCCCGGCGCGGCAGGCGGCGATGGGCGCCGGCCTCGGCCGCCACGTCGAGGCGACGACGGTCAACAAGATGTGCGGCTCGGGCCTGCAGGCGGTCATGATGGCCTCGGACGCCCTGACGGCCGGATCCGCCGACGTGATCGTGGCGGGCGGCATGGAGAGCATGACCGGCGCCCCGTATCTGATGAACAAGCACCGCGGCGGGGCCCGGATCGGCCATGACGTCATCGTCGATTCGATGATGATGGACGGGCTGGAGGACGCCTATTCGCCCGGCAAGCCGATGGGCTCGTTCGCCGAGGATACGGCGGGAACCTACCAGTTCAGCCGCGAGGCCCAGGACGCCTACGCCATCGAGAGTCTGACCCGGGCCCGCGACGCCATCGCCACGGGCGCCTTCAAGGCCGAGATCACGCCGGTCGAGGTGACCACCCGCAAGGGGGTCGAGACGGTCAGCGAGGACGAACAGCCCGGCAAGGCCATGCCGGAGAAGATCCCGAACCTGAAGCCCGCCTTCGCGAAGGACGGCACCATCACCGCGGCCTCCTCGGCCTCGATCTCGGACGGCGCGGCGGCGGTGGTCATGACCCGCGAGAGCGTGGCGAAGGCGCTGGGCCTGCCGATCGTGGCGCGCATCGTCAGCCATTCGGCCCACGCCCATGAGCCGGGCCTGTTCACCACCGCCCCGGTGCCGGCGATGCAGAAGGCGCTGAAGAAGGCCGGCTGGTCCGTCGAGGACGTCGACCTGTGGGAAGTCAACGAGGCCTTCGCCGTGGTGCCGATGATCGCCATGCAGGAGCTGGGGATTTCTCATTCGAAGCTGAACGTGAACGGCGGGGCGACGGCTCTGGGCCACCCGATCGGGGCGTCGGGCGCGCGGGTGCTGGCGACCCTGCTGGCGGCCCTGCAGGCGCGCGGCGGCAGGAGGGGCGTGGCCAGCCTGTGCATCGGCGGCGGCGAGGCCGTGGCCATGGCGGTCGAGCTGGCCTGAGGCGGGTTCTACCCGGGCGAAATCCTGAAAAAACGCTGTGGCAGAGTCGGCAGAGTCGGCGCCGGAGGCGCGAAAATTCGCTATGGCAGAGTCGGCAGAGTCTACATCGGGGCAGCGCTCGAACGGGTGCTGGCGCGCCTTGGCGGCGCGGGCTGTGGGTTCGATTGTCAAAGACCGCCGGATGAACCGCAACATCGTACGCCCGCGG
Source organism: Brevundimonas sp. (assembly GCF_035626535.1). Taxonomy (GTDB): domain Bacteria; phylum Pseudomonadota; class Alphaproteobacteria; order Caulobacterales; family Caulobacteraceae; genus Brevundimonas. The sequence continues at coordinate 59,814 of NZ_DASPNO010000015.1, forward strand.
CTTCCTCCGGCGGGAAAGTCGCTTCGGGAAAAGGCGATGTGGTTGAGACCGCGGGAGGTTTTCCGCGCTATCGGACCATAATTTCCCGGATTGCCAGCAGAGCGTCCTCCTCTCCATCGGCGAAGGCCGATGGGGAGGTGGACGGGCCGCCAGCCTTGCCTCCGTCCGCCACGCCGCCCTACCCTCCCGCAGAGGAGACCTCCCATGAACCTGAACCGACGCACCGCCCTGGGGCTCGCGGCCGCCGCTATGACACCGGTGTCGCAAACCGTGGCGCCGGCCGATCCCGCTGAGACGATCCGGCTGTGGCCGGGGGCGGCGCCGGGCGGGGCGCGGGTCACCGTGACGCCGCGCGTGGTGGAGCGGTCGACCGATCCGGCCTTCCACGACCGCTTCGCGCAATACACCACCGAGCCGATCCTGACGGTGCTGCGGCCGGCGCGGGCGAACGGGGCGTCGCTGCTGCTGATCCCGGGCGGCGGCTACAAATGGGCCGTGGTGGACAAGGAGGGTCTGGACTGCGCGCGGGTGTTCGCCGCGGCGGGGGTGACCTGTTTCGTGCTGCGATACCGGCTGCCGGGCGACGGCTGGGCGGCCGGCGCGGACGCGCCGCTGCAGGATGCGCAGCGGGCGCTGCGGCTGGTGCGGGCGCGGGCGGCGGCGGACGGGCTGGACCCGGCCCGGGTGGCCGTGCTGGGCGCTTCGGCGGGCGGGCATCTGGCGGGGATGCTGACGGCGCGGACGGACGCCACCTATGCGGCGGCGGACGAGGCGGACGTCGTCTCGTTCCGGCCCGACCTGTCGATCCTGCTGTATCCGGTGGCGACCATGGCCGATCCGTTCGTCCATGCCGGGTCGCGCCGGGAGCTGCTGGGCGAGGCGCCGACGGCGGAGGCGACGGCACGCTATTCGCTGGAGCGGATGGACTGGCGGGGCGCGCCCGCGACGTTCCTGCTGCACGCCATGGACGATGCGGCGGTGCCGGTGGAGAACAGCCTGCAGCTGCTGTCGGCGCTGCGGGCGGCGGGCGCACCCGTGGAGGCGCATCTGTTCGAGGAAGGCGGGCACGGGTTCGGTGTGAGGTTGATCGAAGGCCGGCCGGCGGCGGTCTGGCCGCAGCTGGCGCTGGCCTGGGCCGAGCGGCACGGGTGGACCGGGGCGAAGCGGCAGGGCTCCCGAAACGCCTGACGACGAGTGGACTTCCGGGATTTCCGCTATGGGTGGAAAGCGGACCTAGATTGCCGCGTATCCGCACCGCGCCAGCAGGACAGGAAGATCATCGTCAAGGCCGATGCTCTTATCGTTCCTGCTCTCAAGGAACCGCAGCAACAACGCGCGGAGCTTGTCCGGTTCTG
>NZ_DASPNO010000016.1:0-129429 GCF_035626535.1 Brevundimonas sp.
TCCATCGACCTCCGCGAGGACCCCCGGACTCTCCATCGCCCGGGCTTCATCGCTCGACCACAGCCCGCCGCCATCGAGAACGTGGATCCGACGCCCTCCCCGTCCGACGGGATGGGACCAGTATGGGCCGGGTTTCTTCCCAGGCGCGTTCGTGACGCTGGACCGGAGGTGATGTCGTTCGGAAACAGCGGATTGGCCGCGGAAAGTATGCGGACAGACGGCGGATTTGCAGCGCAGCAATGGGCGGCGTGGCGTTCACCTCCCCATTCGCCTGGCGCGAATGGGGAGGTGAGGCTCAGTTCGGCCGGCCGACCACGGCATCCACCGAGTTGGTGGTCACGGGGTGATAGCCCGGGCGGGCCTGGGCGTAGAGGCGGGTGGCGATCGGGCGGCCCCAGTCGCCCTCGGCCCACAGGCTGGTGAACAGGGGCAGGACGAATTTGCGCCGGCCCATGGTGGTGAGGAATTTCTCCAGCGTCGGCACCGCCGGCTGGTAGCGATGCTGGACCGCGATCTGAAGCCACGAGAAGACCACCTCGGCGTTGCCCTCCTCGCGCAGGTTCAGCGTCGCCTCGATGTCGGAGAGCTGGGCGTCCGTCAGCCAGTCCGCGCCGGCGCGCAGACCGTCCGGACGCCAGGCGAGGAAGCGCTGGCGCTCCTGGGTCGACCAGCCAGACCACGGGATGGCCGAGGCCGGGCCCTTGTCGGCGAAGAAGGCGCGGGCGGCGGCGTCGACGGGGGCGAACGCGGTCGAGACCGGCGGCTGCCAGTTGGACGGCATGCCCGGCTGATAGATCCAGGCGTCCATCATCAGCTGCTGTTCCAGCTCCGGCGTCGTGACCAGATGGGTCCGGATATCCTCGAGGAAACGCTCGGTGGTCATGGGCCGGAAGGCGTTGCGCTCGAAATAGCCTTTCAGCCAGGCGTCGAAGCGCTCGCGGCCGACGATGCGCTCGATGGTGCGCAGGAAGGCGGCGCCCTTCTCATAGGCGACGTCGGTCAGGCCCTCGTCGGGGTCGCGGCCGGTCAGGTCGAGCTTGAGCCGGGTGTCGGCCGGCGGCAGGTCGGCGAGGGTCGACTGCAGGTCGCCCCAGCCGAGCGACTGCAGCATCAGGGCGCGCTCGCGGCCGTAGAGCGCCTCCATGATGCGGTTCTCGAAATAGACGGTGAAACCCTCGTTGAGCCAGAAATCGGCCCAGGTGGCGTTGGTCACGAGATTGCCCGACCAGCTGTGGGCCAACTCGTGCGCCACCAGCGAGACCAGCGAGCGGTCGCCGGCGATGATGGTCGGCGTCGCGAAGGTCAGGCGCGGGTTCTCCATGCCCCCGAAGGGGAAGGACGGCGGCAGGACGAGGATGTCGTAGCGGCCCCAGCGGTAGGGGCCGTAGAGCCGCTCGGCCACGTCGACCATCTCTGCTGTCGGCACCAGTTCGTTATGGGCGGCGTGCAGCATCGACGGCTCGGTCCAGACGCCGGTGCGCTCGTCGATGGCCTGGAAGGCGACATCGCCGACGCCGATGGCGATCAGATACGGGGGCACCGGATTGGTCATGCGAAAGCGGGTGGCGGTGCGTCCCGCCCCGGCCGGTTCGGGGGCGCCGACGGCCTCGGCGCTCATCACCACCTTGAGGTCGGAGGGCGCGGTGATGCGGGCGTCCCAGGTCTGGCGGATGCCGGGGCTGTCCTGGGTCGGCACCCAGGTGCGGGTCAGGATCGCCTGTCCCTGGCTGAACATATAGGGCTTCTGGCCGCCGGCGGTCTGGGCCGGCGTCAGCCACTGCAGGGCGGCGGCGTCGGGCCGGGTGACGTAGCGGATGACGATGCGGCGGCGCTCGCCCGCGGCGAGGGCGGGGAAGCGGATGGTCAGCGGCTGGCCGAGGATCGGATCGTTGGCGCCGGTCTCGAACTGCAGCGGGTTTCCGGCGGTGTCGCGGACGTCCTGGATGTCGAGGTTGCGGACGTCGAGGATGATCTCGTTGGCGCCAGGCTCGCCGGTGATGTCGAGGGCGGCCGTGCCCGACAGGGTCTTCGCCTGGAAGTCGGCGGCGAGGTCGAGGGCGACGTGGTTGACGCGGGCGATCTCGGGCCGCGCGTACGAGTGGATGTCGCGAACGTAGTCGACGGGGGCCGTGGCGGTGGCCGGGACGGCGGGCATGTCGGAGCCGAACGGGTTCATGGCGGCGCAACCTCCGACCGCAGTGGCGAGGGCGAGGGCGGATACGAGGCCGAGCTTGCGGATCATCGGGGGCGTCCTTTGCGATTGTGCGCGGACAACGCCCCGAGAGGCCGGAAAGATCAACCCCCCGGTCCGCCGGTCCTCACCCCTTGGCGGGCGCCGGAGCCAGATGGCGCGCCTTGAACAGGCGGCCGCGCTCGGCGACGAGCACGAAGACCAGGGCGGTCAGGCCCATGACGGTCATGCCCAGCGCCATGGGAGCGACCGAGCCGTTGAACTGCTGGCCGATCAGGAAGCCAAGGGTCGAGCCGGCGGTGGTCGAGATGAAGCCCTGGGCCGAGGAGGCGGTGCCGGCGATGTGGCCCATCGGCTCCATGGCCATAGAGCCGAAATTGCCGGCGATCAGGCCGAAGCAGAACATGGTCAGGCCCTGCAGGACGGCGAAGGTCCAGATGGTCTCGTGCCCGGACAGGGTGACGGCCGCATGGATCGCGGCCATGGCGATGAAGCCGAGCAGGGCGGAGTGCGAGATCAGCCGCGAGCCCAGCTTCTCGACCAGCCGGGCGTTGAGCAGGGAGGCCACGGCGATGCCGCCGGCGACGAGGGCGAAGACGGTGGTGAACAGCCCGGGCGCCTCGAATACATCGAAGAAGATCTGCTGGCTGGAGTTGATGAAGCCGAACAGGGCGCCGGTGATGGCCGTCATGGCCAGGGTGTAGCCGATCGACTGGCGGTTGGTGACGGCCTGGCGGAAGGCCGAGGCGATGCGGCCGACCTGGATCGGCATGCGGTCTTCCGGATGCAGGGTCTCGGGCAGGCGGATCGCCGCCCACAGCATGAAGGAACCGCCAGCCAGGGCCAGGACGCCGAAGATCCACGGCCACGGCGCGACGCCCAGGACCAGCTGGCCGAGCGTCGGCGCGATGATCGGAATGCCGAGGAAGACGAGGAAGCTGAGCGACATGACGCGGGCCATTGTCCGGCCGCTGTAGCGGTCGCGCACAATGGAGACGGCCAGCACGCGCAGGGCGGCGGCGCCAATTCCGGCGCCCACCCGGGCGACGATGAGCAGTTCGAAGCTGGTGGCGAAGGCGGCCAGCACGCTGAACAGGACATAGAGCGACAGGCCGATCATCAGCACGGGCTTGCGGCCGTAGCGGTCGGCGAGCGGGCCATAGATCAGCTGGGCCACGCCGAAGCCGAGCAGATAGGCGGTGATGACCCACTGGCGGCTGTTCTCGTCCACGACGTTCAGGGCCTCGCCGATGGCCGGCAGGGCGGGCAGCATGGCGTCGATGGCGAGGGCGTTGAGCGCCATCATCATGGCGATCAGGGCAACGAATTCGGGGAAGCCGGGGCCCCTGACGGCGGGCGTGGCGGCATCTGCGGCGGGGGAGGTCATCGGGGCCAGATGCGAACGCGCGGCGGCGGGCGCAACCTCGGGGGCGAGAAATACCGGCGGGCGGCGGGGGAGCGCCGATTGGCGCGATCCGGCGGGCGTGGCAGGATCGGCCGATCAATGCGGGGGCTGACCATGTTGAGGATCGTGCTGGGCGTGCTGGCGGGGGCGGTCGTGGCCGTGGCCCTGGTCGCCGGTCTGGAGATGCTGGGGCATCTGCTGTTCCCGCCGCCGCCGGGGCTGGACGCGAGCGATCCGGAACAGCTGGGGGCGATGATGGCGCAGGTTCCGCTGCCGGCGAAAATCTGGGTCGTGGCGGCCTGGACGCTGGCGACCACGGGCGGCGGCGTGGCGGCGGCGCTGATCTCGCGCCGGGGCTGGGCCGCATGGGTGATCGCGGCCCTCGTAGCGGCGGCGGCCGTAGCCACCCTGTTCATGATCCCGCACCCGCTGTGGATGCAGATCGGGGCTGTGGCCGGACCGCTGGCCGGCGGCTGGGTGGCCGGGGTCGTGGTCAAAATGTGGAAGCCGGCCGCGGCGGTTTGAAAAACGGCGGCGGGGCTGGCAGGAGGGGGCGTTCAGAGACAAGGACCGCCGAGATGACCGAAGCCTTCCCCGTCACCGTGTTCCACAACCCCGCCTGCGGCACCTCGCGCAACGTGCTGGCCATGGTCGAGGCGGCGGGCTACCGGCCCGCGGTGGTGGAGTATCTGAACACCGGCTGGGAGGCGGATCAGCTGCGGGCGCTGTTCGGGAGGGCGGGGCTGACTCCGCGCGAGGCGCTGCGCGACAAGGAGGCTCTGGCGGCCGAACTGGGGCTGCTGGACCCCGGCGTCGGCGACGATGTTCTGCTGGCCGCCATGGTCGAGCATCCGGTGCTGGTGAACCGCCCCATCGTCGACACGCCGAAGGGCGCGGCGATGTGCCGGCCGTCGGAGCGGGTGTTCGACCTGCTGGAGCGGACGCCGGACAGCTTCGTCAAGGAAGACGGGGAGCGGATCGCCGGGCGAGGCAGGGATTCCCCTCAAGGTTAGTCACGGACTCGCCTGTAAAGCGAAATCGCGTGTGGAGAGGGCGCGCCAGGCGTTCTCCACACGCTCCGCTACAGGCGGGCGGCGGCGGGGGCTCGCTAGAACCAGGACGCGTCGCCGGACGCCGTCGCCAAGCCGTAGACCATGACGCCGCCGAGGATGACGATGCCGGCGACGACCAGATAGTCGAACACCCGCTCGAGGCGCCAGAAGCGCTCCCCGGTCGAGACATGATGATGATCCGCCCCGTGCGCCGCCGTGTTGTGGCGGCGAAGGCGGGGCATGTGAAGCTGAAGTGATCGCATTGGACACCTCGTGAACACGGGCGCCGCGGCGCGCGACGCCACGGAGGGGAAACGTGCGGGCGGACGGGCGGGTTCCTGCGCGAACGACGGTCTCAAGGGACGTCGGCGCCGTCTGGTGCGGGCGGTCGGGCTCGAACCGACACTCCTTTCGGAACCGGATTTTGAGTCCGGCGCGTCTACCAATTCCACCACGCCCGCACAGGCCGTCTGGTCCTTCCGGCAGGCCCGCCAGATAGCGCGCGCCTGTCCGTGAGGCAATCGCACAGGTGAGGCCGGTCGGCCCGGAAACGGGCGCCGACCTGTCGAAAGCTCTGCGGCGGGTCGGGAGCTGACGGCGCTCAGGACACCAGACGGAAGCGTATGGTCGCAATGATCAGCCGCCCTGCGGGCGGGCCGCCTTCATCCGCGGGGGCGATCCGGGCGTCGCGCAGGGATTTCAGCGCCTCCTCGCCGAACCGGAACCGGCGATGGTGGCTCTCGCGTTCGGTCCGGCAATCGGTCAACCGACCGTTGCCGGCGGAGATGCAGCTGAACACGACGAAACCGGATCCCAGGTGGGCCGCGGTTTCGGGATAGCGGGGAGCCGGGTGACGCCTCCAGAAATCCACGCCCGCTTCCGGAGGGATGCTCCAGCGGGCCATCTCGTCGCGGGCCTCGGGACGGCCGGCGTCGCAGGCGGCCAGCACCTGATCGAGGTTGGCGGTGTCCGTTGGCAGATCGAGGGCGTAGCGGCGCAGCGGCGCCGTGGGGTCGGCGTCGACGGCCACCGACAACTGCAGCGCTCCGCCCTGACGAAGTCGGCGCGCATCGAGACGGGGAACGGGGCTGAACACAAGCGAACCGTCCCCGCTCGAAAACCAGTAGCCCGCCTCGACCCGGCCGTCGCTGTAGGCCGCCTCGATCCGCCGGGTCCCTCCCTCCAGCGTCTGTGGGGTTGTCCCCTCCAGCGGCGGCAGGCCGGAGAGCAGGAGTTCGAGATCGCCGTCGCGGCATCGGACGGCGAGGGTCTGGCCGCTCGAATAGCCGACTACCGCCAGCATCATGTCCTGGCTTTCGTCGACGATCAGATCCCAGTCGTCGCCGGGCTGCTGCGCGTTCGCGGGGGCGGCGACGAGAGCGATGACGGCCGCGACGATGGCTGCCCGCCACATCACGCCGGCCCCACCGTCTGTTCGATGGCGCCGAAGATGGAGTGGTGGTGGTCGTCCAGCATCTCGATGCGGACGGTGTCGCCGTGTTTGAGGAACTCGGTCTCGGGCTTTCCGCGCAGGATCGTCTCGACGGTGCGGACCTCGGCGATGCAGGAGTAGCCGAGGCCGCCCTCACTGACCGGCTTGCCGGGACCGCCGCCGGCGTCGCGGTTGGAAACGGTGCCCGAGCCGACGATGGTCCCGGCGCAGAGGCTGCGGGTCTTCGCCAGGTGGGCGATCAGGGTCCCGAAGTCGAAGGTCATGTCAGTCCCGGCGTCGGCCTTGCCGAAATCCTGGCCGTTGAGCTGGACGCTCAGTTCGCCCTTGAGCTTGCCGTCGGCCCACCGGTCGCCGAGCGAGTCGGGAGTGACGAAGACCGGCGACAAGGCCGAGGCGGGCTTGGACTGGACGAAGCCGAAGCCCTTGGCCAGTTCGGCAGGGATCAGGTTGCGCAGGCTGACGTCGTTGACGAGGCCGACGAGGCGGATGTGGGTCAGGGCTTCCTCGCGCGACACGCCTTGGGGCACGTCGCCGGTGACCACCACGACCTCGGCCTCGAGGTCGCAGCCCCAGCTCTCGTCGGCCAGCGGGATCGGATCGCGGGGCGCGAGGAAGCCGTCGGAGCCGCCCTGGTACATCAGCGGGTCGGTCCAGAAGCTGTCAGGCATCTCGGCGCCGCGGGCCTGCCGCACGAGGGCGACGTGGTTCACATAGGCCGAGCCGTCGGCCCACTGATAGGCGCGGGGCAGGGGCGAGGCAGCCTCGCGCTCATGGAAGCGGCCCCGCGGCACGCCGCCGTGTTCGAGGCTTTCGGCGAGGGCGCGGAGGTCGGGCTCTACCCGGTCCCAGTCGTCGAGCGCCGCCTGCAGGGTCGGGGCGATCAGAAAGGCGTCGGTGAACCAGGCGAGGTCACTGGAGACGAGGACGAGGCGGCCGTCGCGGCCGTGCTTCAGGGAGGCGAGTTTCATGCCCCAAGGCTTAGGCGGTTTCTCAAACCGGGGAAACCGTCTGCGTCAGTGATGGTCGCCGCTGTGGCTGAGGCGCGGACGGCGCGGCCCCGGATTGCACAGCTCGGCTACCACGGCGCGCATGTCGTTCTCGCGGGCGGAGCGGTGGCGCCAGTAGTCGTTGAAGTCGGCGACCGCGAGCCGCAAGGCGTCGTTGCGCTCCTTCGTGGTCATCGCGCGTTTGCCGTGCTTCGCCGGCGCCCGGACGGGGCGGGCCTGGCCCGGGTGAATCGAGACGATGGTGACGTTGGCGCCGGACGAGGCAGGCGCCGCGTCGTCGTGTCCGGCGGTGGAGGTCTCCTCCTCCTCGGGATGGTCGTGACCGTCGTGGCCGTCGCCGTGCCCGGCCTCGCCCTTGAGGGCCCGGTCGAGGTCGTCGGCGCATGCGCTCAACTCGCCGCCGAACTTCAGCGTCTTGCCGAGGCGGGCGCGAAGCACGCGCTGGAGGTGGGCGGCGTGCGCCGGAAGCGACTCCGTGTCGGCCTTCATGGCGGCTTTGGCGGCCTCGTCGATCGCTTCCCAGATGGGACCGGCGGCGGCGTCGCTGCGCCTCGGCCGGGAGCCTCCGCCCATCAGCCAGCCGATCATGGCCGCGACCAGCAGCGCGAGCAGGATCGCGCCCCAGAACATCGGGTCGGCGCCGATCATGATGATCGGGTCGAGCGGGGCGCCGGCCGTATCGACGGTGGCGAAATCGTCGCTGTAGGACATGCTGCTCCCCGCTGGGCCGACCGCCGTTCGCGGACGGCGCATCTTGCCCCGACCGACCTGCTTGGCAACGGTAAAGGTTAACGGCGACGCGGATTCGTCCGCCGCGCGAACCGGTCAGTCGGGGGTGATCAAGGCCTTGGCCTCGGCTCCGGTGCGGGCCCCGACGTCGCGCACCTCGACCTCGACCGAGACGGAGCCTTCAGGCTCGTGGGCCCAGAGGTAGCGGCGCTCGATCTCGACCTCGCGGCCCGAGGGGGCGAAGCCGGTGAAACTGTCGCCCCACGGCGTGATGGCCTTGATCTCCTGCCAGGCCAGACCGCAGGCGGCGTCCAGCTCCTCCATGGCCATCAGCGAGAGTTCGTCCCGCGGGTCGGGCGCTACAGCCATCGCCGCACCCGGGCGCGGTAGGCCTCGTAGTCGGCGCCGAATTTGGCGGCCAGATAGCGCTCCTCGCGCTGGATGACGAAGCGGTCGACAACGAGGAGGCAGGGGATCAGCAGGAGCAGGACGAGGACGCTGTCCATGGCGATGGCGAGGCCGGCGTAGGTGATGGCGAAGCCCAGGTAGATCGGGTTGCGGCTGAAGCGGTAGAGGCCGTCCGTGCCCAGCACGGTGCTCGGCTTCCACGGCTCGACGGCGGTGCCGAGGCGACGGAAATAGCCGGCCGCGGCGCCGTCCAGCAGCAGGCCGCCGATGATCAGCGGCAGGGAGACGAAGCGGCGCGTCAGGGTCTCCATGCCGAAGCCGAGGCTCAGCCAGTTCGCGACGTCAGACCCGACGACGGCGGGGTTGGCGAAGCGGAAGATGGCCCAGCCAACCAGCAGGAAGCCGATGTAGATCAGCGGCGGCGGAGCGATGACGCCGGCGGTGTCGCGGGATGCGCTCACGGGCGCAGGTCCTCGTCGCCGTAGATGGCCACGCGGGCGGGCTCGCTGGCCGAGACGGCGCCGCGGTACATGCCGGAGGTGTTCATGGCGAAGGCGGGCGTGCCGTCGAGACCCATGACGATGACGCCGCCGTCGCCGCGGATGGAGCCGACGTCGGCGATCTCGGCATCGGCGGCGGACTGCACGTCGGCGCCGGCGGCGGTGCGATGGCAGATGTCGCGGGCGACGGTGGCGCGGATGAAATACTCGCCCGAGCCCGTCGCCGAGACGGCGCAGCCGTCGGCGTTGGAGGCGTAGGTGCCGGCGCCGATCACCGGCACGTCGCCGACGCGGCCCCAGCGTTTGGCGGTCATGCCGCCGGTCGAGGTGCCGGCGGCGAGGCGGCCCTGGCTGTCGAGGGCGACGGCGCCGACGGTGCCGAATTTGCGCTCGTTGAGGGGCGGGGCGGGAAGGTCGGCCGCCGCTTGCGGACGGGGGGCGCCGGCGGGGCGTCCGGGCATCGGCTGGTTCTGCTGCCCCAGGGCGCGCTCGAGGCCCTGCCAGCGGCGCTCGGTGAAGAAGAAGGACGGGTCGACCTGCTCCAGCCCGACCGAGGCGGCGAACGCATCGGCGCCCTCGCCGATCAGCATGACGTGCGGCGACTGCTCCATGACGGCGCGGGCGGCGGCGATCGGGTGGCGGGTGGTGGTCAGGCCGGCGACGGCCCCGGCGGTGCGGTCGGCGCCGTTCATGATCGCGGAGTCGAGCTCGTTGCGGCCGGCGGCGGTGAAGACCGCCCCGCGTCCGGCGTTGAACAGCGGGTCGTCCTCCATGATCTGGATCGCGGCCTGGACGGCGTCGAGGGCGGAGCCGCCCTGGGCCAGTACGGCCGAGCCGGCGTCGAGGGCCCGCTTGAGCGCGGCGCGGTAGGCGGCGTCCTGTTCAGGGGTCAGGCTGTCGCGCTCGATGACCCCGGCGCCGCCATGGATGGCGAAGGACCAGCCGGCGGGCTGCGGGGCGGCGTCCTGGGCGGCGGCGGGCGCGGCGATCAGGGCGAGGGCGGTGGCGAGGGGAAGGAGGCGGGTCAGGGTCATGGCCGCAACGTCGGCCAAGCGCGGGCTCAACTCAAGAGCCGAAACCGAGAGGCTGGCCGCAGCAGGGACAGCCGGACGTCTCGACGCCGAACAGGGCGCGGACGCGGTCGGGGCCGAGGGCATGCGCCGCGGCCGCGGCCTCGATCCAGTCGGGTCCGATGGCCAGAACCCGGTCGGCGCGGGCGGCAAACGGCAGGTGATGGCTGGAGGCCAGGACGACGCGGCCCTCGTCGGCCAAGGCGCGGATGGCCGTCTCGACCGCCTGGGCGTGGGTGGGATCGAGCAGGGCCAGCGGCTCGTCGAGCAGGCAGACCGGGGCGTCCTGTACGAACAGGCGGGCGATCAGGACCAGCTGCTGCTGGCCGCTGGACAGGCGGTCGAAAGGCCGGTCGGCGAGGTCGGAGACTTCGAGCCGGGCGAGGGCGGCGCGGGCGGCCTCGACATCGTCCGGGGTCAGGCCGGGAGACCAGCGGCGGCGTCCGGCTCGTCCGAGCGCGGCGAGGTGCAGGGCGGAGAAGCCGGCGGAGACGGCGCCGGGTGGCGGCAGATACGCCACGGGGCCAGGGCGGTCGATGCGGCCGGAGAGGGGTGGGATCAGGCCGGCGACGGTCTTCAGCAGGGTGGTCTTGCCGGATCCGTTAGGACCGATCAGGGCGACGATCTCGCCGCGCCGGGCGGTCAGGTCGAGCGGCGGCAGGCGGAAGCCGGGGCCTCCGCGAGGGGCGCGGCCGCCGACGAGGGCGTCGAGAACGAGGGCGCTCATGCCCGCCTCGAGGTGGCGACGAAGAGGGCGAGGAAGGCGGGGGCGCCGACGGCGGCGGAGAGCAGGCCGACGGGCAGTTCGGCCGGCCCGAAGGCGGTCGACAGCCGGTCGATGAGCAGGGCGAACAGGGCGCCGACGGCCATCGACGCCGGGATCAGCTGTCCGGCCCGCTCGCCGACGACGCGGCGGGCGGCGTGGGGCGCGAGCAGACCGATCCAGCCGACCACGCCGGCCACGGCCACCGCCGACGAGGTCATCAGGGCGGCGGCGGCGAGGGCCAGCAACCGCAGCGGCCCGGCCCTCAGCCCGAGCGAGCGGGCCTGTTCGTCGCCGAGCGACAGCACGTCGAGGCGGAAGCCGAGGCCCAGCAGGATGGCCGCGCCGAGGCCGACGGGCGCGAGGGCGAGCGCGGCTTCGCCTGCGGTGGCGCGGGTGAATGAGCCGAGCAGCCAGTAGGTGATCGAGGGCAGTTGCGAATAGGGCTCGGCGGCGATGACCACCAGGCCGAGGCCGGCGGTCGCCAGGGCTCCGGCGACGATGCCGCACAGGATCAGGGCGAGGCGGCCGTCGCCGCTGCGGGTCAGGGCGGCGCAGACGACGGCGAGGGCGCCCGTGGCGAGGCCGCCGGCGAAGGCGGCGCTCTGGGTCAGGAAGGCGCCGGCGCCGAGCAGCAGGGCGAAAGCCGCGCCGAACCCGGCGCCGGAGGTGACGCCGAGCAGGTCGGGCGAGGCCAGCGGATTGCGGAACAGGATCTGGAAGCCGGCTCCGGCGCCGGCGAGTGCCGCGCCGCAGGTCAGGGCCGCGAGCAGGCGGGGGCCGCGCAGGGCGAGGGCCAGCTCGGCCTCGGGCGGACCTGCGCCGAACAGGGCGGCGAACAGGGCGTCGGGCGGGACCGCCAGCGGACCGGTCGCCAGCACAGTCAAGGCGCCGGCCAGCGCCACGAGCGCCAGCGCCAGCGGCGCGCCCCTGGTGCGGAGCCCGGTCACGGAATCCACTGCGGCCGGGGGACCTCGGCCGGGGCGAGGCCGTAGAGTTTCCGGCTGAGCAGGGTCAGCCCCATCCAGCCGGCCTCGGGATCGGCCAGCCAGGCGCAGCCGAGCAGACGATTCACGGACGGCGGGCGGTCGATCCAGCCGAACGGGGTCGACGGCAGGAGCAGCACGCGGCGGCGCCGACCGTCGCGCCGCCGGCGCCAGACCGGATCATGGGCGGCGGCGCGCGCGAATTCGGGGCTGAGGGTGACGATCGCCTCCGGATCCCAAGCGGCGACCTGTTCGCGGCTGACCCGGCCGATGTGGCGCGAGCCCTCCGCCACATTGATCCAGCCGGCCCCCTCCAGCACCTCGGTGGCCAGGGCGCCGCGAAAGCCGGTCTCGAGGCCGTCGGCGCCGCGGGCGTAGTAGAAGGACGGCCCGGCCGGCGCCCGGCGCCAGCGCGCGATCACCGCCGCGGCGGCTTCGGCGAGTTCCTCGCCGCGGGCCGGGGCGTCGAGCAGACGGCCGGCTTCGCGCAAGGCGTCCGGCATCCGGGGCAGGGTTCCGTCGATCAGCCGCCAGTCGACGCCGAGCCGGGCCGTCATGCGCGCCGCCAGTCCCTGATGTTCGGGATCGGCGTCGCCGTAGTCGACGACCAGCCGCGGCTTCAGCGCGGCGATGGCCTCGGGCGTGGCGGGCCGGCCGCCGCTGGCCAAGGCCCCGGTCTCCGGCAGTTCGGCGGCCCGCGGGGGCAGGGAGGCCAGCGCCCGGGCGTCGGGCCTGCGCGGCCAGCCGGCCAGGCGCTCGCGGGCGACGGCCCAGATCAGCAGGGCGGCGGGCTGGCCGGCGGCGACGACGTCGCCGGCTGGGCGCCGCGCCGCGGTCGCGCAGGCCAGCAGACCGGGTCCGGCGGCCACGGCGGCGCCCAGCCCCAGCAGCACGGACCGGCGTCCCGGCGTCCTCATAAGTCGAATCCCCCGTTTGCGGCTATCCTGCCGCGAGCATCCGCCGACCGCCACCTCACGGGCAATTTACCCTTAACTCTTGTCGGGTCTTGCGCGCCGTGCTGCTTATGCGCCTTCGCGCGTCAGGTGGGGCGCAGCAATTCGGGAGTGAGCCGTTGAGTAGAACGGATGGAGGGAGCGCCGTTGGCGCTTCGGCCGGGCGTCTGGCCTGGCGAACGGGGGGAACCGGGTCATGAGCCTCAACATCGTCATTATCGCGGGTCTGGTCATCACCTTGCTGACGGGCGTGCCCGTCCTGATGCAGATCCTGAAGAACCACCCGAGAGGGTTGATCATCCTGTTCTTCGCCGAAATGTGGGAGCGGTTCTCCTACTACGGGATGCGCGGCATCCTGATCTTCTTCCTGACCCAGCATTTCCTGTTCGACGACGCGACCGCGAGCGCCACCTACGGCTCCTACACCTCGCTGGTCTATCTGCTGCCGCTGATCGGCGGCATGATGGCGGACCGCTACATCGGCACCCGCAAGGCGATCGCCTTCGGCGCCGTGCTGCTGGTGGCCGGCCACGGCATGATGGCCTTCGAGGGCCGTCCGGCTACGGAGACCCTGACCTACGGCGGCGCCCAGTATGAAGTCGTCAGCGAAGGCCGCGGCGCGGCACGCGAGGTCGGAATCATGGTCGACGGCCAGCGCTACGCCTTCACGCCCGCCGAGGGCGGAGGCCTGTCCCTCACCGATCTGCCCGCCAACGCCAGCCTGCCGGCGGTCCTGCCCGAGGGTTCGTACGAGCTCGAGCAGACCCGCGACCAGAACGGCGTCAACATCTTCTATCTGGCGGTTTCGCTGATCATCATGGGCGTCGGCTTCCTGAAGCCGAACATCTCGACGATCGTGGGACAGCTGTATCCGCAGGGCGATCCGCGCCGGGATTCCGGCTTCACCCTGTACTACTACGGCATCAACCTGGGGGCCTTCTGGGCCGCGGTGCTGTGCGGCCTGCTGGGGCAGACGGTCGGCTGGTGGGCGGGCTTCGGCCTCGCCGGCGTCGGCATGGCCCTGGGACTCGTCGTCTTCGTGCTCGGGAAGCCGCTGCTGCAGGGCAAGGGCGAACCGCCCAACCCCGAGCTGATCAAGCGCCCGATCATGGGGCCGATCAACCGCGAGTGGCTGATCTACATCCTCGCCGTCCTCGGCGTCGGCATTGTCTGGTTCATGGTCCAGCGCAATGCTCTCGTGGGCACGGTCCTGAGCGTCTCGACCCTGCTTTCGCTGGTCTTCATCGCCTGGGTCATCGCCTTCCTGTGCAAGACCTGGGCGCAGCGCCAGCGGATGATGCTGGCGGTGGTGCTGATCTTCGGCGCGGTGGTGTTCTTCACCCTGTTCGAACAGGCCGGCACATCGCTGAACCTATTCGCCGACCGCAACGTCGACCTGACAGTCGTCCCGCAGGCGATGCAGATCCTCGGCCTCACGGTCGGGACGCCGGCCCAGCTGGCGGCGGCGGGCATCACGCCCTCGGGCTTCTGGATCGACGCCACCATCACGGCGGCGCAGGTGCAGTCGTTCAACGCCGGCTTCATCCTCATCTTCGCGCCGATCTTCGCGGCGATGTGGGCTTGGCTGGCCAGCCGGAAGATGGATCCGAACCCGACGATGAAGTTCGGTCTCGGCCTGCTGCAGGTCGGCCTCGGCTTCCTGGTCGTGGTCTGGGCCGCCGGTTCGGGCATGGTCAACAGCGCCTTCCAGATGCCGCTGATCATCCTCGCCCTGCTCTACATGCTGCACACCACCGGCGAGCTGTTCCTGTCGCCGGTGGGCCTGTCGGAGATCACCAAGCTGTCGCTGCCCTCCGTGGTCAGCTTCATGATGGCGGTGTGGTTCCTGGCCAGTTCGATCGCCCAGTTCGTCGGCGGCCGGATCGCCGGTCTGATGGGCACCGAGACCGTCGGCGGCCAGGTGCTGGACCCGCAGGGGGCGCTGGCCACCTCGCTGGAGGGCTTCGGCAAGCTGGGCTGGTGGGGCGTCGGCATCGGCGTCGGCTTCATCCTGATCAGCTTCGTGATCAAGGGCTGGTCGCACGGCGCCAATGACGCCGACAACCACCCGGGGCCGAGCGTCACCGATCGCGGCCAGGAGGACGGCAACGTCGCCCAGCCGGGAGCCAGCACGCCCGGCTGATCCGGCGCGGACGCAAAAGAGAAGGGCGGAGCCTCGCGGCTCCGCCCTTTTTTGTTGCGCTACCGGCCTTCGGCCTGCTTGAGCGCATCCTTTGGCGCTACCGGCCTTCGGCCTGCTTGAGCGCGATGTTCAGAAACTCTTGCGGATCTGCAGGAACAGCCACGGGCTCATCTTCGTGCTGCGGACCTCCCGGAAGGCCACCGGGGAGACATCGCGCGGGCCCGCGTAGATTTCGCGGTCGTAGCCCCGTTCCCGATCGGTGACGTTGGCGAGGTCGACCTTGATGGTCAGGTCCGACGACGGCTTCCACTGCGCGTACAGGGTGACGAACGGCTCCTGGATCATGGAGCGGACTTCCCGCACCCGGAAGAGACGGCCCTTGTCGGTATTGCAGCCGTGGTCGAAGCCGTAGGACCATTTGCCGCCCTGCAGATCGTGGTTGAAGGCGACGCCGCAGCCGAAGGCCTGATTGCCCTGGAAGCGGCGGGTTTCGCCGGTCAGCGGGTCGGTGACCTCCGTATGGGCCCAGCTGCCGCGGGCCTGCAACCGGGCATTGGGGATGCCCAGCCTGTCCATCGGCAGGGTCAGGCGCACCTGGTACTGGTCGAACGAGCCGTCGCCGATGTTGCCGACGCCGTCGAAGCCGCCGGTCAGCGGAATAATGTCGATGACGTCCTCGACCTCGCCGTGAGCCGCCGACAGCTCCAGCACGCCCTCGCCCCAGAAGCGGCGTTCGTAGACCGCTTCCACGATGGTGGTCTTGTCAGGCTCGAGATCGGGGTTGCCGCCCTCGACCTGGCCGATGTCGATGTCGGCCGAGGCGACGAAATCGCCGAAGTTGAGCTGGCCCACCTGACGTTCGGCGCGGAAGCGGAACTGGTGGCCTTCCCACGGCGTCCAGGTCAGCTGGAAGCGCGGCTTGGGATAGACGAAGGACTTGGTCAGGTCGCTGTCGCCCGACTGGCTGATCTCCGACACCTCGACCCGCAGGCCGGCCTCGAGGGTCAGCTTGGGGCTGGGGCGCCAAGTGGCCTGGCCGAACACCTCGCCGCGCAGCTCCTCCACCTTGACCGAGGACGACGGCAGCGGAATCGCCACACCGTTCTCCTCATAGGCCGTGGAGCTGTCGAGGAAGTTATAGGCAATCTCGCCGCCGCCTTCGTAGGCCCAGCGGTCGTTCGGTCGGAAGCGGAGCACGGCGCGGGCGATTGACTCGCCCTGGCTGCTGTCTTCGGAGAAGGTCGAGGTGTTCGGCCCGCTTTCCGAGACCCCGACATAGTCCTGGGTCCCGTAGCGCTGCAGGCCGACCAGTTCGAGGCCCATCCGGGGTGACAGGTCGCGGGTCCAGTTGACGCCCAGCTCGGCGTTGACCGACTCGACGTCCTCGTCGTTGAAGCTGTCGATGCCCGGGCCGGAGCGGATCAGCAGATCCTGCGAACTCTCGCTGCCGAACCAGCCCAGCAGGCCGTTGACCTTCAGGCTGCCGCCGGCGAACGGGCGCTGGAGGGCGCCGGTGCCGCGCGCGTTGCGGAAGCGGTCCCACAGGACCAGGTCGGCGTCCTGGATCAGCGCGCCCGAAGAGTCGTAGCGGCGGCGGAAGCCCTCGCCGGTGCCGTCGGTGCGGTCCGTGGTGGCGCTGAACGAGCCCTCGATCGAGTTCTCGCCCTCGCGGCGGGAATACTGGCCGGCGATGATCGGGCCCAGATAGCCGTCCGGATAGAAGTAGGTGTTCAGCTCCAGCACCCGCTCGACGGTGACGGTGCGGCGCAGGACGACATTGGCGACGACTGACTGGCCCTGCATGTCGATGCCCGGCGCGCCGCCGCGGATCAGCTCGATCCGTTCAACGCTGTCGGCGGAGATGCGTCGCAGCACCTGGTCGAGGCTGTCGCTCTTGGAGGAGGGCCGGTCGCCGTCGATCAGGACGTTGCCGGCGGCGCCGGCGAAGCCGCGCTGGCCGGTGTCGCCGGTGTCGAGCCCGAAGCCGGGCAGGCGGGCGATCATGTCCAGCGCGGTGTCGGGCCGGGAGTCGGCGAAGAAGGCGGGCTCGAAGATCAGCACGCCCTGCTGGGCGGCGTCGACTTCCGGAGCGGACTGCACCGGGCCGGTCGGCACCGGCGCCTGGGCGGCGCTGTCGGGCGTCGGCGACTGGTTCGGCGTGGTTTGCGCCAGGGCCGGAACGGCCAGGACGGTCAGGGCGGCGGTGGCCAGCCAGATGCTCTTCTTCATAGGTCCCTCTCCCAAGTGAGCGGACCGTGCCCCCGCCCCCGGGAGGGCTCCAGTTACAAGCTGGACAGGTGGATTAATTCGCGGACAGGCTTGCGGCGGGCGAGTGTCCGGTCCTGGAGCGGCCGGCGGGAATCGAACCCGCGACATTCAGCTTGGGAAGCTGACGTTCTACCTCTGAACTACGGCCGCGACCGGATCGCCGATCGGAGGCGGACCATAACTTCGCGTCGTCAAAAGAAAAGGCCCGGCGCGGCGGCCGGGCCCTTCCGTGGCGAGCCGTCGCCGGCCTATTGCGCGACCTCGACGTCGACGCCGCGGCGCTCAAGGATTTCCTGGACGCTGTCGTCTCCGGCCAGGTGGGCGGCGCCCACGGCGATGAAGGCGGTGCCGGAGCCTTCGAGCATGGTCTCGATCTGGTTGGCCCAGTTGGTGTTCCGGCGGACCAGCAGGGCCTGGTACACCTCCTCGCTGCTCTCGCGCATCGGCTGCACGCCGATCGACTCGATGGCCGCGACGTCGCCAGCGGCCCAGGAGGCGACCAGACGGTCCAGTTCGACCGTGGCGTCCTCGAAGGCCTCCAGCGTGCTGCGCAGGAAGGCCAACTGGTCCTCCTGCGGGAAGCCGGCGATGATGCGGACCTGCTCGTCGATCGTCTCGAAGCCGGTGACCGGCTTGCCGGCGGCCTCGGCCCGGGCCTTGAGGATCAGCTCGACGCCGGAGGCGGGGTCGTAGCCGGCCTTGGCCAGCGGCGCGACTGCGAGGGTCAGGGCGGCGAGCCACGGGCGGAACTGGTCGAGCTGGGCGGCGCTGAGCCCGATCGTCTTCGCGGCGGCGTCGAGGTCGGCGATTTCCCCGGCGGTCAGCAGGCTGGAGAGCGGGATGGCCGGAGACATGCCGTGCTGCATGATCAGCGGAACCATGGCGGCCTGATCGTCCGGATTGGAGATCTCGAGCACCAGCGTGTCGGCGCTGTCGAAGGCGGCGTCGACCCGGGCCGTGCCCCAGCCGGTGGTCGGGCGCAGCATGTGGACCGTGCCGAACAGGTAGAGGGTCGAGTCCTCGTCCTTGATCACCCACAGGGCCGGGCCCCGGCCCTCGGCGGGCGGGACGGCGCGGATGGCGGGCGCCGCTTCGGCGACCGGCGGAACCACCTGGGCGTCGACCGGGGCGACGACGGCGGCGGCGAGGCCGAGGCCCAGAACCGCCCCGGCGGCCAGACGGGCGAAGGTGGAGACGGTGGTCTTGAGGCGTTCCTTGAAGGTCATGTCAGGTCCGTAGCGAGAGAAGGTGAGTGAATCGGGGCGTCATTCGGCGATGAAGATGGCTTCGATCGGCTGTTCGAAGACGCGGGCGATGCGGAAGGCGAGGGGCAGGGACGGGTCGTAACGGCCGGTCTCCAGCGCATTGACGGTCTGGCGCGAGACACCGAGCCGGTCGGCCAGATCGGCCTGGCTCCAGTCGCGTTCGGCGCGCAGCACCTTGAGGCGGTTGTTCATGCGGCGGCTCCTAGCGGTGCTTCAGCCACCAGACCGCCCAGGCGACGGCGTAGCCGGCCATCTGGAACAGCAGGATCGTCCACATGCCGCCGGCGACGAGATCCGGAGCGCTGAGACCGACATCCGCGGAGGTCGAACCGTCGTCGCCGAAGGTCAGGGTGAGCAGCAGGATCACCCCCACGGACATGCCCCCCGAGCCGCCCCACCACCAGGCCCATTTGTGGGCCTCGCGCGCCGCCTCGTCGATGCCGCGCCACCACCAGATGCAGGCGGCGAAGGCGACGGCCATGGCCGCGGTCATAATGGCGGCGGTCAGCGCCAGCCCCATCGGCCCCGTCATGTCGCCGACCAGGCCGCGCGCCGCACCTGCGATCCCGCCGACGACGGCGACGGCGAGAATCATGAGGATGTAGGTTCCGAGGCCGAAGGGGCGTTTGGGCCGGCTGGCGGGGTTCATGGGCGGTTTCCTCGTCGTGTGACAAGGGTGTTTTACATCGACCGCGCCTCATGTCAAGCAGGCTTGTCAAAAGGTCCGTGAGACTTGTCGTGGCTATTCGGCGGCGACTTCGGCCGGCGCGGCCAGTTCCGGACGCGACAGCGAGCGGGGGGCGGTCTCCACCGGCGGCAGGCCGGGCAGATCCTTGCCCTCGTGGTCGACCTGCAGGTCCTCGAAGCGGCGGGCCGAGACCATGACCTGGCTCTCCAGCGAACCGACGAATTTGTTGTACCGATCGACGGCCCGACCCAGAGCCGTCCCGACGTCCGCCGCGTGGCCGCCCATCACCGACAGCCGCTTGTAGAGCTCCTTGCCCAGCCTGGCGACGTCCTCGGCGTTGCGGGCCTGCTCCTCGGCGCGCCAGCCGTAGGCGACGGCCTTGCACAGGGCGAACAGGGTCGTGGGCGTGACGATGACCACCCGCGAGGCCATGGCCTGGGTCATCAGGTCGGGTTCGTGATCGAGGGCGGCGGCGAGGAAGGCGTCGCCCGGCACGAACATGGCCACGAAGTCCGGACTGGGCTTGAACTGGTCCTGATACGCCTTGGACGACAGCTGGCGAACGTGGGTCTTCATGCTGGTCGCGGTGCGCAGCGAGGCGGCGCGGGCCTGCGCCTCCTCGTCGCCGTCGGCCTCGTCCCCGAAGGCCAGCGACACCTTGGCGTCGATCACGAACATGCCGCCGCCGGGCAGGCGCACGACGAAGTCGGGGCGGGACTGGCGGCCTTCCTCGTTGACGGCCGAGGTCTGTTCCTCAAAGTCGAAGCGGCCGGCCATGCCGGCGGCCTCGAGCACGTTGCGGCAGGTCTGCTCGCCCCAGCGGCCGCGCCGGCCGGTGTTGCCCTTCAGCGCCTCGGTCAAGCGGCGCGCCTCGTCGCGGGTGGCGGTGGAGGCGGTCATCAGCAGCTGCAACTGCTCCTTGAGGCCGCCCGTCTCCTCGGCGCGGACCTTCTCGAGGGCGGCGACGTGTTCCTGGAATTGCTTGAGGGTGTCGGCGACCGGCTTGAGTTGGGCCTCAATGCGCTGGCGGGCCATTTCCTCGCGGTTGCGGAAGGTCTCGTCGGTGCGCTTGAGCAACTCCTCGGCGGCCGTGCTCGCGGTCTCCCGCGCCTGCGCCCGAAGCAGCTCGGCGTTGGCCGCGGCGGAGTCTTGGGCGACCCGCAAATGGGCTTCGGTCTCGGCGTGGCGCTCGCGCAGCTCCCATGCCCGGGTTTCGGCGGCGGCGGCGCGGCGGCGCTCCATCAGGGCCCAGGCGAGGGCGATGACGGCGACCACCGAAGCAGCGAAAAAGGCGACGAGCGAAGCGTTCATGCTCCGTTCCTTACCGGGAGTCGGCCGGAGCCGCCATGGCGGGGAGCAGCGGAAAAGTGCGGTCGGTGGAGTCGGTTCGGCCCAGGCGTCATGACCGGAGGATGCGCCGCGCCTGCGTCAGAATCGGTCGCAGGCGGATCAGCGCGCCGCGGCGGCTCCGTCCCGGGCGGCGATCAGGGCCGAGACATTGATGTCCGATCCGACGACGCAGGTGTCGGCGCTGAGCGGGCAGATGCCGAGCGTCCGCTCGATCTCGCGCAGGCGCACCACCTCGGGATTGGAGCGGATCGACTCGGCCAGCAGCCGGTTGGCCTCGGCCTGACCGCGGGCCTGGGCGACGCGGGCCTCGGCGTTGGCGCGTTCGAGATTGACCCGTTCGAGGGCGGCGCGGGTGTTCTGCTCGGCCGTGGTGCGCGACTGGATCGCCGTCAGCACCGTCTCGGGGTAGCGGATGGATCCGACCCACTCCATGCGGATGATCTCCAGCCCCTGCGGCGTCCACTCGCGTTGCAGCGCCTGCATGGCCCTCTGCAGCACGACCTGGCGGCCGGGGCCGATCAACTGGCCGGGACAGTCGTCCGCGTCCTGCGCAGCGACGATCTGGGCCGGGCCGCCGGGGGCGACGACTGGCTGCACGCCCGCCTGGGCCGACTGCTGCGCGTTGCAGGCCACCGGCAGCTTTTCCGTCTCGCGGGCGATGGCGGCGCGGACCGAGGTGCGCAGCGGGCCGTCGATGAAGGCGTCGAACTCCTGCCGCCAGGTGGCGTAGAGGTCGGCCGCCTTGTCCTCGCGGACCTTGAAGGTCAGCGCCACGTCGGCCGTCATCGGCAGGCCGAGCACGTCGGAGAAGGTGATCTCTTCGTTCTCGCGGCCATCGGAGTTGGCCTCGCGCGTGTAGCTGTAGGTGCGCTGAAGGGTTTGGTAGGTGCGGATCTTCTCGCCGATGCCTTCCCAGTGGAAGCCGGGTCCGAGCTCCGTCCGCTGGACGCCGGGGTTGGGGCCGAATTTGGTGGTCTTGATGCCCATGTAGCCGCTTTCGACCGTGACGCTGCACGAGGAGACGGTCATCGCCGAGGCGGCGATCACGACCAGCAGGAGCAGGATCATACTGACGGTGCGGCCGACGGAGCCGCCACCGCCGATCTTCGGCATGCGGGGACGGGGGAAGTTGGGGCCGATCGAGCTCACCGGGCGTCTCCGTCGTGTTTCAGATTGGCGGCGGCCCAGCGCCACAGCCGCCAGGCGGCCCATGCGAGCACCAGGATGCCGCCGATGCCGACCACCGAAGCGGTGATCAGGCTGCCGGCGAAATGCGCCTCCAGAATAGCGGGCACGGCGTACCGGATCAGGAAGATGAAGGCGATGACGAGGGCGGCGATGCCCGCCACCGAGCCGAGTGCGACCTTCATCTGTGCGACACGCTCCCCCTGAACGGTGCGAGTGGAGCGCGTTTCACCCGGGCCTTCAAGCGTCTTTGACCGTCAGGCCGGCCGGCGCTGCCTCAAGGCCTGGATGATGGTGCCGTCGTCGAGCCAGTCGAGCTCGCCGCCGACGGGGACGCCGCGGGCCAGGGAGGTGATCTCGACGCCTGAGCCGGCGAGGCGTTCGGCCAGGTAGTGGGCGGTGGTCTGGCCGTCGACGGTGGCGGGCAGGGCGAGGACCACTTCCTTCGCCTCGCCGCCGCGGACCCGGCCGACCAGTTCTGCGACGCGCAATGCGTCGGGGCCGACGCCGTCCAGCGCCGACAGCAGGCCGCCGAGGACGTGATATTTGCCCCGGAAGGCCCCGGACCGCTCCATGGCCCACAGGGCGCCGGCCTCCTCGACGACACAGATCAGGCCGTTGTCGCGCGAGCCGTCGGCGCAGATCGAACAGGGATCGCGGGTGTCGGGCGCGCCACAGACGGAGCAGGAGGTGACCCTGTCCGCCGTCTCCTGAAGCGAGGCGGCGAGGGGGACGAGCAGCTGCTCGCGCTTCTTGAGAAGGGCGAGGGCGGCGCGCCGAGCCGAGCGGGGGCCGAGGCCGGGCAGCTTCGAGAGCAGGCCGATCAGGCGTTCGATCTCGGGTCCGGCGGAGGCTGCCAAAACAGGAATGCCGTCAGAACAGCTTGGGCATGCCGGGGATGTTCATCCCGGCCATGGGGCCGGCGGCTTCGCGCATCAGGGCGGAGTTCACCTCGTCCAGCTTGCGCTTGGCGTCGGCGTGGGCGGCGACGATCAGGTCGGCGAGGATCTCGGTCTCGCCGGGGACCATCAGGCTGTCGTCGATGGTCACGCGGGTGACCTCGCCGGGGCCTTTCAGGTCGACGGTGACCAGCCCGCCGCCGGAGCTGCCGGAAGCGGTGGTTTCGGCCATTTTCGCCTGGGCGTCCTGCAGCTTCTGCTGCATCGCCTGGGCCTGCTGCATGAGGGCGTTGAGGTCTTTCATGAGGCCTAGATAGGCCTCGCCGCCCCGGCCCCGCAAGGGAGCCGCGCAAGCGCCGTTCTATCCGCAACAGTTTTTGTGCTTGATCCCCTTGGCAAGGTCCCGAAGCTTCCCCAATTAGCATCTGCCACCGTTGCTAATACTAATTAGGAGGACTTTCCATGGCATTCGACGCCACCCCCGTCCGCGACCATCCGCTGTCCGACAGCGCGCTGGCCCAGCTGTTCACCGAAGCACGCACGCGCAACGCCTGGTCCGACCGGCCGGTGCCCGAGGACCTGCTGCGCAAACTGTACGATCTCACCAAGTTCGGCCCGACGGCGGTGAACGCCACGCCGGCGCGGTTCGTGTTCGTGACCTCCCCCAAGGCGAAGGCGCGGCTGGCTCCGCATATGGCTGACGCCAATCGGGAGAAGACGCTGCAGGCGCCGGTCAATGTGATCATCGGCCATGATGTCGAGTTCCACGAGACCCTGCCGGTGCTGTTCCCGCACGCGCCGGCGGCGAAGGACTGGTTCGCCGACGAGGCCGGACGGCGAGAGACGGCGTTCCGCAACGGCTCGCTGCAGGGCGGCTATTTCCTGCTCGCGGCGCGGGCGCTCGGGCTGGATGTCGGGCCAATGTCCGGGTTCGATCCGGCGGGCGTGAAGGCAGAGTTCTTCGCCGGCACGACCGTGGAACCGAACTTCATCGTCAACCTCGGCTACGGCACGGACGAGAACCTGTTCCCGCGGTCGCCGCGGCTGGCGTTCGAGGAAGCGGCGCGGCTTCTGTAGACGGGCGGCCGCCGCTGACGCTCACGGCGGCCGCCATTCCATCCGGGACTGCGGCGTGTGAGAGTGGCGATCCTCGTCGAACACCTGCACCGCTGGAGGCCAGCGTGAGATCACCGACAATAGGCGTCATGACCTCGGCTGATGAAGATGCGGCGGCGCAAACGATCGTGCTTGCGTTCGCGGCCGATCCCATGGCGCGATGGACCTGGCCGCAGGCTCATCAGTACCTTGCGGCCATGCCGCGAATGGTCCGGGCATTCGCAAGCAAGGCGTACTCCAGCGGAAGCGCCTATTGCACCGATGGCTACGCCGGTGTGGCGCTGTGGCTGCCGCCAGGGGTGAATTCCGACGAGGAAGGGCTCGGCGCGGTGATCGACAGCACGGTCGAGAAGTCCCTTCGCCCGGAAACCGACGCGCTGTTCGAGCAGATGGCCGCCTACCACCCCACCGAACCGCACTGGTACCTGCCCCTGATCGGAGCCGATCCGGCGCATCAGGGTGAAGGCCTCGGCGAGGTCCTGATGACCTACGCGCTCGCCCGCTGTGACCGCGATCATGCTCCGGCCTATCTGGAATCCTCGAACCCGCGCAACATTCCGTTCTACGAACGCCACGGCTTCGAACGGCTC
Source organism: Brevundimonas sp. (assembly GCF_035626535.1). GTDB lineage: Bacteria > Pseudomonadota > Alphaproteobacteria > Caulobacterales > Caulobacteraceae > Brevundimonas. The sequence continues at coordinate 24,022 of NZ_DASPNO010000016.1, forward strand.
GGCGCGATCCAGGTCGGTTTGTCGCCGACGCTCGTCCCGATGCTGCGGCCGGCGCGCTAGCCCTGGCCCTCGTCGAGGTCCGTCTGGATCCACTCGGGAGAATGATGGATGTCGATCGTCTGGAGGCGGCCGGGGCCGAGGTTCTCGAACCGGTGCGGAACGCCCGCGGGTCCGAACACGACATCGCCCTGGGCGGCGTCCAGCGTCGTCTCGCCCACGTAGAAGCGGGCGCGGCCCTCGATGACGATGAAGGTCTCATCATAGGGATGGACGTGGAGCCGCGGGCCGGCGCCGATCGTGTCCGTGCCATAGGCCAGGACGGTGTTCTGTCCGCCCAGCGTCAGGCCGGGAAGTGAGCCCCGCCAGGGGCCGCCGTTGGCGGGGTCAAAGAGCCGGGCCTTGGTCGCGGGGCGGCCATTGGCGTGGACAGTCGCCGGGTCGAAGTCTCTGCGCGCCATGCCGTGTTTCCCCTGTCAGCGGTCTTCGACGAGCGGCCGGCCTAGTCCTCGTCGCCCGGCTCGTCCGGGATCACCGGGAGTTCGACGGGCGCCGCGAGCGTCTTGATCTCGCCGATCCTCGCCCCCGGGAAGGCGTCCATGACCGCCACCACGAACGGATCGGCCTCGATCTGCGCGCGCTCCTCGGCGCGTTTACGGCGGTCGACCTCGATCATGGTCTCGCCGCCGCCCTGGCCGTTGGCGGCGATCAGCCAGGTGCGGCCGGTCCATTCCTTCAGGCGCGAGGACAGCCGGCGCGCGAGATCGATGGGCGCGCCCTCGATGCTTTCGTAGGTGATGGCGCCGGGCTTGAAGGCGACGGGACGGACGTAGCGCTGCACGTCCATTTGCAGGCCGACCTCGCGCTTTTCGCCGATGAGGGCGACGACCTGTTCGAACGACTGTGGATCGGGCAGGGCGGGCGCCTGCACGGGTCGGGCGGCGAGCTGCGCCGAGGCGCCGCCGCCTCCACCGCCGCCGGACGGGCCGCGGGGGGCGGCGCCGCCGGGCATGGGTTCGCCGTCGCGCAGGGCCTTGAGCGCCTCTTCGGGGCCGGGCAGGTCGGCGGCGTAGGCAAGGCGGACGATGGCCATTTCCACCGCGTCGGCGGGGCTGGGCGCGCGGCGGACCTCGTCCAGCGCCTTGAGCAGCATCTGCCAGACCCGGGCCAGGGTGCCGGCGGAGATGACCGCGCCCAGTGCCGTCAGCTTCTGGGCCTGGTCGTTGGGCAGACGGGTGGCCTGCGGGCCGAGCATCTTGGCCACGGAGGCGGCGTGGCAATGTTCGAGCAGGTCGTTGGTCACCTGCACCGGATCGGCGCCGTAGCCGTAGAGGGTGCGGAACAGCTCCAGCGCCTCGGGGGTGCGGCCGGCCATGATGGCCTCGAACAGGGCGATGGTCTGGCTGCGGTCAGCGAGGCCGAGCATGTCGCGGACCACGGCAGTCTGGACCGTCTCGCCCTTCTCGCCCTGCACCAGCGCCTGGTCGAGCAGGGACAGGCCGTCGCGGACCGAGCCCTCGGCGGCGCGGGCGATCAGGGCCAGGGCGTCCTGTTCGATCTTCATCCCCTCGCGGTCGGCGATGCGGGCGAGGTGTTCGACGAGGACCTCGGGCTCGACGCGGCGCAGGTCGAAACGCTGGCACCGGGACAGGATGGTCACCGGCACCTTGCGGATCTCGGTGGTGGCGAAGATGAATTTGGCGTGCGGCGGCGGCTCTTCCAGCGTCTTCAGCAGGGCGTTGAAGGCCTGGTTCGACAGCATGTGGACTTCGTCGAGGACGTAGACCTTGTAGCGCGCCTCGACCGGGGCGTAGCGGACGCTCTCGATGATGTCGCGGATACCGTCGATGCCGGTGTGGGAGGCGGCGTCCATCTCGACCACATCCATGTGCTGGCCGGCCATGATGGCGGCGTCGTGCCGGCCGTGGCCGGTCAGTTCCAGCGAGGGCCGGTCGATGCTGTCGGTTTCGTTGTTCAGGGCGCGGGCCAGCAGGCGAGCGGTGGTGGTCTTGCCGACCCCGCGGACGCCGGTGAGCATGAAGGCGTGGGCGATGCGGCCGGTGGCGAAAGCGTTGGTCAGGGTGCGGACCATGGCCTCCTGGCCGATCAGGTCCTCGAAGGTGCGCGGCCGGTATTTGCGGGCGAGGACGGTATAGGCGGCGCCGTCGTCGGCGTGGGCTGCGGGGCCGTCGTCGGCGGGTGCGGCCGCCTTCGCAGGTTTCGGGGCCGGCTGGGCGGGCTTCGGATCGGCCATAGGGTCGGGGGCCGCAGCCAGCGGCGCGGAGGCGGCTTCGGCCTCGCGCATGCCGGCGGGCTCGGGCGCGCCGAACATGTCGTCGGTGTTGGGATCGCGCTCCTCGACTTCAGGCGCGTCCTCCTCCCACGGAGGCCCTTCGAGACTCGGTTCGGCGTCGCTCATGGAACCGTCTTAGCGCGGGGGGGCGCGGCGGCGAAGGGGGTGAGGGGAAGGGAGCTGTGGGTGGCGTCGCCGGAACCTGTGCGGCCTCTTCGCCCCTCCACCGCTTTGCGGTCCCCCTCCCCACTGCGTGGGGAGGAAAGCACGCGCTCAAGCAGCGAGGCTCCGCGAGCCGAGCGTTAGCGCACCAAGAGAAGGGAAGGTGGAGACCGCGACCCGAAGGGGGATTCGTTGTGGCTGCTGCCTTCCGGCCCTGACCAGGTTGGCGAAGCCTTCGCCCGCGATCTCCAAGGCGGATATGACGATTCCGGCTCGCCGATGCAAGCGGCGCCTTGCTAGAGAGCGTCATGCCTCTCCCCGCCCTGAACACCTTCGCCGGCAATCCGCTCGACCGGGCGGGGGACCTGAGGAACGACCCCGAGTGGCTGGCGGAGCGGGGGGCCGACCCGGAGGCTCTGGCGCTGGTGTTGTGGGAGGGGCGGCCGCTGCTGGAAGCGGGCGACGAGCCCAGGCTGGCGTGGTTGCCGATGGGGCAGGCCCGGGCGGTGGCGCCGGACAGGGAGCTGTTCCTCGGGCTGTGGAAGGGCGCGCCGGTGTTCGCGGTGGAGGTCGAGGGGGCGATCGATCCGACGGCGGGGCCGCTGCGGGGCGTCGGCGTGTTCCATGAGATGCGCGAGGCGGCGGCGCTGCTGCCGGGGCCGGACGCCGCCATGGCGGGGACGGCGAGGTCGCTGTTCGACTGGCGGCGGCGGCATGGCTTCTGCGCCGCCTGCGGGGTGCAGAGCGAGAACGCGTGCGGGGGCTGGAAACGAGTCTGCCCGGCCTGCGCGACCGAGCATTTCCCACGGGTCGATCCGGTGACCATCATGCTGGCGGTGTATCGCGGCGGCGACGAACCGCGCTGTCTGCTGGGGCGGCAGGCGAGCTGGCCCGAAGGCCGGATGTCGGCTCTGGCCGGCTTCCTGGAGCCCGGCGAGACCATCGAGGAGGCCTGCGCGCGCGAGATCGAGGAGGAGGCGGGGCTGACGGTGACGGCGGTGCGCTACCACTCCAGCCAACCGTGGCCGTTTCCGTCGCAGCTGATGATCGGCCTGATCTGCGAGGTCGACTCCGAGAATGCGGCGCCGGACCAGACCGAGCTGGAGGCGGTGGCGTGGCTGACCCGGGACGAGGCGCGGGCGTGCCTGGCGGGCGAGCATCCGACCATCAAGGCGCCGCCGGGCATCGCCATCGCGCGAACGCTGCTTCAGGCGTGGGTGGACGGGTTTGACGTCTAGGCAGCAGGCAGCAGGCAGCAGGCAAAGGAATGCCGGTGGCCGGGTCGATCCGCGCCACGAACCTACTGCTGCCTGCTGCCTGCTGCCTGCTGCCTCGCTTCGGCGAGGTCCGCCGGGCTGTCCACCGACAGGGGCGCTTCGTCGATGATCGCGGCCCAGATCTGCAGGCCCATTTCGAGGGCGCGGAGCTGCTCCAGCTTCTCGCGGCGCTCAAGCGGCGAGGGCGGGGCGGCGCAGAAGCGTTCGAGGGCCGCGCGGCGGTAGCCATAGAGGCCGACGTGGCGCCAGACGGAGGCGTCGCCGTACAGGGTCGAGCGGGTGAAATAGAGGGCGCGACCGTGGCGGGCGCCTTCGGGCAGGGCGAGCACGGCCTTGACCACGTCAGGATTGGCCCGGTCGGACGCGTCAGCCTCCGGCGCGACGAGAGTGGCGATGTCGCAGGCCGGCTCGGCGTCGAGCAGGCCGGCGCAGGTCACCGCCAGGCCGGGATCGGCGAAGGGCATGTCGCCCTGCAGGTTGATCACGGCGTCGTGGCGACCGTCCGGGTCGAGGGCGTCGAGCGCGGCGCGGATGCGGTCGGAACCGGACGGCAGGTCGGGGTCGGTGAGGACGGCGACGCCGCCGGCGGCCTCGATGGCGGCGACGATCTCGGGGTCCCCGGCGGCGACGGCGACGGGCAGGCCGGAAGTGGTCGCCTGACGCCAGGCGCGCACGATCATCGGCTGGCCGCCGATGTCGGCCAGCGGCTTGCCGGGCAGGCGGGTCGCGGCCATGCGCGCCGGGATCAGAACGAGGGGGTTCATCGTTGCTTCCATGCCTGCGACGCCCCGACGCTGGCAAGACTCCGTCAGGACGTCCGGGGCCGGTTGCGAAGGCCGCGCTAGCGTGTAAGAGACGCCCACGCAAGAATTCGCCCGCCCGCACTCGCGGCCCGGGCCTCAAGAACGGGATGCGACGACGCGCATGAGCGGCGATCTGAACGCGAACAAGATTCTGGGCGCCGTGCTGGCGACCGCCTTCGTCATCGTCGGCGTGCAGCAGGTCACGGGCGCGATCTACCACACCGAGGCCCCTGAAAAGATGGGCTATTTCGTCGATGCGCCGGAAGAAGCCGCCGGTGGGGCGGCCGAGGCCGTACTGCCGCCCGACTGGGGCACGGTGCTGCCGACCGCCGACCTGGCCGCCGGCGAGGCCGCCTTCGCGCGCTGTGTCGCCTGCCACACGGTCAACGCCGGCGGGGCCAACGGCACCGGTCCGAATCTGTACGGCGTGCTGGGCCGCCCGGTCGCCGGACACCCGGGCTTCGCCTATTCCGAGGCCCTGGTCGCCCACAAGGCCGAGGCGCCGACCTGGACCTATGACGAGCTGGACCAGTTCCTGACCGCCCCGGGCCGCCACGTGCCGGGCACCAAGATGTCCTTCGCCGGCATCCGGGACACCCAGACCCGCGTCAATCTGATCGCCTGGCTGCGCTCGCAGGGCTCGGGCGGCGTGGCCGTCCCGGCGCCCGACCCGGCCCGCCAGCCGGGCGCGGCCGCTCCGGTCGGGGGCGCGGCCGAGACGCCGGCGCCCGGCGCCGGAGAGGCGGCCGCCCAGTCCGGCGGCCAGACCGGCGGCGCTCCGGACACCGGTCCGGCGGCCCGTCCCGACATGCAGACCAGCCCCGTCGCGCCGCCGCCGACCGACAGCAACCAGTCGAACAACACAGAGCGCTAGGGATTCATCCCCGCTGTTTTTCGAACGGGCGTCCGTGCTTCGCGGGCGCCCGTTTTTCGTGCATGGCCGACCGGCTGAACGGTCTCGTTGCATGAGCAGTCTTGCCAGCCGCCGATCGGTGGTTACCACTGTCGGCAGGCGCACCCATGCGCCGTGTCCTTCAGGGGGTTTTCCCATGCGCAACAACCGTTTCGCCCTGCTCGGCGGTGTGGCCTCGGCCGTCCTTCTGACCACCGCCGCCCAAGCCCAGACCGTCGAGGTCGCCGCCGCGCCCGCCGCGGCCGCAGTGCAGTCGCGCGAACAGCTGGCCCCGCTGCCCGACGTCGACATCCCGTTCACGAAATTCACGCTCGACAACGGTCTGACCGTGATCGTCCACGAGGACCACAAGGCCCCGATCGTGGCGGTGAACATCTGGTACCACGTCGGCTCCAAGAACGAGCCCGAGGGCCGCTCCGGCTTCGCCCACCTGTTCGAGCACCTGATGTTCAACGGGTCCGAGAACTACAACACCGACTTCTTCAAGGGCACGGAGCTGCTCGGCGCCACCGACCAGAACGGCACCACCAACAGCGACCGCACCAACTATTTCCAGAACGTCCCGACGACGGCGCTGGACTCCATCCTGTGGCTGGAGAGCGACCGGATGGGACACCTGCTCGGCGCCATTGACCAGGCGCGCCTCGATGAGCAGCGCGGCGTGGTCCAGAACGAGAAGCGCCAGGGCGAGAACCAGCCCTACGGCCGCGTCTTCAACGCCATCACCGCCGCGACCTGGCCGGACGAGCATCCCTATGGCCACACGGTCATCGGCTCGATGGAGGACCTGAACGCGGCCGACCTGCCGACGGTGCAGCAGTGGTTCCGCGACTATTACGGCGCTGCCAACGCGGTGATCGTGCTGGCCGGCGACATCACCCCGGAAGTGGCGCGTGAGAAGGTCCAGCGCTACTTCGGCGACATCCCCTCGGGCCCGCCGGTGACTCAGCCGCGGCGCATGGTCGTGCCGATGGTCGGAGCCCAGCGCGAGATCATGTACGACCGCGTCGGCCAGCCGCGCCTCTACAAGGTGTGGAACATCACCCCGACCGGCGAGGCGGACACGGACTACCTCGGCATGCTGGCCGACGTGCTGTCCTCGGGCCGCTCGTCGCGCCTCTACAAGCGGCTGGTGATCGACGAGCAGCTGGCGACGGCGGTGCAAGCCAACGCCGGCGGCCGCGAGATCGCCGGCCAGTTCATGGTCGTGGCCACGGCCAAGGCCGGGGGCGACCTGACCCGCATCGAGGAGATCGTCGACGAGGAGATGGCGCGCCTGCTGCGGGACGGACCGACGGCCGAGGAGCTTGAGCGGGTGCGTACCCAGACGGCCGCCGGCTACATCCGCGGCCTGGAGCGGATCGGCGGCTTCGGCGGCAAGTCCGACCGTCTGGCCCAGTCCGAGGTCTTCCTCGGCGACCCGGGCGCCTGGCGTCAGAGCTATCAGCGCGTCGTGGACGCCACGCCGCGCAACCTGACCGACGCCGGCCGGCGCTGGCTGACCGATGGCAGTTACAGCCTCGAGGTCCTGCCCTTCCCCGACTACCGGGTCGCCGCCACGGGCGTTGATCGCAGCGCCGGCCTGCCGCCGGCGGGCCCCGCGCCGCAGGCGGTGTTCCCCAACGTCGAGAGCGCGCAGCTGTCGAACGGCCTGAAGGTGATGCTGGTGCGGCGCGAAAGCGTGCCGACGGTCAGCATGAACCTGATCCTCGACGCGGGCGCCGTGGTCGATCCGAACGACAAGGCCGGCATCGGGCAGTTGGCGCCGCAGGTGATGACCAACGGTACGGACGAGCTGACCGCGCTGGAGATCAGCGACCGGCTGCAGCTGCTGGGCGCCACCCTCGGCGCCGGCTCGGGGACCAATTCGACCAATGTGTCGATGACCGCCCTGACCGCACGGCTGGACCCGTCGCTGGATCTCTACGCCGACGTGATCCTGAACCCCGCCTTCCGCCAGGATGATTTCCAGCGGGTGCAGGCGCAACAGATCGCCGGCATCCAGCAGGCCCGGCGCAGCCCGGGGGCCATCGCCCGAAACGTGCTCAATCGCGACCTCTACGGGCCGGACAGCCCCTACGGCCGCCCGATATCGGGCACCGAGGCGACGGTGGCCTCGATCACGCCCGCCGACGCCGACGCCTGGCACCGCACCTGGTTCCGGCCGGACAACGCCACCCTGGTGGTGGTCGGCGATGTCAGCCTGGCCGAGCTGACGCCGAAGCTGGAGCGGGCCTTCTCGCGCTGGCAGGCGCCGGCCGAGCCGATGCCCGCCAAGCCGGGACCGGCCGACGCGCCGGAGCCGGCCGGACCGCCGCGCATCCTGATCGTCGATAGGGCCGGACCGCAGTCGACCATCCTCGGCGGACGGGTCGTGGACGCCTTCGATCCGGCTCGCGAGCCGGCCATCGACACCATGAACACGGCCCTCGGCGGCGCCTTCACCAGCCGCATCAACATGAACCTGCGCGAGGACAAGGGCTGGTCCTACGGCGCCGGCGGCGGCGTGCCCTACGGCCGCGGCGAGCGGATCTATTCCGTCAGCGCCGGGGTCCAGTCGGACAAGACGGCCGAGAGCCTGGCCGAACTGCGCCGCGAGCTGACCGAGGTAGTGGGTTCGCGCCCGCTGACCGAGGAGGAGATCGCGGCGGCCCGCGCCAACATGGTGCAGGGCATGGCCGGCAATTGGGAGACCAACGCCGCCATCGCCGGCGAGCTCCAGAACATGGTCGTCTGGGGGGTGCCGGAAAACTACTACGACACCTACGCCCACAGGGTTTCCGCCATGACCGCCGAGCAGGCGACCGAGGCGGCGCGCGAGGTCGTGGGGCCGGGGCCGACCACCTGGGTCGTCGTCGGCGACCGGGCCTCGATCGAGCCGAAGATCCGGGCGCTGAACATCGGCGAGGTGCAGGTGGTCGATGTGGACGGCAACCCCGTCCCCTAGGCCGCACTGAACAGCATCGACGGGGCGGGGCCAGGCGACGGCTCCGCCCTTTCGTTCGCCTAGACGCCGTAGAAGTCGCGGTACCAGTCGACGAACCGCTTCACCCCGACCTCAATCGGTGTCGAGGGAGCGTAGCCGAGGGCGGCGCGGGTCTCGGTGACATCGGCTTCGGTGCGGGCGACGTCGCCGTCCTGGACCGGCATCAGGTTCAGTTCGGCCTTCTGGCCCAGCGCCTCCTCGAGCACGGCGATGTAGCGCATCAGCTGCTCGCGGCGGCCGGCCCCGAGGTTAAGGATGCGCCACGGCGCGACGCCGCTGGTCGAGGGGTTCGGCCTGGTCGCGTCCCAGTCGGGATCGACGACGGCGGGGCGGTCGAGCGCCTCGACCACGCCGTCGACGACGTCGTCGACATAGGTGAAGTCGCGCTCCATCTCGCCGTGGCCGTACACGTCGATCGGGCGGCCCTCGAGGATGGCCTTGGTGAATTTGAACAGCGCCATGTCCGGGCGGCCCCACGGCCCGTAGACGGTGAAGAAGCGCAGCCCCGTCGAGGGAAAGCCGAACAGGTGGGAGTAGGAGTGGGCCATCGCCTCGTTGGCGATCTTGGTGGCGGCGTAGACGGTCATCGGGTGGGCTGCGCCCTGACGCACCGAGAAGGGCAGGGCGCCGTTGGCCCCGAAGGCGGAACTGGTCGAGGCGAAGACCAGATGCTCGGCGCCCACCGCGCGGGCGCCCTCGAGGATGGTCAGGAAGCCGACGACGTTGGAATCGACGTAGCTCTCCGGGTGTTCGAGGCTGTAGCGCACCCCGGCCTGGGCCCCGAGGTGGACGATGCGGCGTGGCGAGTGCTCGCCGAACAGGGCCGTCATGCCCGCGCGATCGGCGAGGTCGAGGGTGTGGTGGACGTAGCCGGGCTCGGCCTGCAGCCGCTCCAGCCGGGCGTGTTTCAGGGCCGGATCGTAATAGGCGTTGAGGTTGTCGACGCCGATCACCGTCTCGCCGCGCGCCAGCAACCGCCGGGCGGTGTGGAAGCCGATAAAGCCGGCCGAACCGGTGACGAGGACGGGGCCCTTGCTCATCCGGGGATCGTTAGCGCCAGTTAGGTCCGACCGCCACTCCCACGGTCGTCATCCGCGGGCTTGACCCAAGGATCAGAGGCAAGGCGGCCCTGCAGGCGTGCCGTCACAAACACTGAGCGTGCACCTGCGTCTGCCCCTCGGGGTCATGCCCGAGGGAGATGGCGGTTATGGAGTGATCATCGGGCGTATCTCTCCTCGACCGGGGCGTAGCGGTCCCACACCGCGCGGTCGGCCAGGGAGCGGAGCAGTTTGATGTATTCGGCGTGGGTCCAGGCGAGGGGGGTGGCGGAGTTGGTGCCTTCGCCGGGCCGGTAGTTGTGGGCGGTGGGGTGGCCGACGCCGTCCCAGGCCTGTTCGGGCAGCAGCAGGCCGCCGTTGGCGAAGGACTCCATGCCGCGCACGTAAGTCTGGCGGACGCCATTCAGCCGGGCCTCGGTCCCGTCCCGGGCGGCGGACGGATTATGCAGCGCCGCCGCGAGTTCGTAGTGCCCACGCTCGCCGGTGAAGAAGGGCCACAGGCGGCCGCGCTGGCTGGGGTGCATCTCGCCGCCGACGCCGTAGTTGCCGCCGGTGTCGGTCTGTTCGCCGTAGCCGTCGTTGCCGTAGCGGCGGAAGGCCGGGACGCCGTTGATGTCGTAGCGGACGCGGAAGCGGTCCTCGCGGGTCTGGTCGTCATATTCGGGCAGGCTGGCGAGGATCGAGGCGGCGTCCGGGGCGCGCACGCCGTAGCGGACCAGTTCGAGGAAGCCGCCGTCGACGATCTTGTCCTCGGCGTGGGCCGGCTGGCCGTTGTTCTCGCCGATCGGAGCCTTGTCGTTGGGGTCCTCGTTGCGGGTGATGCGGACGAAATAGTCGCCGTCGCCCCACTCGCCGTTGGTGGTGAACATGCGGGCCTCGACCTTCGACGCATAGTCGTCGGCGGCGGCCTGGTAGCGGGCGGCGGACGCAGGGTCGCCCGAGGCGCGGGCGATGTCGGCGGCGACGGTCAGGCCGGTGATGACGGCGGCGGTGGTCGAGGGGGAATAGCCCTCCTGCTCCTCCCACCGTTCCTGCTGGGTCCATGGCGGGATGATCTGGCGGTCGTTCCACAGCAGGCCGACTTTGCCGCCGTCGACGAGGAAGTCGGCGGCCGGCTTGATCATCTGGCCGTACGTGGTCCGCATCTCGGCATCGGAGACGAGGCCGGCCTTCCACAGCTTCCAGCCGAGCATGATCGGCATGGCGGTCTGGTCGAGCTGGACGCCGACCCATTCGATCGTGCCGTCGACCCAGGTCTTCTGGAGGAACCAGCCAGTGGCGCCAGTGTTGCCGGGGGTGTCGGCGTCAACCTGCACCTGCGGCAGGTAGCGGAAGGCGGCCAGCGGCGTTTCCTCGTCGCCGAGCGCCAGCAGGGCCATGGCGACCTGGTAGAAGTCGCGCGGCCAGACGGCCTTGTAGCCGGTCGAGGGGTTGGTGGCGTCGACGGTGTCGCCCCACGGGTTGCTGAGCGAGGCGATCAGGGCGCCGGCGTGGGTGCGGTCCTCCTGCACCTTGAGCATCAGGGCCGAGGCGTACGCCAGCTTGCCGCCGTCGGTGGACTGTTCGGCGAGGCGGGGGAGCTGGTCGAGGGAGGCGATATAGTCCTCCCAGCCGACGTGCTCGCCCTCGCCGTTGAAGCGGCGGAGGACTTCGTCGAGGCCCGTCGTGTGACTGCCCATCGCGGCGTCGGCGGCGGCCTTGCGGCTCGGACCGAAGCCGATGACGAAATCCCGGGACAGGCTCTCGCCCCGGCGGATCGTCGGCAGGGCGCCCGTCAGCATCAGGTTGCCCGTCTGGTCGCCGGTGGTGCGGTAGAGCTGGTTGAGCCGGCCATCGGCGAGGTCGGTCAGCCCGTCGGAGGCGCCCCCGAAGCCGACGCTGGCGGCTTCGAATGGCGTGTCGGCGATCAGGGCAAGGTGCACGTCGCCCTCGGCGGCGAACAGGCCCTGAAGGCCCGCATGGTTCGGGCCCGCGATCGCCTCGCCGCTGTCTCCGACTCCCGTGTTGGCCATGTGCGGCTCGAGCAGCAGGTAGGGGGCGACGTCGCCGCGTAACGCCCGGATGGTGGTGCGCACCACCAGCGCCTGACGGTCCGGGTCGGTATAGATTCGCTTCTCGATCTCGTAGCGCCCGGCCTTGTCGGTGGTGATCACGCGATAGGCCGGAGACAGCGGGCGACCCTGCGCGTCCGCGTGCAGGTATTCCGTCCGGTGGGTTGTGTCGGTTCCCTCGACCGAGAGCCCGTCCCCGGTAACCACGGCGAAGCGCAGCTGCTTGATCTGGGCCTCGTGGATGAGGCCGTACATGGTCTCGGTGAGGACGCCGTCGGCGATGGAGAACCAGACGCGGGAGACCTCGCCGGTCGGGCCGCCGTCGCGGTACCGGCCGTCGACATAGGCCTCGTAGGACGCGCCGGCGCCGGTCTTGGCGGCGTTGACCCAGGTCGGCGCAGCCCCCGGCGCGCCGGGGGCGACAGAGACCCCTTCGGAGGCAGGGTCGGACCCCGCCGGAGCATCCGTGGAGGGCATCAGTCCCTGGAGGGTGGAGCAGCCGCCGAGGGCGATCACGGCGGCGCCGGCGAGGAGGCTGGAGATCAGGCGCATGGGAGGGCTCGTCAGGCTGAAGGCGGAAGCAGGAAGGTGAGGGGCACGTCGAGGCGGGCGTTCCAGCTCTTCTCGTTGTGCTCGGCGCCGGGGAAGACCAGCGAGCGGAAGCGGTCGGGCCCCCAGCCGGCGGCGCGGATGGTGTCGTCCACCCGCGTCTGGAACTCGCCGTAGAAGGCGTCGAGCGTCTCGTCGCCGCGGTCGAAATAGACACGGTGGTTTCCGGGCGGCGGCAGGTCGGTGCGGACGACGCCGGTCCAGGCGGCGGTCAGCCGCTCGCGCCAGGCGGCCAGCGCCTCCGGGTCGGTCAGCGCGTCGATCCGGATCGGCCAGTGGGTCGAGACGCAGCCGGCGCCGCCGAAGACGTCAGGATGCTTCATCAGCGCGTACATGGAGATCAGCCCGCCCATGCTGCTTCCCATGACTGCCGTGTCGTCGCGGCCGGGACGGGTGCGATACGCGGCGTCGATAAACGGCTTCAGCTCCTCGACGAGGAAGCGGACATAGCCGTCCGACAGGGGCTCGCCGCCGTAGATGGCCTGGATGTCGGCGCGCATGTCGTCGGGCAGGGCGCGGATCAGGTTCGCCGGGATGTACTCGCGCAGCCGCAAGGGTGTGTTGCCGATCCCGACGACGATCGGGGCGCGGATCTGGCCGGTCGCGTTCAGGCGGACGACGTGTTCGTCGACGCCCCATTCGGCGCCGTAGGGGGCCCGGGAGGCGTCGAACAGGTTCTGGCCGTCGTGCATGTAGAGGACCGGATACGACGCGTCGGAGGTGTCGTAGCCGGGCGGCAGCCAGACGGTGACGTCGCGGAGCCGGACGTGGGCCGAGGCCATGTCCGGGTGCTCGACGAGGCGGCCCTGCGTCGGGGCCTCGGCGCGGGCCGCGCGGGCCAGCGGCAGGACCGCCAGCGCGGTCAGGACAGCGCGCCGGTCGGGGGTCACGCGCCCTCCTTCGGCACCAGCAGGCTGGCGCCGGCGGCGATCAGGAAGCTGGCGGCGCCGAGGACGAGGGCCCAGATCGGCTGGCCGCCGAAGACGCCGTTGAGCACGGCGCCGAGAATGGTGGCGGCGACCAGCTGGGGCACCACGATGAAGATGTTGAAGACGCCCATGTAGACGCCCATCTTCCGGCCCGGCACGGCGTTGGCGAGGATGGCGTAGGGCATCGAGACGATCGACGCCCAGGCGAAGCCGACGCCGATCATCGGCAGCCAGAGCAGGGCCGGATCGCGGATCAGGAAGACGCCGAGGAAGCCGGCGGCGCCGAGGGTGAGGTTGAGGGCATGGGCCCCGCGCAGGCCGGTGCGGTAGGCGATCACCGGGATCAGGAAGGCGGCCAGCGCCGCGACGCCGTTGTAGATCCCCATCAGCACGCCGACCCAGTTGGCCCCCTCGCCGTAGCCGGCCGAGGTCGGGTCGGACGAGGCGTAGTGGACGGCGGTGACCGCCGGGGTCAGATAGATCCACATGGCGAAGAGCGCGAACCAGCTGAAGAACTGGACCACGGCGAGGCCCTGCATGGTCTTCGGCATGGCGAAGATGTCGCCCACGATCTCGGTCAGGGCGTTGGAGCGGTTCGCCGCCGCGAGCGCGCCGACCGCCATCTGCATCAGACCGAAGGCGAGCACGAAGCCGGCGAGGACGTAGAGCTCTTTCTGCAGGTCCAAGAGGTTGACCGCGGCCACGCCGAGCGAACCGGCGAGGGCCCAGAGCAGGCCCCCTGTGTACCAGGCGTTCTGCGAGCGGGCGGCGGCGGGCGCCTGCGTTGCGTCCCGAGAGGCCTCGAAGGCCTCGATCTGTTCGGGGCTGTATTCGCGGGTGGTGAAGACGGTCCAGAGGACGGCGGCCAGCAGGGCGGCGGCCCCGACGTAGAAGGAGATACGCACCGCCATCGGCACCACGCCCTCGGGCGCGGTCGAGGCGACGCTGAACCACTCGGTCAGAACCCACGGCAGGCAAGAGGCGAACACCGCGCCGGCGCCGATGAAGAAGCTCTGCATCGCATAGCCGGTGGTGCGCTGTTCCTCCGGCAGGTTGTCGCCGACGAAAGCGCGGAACGGCTCCATGGTGATGTTGATCGAGGCGTCCATGATCCAGAGCATCGACGCCGCCACCCACAGCCACGGCGAGTGCGGCATGACCACAAGGGCCAACGTCGTCAGGATGGCGCCGATGAGGAAATAGGGCCGGCGGCGGCCCAGCGGGCCCCAGGTCCGGTCGCTGAAATGGCCGACGATGGGCTGGACCAGCAGCCCGGTCAGGGGGGCGGCGATCCACAGGATGGCGAGGCTGTCGACCTCGGCGCCGAGGGTCTGGAAGATGCGGCTGGTGTTGGCGTTCTGCAAGCCGAAGCCGATCTGGATGCCGAAGAAGCCGACGCACATGTTCCAGATCGCCCAGCCGCTGAGGCGCGGGCGGGCGGAGGCGAGGCTGGCGTGGGCGTCAGGCGTGCTGGTGGTCACCGGCGGGCCCTTCCGAGCGGGACGAAGCGGATGGCCTGGCCGCCGCCGGGGGCGAGGCGAAGGGTCAGGACGTCCGTCGAGGTCACCTCGCGCGTCGAGATGTCGATGGCCTCGCGGTTGGTGGTGTAGTTGGCGCCGGCCGCGTCGGCGTAGATCTCGGCCCGGTAGCGGCGCCCCGGATCGAGGAAGCCGAGAGAGGCCGTCAGCACGCGCGGTTCCTCGTCGGTGACGGCGCCGAGGAACCACTGGTCGGAGTTGCGGTCCTTGCGGGCAATCGTGACATAGTCGCCGACCTCGCCGTTCAGCACCCGGGTTTCGTGCCAGTCGACGGCCACGTCCTTGATGAACTGGAAGGGCGCGGGGTTCTTCTCGTAGTTCTCCAGCAGGTCGGCGGCCATCTGGATCGGGCTGTAGATGACGACGTACAGCGCCAGCTGCTTGGCCCAGGTGGTGGCGACGCCCTCGGGCACACGGGTCTGCATGCCGAAGATGCCCGGGGTATAGTCCATCGGCCCGGCCAGCAGACGGGTGAAGACGAGGTTGGGCTCGTGCTCGGGCGGGTTCGAGGGCTGCCCCCAGGCCGAATACTCCATGCCGCGCGCGCCCTCGCGGCTGATGATGTTCGGATATGTCCGGCGCAGGCCGGTGTCCTTGAGCGGTTCGTGGGCGTTGACCGCCACCTGATAGCGGGCCGCGGTCTCGACCACCTTCTGATGGTGGCGGACCATCGGCTGACTCTCGTGCCAGGCCAGGGCCGAGCCGCCGGCGCCGTCGGCCACGCGCGCCCCGCCGGCGTCGGCGACGTAGCCGGTCTTCACCGAATGCCAGCCGAAGCGCTGCATCTGGGCGAAGGCGGCGTCCAGTTGCTGCTCATAGAAGAAGGCGTTGCCGCCGGTTTCGTGATGGCCGATGATCTCGACGCCCTTCTGGCGGGCGTAGGCGGCGACCCGCTCGATGTCGAAATCCGGGTAGGGCTGGGTGAAGCTGTAGTTCCAGCCGGTGCCGAACCACTCGCCGTCCCAGCCGACGTTCCAGCCCTCGACCAGCACGCCGCCGAAGCCGTGCTCGGCCGCGAAGTCGATATGCTTCAGCGTGTATTCGGTGGTGGCGCCGTGCTTGGGACCCGAGTTCCAGCTGCGGGTATCGAGGTGCATGTCCCACCAGATGCCGACGTATTTCATCGGCCTGAACCAGCTCACGTCACCCAGCTGGTTGGGTTCGTTGAGGTTCAGGATCAGGCTGGATTCGACGAGGCCGCCGGCCTGGTCGGCGATCTGGATCGTGCGCCAGGGCGTGTGGAACGGCGTCTCGCGCACGACCGCGGCGCTGGTCAGGCCCGGGGTCAGCATGGCCCTGAACTTGCCGCCCTCGACGTGGCGCAGGTTCATGGCGGAATAGTCGACCAGGGCCGCCTCGTGGATCGACAGATGCAGGCCGTCCTCAAGCCGCATGGTGACGGGGGTCTGGCACACGCCCACCGCCGAGATCGGCGTGCGGTTGTAGAGATACTCCTCGCGGTTCCATTCGAAGGCCGGGATCCACCAGGCCGTGCCTTCGCCGGCGATGGTGAATTCGGTCAGTTCGGCGCCGATGTTGACGGTCTCGAGCTTGTCCTGCTCCGGGAACTCGCAGCGGAAACCGAGGCCGTCGTCATAGAGGCGGAAGACCACGTCCATGCGCCGCCCGTCGCCCCAGCGTTCCTGCAGCTGGACGCGGAGTTCGTTGTAGCGGTTGCGGATGAAGCGGCGCTCGCCCCACGGCTGCTCCCAGGTGTCGTCATGGGAGGTGACGGTCCGCGCGGCGATGCCGAAGGCGCGCTCCAGCTTGCGGGCGTCGGTGAGCAGGAAGCCGAGGCGCGAGGGGGCGATGATCTGGCGGCCGAGGCGGCTGACCGAATACGAGACAAAGCCGTCGTTGTTGGCGGTCACCTCGACGGAGATCACCCCCTCCGGCGAAGAAGCCGTCGCGGAGCCCGGCTGCGGACCGGTCGCGGCGGCGTCCTGGGCCTCGGCGGCGGCGGGCACGGCGGCGACGGCGGCGCCGGCGGTGATCAACGAACGGCGGTTCAGCATCGCGACTTACTCCACGCATGGGGACTTGCCAGACGCCGCCGGAGCGGCGCAGAACGAGCAAGGTTTGCAGCAAATTTTGCAGCCATGCCATCAGCAGGAAACCAAACGTGAGCCGCCGCAACACCCGTCTTGAGGATCTGGCCAAGCTGGCGGGCGTCTCGATTTCCACCGCGTCCCGGGCGCTGAACGACAGCCCGGCGGTCAATGCGCGGACCAAGCAGCTGATCTGGAAGCTGGCGCGCGAGCACGACTATCCGTTCCGCCGCTACATGCCGGCGGGCCCGATCGGCGCCGACGGCGTCATCGCCCTGGTCACGCCCCGGCCGCAGGGGCGCGAGGGGCGGCTGAGCGACCCCTTCTTCCTCGAGCTGCTGGCTGGCGTGGGCGAGGCGGCGCGGGAGCGCGGCTGCGACGTGATCATGAGCCATTTCGCCCCGACCAGCTATGACGATCTGTCGGCGGCGATGAACACCAGCCGGGCGGACGGCGTGATCTTTCTCGGACAGTCCTTCCTGCATCAAAGCCTGAACCGGCTGGCCGAGACCGAGGGGCGTTTCGTGGTCTGGGGCGCCCAGATGCCGGACCAGCTGTACTGCTCGGTCGGCTCGGACAATCTGGCGGGCGGCCGCCGGGCGACGCTGCATCTGGCCCGGCTGGGGCGCAAGCGCATCGTCTTTCTCGGCGATCTCGATCCGCCCGAGGCCATGCAGCGCCATCGCGGCTATCTGGAAGCGCTCGCCAAATCCGGCATCGAGGTCGACCCCGACCTCATCATGGAAGCCCATTTCGAGGTCGAGTCCGCCGAGGCCTCCGTCGACAGCCTGATCCGCCGCGGCGTCAGCTTCGACGGCGTGGTGTGCGCCTCGGACCAGATCGCCCTGGGCGCCGTGCGCGCCCTGCTGCACGCCGGGTTGCGCGTGCCGGAGGACGTGTCGGTGATCGGCTTCGACAATGTGCCGTTCAGCCGCTATTCGCGCCCGGCCCTGACGACCATCGCCCAGGACACCATGAAGGCGGGACGGCTGCTGGTCTCCAAGCTGCTCGACAACCCCGGCGATTCCGTCGGCCGGTCGGAGCGGATTCCGACCGATCTGATAGTGCGCGAGAGTTGCGGCGGCTGAGGTCATCCCGCGGCGTCTGAAAGAACCAGCCCGGCCATCGGCGGCAGCACGCCGCCCGACCCGGCCGGCAGGTTGACCGTCTCGACGACGCGCCATCCTCCCGGCGCAGTCCAGTCCACAGCCCGTTCACCGAGATTGAAGACGCAGAGCAGGCGTTCGCCGGCCAGCGCGCGCTCGAAGCACAGCAGCCCGGAGGCGCTGTCGACCAGCCGCATGTCGCCGCGGGTCAGGGCCGGGTGGGCCTTGCGCAGGGCGACCAGCCGCCGCGTGAGATTGAGCATCGAGTCGGGATCGTCCTCCTGGCGGTCGACGGCGAGGCTCACATGGCGCGGATCGACGGGAAGCCACGGCTCGGCCGTCGAGAAGCCTGCGTGGGGGCGCTCCGCCGACCACGGCATGGGCGTGCGGGCGCCGTCGCGGCCAAGGGTCTGGGGCCAGTTCGCAATGGCCTCGGGATCGACCAGCCGGTCGAACGGCACCTCGGCCTGGGGCAGGGCCAGTTCCTCTCCTTGGTAGATGAAGACGTTGCCGCGCAGGCACATCAGCAGCAGCATGGCCATGCCGGCGAAGGCGGTGAGGTCGCGGTCGCCGGCCCAGCGGGAAATGGCCCGCGGCGCGTCATGGTTGGAGAAGGTCCAGGACGGCCAGCCCTGACCGTCGCGGCCGTGCCAGGCCTCGGCCCCCTCCCGTACGAGCTGGTCGTTCAGGGCCGGGGCGTAGAGGTAGAGAAAGCCGTAGGCGCTGTTCAGGTGATCGTCGCCGGCGGTGAAGGCCTGCATCTCGCGCTCGGCGTGATCGCCGCCGACCTCGGCGACGGTGAAGCGGCCGCCATAGTTGTCGGTCAGGGCGCGGACGCGCTTGAGGAAGTCGGCGATCTGCGGCTGGGACTGGTTGTAGACCTTGTCCTGGAAGTCGAACGGCCGCGTCCGCTTGCCGCCGGACGGCAGGGGCGGGTTGTCCCGCAGCAGCGGGTCGTGCATCGAGAAATTGATGGCGTCGAAACGGAAGCCGTCGACGCCCCGCTCCAGCCAGAACCGCGCCACGTCCAACAGGGCGTCCTGAACCGCCGGCAGGTGCAGGTTCAGCTGCGGCTGCTCGGGCAGAAAATTGTGCATGTAGTACTGGCCGCGCCGGGCGTCCCAGGTCCAGGCCGGGCCGCCGAACACCGACTGCCAGTTGGTCGGCGGCGTGCCGTCGGCCTTGGCGTCGGCCCAGACGTACCAGTCAGCCCTGGCGTTGGTGCGCGACTGGCGGCTCTCCTGGAACCAGGCATGCTGGTCGGAGGTGTGGGCGAAGACCAGGTCGGTGATGACGCGCAGACCCAGCCGGTGCGCCTTGTCGATCAGGGCGTCGAAGTCGGCCAGGGTTCCGAAAATCGGATCGACGTCGCAGTAGTCGGCCACGTCGTAGCCGAAATCCTTCATCGGCGAGGTGAAGAAGGGCGACAGCCAGACGGCGTCCACGCCGAGTGAGGCGATATGGTCGAGGTGATCGGTGATCCCCTTCAGGTCGCCGACGCCGTCGCCGTTGGTGTCGGCGAAACTGCGCGGATAGACCTGATAGACGACCGCGCCGCGCCACCATTCGGCGGCGTCGGTCCCGGCATGCGGCGACTCGAGAATCTGGACGGTCAAGCTCAACCTTCGGATACGCAGACAAGATAGCCCAGGGCGGGCACGGAAACGGAAACGGCGCCGGGCGCGGCCGCGCGGGCAGGGCATTGACCGAGCAGGGCGCGCCAGTTCGTCGACCCGGTCTCGACCGGGACGTTGACGTCGCGAGCTTCGGTGGCGGTGTTGAACACCACCAGCGTCTCGCCGTCATCATCCAGACGGGAAATGGCCAGGATGCCGGCCGTCTGATCGGCGATGCGGACGGCGACGCGGCCGCGGCGCAGCCGGGCGTCGGCGGCGCGGACGCGGGTCATCTCCGCGATGCGGCGGTACATGTCGGCGTCGGTGTCGAACGGACCCGAGGCGCGGCCGATGCGCCGGTCGTCGGCGTAGGAGGGCGTGCGGGTTTCGAACATGTCCTGGCGGGAGCGGCGGTCGTCGCCGTCGCCGGTGAAGCCCTGTTCATCGCCGTAGTAGATCACCGGCACGCCGCGCCCGAGCAGGATCAGGGCGTGGGCCAGGGTCGAGCGGTCGAGCAGTTCCGCGTCCGAAATCTCCGGCATCGCCTTGAGGATCAGATGCCCGATCCGGCCCATGTCGTGGTTGCCGGTGAAGGTCGGCAGCTTGCGCGCCGTCTCCACGCCGCCGGCGTAGATGGCGTCCTCCATCAGAAGATAGCCCATGGCGTCCGGGTGCTGGACGCCGGTGACCATGTTCTGGACGACGCGCTGGTAGGCGAAGTCGAGGACCGTGGGGAGTCCGTCGACGACGGTGTGCATGGCCGCCGTGCCGGTCTGGAAGTCGAAGGTCTCGCCGAAGATGTGGAAATTCGGGATGCCCCGGGCGCGGGCGCGCTCGAGGATGGCGGGGACGAAGACCTGCCAGAACTCCGGATTGACGTGGCGCGCCGTGTCGATGCGGAAACCGTCGACGCCATATTCGTCGATCCAGCCGCCGTAGATGTCGATGAACCCCTGAACGACGCGCGGGTGTTCGGTGAACAGGTCGTCGAGGCCGGAAAAGTCGCCGTCCATGCGGGCTTCGCTGTACCAGGCGCTGTTGCCGCGGTTGTGGTACAGGCTGACGTCATTGAGCCAGGACGGGACCTTGATCGTCTCCTCGCCGGGCGGGTTCCACGGCGTGTACGCGTAGTCGGGGCTGGTCAGGGTCGAGAAGTCGCTTCCCGGCTCGCCGGTGAAGCCGGGGTTGATCGGGTCGCCGTTCAGCCCGCCGCGGCGCTGATAGGGATAGTCGCCCTTCCAGCGGTAGCCGCAGTCGTTGTTCGGGCATTCCCGGTAACGGATGACGTCGGCGGTGTGGTTGATGACGATGTCCAGGTAGACCTTCATGCCCCGGGCATGGGCGGCGGCCACGAAGGCCCGGAAGTCGTCGTTGGTCCCGAGATGCGGATCGACGCGGGTGAAGTCGGTGATCCAGTAGCCGTGGTAGGCGGCGCTCTCCTGGCCCGGCGGGCCCTGCACCCACTTGTTGACGAAGGGCGGCGCGATCCACAGGGCGGTGACCCCCAGCCCCTGGATATAGTCGAGGCGGTCGGTCAGGCCGCGCAGGTCGCCGCCGTGGTAGAAGCCGGGATCGGTCGGATCATAGCCGGTCTGGAGCCGGTCGCCCTGCTGGCCGCCGCGGTCGTTGGCGGGGTCGCCGTTGGCGAAACGGTCGGGCAGCAGGAAATAGATGACTTCGTCCTCGGCCGGCCGCTCGCGGACAGGGTCCTGAAGGGCGAGAGCCTGCGCCGGCGCAATCGCGGCCAGCACCGCGAACACCGCGGACAGGACGGTCGCGCCCGCCCGTATCGGCCGCCTCCAACGTTCCGTCATCGTCTCCGTCCCTTCGGATTGTCCGCAGACAGCGTGGCCAGCGGATCGGTTTGCAAGATTTTGCAGCGGAGCCGCATGATGTCAACCGGTCCATGGAGCACGTCCAAATTGCGGCGCTTCAAGGCAAACTGCCGTTGTGCAGTGCAAAACGAGCTACCCTGCCGTCTCATTTTCGCCACGGATGGTGGCGGTCGAACGCGAGGACGCTTGCATCCTTTCCATAAGTTTGCATAACTTTGCGATGCCGCCGGACGCTTCGGCAGAAATGCGCCGGCCTTAGGGAGATTGAGATGAGAGCCCAGATCACTCGCCGTGCCCGCCTGCTCGGGAGCGCCGGCCTCGGTGCCGTCGCCGCCCTGGCGTTCGCCGGAGTCGCCTCCGCGCAGGATGCGCCGCAGGACGAGGAGGCGACCCAGGTCGAGGAAGTGGTCATCACCGGCATCCGGAGTTCGATCGAAAGCTCCATCGCCGCCAAGCGTGAGAACTCCTCGATCGTCGAGGTCGTAACCGCCGAAGACATCGGCAAGCTGCCGGACATGTCGATCGCCGAATCGTTGGCCCGACTGCCCGGTCTCGCGGCGCAGCGCCAGGATGGCCGCGCCCAGGTCATCACCATCCGCGGCCTCGGGCCCGACTTCACCACCGCCCTGCTGAACGGCCGCGAACAGGTCACCACCGGCGACAACCGTGGCGTCGAGTTCGACCAGTATCCGTCCGAGGCTCTCGCCAGCGTCGTCGTCTACAAGACGCCGGACGGCTCCCTGGTCGGTCAGGGGCTCGCCGGCACCGTCGACCTGCGCACCATCCGCCCGCTGCAGCATGGCCGTCGCACCATCGCGGCGAACGCGCGCTACGAGTGGAACGACATCGGCGCCCTGAACGAGGGCACTACCGACAACGGCAACCGCTTCACGCTCTCGTACATCGACCAGTTCGCAGACGACACGATCGGTCTCGCCCTGGGCTATGCGCATATGTCATCGCCCTACCAGGCCGAGCGCTATGAGGCCTGGGGCTACGCCGACGCTGGCGGCGGCAATGTCGTGATAGGTGGCGCGAAGCCGTTCATCATGTCGTCGGAACTGGAGCGTGACGGCTTCTTCGGCACCCTGGAGTTCCGTCCCAACGACCGCTTCCACTCGACGATCGACGCCTTCTACTCCGAGTTCGACAACACCCAGGTGGTGCGCGGCATCGAGCTGCCGCTGCTGTGGGGCGGTTCGCCCCTGTCGAACGCGACCGTCGAGGACGGCCTCGTCGTGGCGGGCACCTTCTCGAATGTGCGCGGCATCGGCCGCGGCGACATCACCTCGCGGGAATCGAAGCTGACCTCCGTCGGCTGGAACACCGAGATCGAGCTGAACGACCGCTGGATGCTGGAAACCGACCTCAGCTACTCCAAGGTCGATCGCACCGATCAGATCCTCGAAACCTACTGGGGCACCGGCCGCAACGGCACGGGACCTACGGCCACGGTCGACTTCGTCATGGGCGATGACGGCGTGCCGCAGTTCACCTCGAGCCTCGACTACGCCGACCCGACGACGATGCTGCTCACGGCGCCGCAGGGCTGGGGCGGCGACGTCGTTCCGGGCGGCCAGGACGGCTATCTGAACAAGCCGACCATCCTCGATGAACTGCAGGCCGCGCGAGTGACCCTGCACGGCGAACTCGACGCACGGGCCTTCAGCGGCATCGAAGTGGGCCTCTACATCTCGAACCGCGAAAAGCAGATGATCGCGGACGAATGGTACCTGTCGATTCCGGGCGGCGGCGCCGTTCCGGTTCCGGCGGAATTCCTGATGGAGCCGACTTCCCTGTCCTACGCCGGGATCGACGGCATTCTCAGCTACGACACCCAGGCCCTGCTCGACAGCGGCTTCTACGATCTGGTGCGCAACCCCTATGGGGACGTCCAGCGCAAGAACTGGACCGTCAAGGAAGATGTGGCGATCGCCCATATCAAGGTCGACGTCGACGCCATGACGGGGAGCATCCCGGTCACTGGCAACCTCGGCATGCAGGTGGTCTATACCGACCAGTATTCGACCGGCTTCGCGGCGACCGGCAGCGGTCCGACGCTGCAGTACATCCCGATCGACGGCGGCGTCGACTACATCGAACTGCTGCCCAGCATGAACCTGGCCTTCGAGCTCGGTGACGACCTCTATCTGCGCACGGCGTTGGCCCGCACCATGGCCCGCCCGCGTATGGACCAGATGCAGGCCGGCCGCGGCTTCGGGTTCAACCCGACGCTCAACGTGCCGGGCGCGACGATCAGCAACTCGCCCTGGAGCGGCGGCGGCGGCAACCCCGAGCTCCGGCCGTGGATCGCCGACGTCGCCGACGTCTCGGTGGAACGCTACTTCGGCCGTTCCGGCTATGTGTCGCTGGCGGCGTTCTACCGGTACCTCGAGACCTTCGTCTACGATCAGCAGCGTCCGATGGACTTCACCGGCTTCCCGGTGCCGCCCGGCCATGTGCCTGTCATCAACGAAGGCCTCTACAACTCGCCCCAGAACGGAGAGGGCGGGACGATGTGGGGCATCGAGTTCGCCGCCTCGGTTCCGTTCGACCTGTTCAGCCCGGCCCTCGAGGGCTTCGGCGCCCAGTTCAGCATCTCGCAGAACGAAAGCCAGATCGAACGCCCGGGCACCGGCGTGCGGACGGCCATCCCCGGCCTGTCAGAGACCGTCGGCAACCTGACGCTCTATTACGAGCGCTACGGCTTCCAGAGCCGGATCAGCGCGCGGCATCGCTCGGACTTCCTCGGCGAGATGTCGGGCTTCGCCAACGGCCGCACCCTGCGCCAGGTGGCCGCGGAGACCGTGCTCGACGCCCAGGTCGGCTACGAGTTCCAGTCCGGTCCGGCCGAGGGCCTGTCGATCCTCGCCCAGGTCAACAACCTGACCGACGAGCCGTTCTTCACCTACGAGAACGGCGACGAGCGCCGGGTCATCAACCACCAGCGCTATGGCCGGACCTTCATGATCGGCCTGAACTTCCGCTACTGATCGTCCCAACCGATCAGCGAGACTGGGCCGTCACGGGAATCCGGGGCGGCCCTTTTTCAATCGCGCGCCGGCCACTTTTGGTTACGGCTTCGGTAAAACGGCTGGACGCGACCGGATGATGATGAAACCGTTTTCACCAAGCGCCGCGCGCGTTTCGGACGCGCGGCAACTCCGGGGAGAGAGATGACCGAAACCCAATCGCCGGCAGGCCGCGGGACGAACCTGGCCTTCGCCTATGTGACCACCCTGTTCTTCGCCTGGGGCTTCGCCACCTCGCTGATCGACCCGCTGATCGCGGCGGTTCGCAAGGTGTTCGACCTCAGCACCGCCGAGGCCATGCTGACGGCGTCGGCCTGGTTCATCGCCTATGCGGTGGTGTCGGTGCCCGCCGCAGCCGTGTTGAGCAAGCTGGGCTACAGCCGCTCGATCATCTCGGCCCTGGGGGTCATGGTGCTGGGCTGTCTGATCGTGCCGGTGGCGACGATCATGGATTGGTATCCGGGCGTGCTGATCGCCCTCTTCGTCATCGCCTCGGGCGTGACCCTGCTGCAGGTCGCGGCCAATCCGCTCGTCGCGGCGCTCGGCTCGCGCAGGAGTTCGCATGCGCGGCTGAATTTCTCGCAGTTCTTCAACTCGCTAGGCACCACCGTCGGGCCCTACCTCGGTTCGACTGTCCTGCTGACCGGGGGCGTCTTCGCCGCCGGCGCCGTGGTGACCTCCGCGACCCGCGGAGAATCGCTGCGCAGCATCGACATCGCCTTCCTCGGGCTCGGCGCCTTCTTCGCCGTCGTCGCCTTCTTCATCTTCACCGCCCGCAAGAAGATCAACGCAGCGGCAGCCGGGGCCGAGGAGGCGGGCGGCGTCGCCTCGCCCCTGAAGGCGTTCACCTCCCCGTGGGCCCTGTTCGGCGGACTGGCGATCTTCATCTACGTCGGCTCGGAAGTGACCATCGGCGGCCTGCTGACCAACTTCCTCGCCAGCCCGACGATCCTCGACATCCCCGAGGCCGACGCCGGTAAGATGGTTAGCCTCTACTGGGGCGGCGCCATGGTGGGCCGGTTCATCGGCGCCCTGCTGCTGACGAAGATCCGGGCTGGCGTGCTGCTGACCGTCAACACGGCCATCGCCGCCATCCTGTGCCTCGTCGTGACACAGACCTCCGGCGAAACGGCGGCCTATGCGGCCATCGCCGTGGGCTTCTTCAACTCGATCATGTTCCCGACCATCTTCACCCTGACGCTGGAGCGCTCGAACGCGCCGGCCTCAGCGACCTCTGGCCTGCTGTGCACCGCCATCGTCGGCGGGGCCGTGCTGCCCTACATCGCCGGCCGGATCGTCGACGACGCGGCGGCCCTGTTCAACCCGGCCTTCTACGTGCCGCTGGCCGGCTATGTGCTGTTGACCGTCTTCGCCATCGCCTGCGCGCGAACGAGGACGCACGACGCGGACGTCGTGGCCAAGCCCTCGCCGCACTAGACGCGTCGCGGAACGGCACAAGGGGCCGCCGGGGGCATCCTCCGGCGGCCCTTGCACGTTAAGGCCGGAGCGCCCCACTGTGGGTCGACGTCGGGAGGCCGCATGATCCGCAGACTGCTTCGCTCGCTGGCGCCCGCCCTGGCGCTGGCCCTGATCGCCGGCCACGCCTGGGCCGAGGTGACGGTAACCTTCTACGCTCATCCGGGGGCGCGGGTGCGCGGCGGCTATCTGCTGTTTCCCCACGCCTATGTGCACGCGGAAGGGACGGTCGAGGCGACCGGCGAACCGGTTGACTGGTCGGCGGGGTTCACGGCGAAGAGCCCGGGCCCGCACCTGCTGTTCACCCGCGGGGGCGGCGTGGTGGCCAGCCCCGACGCCCGCTACGTCGACGAGGGACGGCCATTCCTGGAGGTGACGGTCGACGACGCCACCTGGTACGCGCTGAAGGCCCGGGCCGACTGGTGGAACTCGCCGGAAGGCTCGGTCTATGACCTGAGGCGGCGCAACTGCATCACCTTCATCGCGGATCTGGCGCGGGTGGTCGGGCTGCGGACCCCGCCCGAACCGTCCATGAAGCCCGGGACCTTTCTCGAGGCGACGGCGGCGCTCAATCCCGCGGCGGCGTGGCGCGAAGAACCGGCCGTTGCGCCCGTGACGGCGCCGCCCATGACCGCGCCGCCCGCAATCGCGCCCTCGGTGATCGTCGCGCCGGGCTCCGAACCCGTCTCCTAGGCGTCGCCGGACCACATGTTGTTGGCCTTCAGGAAGGTCTCGTGGTCGGGCAGGGCGTCGACGGTGCGCGCGAGCACGTCGGAGATGTTGCGCAGCCGCGCCGCCGTCCGCGCCTGATCCTGCCAGGCGTAGAGCGGGTTGAAGCTGCGCGGCTCGATGCCCTGCCCGTACATCACCGCCAGCCACGAGCCCTGGCTGAAATATTCGTCGGCGCCGACCTGATAGAGCATGCCGCGGTCGCGGAAGGCCTCGACCCGTTCCGCCAGGCTGTCGGGGATCGGCATGGCCGCGACCTGCCGCCAGAACGGCGTGTCGTCCCGCCGGGTCGCGTGATAGTGCAGGATGACGAAGTCGCGGATCAGCTCGATCTCGCGCCCCAGCCGCCGGTTGTAGCCTGCGATGTTCACCGGGCTGAAGTCGCGGTCCGGGAAATGCTGCAGCAGTCGCGTGATGCCCGCCTGGACCAGGTGGATGCTGGTCGATTCCAGTGGTTCGATGAAGCCGCTGGACAGGCCGAGGCTGACGACGTTGCGGTCCCAGAGCTTGTTCCGGCGTCCGGTGACGAAGCGCAGGGCGCGGGGCTCGGCCAGCGGCTCGCCGTCGAGGTTGGCCAGCAGGGTTTCGCGGGCGGCGTCGTCAGTCAGGTGATCCGAGCAGTAGACGTAGCCGTTGCCGGTGCGGTGCTGCAGGGCGATGCGCCACTGCCAGCCGGCCTCGCGCGCCGTGGACAGGGTGTAGGGCGTCGCCGGGCCGACCCTGGCGCAGGGGACGGCCATGGCGCGGTTGACCGGCAGCCAGTGGGACCAGTCCTCGTAGCCGGCCTTGAGCGCGCCCTCGATCAGCAGGCCGCGGAAGCCGGTGCAGTCGATGAACAGATCGGCCGACAGGCTGCGGCCGTCCTCAAGGGTGATGCTGTCGACGAAGCCGTCCTCGGGTCGCTGGACGACCTCGACGACCTTGCCCTCGACGCGCTGGACGCCGCGCCCCTCGCAGACCCGGCGCAGGTAGCGGGCGTAGAGGGTGGCGTCGAAATGGTAGGCGGTGAACAGTCCGCTGCGCGGCGATCGCAGGTCCGGGTCGCGCGACCCGACCTTGCCCGCCTCTGCGGCCCGCCAGCAGATCGAATAGTCGGCGAGCGGACCGGCCTGACCCTTCGAGCGGAGGGCGAGCCAGGTCTGCTGGAAATCGCCGAGGGTGGGGCCGGGGCCGAACGTGCCGAACGGGTGGGTGTAGCGCGCGCCCACCCGGCCCCAGTCCTGGAACACGATGGCGACCTTCAGCGTGGCCTTGGTCTCGCGCATGAACTCGGCTTCGTCGAGGCCGATCATGGTATTGAAGTCGCGGATCGGCGGGACGGTCGCCTCGCCGACGCCGACGATGCCGATCTCGTCGGACTCGACCAGGGTCACCGCCGCGTGCGGGCCGAGCGATCGCTGCAGCGCCGCCGCGGCCATCCAGCCCGCCGTTCCGCCCCCCACGATCAGGATGCTGCGGATCGGCTCGGCCATGTCAGGCCGCTTCCCTGTCCGTGGGACGGCCCGCCTTCTCGAGGATGGCGGCGCACAGGGCGAACAGACAGGCGAGCGTCGCGGTGCGCAGCGGGTAGTCGACGACGGAATGGGCCAGCATGACCAGCAGGGCGATCGAGGCGGCGCGCTGCAGGTCGCGTTCGCGAGACGGCGCCGCCCGCCAGGCGCTCCACAGCCTGCGACCGTACCAGACGAAGAAGGCGAGGATCAGAATGGCGCCGGGCCAGCCGGCTTCCAGCCAGGTTTCCAGATACTCGTTGTGGGCGTGGTTGAAGAAGGTGGGGTCCAGCTGTTCCAGCGGCTCCACCGATCGGAAGACCGCGTCGAAGCTGCCGATGCCCGAACCGAGCGGGAGATAGGTTTCAGCCGCCCCGGCGACGATCGGCCAGCCTTCGAAGCGCCCCTCGGGGGCCGACTGGACGTCGAACCGCTCCAGAATGGGCGGCAGGGCGAACAGGGCGACGGCGCCGATCGCCGCGGCCAGAACCCCCGCCATGCCGATCAGGGCCGGTCCGGGACGGCCGCGTCCGGCCGCGATCCACGCCGCGAGAAGACTGATGATCGCCACAGGGCCCAGCAGGATGATGCCGGCGCGCGAGCGGATGGCGGCGAGCCCGACCACCACCACGCCCATGAACAGGGCGCCAAACCACAGGGCCAGACGGCGGTCGTCGGAGCGGTGGCGCAGGGTCGCGGCCCCGAACACGGCGGCGAAGGGCAGGCAGGCCAGCAGCAGGTTGGCGAGGTGGTTACGGTTGGCGAAGAAGCCGGTCACCGAGCCGGCGCTGGTGGTTTCCCATGGATAGAGCCGCTCACCGCCGCTGGCCAGCTGGGCCGCGCCGAGCAGCACGCCGACGACCGCGGCGATCAGATAGACGCCGACCAGACGACTGGTCAGCGGATACGGCGTCGTCAGGACCAGCAGGAAGACCGCGGCCGGCGGGATCAGGGCGAGGGCGGAGGCGAGGGTCAGGTCGGGGGTGACGCTGAGCGGCGCCCAGCCGGGCTGCAGGCCGGCCAACTCCAGGGCGAGGACCATTTGATCGCGGCCCGCGAGGCCGGTCCAGACCGCCGGCGGCAGGGGGATCAGCTGGATCAGCGGAATGGCCGCCACCGCGGCCAGCAGCCCAAGGGCGAACCGGTGCTGACGCCACAGACCGGCGCGGATCAGACGGCCGGCGCCGATGACGAGGACGGGCAGGGCGGCCAGTTCGACGATGGCGAGCCTAAGCGTGTGCTCACGGCTGGCGCCGCCCAGAACGACAGAAAGGGCCAGCAGGATGATCGCCACGATCGCGGCGATGTCCCACTGGCCCTTCGAAACCTTGCTTGGCACGCGTTACGTCAGCGCAATGGCGGGCGTTTCGCGGTCCAGGTCGGCTTAGTCGCTCTCGGAGTCGTCGTCGGTGGCGACAACGATCGTGGCGATGATCACCGCGGTGCCGATCAGCAGGACCGGGAGCGGGATGCCGGCGAACTCGGACGAAGCGTCGGCGCGAGCGCCCACGCGGTCGCCGACGCGAGCGACGGCGGAATTGTTGGCGGCGGCGGCTTGGCCAGCCACGAGCAGCAGGCCCGCCGTGACAGCGGCGATGGTCTTACGCATGCTTTAATCCCCTTCTGAACAGGTCTTTGGTACGGGCTGGCCCGCGACGTATCGAGAATGGGTATAGGCGGCGAAGGTTTCAAAAGCAATACGATTCAACGACACTCTGGTTCGGAAACGTACAGTCCACCGGTTGCGGTCAGGGCGCGCCAGGCCTCGCTATGGCGACGCGGTCGATCCAGGCCACCGTGGGACTGCGCCGGTCGTCGCCGCGGCTCTCGAGCCTGAGCCACTGGCCGGGACAGGCCGCCGGCACCGTGAACTCCTCAGAAATCGGGCTCCATACCGTGGCCGAACGGGCCACGGCGGGGACGGACAACACACGCAGGTCCCCCGGCGAACAGGTCAGGGACCACACCATCCGCTCGCCCGGCTGCCCCGCCTCGGCCCGCGCCTCGGCCGTCAGCCTGTAGCGGCCGGGCGCCAGGAACAACAACTGTTCCGCGAATCGGACGGTTGAATATCCGTCATAGTCGATCCGCAGGGCCGGATCGGCGGGCCGGACCTCGTCGGGCACGATCTCGACGACCGCGCCGGCTTCCTGGGCCAGCCGCCACTGGAAGGGTTCGGGGGCGGCGGCGTCGCCGAAGCCGCCGTTGGCCACGGCCGCGGCGGGCGGCCGGTTCAGGCGGGCGCGAACCGTGCGCAGCGCCTCGATCTGCCCCTTGTCGAGCAGATGCATATACAGCTGGGTGAGTTCCTGATTGGTGAGCGGCGCGTCGCCACGCTGCAGCAGGACCGCGAGATTGGCCGCCACCTGCAGGCCCTCGACGTTCGCATAGAGGCTGTCGAGATAGGATTGCCGCCAGGGCGGCCGCGCGTCGACGAGCCGGGCGACCTCCGGCAGGGCGCGCGCGGCGTCCTGGGTCGCGGCGGCGGTGAACAGCCGGAACACCGACGGCCGGATGTCCTCGCGGCGCCGGACGAGGGTGTCTGCGTGGGCGAAGGCGGAGGCGTAGTCGCCGCGCCTCAGACGATACTCCACCAGCCAGGCGTGGGTCGGGTCGTCCCGCAGGCTCCAGTTTCCGGCCAGGGTCAGGATTTCATCCGCCTCGAGCTCGCGGCCGGCGCGCGCCTCGGTCAGGCCGATGACGCGGAGGGCCCGGACGTTGAAGGGAGCGCGGGCGAGAGCGTCGCGGGCCAGCGAGGCGGCGTTGCCGAGGCGGCGGAGGTCGTCGCTCTCGTAACCGGCCGCGAACTCCGCCTCGGCGGCGCGGCGCAGCACCAGGGGCGACCCTGGAGCCACGCGGACGGCGATCTCGGGCGGCGCGCGCTGAACGACGGGCTGGAGCAGGATCTGCCAGCCCAGCCACACCGCCCCGACGGTCAGGGCATAGGGGGCGTACTCCGCCACCCGGCTCCGCCCGCTGGCGCGGGGGGCGGCTGCGGCGTCCGCCTGATCCCTCAAGCCTTCTTGCCCTTCTTGGTCCGGGCCTCGCCCTCGGCGCCGTAGTTGTAGTCGTACGCGTAGTCGTAGCCGCCGTACGAAGTGGTCTTGGCGTTGAACTTGGTGAGCACGGCGCCTAGCAGGTGGGCCCGGCCGACCTTCAGGCGGCGGAGGGCGCCGCGGGCCTGACCGCGACGGGTGCCGCGCGACTCAAGCACGAACAGGACGCCGCCGACGCTTGCGGCGAGCAGCGGCGAGTCCGCGAAGCCGAGCACCGGCGGGCCGTCGACGATGACGTGGTCGAAGCTGTTGCGCGCCTCGGCGAGGAACTGCCGCAGGCGGTCGCTGCCCCAGAGCTCAGCCGGGTTGGGCGGCAGCGGGCCGCAGGGGATGAAGAACAGATTCTCCTGACGGGTGCGCTGAACGACGCTCTGCAGGTCCGAAGAGCCCGACAGCAGATTGCTCATGCCGCGCTCGTTCTCGACGCCGACGACGCGGTGCATGGACGGATTGCGCAGGTCGCCGTCGATCAGCAGCACCCGCTTGCCGACGCGGGCGAGGTTGAGCGCCACGGCGTAGGCGGTCGTGGACTTGCCTTCCGCCGGCCGGGCGCTGGAGACCAGCATGCTGCTGGGCGCGCCGTCCGGGGTGGAGAACTGCAGGGCGGTCCGGAGCGAGTAATAGGCCTCGGAGAAGCCGGATCGGATGTCGGCCAGGGCCGCCGCCGTGGTCTGGCCCTTGTCCAGCAGCGGAACGACGCCGAGCACGGGGACGCCGAGCTTCTTCTCGACGTCGTCGGGGGTGGCCACCGTCTCGTCGAGCGCTTCCAGGACCAGGGCGGCGACGACGCCGAGACCAAGGCCGAACAGGGCCGCGAGCGCGAGGTTGATCAGGATGTCGGGCTTTGACGGCTCGGCCGGCGGCCGGGCGCTGTCGACGATCGAGATGTTGTTGGCGACGACGTCGCCGGTGACCGCGATCTCCTTGTAGCGCTGCAACAGGCTCTCATAGAGGGTCCGCGTGGTGTCCAGCTCGCGCTGGAGGATGTTGTACTGGATCGACCGGTCGCGCAGGTCGAGCACGTCGCCCTTCAGGCCGTTGACCTGCGCCTGGAGCGAGCGCTCCTGGTTGGCGGCGATGACGTACTGGCTCTGGATCGAGCTGCGGATGTTGGCGGCCAGCGCCTGGATCTGACCGTCGACCTCGGTGATCTGGGCGCGCAGGCGGACCATCTCGGGATAGTCCTCCTGATAGACGCTCAGCTTCTGTTGATATTCGGAGTCCAGCTGGGCGCGCTGTTCGGTGAGCCGCTGGACGGAGGGGTTCTGCAGCACTTCCGGCAGGGTCATCAGCGGGGTGGTGCGGGCCGAACGCCACTTCTCCTCGGCGGCGACGCGGGCGGCCCGGGCCGAGGCGAGGGCGCTGTTCAGGGCGACGAGGTTGTTCGAGGCCAGCGACTGGGTGCCGCCGCCTTCGGCTTCTCCATCCTCATCGGCGCCGCCGACGTTGATGATCTGCTGATTGGCGGCGTAGGCGACCAGTTGCCGCTCGGCCTCCTCCAGACGGCCCTTGGTCTGGGCGATCTGCTCCTCGAGGAACTCCCGCGCATAGGAGGAGCTCTCGTATTTGCGGTCCAGGTT
The DNA here is from genome assembly GCF_035626535.1 of Brevundimonas sp. Lineage (GTDB taxonomy): Bacteria > Pseudomonadota > Alphaproteobacteria > Caulobacterales > Caulobacteraceae > Brevundimonas. The sequence goes on from NZ_DASPNO010000016.1 coordinate 56,606, forward strand.
GGACTGGATGAAATTCTCGGCGAAGGCGTTGGCGACGCGGGCCGCGACGACCGGATCGGGATTGTCAAAGCTGACCGCGACGAGGCGCGAGCCCCGCACCGGCGTCACGCCGAGGCCCTCCTGGACGGCGGCGAGGGCGACGGCGCGGCGGCGTTCGGCCTGGGCGGCGGCCGTGCCCGTGCGCGCCGGCGGCTCCACGCCGAGCGAGGCCAGGGCCTGGTCGGAACTGGCCAGCCCGAGGCTTTCGACGACGCGTTCGGCGAGCGAGCGGCTGCGCAGCAGGCCGTACTGTGTCTGGAAGAACTCCTCCCCCATAGCCATGTTTTCGCGGGGCGTCACATCCTCGGAGTTGACGATGCGCGCGGACTCCCGGTCGATCTGGAGGGTCGCCGTCGCGGTGTAGATCGGCGTCATCAGCAGGGTCAGCGCCGCGCCGATGGCGAGCGCGCCGAGGAAGCAACCGAGGATCAGGATCCGATGCTTGAGGGCCAGCCGCCAGTAGACCGCCAGATCGAAGGCGGCGGGTTCCTGCGGCTCGTCGGCCCACATGGCGGCCTGACCGTCGTCGAAGACCGCATCGCCGAAGCCGCCGGCGGCGCGGCCGGCGCGGGGGTTACGATCGTCGGCGGAGGAGGGATCGCCCAGCATCATTCAGTCGCTCACACGTTAGCGGCCCGGGCCGCCGGTCACGGTAGGTTGAGGCTGATATCGCAAAGCCTCGCGGGGCGCACACGAATTCCGCCCTGGACGGGCGTCGCAAGTCTGCGCCCGGTTCTTGTCGGCGGGGGGCGCCGGGAGGTCAAGCCGGAGGTCGCTCCGTCGGCGCCGTCTGGCGGTCCGCCCCGGCCATGTCCGGCCCCCGCACGGGGGAGGTCGTGGTCCAGCTTCGATCCCAGACGACTTCGCTGTATAGCCCGGCGGTTCGTGGGGCGAAGGATACGGGCTGAGGCGCCCGGCGGCGTTCCAGCCGGGCCTGATCCAGACTGTCGGTCTTGCGTGTCGACATCGTCCCATCCCTCCTGAAGAGACGTTAACCCAGATCCATGACACGCGCGAATCAGGACGCCCGCCCCGGCCCAGAACCGCGAAACGATCGCCTCCTTCCGCTGTTCCGTACGGCCACGCTTGTCTGTGCGATCACGGTGGCCTGGCTGGCCTTTCGGCCGACCACCGATGCGACGAGCGGCCTGCCGTGGGACAAGGCCAACCACGCGGCGGCCTTCCTGGTCCTGACCGTTCTGGCCGGCCGGGGGTGGCCGGATCTGCACCGGCGGTTGCTGACGCTGATCCTGCTGGCGGCCGGCGTGGGCGTCGAACTGGTGCAGGGCCTGCCGCAGATCGGACGAGACGCGGACGTCTGGGATGTGGTGGCCGACGCGGTCGGGATCTGCGCCGGGCTGGCGGCGATGGCCTGGCTGCGCCGCCACCGTCCGGATATCAGGGAATAAGGGCCCGCCCGGAGGCTGTGCGTTCGGCGATATCCGCCAGCACCGGTTGCAACGTCCGAAGGCGGCCGCTGGCGGATTCATAGACGCCCCCGGCGTTGATCTGGGGCCCGCCCGCGCCCGAGACGGCTTCGTAGCGGGTCAGGAATTCAACCGACCGGGCAGGATCGAACCCGGCCCGCGCCAGCAGAAACAGTCCCAGCCGGTCGGCGTCCGCCTCGGCGCCCAGCGACAATCCCCGGCGCATGGACAGCGCCCAGTTCAGGCCGCCGCGAACGCCCGTGACGTCCGGCTGGGTTCGATGCTCCAGCACGGCGTGGGCCAGTTCGTGCGCCAGGACGAAGGCCAGTTCATCCTCGTTCTGCGCCAGGTTGGCCATCCCGTCGGAGATGAAGATATGGCGTCCGTCAGTCCGGCTGCGGAAGGTTCCGGTGACCTCGATCTGGGTCGGCCAGGCGCAGGCGAGGACGGGGCGCACCGTGAGCTCGCGGACGGCGCCGGCGCGGCGGACCGTCAGGGTCGCGGGGCCGCGCGCCAGCGCCCCGTCGAGGGTCGCCGCATTGGCCTGCAGACCATCGTAGGATTCAACGGCCGCCGCCTGTCCCTCGGCGAGCGCCTGGCCGTTCACCGAAAGGATGAGGTCGCCGGGCGCGAGGCCGGCCTCGGCCGCGGGGCTGCCGGGCGGCGCCGCCAGGATGCCCGGGAGATCGCCGGCGAGGCCGTAGCGCGCTTCGGCCAGAGGGCGGAGCGCGGCGCCGTACTGCCCGGCCGACTGAAGTGTCCACCCCGCGCGCAGACGGTTCACCGGGCACAGGTCGGCGTTGGCGAGGGCGAGCTTCCAGGCCACGTCAGCGACCCGGACATCGAGATTGGTCAGCCGCTCCAGCCGCACCGCCGCGGTGTCCTGCAGCGTCGCCGCGCCGGCGTCCGGAGCCGGATGGCCGCAGCCGCTCGCGGCGAGCGCCAGCGTGAGGGAGCCGACGGCGATCAGGCCTGCGGGGGCCCGCACGGGATCAGAACGGACGGAAGATCGACAGAGCCGGGAGGGCGTTGATGATCTCCCGCATCGTGGAGCTCATTCGCGAGGTGTCGACCACGATGATGTCGTCGCCCAGCACCCGGGGATCCTCGGCGCGGCCCTGACGGATGGCGGCGAGGTCGAACAGGGCCACCGAGCGCTGGCCGTCGATGGTGCGGAACACCGCGACCTTGGTCAGGTCGGCGACGCGGCTGGGGCCTTCGGCCATGGCCACCGCCTGCAGCAGCGAGGTGGTGCCGCGCATCTCATAGACGCCGGGCTTGGTGACTGCGCCGTCGACGGTGATCTTCTGGCTGGCCGCCTCGGTGACGGTGACGGTGACCTGCGGGTTGCGCAGATATTCGGCGCTGAGCCGTTCGGCGATCTCCGCCGACAGCTGGCCGGAGGTCAGGCCGGCGGCGCGGACGGCGCCGATCAGCGGCATCTGCAGGTTGCCCGAGGTGTCGACGGTCAGTTCGTCGAACGACAGGTCCGGCACCTGGAAGACCCGGACGCTCAGCTTGTCCCCCACGCCGATCTGGTACTCCGTCTGCACCGAGGTCGGGACCATGGCCATCTGAAGATCGACCGGCTGGGCCGCGGTCATCTGGCTGATGTCCATCTTCGGCCCTCCCCCGCAGGCGGCGAGGAAAGTGGCGGAGGCGATCAGGACCAGCGAAAGGGCGCGCATCATGGGCGACAGTACCTTGAAACTCAGGCGGCGTTGAAAAGCCGTTTGAAGAAGCCGGGCCGGGAAGCCTGGCGCGGAGCGCCGACCGCGGCCGGAGCCGAGGCAGGCGTAGCGTTTTCGAGCACGGCGAGGGGTCGGGTCAACACCATGTCTCTCGCCGCCTGCTCGCCGAGCCTGCCGGCGACCGCCTCGACGGCTTCCGAAAGCACCGGCGAACGGCTGCGAAGGTTGTGCGCGTCGGTGGCGAGAATATGGACGATGCCGTCGTCGAGCATGCGCTCGGCCCAGTATTGGGTGCGCTTGCCAAAGCGGCCGGTGACGGAGCCGGCGGTGATCTGCATCCACGCCCCGGCTTCGGCGAGCTGGACCATCAGCTCGTACTGATCCTCGATCCAGCGCAGCCGTTCGGGATGGGTGATCAGCGGGTGGAAGCCCGCGGCCATGCAGTCGAACACCGCTTCGGCCATGCGCGGCGGAGCGGTGGTGTGCGGCGGCTCGAACAGGAAGTAGCGGGTGTCGGCGAGGGTCAGCTTGGAGCCGTCACGCAGCCCGGAGGCCAGGCCGGGAACCAGATGCACGTCCGCGCCGGTGACGAGGCGCAGCGGAATGCCGGCCGCGTCGAGCTCAGCCTGCAGCGCGACCACGGCCGCCCGCACGCCGTCGGAGGTGTTCTCGTAATAGCCGGGCATCATGTGCGGGGTGCAGGCGGTGACGGTGATCCCGTCGGCCACGGCCATCCGCGCCATCTGCAGCGAGGTGTCCAGGTCCGGCGCCCCGTCATCTATGCCGGGCAGAATATGGCAATGCAGGTCGATCACGTCAGTCTCGCATGCGGAAGCCGTCTCTAGAGGACAGCGCCGCCGGTGAACAGGGGATGAAGCCCCGGCCCCCGGCCGGTTACCCTGAACGCGAACCGTGAAGGTTGGTTCAGATCGTCAGGCCAGATCGACCGGTCCGTCGGCGACAAGCCCGTTGCGAGTCGCTTCACAGACCTCATCGAAAGCGCCTGCGATGTGATACAGCGAGCTGGCCGGGGCAGGCTCCTCGACGAAGCCGCCATCGCCCTGAAGCTTGTCCCGCCAGGTTCCGTTGGGGCGCAGGTAGCGGTTGAGGGCGCGCATAGCCTTGCCGGCCTCCGCCAGCCGCTCCTCACGCGCGTTTCCCTCCGCGAGCCCGGCCATGGCGAGTGCGGCCCGCAGCCATTCCGTCTGCGGCCACAGTCGGGCGCCGTCGCTGCGCACCTTCAGGGCGTCATCCAGTTGATCGACCGCGACTTCGTGTCGGGGATCGATTCCGCGCAGACCATGGCCATAGAGCCGCTTCGCCGCCGCCATGGCCCGGTCGTCGCCGCGGGCCAGCGCGTGGCGCGACAGCAGCCAGCTCCACTCGAACTGGTGCCCCGGCTCGACAAGACGCCCGTCCTCGCCGGGCGCCGGGCGCCAGTCCGCGTCGAAGAACTCGCGCAGAAATCCCCCCTTCGCGTCGATGAGGCGGGTCAGGGCGAGCTCGGCGACGGCGTCGGCGATGCCGTTCCAGCGGTCGTCAACCCCCCGCGCCGCCCAGGCCTGGGCGGCCTCGAACAGGTGCATGTTGGCGTTGGCCTGGAAGGGATGATCCCCGCTCTCGCGCCATCCGCCGGCGGACAGGCGCTCCGCCTCCAGCCGATCCAGCAGGATGCGGGCCTGCGCCTCGCAACGCCCGGGGCGGACCCCGGCCGCGTGGGCGGTCGCCAGCGCCAGCAGGGCGAAGGCCTGCTCGTAGAGCACCGCCGTGTCGTCCAGCAGGCTCCCGTCCGGATTGAGGGCGTTTCGGACCGCGCCGTCGGGGCGGAGATAGCCGTCCAGGAACCGGTCGAGACCGGTCTCCGCCAGCGCGCGCCACGGCCCGCCCCAGCCGAGGGCGCCGGCCCGGCACAGCACGAAGATCTGCCGGCTCTGCACCCGCGCCCGGCGGCGCGTCTCGCGCGGACGGCCTTCGAGGGTGAGCGCCTCCACGAAGGCGCCGTCCGGGTGAACGCCGAGCGTGGTCCACAGCGGCAGGGCGGCGGTTCGCATCCAGTCGCCGAAACGGGCGAACGGGGCCGTCTCCCGCCGCTCGGGAATGTCGGCATGGGCCGGCGCCTCGATCTTGATGCGGTCGACCACTGTCTTGACCTGCTGCGCCCGGTCGAGCGCGCAGACCAGCACGGCGTCCGGCTCGACGATCACCGCGATGTTCGACACGCCCAGCGTGGCCGCGACCATACCCTCCGGCACGCGCACGAGGCAGTGGTCGCTGTCGACCGCAATATGGGCCCCCGCCTGGCCCTCACCCGTTTCCATGACGGAGTCCCAGGCCCCGACGTCAGACCAGGCGAAGCCGACGGGAAGGACCGAGGTTCGGTCGCTCTTCTCCATGACGGCGTAATCGATCGAAATCTTCGGGGCCGAGCGGAAGGCGTCGCCCAGCCGGATGACCGGTCCGGTCTCCCCATGGTCGGGCAGCGAGGCGCGCACCTGTCCGGCGATGCCGGGCGCATGGAGGACCAGTTCTTCCATCAGGGTGCGCGCGGCGACGATGAAGTTGCCGCTGTTCCAAAGATGGCCTTCGGCCAGGTAGCGGGCGGCGGTCTCGGGGTCCGGCTTTTCGACGAAGCGGCTGACCGGGGAGAGCCCGGGCCCTGACGGACAGATGTAGCCATAGGCCGACGAGGGCGAGGTGGGGGTGACGCCCAGCGTCACGATACGGCCATTCGCCGCTTCGTCCGCCGCAATTCCGACGGCGTCGCGGAACGCCCCGGCATCGGGGATGTGATGGTCCGAAGCGACGATCGCGGCCACCCCGTCCGGATCAAGAGCCTCGATGAACGCCGCGGCGGCGGCCATGGCCGGACCGGAATCGCGGGCCTCGGGCTCCAGCAGGACGATCGCCTCGGCGCCCACTTCCGCGAGTTGGGCGGCGACGGCGTCGGCGTGTCCGGCCCCGGCCACGACGATGACGCGCCCGTCGTCGGCCAGTGGCGCGACCCTCAGAACCGTGTTCTGGAACAGGGAGTGCTTTCCGGTGAGGGCGAGGAACTGCTTCGGCCGTCCGGGACGGGAGGCAGGCCACAGGCGCGATCCGGCCCCGCCGCACATGATCACCGGATAGATCGTCATCATCCCCCCATGGACGCTCGCCAGCGGCTGTTCTAGCGCCTCGACGATCCGGCGTCTCGCCTCGCGCTCGCCAGAACGGGTAACCGGTTTCCGTTTCCGGGCCCGTACATTTGAGAAATCGCGCTTTTCGGAATGGTTATCACTCGCGAGTATACTTTTAGCGAGCGGCGTTACGCCTGACTGAGGCTTATGGGTGACAGCTTGGCAGGAAGGGTCTAAGAGGCCGGAACTTTTTTCGGCCTTTAACCATTGAAGGCCGTTCGGGGGAATGCCGCAGGGGGAGCCTCGGCCGTTTTCATCCGAACGGTATTGAAGTGAAGGGACCGCTTGTTTTCGTCACCCTACTGAGATCGCGCGCGGATATACTGCGAGCGGCCCAAGCGCAGGGAACAGGAATCATCGGCAGGACTGACTTGGCGACTGCGACAACACTGGTTATCCGGGCATTGAAAATTGCGGCCCGAGCGGGCATCCGCTTCGCGGCGGTGATCGGCGCCTATCTGCTGCTTTCCGGGGGCGGGCTGAGCCTCGAGGTCTTGGGGGCGGTGATTGAAGCGGCCTGGATCCAGGGCCTGGCCTTCGCCATCCTGGGCCTTGGGCTCGACCTGGCCTTCCGCACCGACCGCGCGCTGTGGCGCTATGTGTCGATCGTCGATATCGGGCCGATCGTGCGGACCTCGGTGCTATCCGCCTTCGTGTTCCTGGCCTTCAACTTCTTCCTCGAGCGCGGTGCGTCCCTGCCGCGAGCGGCCCTGCTCATCCTGCCGGTGCTCGACATCGTCATGACGCTGGCGCTGGTGCTGGCGCGGCGGATCGCCCACGACCGGGAGGCCCTGAAGAGCCTGATCCCGTTCCTCGGCAAACAGGACGAGCGGACGCCCCTGGTTCTGGTCGGGGGCATGGACCGGGCCGACACCTTCCTGCGCGAGCTGTCGCGGAGCCATGACGACTACCGCCCGGCCGGCATCGTCACGGACGCGGCCGGCGCCGCCGCGCGCGAACTGCGCGGGGTCAAGGTCCTCTCCGGCGTCGGGGCGGCCGCCGACATGCTCGAAGACTACGCCGCCCGCGCGTTGGAACCGGCCATCGTCTTCCTCGACGATTCGATCACGCCCGCCGATTTCGGCGTCGAGCGGCTGGGCCAGTTGAGGTCGCGCGGCGTCAAGCTGCTGCGCACGCCCAGTCTGGTCGAGGTCGGAGGCGCCGGCGACGAGCACTCGATGCGCGAGTTCAAGCTCGAGGAGTTGCTGGCCCGTCCGCCGGTGCGTCTCGACGATGCGCCGCTCCGCGCCCTGGTCGCCGGCCGTCGGGTGCTGGTCACCGGGGCCGGGGGATCGATCGGCTCGGAGATCTGCCGCCAGGTCGCCAGCCTCGGCTGCGGCCACCTCGCCATGCTCGACAACTCGGAGTTCGGGCTGTTCAGGATCGATCAGGAAATCGGCGACCGCTGGCCGACCCTGTCGCGACACGAGTATCTCCACGACGTTCGCAACAGGACCCTTCTCAACAGCTGCTTTGAGGAGGTCCGGCCGGACGTGGTCTTCCACGCCGCCGCCCTGAAGCACGTGCCGCTGATGGAGCGCCACCCGTGCGAAAGCGTGCTGACCAATGTCGTCGGCACCTGGAATGTCGCCGAGGCCGCCAACGCCGCCGGGGTGAAGCACATGGTCTTCATCTCGACCGACAAGGCCGTCGACCCGCCGAACGTCATGGGCGCGACCAAGCGGCTGGCCGAGGCGGTGGTGCGGGCGCAGCAGACCAGCGCCGGCGACACCCGGTTCAGCGTCGTGCGCTTCGGCAATGTCCTGGGGTCTGCGGGGTCGGTGGTGCCGACTTTCCGCGCCCAGATCGAGCGCGGCGGGCCGGTGACGGTCACCCATCCCGACATCGAGCGCTACTTCATGACCATCCCCGAGGCCGTGCAGTTGGTGCTGCACGCCACGGCCCACTCGGCGCGCCAGCCAGACGGCCCGCTCGGCGTCTTCGTGCTCGATATGGGCAAGCCGGTGAAGATCATGGATCTGGCGCGCCAGCTGATCGAACTGTCCGGCAAGACGCCCGGCCGCGACATCGAGATCGAGGTCACCGGCTTGCGCCCCGGCGAAAAACTGTTCGAGGAGCTGGTCGATTCCAGCGAGGTTTCGGAGATGTGCGGCCAGAGCCTGATGTGCGTCACCGACCGCATCCAGGGCGTGCGCATGACCGAGCATACGGTGCACAAGCTGGAGAAGGTCGCCCGCTCCGGCGATGCCGCTGAAACCCGCGCCCTGATCTTCGAGATACTGGCCAAGGTGCGGGCCGTTTCTTCCGACGAAATGTCGGGTTCAATCCTGCCGATGCGCCGCGCCTGAGCCGGGCGCCCTCTCGCCTAGTGCGAGATGTCCTTGGCCCGGATGACCTTGCCGACGGTCAGCCAGATGGTTTTCAGGTCGAGACCGAAACTGCGGTTCTGAAGGTATTCGACGTCCAGCTTGACCTTGTCCGGAATGGGCAGTTCGTCGCGGCCGTTGACCTGGGCCCAGCCGGTCAGGCCGGGGCGCAGGCGGTGGACGCCGTGCTCGGTGCGAAGTGCGATCAGGTCGTCCTGGTTGAACAGGGCCGGACGGGGTCCGACGATCGACATGTCGCCGACGAGGATGCTCCACAGCTGCGGCAACTCGTCGAGGCTGCTCTTCCTGAGGAAGCCGCCGATGGGCGTCAGCCAGGCCGTGGTGTCGCTGAGGAGATGGGTGGCGACCGCCGGCGTCTCGATCCGCATCGAGCGGAATTTGGGCATTCGGAACAGCTTGTTGTCCCGCCCCACGCGGTCCGACCAGTAGATCGCCGGTCCCCTGGAGGTCGCCCTCACCGCGACCGCGATGGCGAGCATCGGCAGGGCGAACACGATCAAGGCGCCCGCCGCCATCAGAAAATCGAAGGCGCGCTTCATCGCCTTAGCGGGCCCTCAGGGCGGCGCGCATGGCCTCCACCACGCGGGCGATCTCTCCCAGGCTCATGTTGGAGCCCGACGGCATGCAGATTCCCTGATCGAAGATGCGGTCCGCCACGGGCTCGTTGCCGTGCGCGAAGTGACGGCAATGGGCGAAGACCGGCTGCAGGTGCATCGGCTTCCACACCGGCCGGGCCTCGATCATTTCGTCGGCGAGGCGAGCGATCAGCTCCGAAGCGGTGAAGCCGGTGATCGTCGGGTCGACGGTCAGGGCCGACAGCCAGCGGTTGGAATAGCTCCAGTCCGGTTCCGGCTGCCACTCCAGCCCCTCGATGTCGGCCAGGCCGTCGCGGTAGGCCTGGTAGACGGCGCGGCGCGCCTCGACCCGCTGTTCGAGCACCTGTAGCTGGCCGCGGCCCACCCCCGCCAGGATGTTCGACATGCGATAGTTGAAGCCGATCTGGCTGTGCTGGTAGTGCGGCGCCGGATCGCGAGCCTGGGTGGCGAGGAAGCGCGCCTGCTTGATCAGATCCTCGTTGTCGGACACCAGCATGCCGCCGCCCGAGGTCGTGATGATCTTGTTGCCGTTGAACGAGTAGACGCCCATGCGGCCGAACACGCCCGACGGCTTGCCCTTGTAGCGGGCTCCAAGGCTCTCTGCGGCGTCCTCGATCACCGGCACGCCGTGGCGGTCGCAGATGGCGGTCAGCGCGTCCATGTCGGCGCTCTGGCCGTACAGGTTCACCACGATCACGGCCTTGGGCAGCCAGCCTTCGGCCGTCGCCGCGTCGAAGGCGCGCTCCAGCGCCTGTGGGGACATGTTCCAGCTGCCGGGCTCGCTATCGATAAACACCGGCTCGCCGCCCTCGTAGACAATCGGATTGGCCGAGGCCGCGAAAGTCAGGGTCGAGCAGAAAACCTTGTCGCCCGGCCTCACGCCGAGGATGCGGACCGCCAGGTGGATGGCCGCGGTGCCGGATGAAACGGCGGCGGCGTGGCCGGCGCCCACGAGGTCGGCGATCTCGCGTTCGAAGGCGTCGACGTTGGGTCCCAGAGGCGCGATCCAGTTGGTCCGGAAGGCCTCCTCGATGTAGTGCAGCTCGGCCTCGCCCATGTGTGGGGTGGACAGCAGGATCGGCGCGCCGATGTCGCGGCGGTCGAGCACCCGCACCACCCGGCCGGTACCGTCGATCAGCGGCAGGTGGTTGATCTCGTGCTGGTCCATCAGCTGCAGCGCGGCCTTGCGACTGATCTCTTCGGGCGCCGTGACCGAGGTCAGCGGCGGCAGGCTCTCCAGCGTGTCCCCCATTTCGGCGCCGGCCAGCAGCAGGCGGCGCAGGTCGCCGTCCGTGACCGTGCGCAACAGCCGGCCGGCGTCGTCAAGCAGCAGAAGCATCTGCATGCCCGAGGCGTTGATGATCGCCATGGCGTCGCGGATGGTGCTGTCCGCCTTGGCGCTGAAGGCTTCGATATTGGTCATTCAGGAACTCTCGGAGCGGCGGGGACGCCGGTCCAGGTCTGGTGGGAGGCGACATCGCGGGTCACGACCGCGCCGGCGCCGATGATCACGCCGTCGCCGAGACTGAGCCCCGGCAGGACGACGGCGCCGGCTCCGATCAGGCACCGCTCGCCGACCCGGACCCCGCCGCCCAGACTGGCGTTGGGCGCGACATGAGTGAAGTCGCCGACCTCGCAGTCGTGATCGACGACGGCCCCGTGATTGATGATGGCGCCCCGGCCGATGCGGACCGACGGGCCGATGACGGACAAGGAGGCCACGAAGGCGCCGTCGGCGAGGGTGGCGAAGCGCGAGACGCGGGCGGAGGGGTGGCGCACGGTCAGGGGCCGTCCGCCCATGGCTTCGGCTTCGGCGTGCAGCCGCGCCCGCGCCTCGATCGCGCCGATGGCGACATGGAAGTCGTGGCCGCACAGGGCGTCGATGATCTCGGGCGTCTCTACCGGCACGCCGAGCAGTTCCCCGCCGGGCCGGCCGTCGCGGATCCGGATCGCGGCGAGATCCGTCCCGCTTTCCAGCAGGGCGTCCAGCACGACCTTGCAGTGGCCACCGGCCCCGATCAGATGGATCATCTCAGTACCCGTTGACCTTCATCAGCAGGGCCGCGTCCAGCGGCGCGGTCGCGAGCAAGCCGGCGATGCGCTCTCCCGCGCGACCGTCGCCGTAGACGTTCTGCAACGGAAAGCGGCCATGGGCCAGCAGCCGCGCCACGCCTTCGGCGATGGCCGCGCTCTCGGCCGGAACGTCGACCACATTGGCGTTGCGTTCGCGCAGGTTCTGGCGCGGGCCGATGTTCAGCACCGGGGCGCCGAAGCTGGCCGCCTCGATGATGCCCGCGCTGGAGTTGCCGACCATCAGGTCCGCCCGCGCCATGGCCGCGATGAAGGCCGGGCGGGCGAGATGGGTCCGGACGGTCAAGCCCGGCACGCCTTTCGCTTCCGACAGGGCGGCGCGGACGCCGTCGCTGCCGGCGTCGGCGTTGGGCATCAGGGCCAGCACCTGCACGCCCGCGCTGGACAGGGCGGCAAGCAAGGCGCGGGTGTCGTCGGCGGCGGTCGCGGCTTCCTGCAGCACCGGATGGTAGACCATCAGCGCGAAGGGCCGCGCCGGATCGAGCCCGTGCAGACGCGCGACCTCCTCGCGGCTCGGGAGCTCCGCGTCGGTGAGGCCGTCCAGACCGGGGGCGCCGGTGACGTGGATGTGGGCGGGGTCCTCGCCCATGCGGATCAGGCGTCCGCGGGCCTCGGCGGTGGCGGCGAAATGCAGGTGGCTGAGTTTCGAGATGGCGTGGCGGACCGGCTCGTCGACGGTGCCGGAACGTTCGCCGCCGTGGATGTGAGCCACCGGGATGTTCAGATGAATGCCCGCCAAGGCGCCGGCCAGCATCTCGCCGCGGTCGCCGAGCAGCAGGACCACGTCCGGGCGCTCGCTTTCCAGCACGTCGGTGAAGGCGCCCAGCATGGTTCCGATGTTGCGGACCATGGTCGCTCCGGTGGCCGGGTCCAGCAGGACCGGCACGCGCCCGGCGATGCGCAGGCCGGCGCCGGCGATCTCCTCGACCGTATTGCCGTAGAAGGGCGAAAGATGCATGCCGGTGACGATCACCGACAGATCCAGTTCCAGATGGTCGCGGATCAGCTGGAGCGTCGAGCGCATCAGGCCGAAGTCGGCCCGGGTGCCGCTGATGTAGCAGATCCGGCGCATGCTCAGGACATCGCCTCGCCCGACAGGAGGTCCCAGTTCAGCGGCTGGCCCGCCTCGACATCCGCCCGCAGCGTGCGGCCGGGAAGGGCGTCAAGGAAGCGTGGCTGTATGCCGTTCGCCGGACGCAGCAGGATCAGGTCGTCCGCGGACAGCACATGGCCGGCGGGGAGGTCGCGCCGGGCCATGACCGAGCGCCGGGCGACGGCGCGCACCGGCATCTCCGCCGCGGTCGGCGCTTTCACTGCTGAACCCAACGCCGCCTCGACGTCCCGGATCTGGCGGACCAGAGCCGTCAGCTCGGCCACGGTCAGCGAGGCGCGATGGTCCGGGCCGGGCAGGGTAGGGTCGAGGGTGAAATGCTTCTCGATCACCGCAGCCCCCAAGGCGACCGCGGCCGTCGAGACGGCGAGACCCAGGGTGTGATCCGAATAGCCGACGGGCAGGCCGGTGATCTCTCCGATCGTGCGCATGGCCCGCAGGTTCACGTCAGAGGGGGCGGCTGGATAGTTCGACGTGCAGTGCAGGATCGACACGACTTGATCCAGCGGCGCGGTCAGACCCTGCTTCCGCCGCGTCTCGGCGATGACGGCGACGGCCTCGGTGATCTCTTCCATCGTGGCCATGCCTGTCGAGACGATCATCGGCCGGTCCAGCGCCGCCAGGTGGCGCAGGAAGGGATGGTTGACGATCTCGCCCGACGGAACCTTGATCCGCTTCATGCCGGCGGCGATGAGGAAGTCGGCGGCCTCCTCGTCGAACGGCGTCGACATGAACTCCACGCCGACCTCGACGCAGCGGGCGATGAGCCGGTGGTGCAGGTCCTCCGACATCTCCAGCGCCTTCAGCATGCCGTGCTGGCCGCCGTCGCCCGTCTCGCGCTTCTGGTAGTCGGCCTTCTCGGCGCCAGGGGCGGCGAGCTTGTCGGCCGAGAAGGTCTGGAACTTGACCGCGTCGGCGCCCGTCGCCTTCGCCGCGTCGACCATGGCCAGCGCGCGCTCGGCGTCGCCGTTATGGTTCACGCCCGCCTCGGCAATGATGAAGACGCTCAAACGACCCTCCGACGCGCGATTGCGGCGTTGCCGATCCCTAGCCCATCCGCTCCGGCTCAGGTAGCCGCAGTTTGCCCGGGTGGGGCCCAGTTCAGCGTCCGGCGGGTATGGCCGATGTCGACCTCCAGATCGCCGAACAGCTGCGAAGCCATGGCCCCCTTGCCGATCGCCTTCAGGAGCAGGGCGAGCAGGATCGGCGGAACCGGCAGCAGCGTCACGGACCGGCCCCGACCGGTCGCCATCCGCTCCAGCAGCGTCCGGGTCGAAATCGGCTCGCCATCGCTGACCAGGAAGGTCTCGCCGGCTGCGGCGGGGTGGTCGATCACGGCGTCGATCAGATCGCACAGGGTGTCGCGGGACACCAGATCGCGGCGGTTCCCCGTCGCCAGCCCGAACGGCAGCGGCAGGCCCCTGTCGATGAGGCGCTGCAGGGTGGCCAAATTGCCCTTGGGATCGGGCCCGATGATCAGCGGAGGACGGATGATGACCACCTCCAGACCGGTCTCGGCGGCGAGGGCGCGCAGCCCCAGTTCCGCCTCGTGTTTCGACACGGCGTAAGGCGAATGCGGATGCGGCGGATCGTCGTGCCGGAAGGGATCGCCGCGCGTCGCCGCGCCGTTGACGCCGATGCTGGAGATGAAGACGAACCGGCGCACTCCCGCCGTCGCTGCCTGCCGGGCCAGCGCCAGTGTCGCCTCAGTGTTGACCGCCCGGAACTCGGTCAGCGGATCGGCCGCGGTCTCCTTCAGCACATGCGCCCGGCCGGCGCAGTGGACCACGGTGTCCACGCTCTCAAGGGCCCGGGACCAGTCGGTCGCACCGGACAGGTCGCCGGTCATGACCGCTTCCACCCCTGTCGGCCAGCGGCCCGTGTCGTGGCGGACGGCGGCCCTGACCGTGCGGCCGCGCGCGGCGAGGTGGTCGACGACGGCCCGGCCGAGGAAGCCGCTCGCGCCCGTGGCGAGGATGCGGTCAGCCGCCATTCGCGGGCTCCGCTGGCGGGGGGAGGGCCAGCCCGCCCCGGCGGACTTCCAGATCGAGGAACCGGCGGGCGCCCTCCAGACTGAAGTGATTGTCGTCGAAATACATCGAGACGCCGCCGATCAGGGAGCTACAGCGGCCGTCGGCGCAGACCGCGTCGGCCGGATCGAGCACATCGACGCCGGGCATCTGGCCCAGCCGGTCGAGCACGGGCCGGATGAAGGCGTTCCGCTCGCGATGGAACTGCAGGGTCGTGCCGGTCACCCGATCAGGGTCGGTCGGATCGCCCTTGAAGGTGTAGCGCTCCACATGCGTCGGCAGATCGGGGAAGGGAGCCACGAGGTGCACGCGCTTTCCGGACGCGGTCAGCCGTTCAACGATGCGCGCAAGGCTCCCGGCGTAGCGGGCGCGGGCCTCATCCGCCGGAAGGCTGGTCAGGAAGTTGGGATCGGCGGACGGGAGATGCGGGTACGATTTCGTCTGGTCCCCGAACAGATAGAGGCTGTGGCGGTAGACGAGGACGACGTCGGTGATGCGCGGGTCTTTCTCGAGCCAGGCGACAGAGTCGCGGGTCCAGCGGCTGCAGCCCGGATTGTCCGACTCGAAGGTCAGCGCCGGTTGGCAGGCGCTGAAGGTCAGGTGAAGAACCCCCTGTCCCGCCGGCCGCAGGCGTTCGGCCAGGGCGTAGGCGATTTCCACTCCGTGACTGTCGCCGAGCACCGCCCAGCGAACATCGCCGGTGAAGTAGCGGCAGGCCTGCTCCGGCCCGCGGGCGTCCGCGCCCTCCACGTGGCAGGCGTCGCGCCTGGGACTCGGGGCGCCGGTGGCCGCCACGGCCAGGGTTTCAGCGCTGAATCGCTCGGGAAAGCCCTGCCGGACATGGGCGGCCAGGCCGATGGCGACCAGTAGGGCCGAGCCGACGAAGAAGCCGGCGTAGACCTGGAGGCGAGTGAAGCGCCGCCGCTCGCGGAACGGCGCCTCGATGAGTTTCAGCGACAGCCAGGCGAGGACGAAAGTCAGGGCGATCAGCGCCGCATAGGCGGGCCAGCCCGCCTCCGTCAGCCCCTGCATCCGCGACAGGGCGTAGAGCGGCTGGTGCCAGAGATAGGCGCTGTAGGACATCAGGCCGACGAGCACGAAGCCCGGGCTGGCGAGCACCACGCCGGCGGGGGTGTCCGGCCGGGTCATCAGGATCAGCAGGGCCGTGCCCAGCACCGGCGGAATGGCGCTGACGCCCGGGAACAGGGTGCTGCTGTCGTAGAGGAAGATCGGAACGACGATCATCGCCACCGCCGCCAGTTCGATCAGCGGCGTGGCGAAGCGGATGCGGGCCACGGCCGGCCGCCAACTCTTCTCGTGCAGGGCGATGAAGACGCCGAACATCAACTCCCAGGCCCGCATCGGCGTCATGAAGAAGGCCAGCATCTGGTCGCGCGGGGCGAAATACAGGCACAGGGCCAGCGAGACGAGCAGCGCCGCCGCCATCAGGCCGTTGAGAAGCTTCGGCCGCCCCCAGCCGGCGATTAGCGCCAGGAAGGGGAAGAAGACGTAGTACTGCTCCTCGACCGAGAGGCTCCACATATGGGTCAGCGGGAACAGTTCGGCGTCGCCGCCGAAATAGCCGCTCTTCAGCCAGAAGAAGACATTGGAAGCGAAGGCCGTCGTGGCGACCAGGCTCTGGCCATAGGTCTGCATGTGCTGCGGCGGCAGGATCACCCAAGCGGCCGCCGTTGTCGCCGCCAGCACGACGAACAGGGCCGGAAAGATCCGCCGGATGCGGCGCTCGTAGAAGCCGAGGAAGGTGAAGCGCCGCTCCCCGACCTCGCGCAGGATGATGGACGAGATCAGGTAGCCGCTGATCACGAAGAAGACGTCGACGCCGATGTAGCCGCCGGTCGCCACGCCGAGATTGGTGTGAAAGAGGATGACGGCGACCACGGCGATCGCCCGCAGGCCGTCGATCTCCGGCCGGTAGTACGCCCCCCCCGCGCCCATCAGCTGGCGGGCCGATGTCGCTGTTGGACCGGCGCAACAGCCTGCACCGGCTGGCGCAGCGGGCGAGCAGTGATGAAGGCGAGGATCAGCCAGAGGTGGGTCACGAAGCCGTTCGAGAACCCGATCGGCGTGTTGATCAGGCTGAAGAAGATGCCGACCGTGATGAACGGGACGACCATCAGCCAGCGCGGGTCGCGGCCCGCCTTGACGTGGCCGTACACCTTCCCGGCCAGCCAGCCCCAGATCACGCACGGGATCAGCCCGAAGAACTTCAGGTCGACGTAGAGCGAGCCGAATGCCGACGGCAGGAAGCCGTAGACGTTCATGTCCAGCAGGACCGCATAGCCGTTGGCGATGAACTCGCCGTTGACCCGGCGCATCAGCGCCGACATCAGATCGATGCCGTAGCCGCCCAGGAGCATAGATCCGTCGTATTCGGTGAAGATGGCGTTCGACATCACCAGGCCCTGAACCAGGTACCAGACGAAGATGAAGATCAGATAGGCCCCGTCAGCGCCGAAGGCGCTGAAGATCAGCCCCGAAAACCGGCCGTTGAAGTTGACGCCCCACACGCCTCCGGCGACACCGAACATCCCCTCGACGCCGCCGACCACGTCGGCCCGGGCGATGAAAACCTGGACGAAATAGACGAAGGCCAGGGCACCGATCACGCCGATGGCGATCTTGCCCGGCAGGCCGAGCTTGAACGGCCTGCGCCGTTGCGGACCGGGGCCGCGGCGGACCGGCGCGATCCCGGGTCGGGTCTTGAACAACTGGTTCCTGAGCGCGAAGCCGTAAACCAGCATCACCAGGGCGTAGAACATGGGCGCCCGTCCGCCCATGGCCAGCGAGGCGAGGACGACGGGCGCCAGCCCGAACAGGCCGATGCGCCACAGAACCGGGCGCGGGCGATAGGCGACCTCGCGTACGAGGTACACATAGCCGGCTGGATAGGTCAGGAAGCCAAGCTGGAACCAGATGGTCGACTCCGACGCGCCGCCGATCATCAGCGCCCCCGCACGCTCCGAGCGCATCTGGTAGGCCTCCGCCAGATCCAGAAGATTTCGCCCCTGTACGTCGAGCAGGGACGCGATAACCGCGATCCCGGCCGCCGCCATCAGCCATCGGTCCGTCAGACGGAAGTCGACCGTCACGTCCGGCGGCCGCGGTCTCTGGGGCTGGGGCCGGGCTGCGACCATCGCGCCGAAGCAGAACGCGGCGATGAACAGCAGCAAGATCATGAAGCCGTACAGCGTCATGACCCGTCCCTCGAGCTGGAACGGCAAGATGTAGAAGGCGGCGATACAGCCCGCCCACACCAGCAGCATCAGAACCGCGGGATGGAATCTCATCTGGAAGAACCCGCTGCCGCAGCGGAACGGTCGGCCGCCGTCATCCGATCACGCAGGTGATGACCCGGCGTTCGCCTTCCTCAACCATGCCGCCCCGGTGAATGCCCTTGGTGTCGAACAGCACGATCGATCCCTTGCCGGCCTTCACCGCCCAGAGGCCTTGGCCGATCTCCCGGCCCAGCGCGGAATCGGGGGTCAGGTCATTGCCGAAGGCGCCCTTCTGGCGAAGCTTGGCCGGCAGGGCGGCGAACCTGGCTCTCGACAGCGCGTCAGTGCCGGCCAGACCGTTGGAGTCGTTGGCCTCGCAGATCAGATCGTCCAGCCGGTCGATCTTCATCCGGTTGGAGCCGACCACATAGCTGAACGGACCGGTGCGGTCGTCGACGTCGGTCATGTAGATGATGGCCTTCAGATCGCCGCCCGAGGCGTCGCGGTGGCAATAGGCGGTCGGCGGCAGCGTCTTGAGCTCCGCATCCGGGAAGATGTCGCGCCAGAACGTGTCGGAGGTGTCGTTGATCTGCGGATTGACGTCGATCAGACCTGCCCGGCGACCCAGATAGGCCGAGGCGACGTCGAGGACGCCCGCCTCCCGTAGCGTGGTCTCGATGACGTCGAACAGTTCGCGCTGCTCCGCCCGGCTCGCCTGACCGCGGGATTCCTCGAACCGGCGTTGGCCGTTGGAGTGGCCGCGGCGCGCCGCCAGCCGGTCGAACTCGGCCCGCGACGCCTCTTCGAGCGCAGCGAAGCGGTCGGCCGGCATGGTGACCACGTGAATGCCGTGGCGGGCGATCTTGCCGGCGTCGGCCTCGACGGCCGACAGGCGGCGGGACCGCGCGTCGCCGCGAACCATGTTGCGGAGCGCCGCGCCCGCGAAGCGCAGACGGCCGCCGACCGACCGGTCGGTGCGCACGTCATATGGAATGAACTCGTATTTGATCAGCCGCTTGAGCAGCAGCCTGGCCATGCTGACGCCGAAGATAGCCAGCGCCTCGAGGCGCAGCTTCAGCGGGGCGCGGTCGATCAGTTCGCGATAGGCGGCGTGCTTCTCGTACTCGACCAGGGCCGGAGTCCAGCCGATGTCGGACACGGGCTTGACGGCCTGGTCGGGTTCGATCGTCAGATAGCCGGAGACGGCCATGTGCGCGGGGTTCCTCAACCTGAAGGCCAATCCCTCGACCGAGGGGCCGAAATTTGCCCGGATCGCCTCAATCCGGGCCATGAATTCGACAGTTCAAATAGGCGGCGGTGACGGCGCAGGTCAAGCGAGCGGCACCCAGTTCAGCGGGGAGCCGGGACCTCGTCCGCCGCCCGGCGGCAGATGCTCGCGATGCCAGTACTCCCCGCGCGGGCCCACCGTCGCGATGTGGCGTCCGAGTTCGCGTCCGAGCTCCGCCGCCGCCGGATTGGGATTGCCCGCGTCGAAGCCGCGGAAGGACAGGATGTCAGCCGGAAAGCTGCCCCGCAGCAGGGTCTCGATGATCCGCGCCTGCCGGTCGTGAAGATTGAACGGACCGCGCTGTTCGATCAGTTCGACGACCCGGTCGAGATCGTCCCACTCCCGAAGTATCACGAAATCCTCGTCGGAGGCGTAATAGGCCTCGCCGGTGATGGAGATGTTGCCCAGCAGCCCGGCCTGGAGGCCCAGCGTGCCGGTCGCAGTCACGCTCAATCCGCAGCGCGCCAGAAGCGCGTTGCCGCTCACGTCGTAGGGGACGACCACGACATTGGGGAAGGCCTTCAACCTCTCCAACAGCTCCGCCTGGCGGAACCCGAACTGGAGCGGGTGATCCTTGACCACGATCTGGTAGCCGGCTCCGGTCAGGCGGCGGGCGATCTCGACCAGCATGTCCTCGTGCTGGAGAAGGGCCAGATTGTCGAGCCAGTAGTCGATCGCCGCCTCGGGAAACAGCTGCAGCCCGAACAGCACCCGGCGCTCCTTGGGAAAGGCCGCCAGCAGGCTCTCCCAGTCCGCCTGGACCATGTCGACGATGCGCATGTCACGCCACCGCGCCTTGTGGCCCAGGTCGGGCTGGGCGTCGAGATAATGCTGGTTCAGCGGGTCACGGGCCAGGAAGCCCATGATGCGGAAGACCAGCGCGCGCAGGCGGAAATAGCCGAGGGTCCTCAGGAAGCGCCCGCGGGTGAACGGCGCCTGGCCCTGCACATAGGCGGGTGTGAAGCTCGGGTCGGCGATGTCGCGCACTCCCGCCTCGATCTGGTCCCGCGTGGGTGGTGTGCGCCGGGTGATCAGCCTGCCGCGATGAATGAGCATCGTCATGCCGGGCAGGGGGCTGGCCGTCATCTCGAAATGAGGCACGCCGTGGACACGAGCGCGCCTGGACAGCACATCCGACACATAGCTGTCGATCGGGAAGCCGATCAGCACCTCGGGCCGCACGTCGACGAGCACCTTCTCGGCAGCCTCCGCCATGGCGAGGGCCATGGCCGTCGCTTGAGCGCGGGGCTTCCAGCGAAGGACGCGGCAGCGGGCGATCACGTCGGTGATCTCGGCCTCTGTGAGGAGGGCGGACGCCGTTGCGCCCGTGGCGCGGAACTGGCGGTAGGCGGCGTAGAAGTCGTCCGTCAGCCAGCGGTCGCCGTCGCCGCGCCTGGCGGTCAGCACCGTGACCTCGTCGTAACCCAGGTGCTGGCCGACGTAGGTCCAGAACGGCGATGTGCGGTAGACCGCCCAGATCAGGGCGCGGGAGGGCGTGTTCATGCAGCTGGAGCGTCGGCTTCGGAGCCGCTCGCGCGGCTGGAGGATTGGCTGGACAGCCAGGCGGAGGTGCGCCTGACGCCTTCCGCGTTGTCGATGCGCGTGGGGCCGTGCAGGGCTTCGATCGGCGAGGTGTCGTAGAGATATTCGGTGAGCATGTTGCGTAGCCGGGCGGTGGTCAGCGGCGCGCGCAGACCGAAGGCCGCCATCACATCTCCGACCCGCGCCAGCAGGGCCGCCACCGGACGGGGCAACGTCGGAATGCGCCGCCCGAACGCCTGCGCGAAACCGTCCGCCCAGGCGCGTAGCTCCACGGGCTCGCTGTCGGCGAGATAGAAAACCCGGCCGTGCACCGACGTCGCCGGCGACGCGATCAGCGTCGCCAACTGGGCGGTGAGGTTCTCGATGTAGGAATAGGACTTGCGCAGCGGTTTGCGGCCGACGTGGAAGTAGAGGCCCCGCTGGATGAGGCGAAGGATGCCCAGATAGTGCTCGCTCATGCCGGGGCCCCAGATCGTGGTCGACCGGACGATGGTCCAGGTCCGTCCGGCGCCGTCGGCCTCCCGCACCAGCCGCTCGCCCTCGGCCTTGGACGCGCCGTAGCCGCCAACGGGGTCGAAATCGGTGTCGGACGCGGGGAGCACGCCGGGCTGGCAGACCAGCTGCGACGAGGCCCAGATGACCCTCTCCACCGATCTGGAGCTGCGAACCGCGTCAAGGAGGTTGGAGACCCCCTCCGTATTGGCCCGGTATCCGTTCTTCGGCGCGCCCTTGAGATCCGTCTCCGCCGCCAGATTGACCACCACGGCCGGCTGGAACTCCGCCAGCGCGGCGTCGAGCGAGGGGCGATCGAGCAGATCGCCGACGAGGCTGCCGGCAGCCGCTTTCCGTGACAGCCCCCGGACATCGACACCTCGTGACCTCAAGTGATCAACCAGCGCGCCGCCGACGAAGCCGCTGGATCCGGTGACGAGAACTCTCACGGCCAGGCTCCTTCGGCGGATTGGTTCTGCACCCGCAGGACGGCTCCGCTCACGAGTACAAGGTAGATTCCGGAGGTGACCACGGTGGAGATGGCCGCTCCATAGGCGCCGAACCTCCAGGTCAGGAAGATCAGCAGGCCGAAGCCGACCACGAAGGCCGCGCCCTGCGACCTCAGGATATACCGCTCTTCATGACGGGCGTTCAGGATCAGGGCGTGGAAATCCGCCAGGGCGCGCACGGTGAAGCCGAGCAGCAGCACGCCCATCAGGACGAGGCTGAGCTGAAACCGCTCCGACCAGACGTGACCGGTGGCGACATCGGCGCCCCATGCGACCAGCATCAGCAGCAGCGCCCCGATCGGCGCCTTCAGATACTCCCGCAACACCCTGCGGCGCAGGTGGAGAATGTCCCGGGTCTTGGCCTCGGCGAAGACGGCCGGGGTGATCCGGTTGTAGGAGGCGATGCTGAAGGCCTGATAGGCCAAGGCCACCAGCAGGGTGTGTCGATAGTAGACGCCGGTCTCGGCGAAGGTCAGCAAGCCTCCCACGGCCAGTCGGTCGAACTGCAGGATCAGGATCGCGACCAGCCCGATCAGGAAATGGGTCCAGGAGGCCTTGTGCTGACCGAGGATATCGGTCCCGAAGTGGAAGGGTTCGGCCTTGGCGGCCGCGCCGTTCAGGCGCACGAAGATCAGTCCGAGGCCCACTGTACAAAGCACCGCCCCGGCGGCCCAGGCCTGCAGCACGAAGGCCAGGTCGAAACCGCTCCGGGCGAACAGGGCGTAGTACAGAACCACCGCGGCCAGCAGGCTGTTCTTGGCCGCGACCACCACCAGCATGGGGTAGTAGCGGTGGTTGATCAGGGCGAACTGGTAGGCCTGGTTGGACAGGTGTTCGCCGATCACCACGACCACCGCGAGGAGCAGGACGATCCAGCTCGCCTGGGTCCACAACGCCACCGACACGACGAACAGCGGGACCATCAGGGCCCAGTTGAAGGCGAAGAATTTCAGCGCCTGGACGACGTAGCGGTCGAAGACGGCGTGGTCCTCGCCGGCGCTGCGGCGCTGGATGTCGATGTGACGCTCGAAATTGAAGGCGAAGGCGAACAGCCCGACCAGGGTGGCGATGAGGCCGAACCGGCCGGCTTCGGAAACAGACAGGCCATAGGTCGCGGTGAGAATGAATCCCGCCCGCGTTCCCACGTCGACCAGTTTGACGGCGACGAGGTAGAAGTCCCTGACCTTCTGGCTGGTCACCAGGCCGTCCAGCCTCCGTCGACGGCCAACACCTGACCGGTCACATAGGATGAGGCCTCGCTGGCGAGGAACAGCAGAGGCGGGGCCATCTCCTCGGCGCGGGCCATCCGCCCCATGGGCGTGCGAGCCGAATAGTTGTCGCTGAACACCCCGTTCTGCCCCGACGAGACGCCGCCCGGGACGAGGCAATTCACGCGGATGCCCTTGTCGCCCCAGTGGGTCGCCAGCCAGCGGGTCAGGCCGATCACCGCCGCTTTCGACGCCGAATAGACCGCCGGCGTATTGATCGGTCCGCCCAGATACTCCGAGCCTTCGTAGATGCGGTCGTCGGGCCCGACGAGACCATAGATGGAGGCGGTCTGGATGATGCGGCCCGACCCGACCCTGAGCATCTCGCGCCCGACCGCCTGGGCCATCAGGAACATGCCGTCGATGTTGACGCCCATGACCTCGCGCCAGGTTTCCAGACTGTAGGTCTCGAACGGCTCGAAGAAGGCGCGGACGTCGGCGGTCTTGGTGGCGGCGTTATTGACCAGCACGTCGATGCGGCCGTAGCGGGCCATCACCGCCTCGACGGCGGTGGTTACCGAAGCCGGGTCCGAAACGTCGCAAGCGAAGCCGTGGGCGGCCTCGCCGATCGCGGAGGCGGCGGCTGACGCATCCGCCTCCACCAGGTCCAGCACGGCGACCTGCGCTCCGGCGTCGGCGAGGGCGCGGCAGAACACGCGGCCAAGGATGCCCGCGCCGCCTGTCACCAGGGCGACCTGCCCGTCCAGTCGCGTCGCGTCCTGCGTCATCAGTTGTGGGTCCGGAAGACGGGCTTGATGGCCGGGCCGTTCAGCTGCGTCTCGACGCCGGCGTCCAGCGCCTGCCGATAGACCGCCAGCGCCCCGTCGAAGGCCTCGAGCGTCAGGGCCATTTCAGCGTCCCCGTGGGACTGCGAGATGGCCAGCCACGGCATCATCACGCCGCGCTTCAGCATCTCCTGCGCGAACAGGGTGCGCATCGGCAGGGACGGCGCGCCGTCCGCGTCGCGGGTGACGTAATTCAGGGCGATGGCCGGTCCTTCCATGAAGACATGGTCCTGCAGCCCGTGACCGCCGGCGACCTCGGCCAGACCGGCCTTCAGCTTCGCGCCATAGGTCCACAGGTGCGCCGGCACGTCCTCTTCCGCGTTGATCCGCGTCGCCTCGACGAAGGCCCCCAGCGCCGGCATCTCGGCGCCGTGGGTCGAGGACAGCAGGAAGGTGCGCTCCATGCCGGGCGTGTCGATCGAGCCGACGGACATATACTCCCGCTTGCCGACAACGGCCGCCAGCGAGAAGCCGTTGGCCATGGCCTTGCCGTAGGTGGCGAGGTCCGCCTCGACCCCGAAGGTCGCCTGCGCCCCGCGCAGGTTCCAGCGGAAGCCGGTGATCATCTCGTCGAGGATGAACAGCGCCCCGTTGGCGTGAGCCAGATCGCGGACCTGGTGCAGGAAACCGCCGGCGAAATGATCGGGCCTGTCACCGGGCTGCGGCGGCAGGCCGGGCGTCCCGTCCGCCAGATGGGGCCAGATGTGCGTCGCGGGCTCCAGCATCACCGCGGCGATCTGGTCCGGATACTGGTCGAACAGGGCCTTCAGCGAGCCGATGTCGTTGTAGTCGAACACCAGCGTCGTCGCCGCGTGGTCGGGCAGGGTTCCGCGCTTGATCGCCGTGACGCCGATGAACCAGTCGTCGAACGAGAAGAACGGATGCTGGCGCGGCACGCAGACGTAGCGGCGGCCGGTATAGGCGCGCGCGATCTTCACCGCCGCGGTGGTGACGTTGGAGCCGTTCTTGCCGAACTTGACCATCTCCGCGCACGGAATCAGGTCGCAGATCAGCTCGGCCGCCTCCAGCTCGATCTCGGTGGCGCGGGTCAGGTTCACCCCGTTCTCGATCTGGCGGATGGCGGCGGCGTTCACCCGCTGGTCGGCGTAGCCGATGGTCACGGCCCGCAGCGCCATGCCGTAGTCGAGGTAGCGATTGCCGTGGGTGTCCCAGACGTAGGCGCCCTTGCCCCGGCTCAGCACCGGCGGCGCGATCGAGGGAAACTGGTCGTCCCCGCGCGAATAGGTGTGCGCCCCGCCGGGGATGGCCTTGTGCAGGCGCGCCCTCAGATTGGCGAAGTCCAGCTCGGCATTGCCCGGTCTGTCGTCGGCATCGGGAGCGGAGGGAAACGCATTGGACATGATGGGCCGGGATCGGGGAGGCGTGGCGGGAGCGCCGCTCACAGTTGGGGCAGGTTGTTGGCTTCGTAGTAGGCGATGGTCGGTCGATCCAGATCAAGGTCGCCCTTGACGACGTGCATCCGGCCGAGGTCGGCGAGCGCCGCCTGGGCGTCACGCGCCCAGTAGATCAGCGAGGTGGTCTGGGGATCTCGCAGCTCGGGCGGATGGAACAGGCTCAGGAAGGCGAACATCGGCTCGTCGACCGAGGAGAACCAGCCGGAGGCGATGAAGTGCCGCCCGAAATCCGAGGAGGTGCAGGTGAAGTCCATCGCCGCCAGCCCGTGCTCGCGCGCATAGGCCTCGAGGAAGGCGATCACGGCTGGCATCTCGTCCGCCGTCGCGCCCAGTTCGACGACGTGGGCGAAGGTCATGCCTTCGATGGCGTCGCGCCGCAGGATCACATAAGCCGCCTCGCCGACGGCCCAGGTTTCGTAGGCGTAGACGGGGTGCCGGTCGTAGCGCCAGGCGAGATGCGCCGCGGTGCGGACATAGCCGTTCTTGTCCGCCAGGCCGCGGTCGGGCACGGCGACGTCGCCGGCGGCGATCCGTCTCGCGCCCGAGGCGTCGGGCTCGACCGCACCCATCCGGTGCCGCGCCAGCTTGTGCCCGAGCGCGTCGATCCGGCTGTAGGGCTCCACCGCCGCCACGTCCCAGACCCGGAAGAACCGGGGGATGTGACGCCAGTAGTTGAAGTTCTTGCGCAGATAGACGTTCAGCGCTTCGTCGCTGATGCCGCTGCCCAGCATGACGTCGTACGTAGCCTGTAGGTAGTCGAGCATCCGCGGCCCGATGCCCTTGCCCTTGGCTTCCGGCGCCACGATCCAGGTGGTGAGTTCGGCCCCGGGCCGCTCGACGCCGTTCAGGTGGAAGGCCCGCTCGTGCAGGCCCATCACCCCCACCAGGTCCGGGCCGCTCACGGAAACGCAGACCGAACAACGCCCCTTCTGCTCAGGGGCGTCGACGAACTGCCATGTCGTGAAGCCGGGCAGGCCGAGGCACATCTTGCGCGGCCAGTGACGGTCGTAGAAGGCCGCGATGTCGGCGGCCGAAACGCCGAGGTCGGCCGCGGAACCCGTACGGATGACGTCCATTCAGTTCCCCCTGCGACGCTGTCCGACAAAGAATCGCCGGCTGACGACAAGGGTCAGGCCGGGATCGAACTTCAGGCGGCGCTGTGCGTCAGAGCCGACCAAGCGGATAGATAGTTTCCTCAGGCCTGACAACCCGGGCCCGCGGCCGTCGGGATGAAGCGCCGCCTGCCCTCCGCAATCCCGCCTCTCAGGCGGTCGGGAGGAAGATCGTGTCGACCCGGGGCAGCTCCAGCGCCCCGTCGCGGCCCAGATCGGCCACCCCCTCGCGGGTGGTCAGGCCGAGGGCGCAGCCGCGCTCGCGCACCAGGTCGACGGTGGTCTGGTTGTAGCTGCCGTAGGGATAGCAGATCGACCAGTCCTCGGCGGGGACGCCCAGCAGGCGCAGGAACTCCAGTGAGCGGTCGATGTCACGGGCCTGGGCCTCGGCGTCGAGCGAGCCGAGCCACTCGTGGGCGTAGCCGTGGCCGCCGAAGACCATGCCTGACCCGATCATGGTCCGGGCCTGATCGACGGACAGATAGAGCTCGCTGGCGAAGGCGGCCTCATCGGCGCTGACGAAGCGCGCGAACAGCTCCTCGCAGACGCTGTTGCGCACCGCCTCCGGGAGGCCCTTCTGGAGCATCAGCTTGATGAACAGCACCTCGGGCGTGTCGAGGTGGCATTGAGTCATGTACTCCGCGACGTAGTCGTCCCATGGACGCAGCTCCGCGCCCAGCTCGCGCGCCTTCTCGATCTGCCGCCGCAGTTCCTCGACGATCTTCATCGCGTCCGCCTCGGACGCGAGGATGAAGTGGATCTTGTTCACGTCCAGCACCCGCCCTTCCAGGATCGGGCGGGCCGGGGCGAAGAAGGCGCCCTCCCATCCGCGCGCCTCGAGCAGGGGGAAGACGTTCTGGTAGTGGTCGAGATAGCCGTCGTCGAAGGTCAGCCAGCAGGCGTTGTCGGGCAGGTCGTCCTCGCCGCGTGTGGCCGCAGCCACCTGCGCCGCGGTCACGACTTCATAGTTCGCGGCGATGTGATCGAGCTGGCCGCGGAAGGTCTCCAGCGTCCGGGCCTTGACCGCCGGGTAGCGCGACAGGGCCGGGTCACGGACGTAGTGGTACATGACGATGGTCAGCGACATCAGTCGAGCCCGGCTTTCCGCCACAGCGGATAGGTCCGGTCCTGGCGCTTCAGCGTGGCGGCCCCGGGACGGCCGATATACAGGGTGTGGTCCGGCAGATCCCGGTCCAGAACGAGGGACTCAGTCGCGATCTGGCAGTGGTCGCCAATCGTGCAGGCGCCCAGAACCGCCGCCCCGGGCCGCAGCGTCACATGCCGGCCGAAGCTCGGGTAGATGTCGTTGTTCGATCCGACGCCGCAGCGCTGGTAGGCCACGAAGAAGTCGCTGTAGGCGCCCCGGCCCAGCACGGTCCCCAGCGGGTGGACGAACAGGAAAACGCTGGGCAACTCCACCTCGTGGAAAGCGTCCAGCCCGTGCAGCGCCTTGTTCAGCAGGAACAGTTTCGAACAGGTCGCCGCGGGACCGCCCTGGCGATGCAGCGTATTGGCCAGCAGATACAGCCACATGGCGTACTGGTCACCGTGCAGGTGGTGGAACACCGCCGCTTCGCCGTCGAAGAAATACTTGTTGGCCACGTGGCTGAAGCAGTGCTCCAGACGGGGCAGGGCGGCGTCCACGGCGGGCCGCAGACCGTCGGCCGTGACCGGATCCGGGTCGGGGAACATGGCGTTGACCTGCGCGGCCGCATAGGCGGCGAGATCCGCGGCGTTGAGGCTGGAGCGGACCCTCAGGCTCATAACGCGGACCCCATGGTCACGACCGGCTACCCTTCTGATTGCGCACGTGGACGCCGTTGGTGGCCAGATAGGTGCGCACCTTGATCGGGCTGTGGTCGGTGAAGATGAACATCGACGAGATGGTGATCGCCGAGGCGCCGGCTTCCAGCGCCTTCTTGCAGTCGTCGAGGCTGCCCGCGCCGCTGGAGGCGATCAGCGGGATGCTGAGCTTGTTCGAGAGGTCGCTGATCAGCTCGAGATCGTAGCCGTTCATCATCCCGTCGCGGTCGATCGAGGTCATCAGGATCTCGCCGGCGTGCAGGTCCTGCATGCGCTGGGCGAACTCGACGGGGTCGTGAGTGGTCGGGACGGAGCCCCCGCGCCCGTGTACGCGCTTGCGACCGAATTCATCGGCCTTGTAGTCGATCGACACGACGATGCACTGGTCCCCGAACCGCGAGGCGGCCTGGGTGATGAAGGCCGGATCCTCGATGGCGGCCGAGTTGATGCTGACCTTGTCGGCGCCGCTCTTGAGCAGGGCCTCGATGTGGCCGAGTGTCTTCACGCCGCCGCCGGCGGTCAGCGGCACGAACACCTCCTCGGCGACCCGCTCGATGATGTTGCCCGTGACCACGCGGCCTTCCGCGCTGGCGTCGATATCGACGAAGATCAGCTCGTCGACCCCGTAGGAGTCATAGACCTTGGCTGTCGACACGGGATTGCCCGCCTCGCGCTGGTCGTCGACGAAGCGGCGCATCTTCACCAGACGGCCGCCGCGGATCAGGAATTTCGGGATGATCCGTTTCTTGAGCATCAGAACGCGTGCGCCAGCCAGTTCTGCAGCAGCTGCAGGCCGTTGTCCTGACTCTTCTCCGGATGGAACTGGGTCGCCGTCAGATTGCCCCGGCGCACGGCGGCGGTGAACGGGCCGCCGTGGTCGCAGACACCCACCACATCGGCCTGATCGTTGCAGACCATGTGAAACGAGTGGACGAAATAGTAGTCGCTTTCGCCGGACGGCAGCCCCTTGAACAGCCATTCGTCGGGCGCGAACTCGACGGCGTTCCAGCCGACGTGCGGCACCTTGGCGGGGCGCTGCACCTCCAGCGGACGGATCTCGGCGTCGAGCCAGCCGAGCCCCTCATGGGCCCCGTGCTCGAGACTGCGTTTGGCGAACAGCTGCATGCCCAGGCAGACGCCCAGCACGGGCTTCTTCACCTCGAGCGCCAACCGGTCGAGCACCGGCCGCAGGTTCTTGGCGTCGATGGCCTCCATGGCGTCGCCGAAAGCTCCCACGCCCGGAAGCACGAGCCGGTCCGCCGCCTCGAGTTCATCGAAGTCGGCGGTCACGACGGCGTCCTCGCCGATGTACTCGAAAGCGTTCATCAGCGATCGGACATTGCCCATGCCGTAGTCGATGATGGCGATGGTCATCAGACGGGAGTTCCTGTTACGCGGGGGTCTTGGGCGGGCCGAGGGGAATGTGGCTCAGGTCCGTGCGGTCCCACTTGTCGAAATCGGGCATCACCGGGCCGGTCTCGAAATTCGACTTGTCGAACTTCCACGGATGCACCTGGTGTGGCTCGAGGTATTTGTAGAACTCGTCCTCGGTCATTTGCAGCGTCTCGAGGAACCAGTCCATCGAGGCGGGCCGCTTGCCGTCGTACTGGCGCTCGATCTCGAGGGCCTCCTCGCGGGTCTTGCGCCCGTTGCGGATGTCGATCGACAGCAGGTGGTTGGCGCGCCCGTAGCCGCGCTTCACGAATTTCGACCAGTCGCGCATGCCCTGGAAGGTGCATTCGACCTTTTCGTAGTCGTACTCCGGCGGCACGCCCTCGACCGGCTGGCCCTTCCAGCCCAGCTCCTTCTCGATCAGGGCCACGTTGGCCTTGGTGTCCCACTCGATATAGTTGCCGAGGCAGATCGAGCGGACCTTCAGCGCCATCAGATCCTTGCGTTTCGGATAGTCGAACATCCACAGGTCGCGGCGCTCCACGCGCCCCTGCAGGAATTCGTACATGTCGTCGGCGGTGATGCCCTGGTTCATGAGGCGGTTGAACCGCTTCTCGTCGACCTCCTCCATGTCCTCGAAGGTGTACCAGCTGTGGTACTCGGCCGTACTCTCGCCCCAGAACAGCAGGGGGATGCCGAACCGCACCGCCATGTGCATGACGCCGGAGTAGATGCCGGTGTGGCAATGCCAGCAGAAGTCGCCGCGGCGCTTGAAGCTCTCCAGCATGAGCTCGCGGACGACGTGGAAATTCGGCGTGAACTCGACCACGTCGACGCCCAGCTGCTTGAAAACCGAGGTGTTGTTGTCCTCGATCTTGGGCCGATAGCCCCAGTGGTTGTAGCGCACCACCAGCGGCTTCATCTTCAGCGTCTTGACGATGTAGTAGAGCTGGAAGACCGAGTCCTTGCCGCCCGAATAGGGGACGATGCAGTCGTACAGGTCCTTGCCCTTGTACTCGGCGACGATCTCATCGAGCTGGCGCTGGCGGTCGGCCCAGTCGATCCGGTCCTTCTTGGTCTCGACCTGACGGCAGACCGAGCAGACGCCCTCCTCATCGAAGGTGATCGTGTCCACCGTCTCGGGGACCAGGCATTTGGTGCACTTACGCATTGATCATCTCGCGGCCGGCGGAGCGGTCCGGCCTTCCTCTCGCAGTATGACGTCAAGATTGGCGGCGATGGCCTCGATGCAAAGGAAATCGATCAGGTCGTCGACCTCGTTCGCCTTGTACCGCGCCGTTTCATAGCCGAGCGTCCGGCCATGGCAGAAGCCCTGTTCGCGCCGCAGGGCCTCCACGGTGGAGATATACAGGCTGCCGTCGAGCCCGAACACGGGTTCGAGGTCCTGACGCCGGGGCATGGCCGCGAAGCCGCCGGGCTGCAGCGGTTCGATCGCGCCGCCCGCGTCCATGCGGACCGCATAGGCGGGATGCTGGGTGACCAGCGCGGTCACGCCGACGATCGCGTCGGCATCGGCGGCGGCCAGTCGCTCCAGCGCGGCGTCGATGTCCGATCCCTCGGTCAGCGGCGAGGTCGGCTCCAGCAACACGACGTAGTCATAGACGTCCCCCGCCGCCGCCAGCGTTTCCACAGCATGCAGGATGAAGCCGATCGAGGGGGCGGCGTCCGAGGCCAATTCCGCCGGCCGCAGGAAGGGCGCCTCGGCGCCGTGCGCCACGGCGATGTCGGCGAATTCCTGATCGTCGGTGGAGATGATGACCCGGTCGACATGGCGCGACGCCCGCGCGGCGGCGATCGGCCAGGCCAGCAGGGGCTTGCCCGCCAGCGGCCGGATGTTCTTCAGCGGCAGGCCCTTCGAGCCCTTCCGCGCCGGAACGATGGCGAGGACCCGCTTGCCGTCGATCATTTGCCGGCCGTCCCCGCGATGTCGGGCGCCTTCACGAACGGCGCGCGGGCGCGCTGCACCGAACGGTCCAGCACCTTGTGGGCGAAGAACAGGGCCTTCGGGTAGTTCAACCCATGCGCGGCCTGCGAGGCGCGAATTTCGTCATTCTGCTTCATGATGCTGGCCGCGGTGCCGCCGGTCGCTCCGCCCGAACGCATTCGGACCCAGATCTGCGGCACGTATACGGACTTCAGCTTGTGGACGTAGAAGGCCCGCAGCATGAAGTCGTAGTCGGCCGCCAGCCGGTAGCGGGTGTCGTACTCGCCGACCTTGTCGTAGGCGGCGCGGGTCAGGAACAGCGTCGGATGGGCCGGGATGAAGCCGCGGCGCAGGTTCTCGACCGTGGCCGGCCGCGATTTCCAGTGCCGCTCGATCTTGCCGGTGTTTTCCGGGTCGACGTAGACCAGATCGGCATGCACCGCCTCGACCGTCGGGTCGTCGAACGCCTTCATCACATTCTCGAGGACGTCGGGCGCGCAGTAGTAGTCGTCCGAATTGATGAAGCCGATGACCTCGCCGGTCGCCCGGCTCAGCCCCTTGTTGTAGGCGTCGTAGATGCCCTTGTCGGGCTCGGAGACGGCCGAGGTGACGCGCTGACCCTCGCTCGCCACGATCGTCATCGTGTAGTCCTTCGATCCGCCGTCGACGACGAGATATTCGATGGCCGGATAGGTCTGGGCGTTCACCGAGCGGAGGGTGTCGCCGATGGTGCGGGCGCTGTTGTACGAGGCGGTGATCAGGGAAAGCGTCTTCATCACTCAGTTCCAGCCGCCGTCAGCGGCGGGGCCGCGCGGTCCTTGTCCGACAGGATCACCGTATCCACCCCGAGCAGGGCCGGGAGGCGGTCCGCGATCGAGAAGGCCTGTTCCGACGCCTCATCGTAACCGCCGTCGCAAACATATTCAAAGACAGTATCTTGCAAGGCGTAGAAGCCGTGGGCGTATTCGGCGCCGATGCGGACCCAGCCGTCCTCCGGCGTCAGCCGGGTGGTGCGCAGTTCCCGCGCCGGATCGTTCATGGACACCACCACGTCGACGATGGCGCCGGAGACGACGCGGATCAGTTTGGTCTGCTCGGAGGGCGCGCGCTGGACGTGCAGGCCGCGGAACACTCCGGCCTTCGAGAAGGAGCGCTTCAGGACAGCCTTGTCGCTCTCGTAAAGCACCTCCAGCCAGCCGCGGTTGTCCTCGCGGCGGCGGGTGGTCTGGTCCAGCCGAACGAACGGATCCAAGCCTCAGCTCCAGTCCGCGTTCTTGATCAGCACGGCCTTGCGGGCGGCCAGCAGGTCGGCCTCCATCATCTCGTCGACCATCTGCTCGAAAGTGATCTCGGGCTCCCAGCCCAGCTTCGCCTTGGCCTTGGAGGGATCGCCGAGCAGGGTTTCGACCTCGGTCGGGCGGAAGTAGCGCGGGTCGACGCGGACGATGACCTGGCCCTCCTTGATCGCGGGGCAGCGCGTGACGGCGTGGGAGGCGTCGACCGCGTCCACGATCCCGACTTCGTCCACGCCCTTGCCTTCCCAGCGCAGGGTGACGCCGATCCGGGCGGCCGAGACCTCGACGAACCGGCGCACGCTGTACTGCTTGCCGGTGGCGATGACGTAGTCGTCGGGCGTGTCCTGCTGCAGCATCATCCACTGCATGCGGACGTAGTCCTTCGCATGGCCCCAGTCGCGCAGGGCGTCCATGTTGCCGAGGTAGAGGCAGTCGGACAGGCCCTGGGCGATCTCGCCGAGGCCGCGGGTGATCTTGCGGGTGACGAAGGTCTCGCCGCGGCGCTCGGACTCGTGATTGAACAGGATGCCGTTGCAGGCGAAGATTCCGTAGGCCTCGCGGTAGTTCACGCACATCCAGTAGGCGAACATCTTCGCCACGGCGTAGGGGCTGCGCGGGTAGAAGGGCGTGGTCTCGCTCTGGATCGGCTCCTGCACCAGGCCGTACAGTTCCGACGTCGAGGCCTGGTAGAATTTGGTCTTCTTCTCCATGCCCAGCAGGCGGATCGCCTCGAGCAGGCGCAGGGTGCCGAGCGCGTCGACGTCAGCGGTGTATTCCGGGGTCTCGAAGCTGACGGCGACGTGGCTCTGGGCCCCGAGATTGTAGAGTTCGTCCGGCTGCACCTGCTGAATGATGCGCACCAGGTTCGAGGTGTCGGTCAGGTCGCCGAAATGCATCTGGAAGCGCACGTCGGCGTCGTGCAGGTCCTGGTAGATGTGGTCGACCCGTTCGGTGTTGAACAGCGACGAGCGGCGCTTGATGCCGTGGACGTCATAGCCCTTCTCGAGCAGGAACTCCGCCAGATAGGAGCCGTCCTGGCCCGTGATGCCGGTAATCAGCGCAGTCTTCTTCGTCATCAGGCCTTCCAGACACAGAGCGGTCGGAGGGCGCATGGGCGCGTGGAAGCGCGGCCCGGGTGACCCCCCGCATCGGGCAATTGCCGGCCATGAACGCGTTGTTGCCGACGGCGATCCATGGCCGTCGCCTGTCTAGGCGGGAAATGTGACGATGGCCAGTCGAGCGGCCAGACGGAAATTGTCCTTTTTGCACTGCAAGGTGACCGGACCGACGGCGTGCTCTAGGAGCCGCGCCGAAGGAGCCGTTCAGTATGAGTCGTCACCGCAGCCGCACCCTCGGCGATCGCCCGTTGTCTCCCGAAACGCTGATGATGGGTTACGGCTATGATCCCGCCCTGTCAGAGGGATCGATCAAGGCCCCGATTTTTCAGACCTCGACCTTCGTCTTCCGCTCGGCCGAGGACGGAAAGCGCTTCTTCGAGGTCGCCTACGGGCTGAGGGAGAAGGACCCCGACGAGGCGCTGGGCCTGATCTATTCCCGGATCAACAACCCCAACCTGGAAATCCTCGAGGATCGGCTGGCGGTCTGGGACGGGGCGGACAAGGCGCTGGTCTTCTCCAGCGGCATGGCGGCGATCTCGACCACCATCCTGGCGCTCAGCCGGCCGAACGACGTGGTGGTCTATACGGCTCCGGCCTATGGCGGCACCGAATACCTGTTCGACCGCATCCTGCCGCGCATGGGCGTCGAGACGGTCAGCGTAGCCGACTGCGACGGAGGCGAGGCCCTGACCCGCGCCATCGGCGAGGCCGTGGAACGGGCGAAAGGCCGGGGCGGGCGGCTGGCCGCGGTCTATGTCGAGACCCCGGCCAATCCGACCAATCAGCTGATCGATCTCGAGGCCGCCGCCGCCGCCATCAAGGCGCTGGACCAGGCCGAGGCGCCGCCGCTGGTGGTGGACAACACCTTCCTCGGGCCGCTGTGGCAGAAGCCGCTCGAACACGGCGCCGACCTGATCCTCTACTCGCTGACCAAATACGTGGGCGGCCATTCGGACCTGATCGCCGGGGCCTGCATGGGCCGGGCCGACCTGATGGGCCGTGTCGCGGAGATGCGCACCATCTGCGGCACGGTCACCGATCCGCACACGGCCTGGCTGCTCATGCGCAGCCTTGAAACGCTGCACATCCGCATGGAGCGGTCGCAGGCCAACGCGGTCGAACTGGTCGAACGTCTGCGCGGGCATGCGAAGATCGAGGCGGTGCTGGACGCCGGCGGCGCCGAGAGCTCGCCGGCCCAGCGGGCCATCTTCGCCCGCCAGTGCTCCGGGCCCGGATCGACCTTCTCGCTGCGCCTGAAGGGCGGCGAGGCCGAGGCTTTCCGCATGCTCAACGCGCTGCAGCTGTTCAAGCTGGCCGTCAGTCTCGGCGGCACCGAAAGCCTGGTGTCCCACCCCTCGAGCACGACGCATTCGGACTACAGCGCAGAGGCCAAGACCCGCTGCGGCATCGGCGACAACCTCGTGCGGTTGTCCGTCGGCATCGAAAATGTCGACGACCTCTATACCGATCTCGAGCAGGCGCTCGGGGCGATCTAGACCGGCGGCGCCCATCTGGCTGTCACAACCATAGGCGGTATCCGGATTCAGGATCACTGCGAGTTGAAATGGCAGTGCTTGTCGTTTCGCGAAGCCGCGTTACGGTGACGGCCCATAATTTCGTCGGTTGGGCCAACTCTCATGTTCGATTCCTTCTCGCGGAGCTTCGGCTCGACCCCGTCGCAGCGCGTCGAAACCGACAATTCAGGCGTTTCCGAGCCGATGCTGGACCCGTTCTTCGGGGCCATCGCGAGCTATCAGATCTGTGGTTGCTGCGGGCGCTTCCACGCGGCCACGGACGGAACCGACGGCGGCGGCCAGGGCGTAATCCTCAATGCTGACGACCGCGGCGTGTTCGGCCCGAACGGCAAGCCCTCGCTGGATCCGACCGACGCCGGCGCCCAGATCACCCGGTCCAACACCAGCTGGGCCACGGGTCTGGGTCAAGCCGCCACGGTGACTTTCGCCTTCCGCGAC
Organism: Brevundimonas sp.; assembly: GCF_035626535.1. GTDB lineage: Bacteria > Pseudomonadota > Alphaproteobacteria > Caulobacterales > Caulobacteraceae > Brevundimonas. The sequence goes on from NZ_DASPNO010000016.1 coordinate 92,288, forward strand.
ACCTTCGTGTCGACCATACCGTCGGACACCTCCGGTCACACCGCCTTCAGCGCCGCCCAGATTTCAGCGACCCTGCTGGCGCTGGCGGCGTGGTCCGAGGTGGCCAACATCACCTTCCAGCGCGTCAGCGACGGAGCCACGGGCTACTCCGAGAACGCCACCATGCTGTTCGGTAACTACGCCTCCGGCATGAGTGGCGCGGCCGCCTTCGCCTACCTGCCCGGCGGCATGCCCGGCGCGACCGGAGCCGGGGCCGTCCAGGGCGACGTGTGGGTCAACAACTCCCTGTCCTACAACGCCTCTCCGGTGATGCAGGCCTACGGCCAGCAGGTTCTGCTGCACGAGATCGGCCACGCCATCGGTCTCAGCCACCCGGCGGCCTACAACGCCGGCTCCGGCGGCGCGATCACCTATGACGGCAGCGCGATCTATTTCGAGGATTCGCGCCAGTACACGGTGATGAGCTACTTCGGAGAAACCTTGACGGGCGGCAATTTCGGGGGACGCTATTCGGCGGTGCCGCTGCTCGACGATATCGCGGCCGCCCAGCGCCTGTACGGCGCCAACATGACCACCCGCACCGGCGACACGACCTATGGCTTCAACTCCAACGCCGGCCAGCCGTGGTTCAACGCCAACACCAGCCTCAGCGCCCTGATCTTCGCGGTCTGGGACGCCGGCGGAGTCGATACCTTTGACTTCTCGGGCTACAGCGTCGCCCAGACCATCGATCTGCGGCAGGGCGCCTTCTCCAGCGTCGGCGGCCTGCTGGGCAACGTCGCCATCGCTATCGGCGTGGTCATCGAAAACGTGGTCGGCGGCCAGGGCGCGGACACCATCCGCGGCAACTCGGCCGGCAACGTCATCACCAGCAACGGCGGCAATGACGAGATCGACGGCGGCCTCGGCTCGGACACGGTGGTGTTCGCCGGCGCGCGCGCCAACTACACGGTCGTCTGGAACGGTCAGGTCGGCACCATCTCCGGGCTGGGCCAGACCGTCACGGTCAGCAATGTCGAATTCCTGCAGTTTTCCGACCAGACGATCGCGGCGGCCCCGACCGGGGGCCTGCTCGTCGGTGGGGACATCACCAACGAGACCATCGGCGGCACCGTCTTCGCCGACGTCATCGGCGGCCTGGGCGGCAACGACACCATCAACGGCCTGGCCGGCACGGACACCCTGGACGGCGGCTCCGGCAACGACATCCTCAACGGCGGGGACAATGACGACACTCTCATCGGCGGTCGGGGCGACGATGCGCTGAACGGCGGAGCGGGCCACGATTTCGCCGACTACATCGGGGCCGGAGCGGGCATCACCGTCAACCTCGCGGCGGGAACGGCCAGCGGCGGCGCCGGCGCCGACACCCTGTCGGGGATCGAAGAGGTGCGCGGCACGGTCTATGCCGACACCCTGACAGGCGACGCCAACGCCAACGTCCTGCATGGCGGCGGCGGCATCGACACCCTGAACGGCGGCGGCGGGGTGGACCAGCTGTTCGCCGGCGCCCCGGGCGAGGGCGGCGGCGCTCCGGACATCGTCAAAGGGCAGGGGACGGCCAACAGCACGATCGGGACCGCCGTGTCCCTGGCTGGGGGCTTCGACCTGGGCACGCGCTCCGACGTGGCCAATTCCAGCACCATCCCCCACGCCACGGTGGTCGCGACCAGCCACGGCGGCGTCGAATACTACGCCTTCACCGTGGCCGCGGGCGAGACCGTCGTCTTCGACATCGACAACGCCAGCTTCGACAGCGTCCTGCGCGTCTACGACGCCGGCGGCACGCAACTGGCCCAGAATGACGACTCCGCCAGCGACGGCGGCGCGGCGACGGACTCGGCCCTTAGCCATACCTTCGCCGCCGCCGGCACCTACTATGTTCAGGTTTCGCAGTGGCAGTCGGGCGCCGATGCGACCCTGGTGACGGCCCCGCCGCCGCCGGGAGGCGCCTACACGCTGCACGTCTCGGTGCCGAGCGCGAGCGTGGTTCCGCTGGTCTACCTCGGCGCGACCATGAACGGCGAGGCCGGAGCCGACACGCTCAACGGCGGCGTCGGCCGCGACACGCTCAACGGCGGCGGCGACGACGACCTGCTGACCGGCGGCGCCGAGAACGACACCATCGACGGCGGCGCCGGGACCCTGGACACGGCGGTCTTCAGCGGCAACCGGTCGGCCTATACGATCACCGTCAACTCGGGCGTCACGACGGTCGTGGGACCCGACGGCACCGATACAGTCAGCAACGTCGAACGGCTCCAGTTCGACGACGGCCTCTACGACGCGAGCGGTGCGCCGCTGAACGCGGCCATCAACGGAACCGCGAATGCGGACTCCCTGAACGGCACGGCGAACGGCGATACGATCAACGGGCTCGACGGGGATGACAGCATCACCGGCGGCGCCGGCAACGACACCATCGATGGCGGCGCGGGCACCGACACGGCGGTCTATTCCGGCCCCCGCTCGGCCTACACCATCAGCGCGGCCGGACCGGTCACCACGGTTGCCGGGCCTGACGGCTCTGACAGCCTGACCAATGTCGAGCGGCTGCAGTTCGCCGACGGGCTCTACACCATCGCCGGCGCTCCGATCCTCAACCCGATCAACGGCACGTCCGGCAACGACAACCTGGTCGGCACCTCCGGGTTCGACAACATCAGCGGCGGTGACGGCGATGACGTCATCACCGGCAACGCGTCCGACGACACGATCAGCGGCGGCGCCGGGATCGACACGGCGGTCTTCGCCGGACTCCGTTCGGCCTATACGGTGACGACGTCGGGCGGCACGACGACGGTCAGTGGCCCGGCCGGGACCGACACCCTGACCACGGTCGAGCGGCTGCGCTTCGACGACGTCACCCTGATCGTGGGCGCCGGGGGCGGCCAGTATTTCGCCGGCACGGCCGGGGCCGACACCATCAACGCCACCGTCTTCAGCGACGAGATCGAAGGCGCCGGCGGCAACGACACGATCAACGCCTTGGCCGGCAATGACGTCGTCCGCGGCGGCGACGGAAACGACACCGTGACCGCCGGCGGCGGCATCGACCAGCTGTTCGGCGGCGCGGGCGCGGACCGGCTGGAAGGCGATACCGGCGACCAGCTGTGGGGCGACGACGACAACGACACCCTCGTCGTCCAGGGATCGGCCACCGCGGCGGGCGTGTTCGTCTCCGGTGGGGCCGGAACGGACACCCTGATCCTGCGGGGGACCTCCGCCTCCCTGGATCTGGCCGCCGGGACCGGACTGGCCGAGTCCACCGCCGTCTCGGTGTTCACGACCGAGAACGTCACGGTCGAGGGCGCCGGCGCGGCCGTCCGCACGCTTCTGGGCAGCAGCGGCGCCAACCGGCTGACAGCCGCGGCGGGTTCCGCGTTCGGCGTCATGTTCGACGGTCGCGGCGGCGATGACGTGCTGACCGGCGCGCTGGGCGCCGACACCCTGATCGGCGGAACGGGCGCGGACCAGATGTTCGGCGGCGACGGGGCGGACCAGATCGAGGGCGACGCCGGCGACCAGCTGGAGGGGGAGAACGGCGACGACGTTCTCATCTTCACGGGATCGGCGGCGGCGACAGCTTCGCTGATCTCCGGCGGCGCGGGGACGGACACCGCCGTGCTGCGCGGCGCCTCGCTTTCGATCAACCTGGCCACGGGGACCGGCACGGTGGGCTCCACCGCGGTCAGCATCTTCTCCACCGAGAACGTCACCGTGGAAGGCGTGGGCGCCGGCCTACGCTCGGTCGACGGCAACAGCGCCGACAACCGCTTTGACGTCGGCGCGCTCGGCAACGACGGCTCGTTCTCGGTCGATTTCGAGGGCCTCGGCGGCAATGACGTGCTGCGCGGGAGCGCCGGCGGCGACACCCTGGACGGCGGCCTCGGCGACGACGTCTTGCGCGGCGGAGCCGGGACCGACGCCCTGATCGGCGGCGGCGGGCTCGACGCGGCGGACTACTCCGCCGCCGCGGGGGCGGTCACGGCGAGCCTGACTACGGGCATCGCCTCGAACGACGGCGACGGCGGAACGGATTCGTTCTCGTCGATCGAGACCCTGATCGGCTCTGCCTTCAACGACGTCCTGGCCGGCAATGGCGGGAACAATGGCCTGTCGGGCGGCGCCGGGAACGACACCCTCGACGGCCTGAACGGCGACGACGTGCTGGTCGGCGGCGCGGGCGTCGACGTGCTCAACGGCGGCGGTGGCATCGACACGGCCGACTACAGCCTGGCCGCCGCGGGCATGTGGGCCCAGCTGAACTCCAACGCCTCGAGCAACGACGGCGACGGCGGCACCGACACCTTCTCCGGGATCGAGAACCTGACCGGCTCGGCCTTCAACGACACCCTGATCGGCGACGCCAACGCCAACGTCCTCAGGGGCGGCCTGGGCGCCGACACCCTGCTGGGTCTGGCCGGGAACGACGTGATCTGGGGCGGGGCCGGAGCCCTGAACACCCTCCAGGGCGGTCTGGGCGACGACACCTATGTGCTGGAGGCCGCCGACAGCATCGTCGAGTTCTCCAGCGAGGGGACAGACACGGTCGATGCCCGCATCAACACCTATGTGCTGGCCAACAACGTCGAGAACCTGATCTTCGGCGGGACCGGGGCCTTCGCCGGCACCGGCAACGCGGCCGCCAACGTCATCACCGGCGGAACCGGGGCGGACACCCTGCGCGGCCGCGGCGGGGTCGACACGCTGAACGGCGGCTCGGGGATCGACACGGCCGACTACGGCCTGGCCGCCGCGGCGGTGACGGTCCGCCTCGACCTGCAACGCGCCACCAACGACGGCGACGGGGCGACGGACACCTTCACCTCGATCGAGAACGCCACCGGCTCGAACTTCAACGACGTGATCTACGGCGACGGGACGGCGAACCTCCTGATGGGCGCGGGCGGCTCCGACGTGCTGGCCGGCTTCGGCGGCGACGACATCCTGATGGGCGGCTCGGGCGGGATGAACAACCAGCTGTTCGGCGGGACCGGCAACGACTGGTACGTGCTCGACGCCTTCGACAGCTGCATCGAATACGCCGGCGAAGGGATCGACACGGTGGAGGCCCGGGTCGGGACCTACACCCTGGGCGCGCACCTCGAGAACCTGCTCTACACCGGGCCGGGCAGTTTCGTCGGCGCGGGCAATGCGCTCAACAACGTCATCACCGGCGGCGCCCTCAACGACATGCTGCGCGGCGGCGGCGGCAACGACAGCCTGTACGGCGGCCTCGGGACCGACGAGGTGCAGCTGCGCGGCGCCAAGGCCCAGTACACCGTCACCGCCGAAGGGGCCGGCTGGCGCGTCGTCGACAGCGTGGCGGGCCGCGACGGCTCCACCTACGTCGAGAGCGTCGAGGTGCTGCGCTTCCTGACCGGCAACACCACCACGGTGCTGTCCGGCCCCGCGGCCCCGGCCGGAGCCGAGGCTGAGAGCAAGGATGACCAGGCGCTGGTGTCGCCCGCGGAAACCGACGACGTCGCCCCGCTCGTGGTTCCGTGGGCGGAAGACGCCGTCGTGGCCAAGGGTCAGGACGAGGTGCAGGTCCTGCCGCTCGCCGACGACGACTTCCTGATCTCCGCCGAGGGGGCGTTGGACAAGGGCTGGGAGGACGTCCAGGTCCTGCCCGTCTCCGAGGATCTCCTGCCCGCGCCGAGGCCCTTCGACGGAGCCGCGGTCAAGGGGTTGGAGTTGGAGGTCCTGCCCGTCTCCGACGACGACTTCCTGCTCCCGACAGACGCCTTCGAAGGCGCCGTAGCCAAGGACTGGGACGACGTCCAGGTCCTGCCGGGATCGGGCGAAGAGGAGACCCTGCTGGTGCTCGAGCACCTGCTGGCCTCGTCGGACAGCCTCCCGGCCTTCGCCGGCGGGTTCGACCCGACGGGTCACGGCTTCGAACAGGTCCGCGACCTCCTCGATCCCTGGGCCTAAGCGCTGGAAGCTTGCTGGGGTGCGGTCTGCGGGCCGGACCCCGGCGGCCTCCCCGGGCTCCTGCCTTCAAGGCGTCGGCGGGGTCGTCAGACCGACGAAAGCCGGGTTCGTTCATCCTCCGCGCCGACGGCCTGCGCGCCGCTGTCTGCGAGAGTCCCGTCCGGCTGGCGGCGGAATCGCGGGCGGAAGGTCGCGCCGCCTCCGAAATCGCCATAGGCGTCGCGTTCCTGCGGGGGGACCACTCCTGTCTCGTCGGGCATCCTGAAATAGCCCCACGAACTCAGGCTCCGGAAGGCCGGGCCGCACTCGTGGCAGTAGTCGCCCTGTGCCGCCGCATCGAGGCAATGAACGCAGAGACGGGCGCCGGCTACGCTTCTCGGGCGCGACATCATCCCACCGCTATCTCGAACAAACACGGGACATCTCATCCCACTGTAGCACGTTCGCCGGCGGTGGAACGATCCTGATGTCCTAGCGGACCGCGGCGGCGCCCCGCCCGCCGACCAGCGCCTCGACCTCGGCCAGGGAGGTCATGGCGTTGTCGCCCGGCGTGGTCATGGACAAGGCGCCATGAGCGGTTCCGTAGTCGACCGCCATCTGCGGCCCGCGCCCGTTCAGCAAGGCCCAGGCCATGCCCGAGACGAAGCCGTCGCCGCCGCCGACGCGGTCCAGCACGGCGATCTCCCGCGCCGGGGTTTCGTAGCGCTGACCGCCCGACCACAGGACCGCCCCCCAGCGGTTGACCGAGGCGGACAGCGGATCCCGCAGGGTGGCGGCGAAGACCTTCACGTTCGGGAAGTCGCCCGCGATCCGCCCCACGAGCCGGTCGAACGGCCCGCTGTCGCAGGGATCGGCGCGGACCTCCGCCGTCTCGACGCCAAGGCAGGAGGCCCAGGCGTATTCGTCGCCGATCAGCACGTCGACGAGGCCGGCGATCTCGCGGTTGACCCGCCGCGCGGCGTCCGGATCCGGATGACTGGACCACAGGCTGGCGCGGTAGTTGAGGTCATAGCTGACCACGACGCCGTGTCGCTTCGCGGCCCGGATCGCGGCCAGCGCCGTCTCCGCCGTGCTCTCCGAAAGGGCCGCGAAGATGCCGCCGGTGTGCAGCCAGCGGACGCCCTCGCCCCCGAACAGGCCGTCCCAGTCAACCTCGTCCGGCCGCATCTGCGAGGCCGCCGAATTGGCCCGGTCGGAGGCCCCCAGCGCGCCGCGCACGCCGAAGCCGCGCTCGGTGAAATTCAGCCCCACGCGGGTGTTGCGGCCGATGCCGTCGGCCTCGCGCCACAGGATATGGGACGTGTCGACGCCGCCCTGCAGGATCAGGTCGTCGACCAGCGCGCCGGTCTCGCTTCGGGGCAGGGCGGTGACCACCGAGGTGCGCAGGCCAAAAGTCTTCCTCAGGCCGCGCGCGACATTGTACTCGCCGCCGCCTTCCCAGACCTGAAAGCTGCGCGCGGTGCGGATGCGGCCTTCGCGGGGATCGAGGCGCAGCATGACCTCGCCGAGCGCGACGCAGTCCCAGCGGCAGTCTTCGGCGCTGCGGAGCGCCAGCGGATCGGTCATTTCATCAGCGAAGGCAGCCACAGCGAAAGCGCCGGGATGAAGGTGACCAGCATCAGCACCGCGGCGCAAGCCAGCCAGAACGGCCAGATGGTCTTCAGCGCCCGCGTCATCGGTATGCCGGCGATGGCGCTGCCCACGAACAGCACCGATCCGACCGGCGGCGTGATCAAGCCGATGCCGCAGTTGAGCAGCAGGATGACGCCGAACTGGACCGGGTCGACATCGAAGGCCTTGGCCACCGGCAGGAAGATCGGGGTGCAGATGATGATCAGGGGCGCCATGTCCATGAAGGTACCGAGGATCAGCAGGATGACGTTGATCAGCAGCAGAATCAGGATGGGGTTGTCGGTCAGGGTCTGCAGCAGGCTGACCATCATGCTGGGCACCTGCAGGAAGGCCATCAGCCAGCCGAACGCCCCGGCGCAACCGATGATGAACAGCACCATGCCGGAGGTGCGGGCGGCGCCGACGCAGGCGGCCTTGAAGGCGGCCCAGGTCATGTGGCGGTAGACCAGGCCGGTCACCACGGTCGCATAGACCACGGCGATCGACGCGCTCTCCACGGCGGTGAAGACGCCGGCCCGGATGCCGCCGAAGATGATGCCGACCAGCAGCAGGCCGGGAATGGCGGCGACCAGACGAACCGCCACGGCGCGGAATCCGGGGAAGGCCTCCGCCGCATAGCCGCGCCGGCGGGCCACGACGTAGGAGGTGACCATCAGCACGGACGCCAGCAGCAGGGCCGGAACGATGCCGGCCGCGAACAGGTCCGAGATCGAGACCCCGCCGCCCGCCGCGGCCGAATACAGGATCATGTTGTGCGAGGGCGGCACCAGCAGGGCCACCAGCGCCGCCGAGATGGTGACGTTGACGGCGTAGTCCGCGTCGTAGCCCCGCTTCTGCATCTGCGGGATCATGGTGCCGCCGATCGCCGAGACGTCGGCGATGGCGCTGCCCGAGACGCCGCCGAACAGGGTCGAGCCGACGACGGTGACCTGGCCCAGCCCGCCGCGCACATGGCCGACCATCGACGAGGCGAGGGCGATCATCCGGTCGGAAAGGCCGCCCTTCATCATCAGCTCGCCGGTGAAGATGAACAGCGGAATGGCCAGCAGGGCCACCGAGGTGATGTCGGAGCCCATCTGCTGGAACACCACGATCGGCGGCAGGGCGAGGTAGAGCACCGTCGCCAGCGTCGCCGCCAGCAGGGAGAAGGCGACCGGCACGCCGATGGCCAGCAGGATGGCCAGCAGGCCGAAGAGGATGAGGTATTCCATGCTCAGGTCTCCGCCCCGGTCGGCGCTTCGGGCGCGCGGTAGTCGCCGGTCAGCAGCCGCTCGAGGGCGAACAGCAGGATCAGCGCCCCGCCGATGCACAGGCCGGCGAATTTCAGCCCCGAGGGCAGGGGCGCGCCGGCCATGGCCACCGGCCATTCGTCGACCATCAGCATCCCGCCCAGCGCCATCAGGCCGGCCCCGGACGCGGCCGCGATGAGACGCGAGATGGACTTGAGCAGCCACTGCGCCCGCCTTGGGGCGGCGTCGCGGAAGGTCTGGAAAGCGAAATGGGTCTCGCGCCGCACCGCCACGGCGGCCCCGAACATCACGGCGAAACTCATCAGCAGCAGCGCCAGCGGTTCGGTCCAGCCGGGGCTGTCGTTGAGCACATAGCGGGCGAAGACCTGCCAGGCCTGGACCAGGGCCATGCCCACGAGAGCCGCGCCGGCCAGGCCTATGGCGAGGCTGGCCAGACCATCGAGGGCGCGGACGGAGCCGCGTCGGGGTTCAGACATTCGGGCCCTCCCTGAGCGCCGAGGTTTGCGCGGCCGTTCAGGCGACCGCTGCGATACGTTCGTGGAGCGCGCGCAGGCGCGGCTCGGCAAGATATTTGTCCAGCACGGGGCGGACGGTGGCGGCGAAGGCGGCCTTGTCCACCTCGGTCACCTGTACGCCTCCGGCGATGACGGTGGCGCGGGCCTCGGCCTCGCGCCGGTCCCAGTCGGTCCGCATCACCTGCACCGAGCGCCTTGCCACGTCCCGGACCAGTTCGCGGTCGGCGGGCGTCAGGGCGTCGAAGGCGGACTTCGACATCAGCAGGGCGTCGGGCGAGAACGAGTGCTCGGTCTGGCTCCAGTAGCGGGCCACCTCGAACTGGCGGCTCGACTGGTAGGCTGGCCAGTTGTTCTCGGCCCCGTCGATCAGATGGGTCTGCAGCGATGAGAACACCGCCCCGAAAGACAGGGGCGTCGGATTGGCGCCCATGGCCCGGATCGCGTCGAGATAGATGTCCGACTGCGGCGCGCGGATCTTCAGGCCGCGCAGCTGGCCGGGTTCGCTGACCGGATGGCGCACATTGTAGAAGCAGCGCGGGGCGGCGTCGTAATAGGCCAGCCCCACGAGACCGCGGTGCTCGAACACATTGAGCAGCTCGGTGCCGATCGGCCCGTCGACGACGGCGCGGACGTGGGCCACGTCGCGATAGACATAGGGCAGGGCCAGCAGCCGGGTCTCGGAGAAGGCGTTGTTCAGGGCCGCCACGGCGACGCGGCACATGTCCACGGCGCCGAAGCGGGCGAGGCCGATCGAGTCGTCTTCCGACCCCAGTTGGCCGGAGGGGAACTGGCGGATGCCGAGGCGGCCGTCGGTCAGCCGGCCCAACTCCTCGCCCATCCATTTGACCGCCGTGACGGTGGGGAAATCGCCCGGATGGACATCGACGGCGTCGAACACCGTCCGCCCGCCGGTGCTTGTGCGGGGCGCGCAGGCCGCCAGACCGGCGAGCCCGGCCAGACCGAGTGTTCGGCGCGTCAGGGTCACGGCGCTTCTCCCGTTGCAGGAACCGCGAGACATTCGATACGGCCATCGGCGCCGAAGTCCGCGACCGCCGCCTGGCCGGCGACGATGTCGTGCACCCCGGTGGCGGCCCCGGTCGAGACCAGCTGCCCCGCCTCCAGCCGCCGCCCGCGACGGTGCAGCAGGTTGAGCAGGAAGGCGAGGGAATCGAGCGGGCCGCCGGGAATCGCAGCCGCCCCGCCCCGGCCGACCTCAACCCCGTCTATGGTTACGGCGCAGGTCAGGAGGGGAAGACGCTCGCGCCAGCTCGAGATCTCGGCGCCGAGGATCAGGCCGGCGTTGTTGCCGAAGTCGGACGCCGTCACTGCCGGACCATGATCGTTGATGCCGGCGAAGGGGCTGCCGGCGATCTCGACGCCGATGAAGACACGCGAGACGAGCGGCTCCACGGTGACCGGGCTCCAGTTGCCGCGATCCGGCGCCGTGTCGCCGAGCTCCACGACATATTCGGCCTCGACCGCCGCGAAGCCGCCCTCGATGACGCCGAACGGGGTGGGCAGGAAGCCGGCGGTCCAGACGGCGCGCGAGAAGATCGGCCCGGCCAACCGACCGGCCCCGAAGCGGACGTCATGCGGCGGATTGATCCGGCCCAGCTTCCAGCCCGCTATGCGGTCCGGCCAGGCGGCGATGGCCTCGTCCTGGATCGCGTAGGCGGCCTCCAGAGATCCGGGCTCCGCGCCCGGATAGAACGGCAGCGCCCGGCCTGTCCGCCGCGCGTCCACGAAGGCCCGCGCGACTTGCGAACCGCTTGAACTGTCGTGTGCGTGGCTCACGCCGCCTCCCTGTTGCGGCAGACATTGCGCAGGAAGGAAACCGGTGTCAATTTGAATCCGGCGACGCCTTGCACGGCGGCGCCGATGATGAAGGTCGCGGCCACAGGCGACCCTGTGACAGGATGGAAACATGACGCTCGCCCGCATCGCCGCCGTCGCGGCCGCCCTCGTCCTGCCGTTGACGGCTCCGGCCGCCGCGGCCGCCCAGACCAACGGCCAGACGGCCGCGCCGTCCTCCACCGAGGCGGCCCTGCCGGCCTTCCCCGGCGCGCTGGGCTGGGCCTCGCGAACTCCCGGGGGACGCGGCGGCGAGATCATCCGGGTCACCAACCTGAACAGCGAGGGGCCGGGCTCCCTGCGCGCCGCCATCGAGGCGGAGGGGCCGCGCATCGTGGTGTTCGAGGTCGGCGGCGTCATCGATCTCGGCAAGAAGACGCTGAAGCTGCAGAACCCCTTCATCACCATCGCCGGCCAGACGGCGCCGTCCCCGGGCGTCACCCTGATCCGGGGCGGCATGGACATCACCGCCCACGACGTCATCGTGCAGCACATCCGCATCCGCCCCGGCTCGGCCGGCGGCGAGTGGATGAGCGGATGGGACGAGGATTCGATCGCCACCGTCGGCGCCCACAACGTCATCATCGACCACTGCAGCCTGACCTGGGCAACGGACGAGAACCTGTCGGCCTCCGGTCCCCGCTTCACCGGTTCGACGCCGGAAGAGTGGCGCGCCGGCACCAGCCACGACATCACCTTCTCGAACAATCTGGTCGGCGAGAGCCTGGCCTATTCAACCCATTCGAAGGGCGAGCACTCCAAGGGCTCGCTGATCCACGACAACGTCACCAACCTGCTGATCGTCGGCAATCTGTACGCCCACAACTACGAGCGCAGCCCGCTGTTCAAGGGCGGCGTCCACGGCATCATCGCCAACAACCTGATCTACAATCCCGGCCCGCGCGCCATCCACTACAACCTTGCCCCGGAGGAGTGGGGGACGACGCCGTTCGAGGTCGGCAAGATGACCGTCGTCGGGAACGTCCTGCGCGCCGGCCCCTCGACGCCGACCGACCATCTGGCCTTCATGATGATCGGCGGCGCGGGCGACGTGGAATACTACGGCCGCGACAACATCGCGGTGGACCAGGTCGGCGAGCCGCTGCGCATGTTCGGCCGCTACACGACCGCTCCCGCCCGGATCATCGAAATGCGCCGCCCGCCCGTCTGGTGGGAGGGGCTCTCGCCCATCCCCGCCGAACAGGTCCAGGTCTCGGTGCTGTCGCAAGTCGGCGCCCGGCCGTGGGACCGCGACATGCGCGACGTGCTGCTGATCGCCGAGGTGGCCGAGGGGCGCGGCGAGATCATCGACCACGAGCGCCAGGTCGGCGGCTATCCCGCGGTGGTCGAGGCCACCCGCAAGCCGTTCAATCCGGCCGACTGGGATCTGCGCTTCATGACGCCGCTGCGCGACGACGTCCTCGACCGTCCGGCCCGGCGCCGCGGGACCTGATCGGCGCGCGAGCGCGGGGGAATGCACAAGCCCGGGTTTTTGTCCTAAGGACAGTGTTCGGCCAGAGAGACCCAGACGCGTGAACGAGCCCAGACGGACTGGCGGCAAGCCCGCGACCATCAACGACATCGCCCGCCTGGCGGAGGTGTCGAAGAAGACCGTGTCGCGGGTCATCAACAACTCGCCCTTCGTCAAGGAAGAGACGCGCAAGCGGGTCGAGGCGATCATCGCCGAGCACGGCTTCACACCCGATCCCCAGGCGCGCGGCCTGGCCTTCCGGCGGTCGTTCCTGGTGGGGATGATCTACGACAACCCCAGCCCGAACTATGTCGTCAACATGCAGCAGGGCGTGCTCGACGCGGTGCGCGGCTCGGGCCTCGAACTGGTCGTCCACCCCTGCAACCGCGCCGCCGACAGCTTCCTCAGCGAGGTGCGCGCCTTCGTCGTGCGTCAGAAGCTGTTCGGCGTGGTCATGCCGCCTTCGGTGTCCGAGGACGACCGGGTCGTGGCCATCCTCAAGGAGGCGGACTGCCCCTATGTGCGGATCGCCTCGGTGTCGCTGGACGAGCCGGCCAACATGGTGGTCACTCACGACAGCCGCGGCGCGGCCCAGGCGGCGCGGCATCTCGCCGAACTCGGCCATCGACGAGTCGCCTTCATCTCTGGCCCGGACAGCTTCCGCTCGTCGCACGAGCGGGGCAGCGGGTTCCGCGAGGGCCTGGCCGAGCACGGCCTGTCGCTGGACGACCGCTATGTGCGGCAGGGCGCCTACACCTTCGAGTCCGGCGTCGAGGCGGCGCAGAGCCTGCTGTCGATGTCCGAGCCGCCGACCGCCATCTTCGCCGGCAACGACGAGATGGCCATCGGGGTGATGAAGGCCGCGCGCGACGCCGGCCTCGACGTGCCGCGAGACCTGTCGATCGTCGGTTTCGATGACCTGCCGATGGCCTCGCGCGTCTGGCCCAACCTCACCACCGTGCGCCTGCCGATCCGCGACATGGGCCGGATGGCGGCCGAGAAGCTGACCGCCCGCAGCCGCGGCCTGGACCCGGCGACGCTGGTGCAGCCCGAGGTCGACCCCTCGCTGGTGGTCCGGGACTCGACCGCGGCGCCGGGGCGTTAGGCGGTCGATTCCCATCGTGCGCGATTCAGGTGCTACAAGGCACGCTCGCGTAGATTGAGGTCGGGGGACCATGCGTACGATCCTGATAGTTCTGTTCGCACTGTTCGCCGCGTCCGTGGCGCATGCCGGCGACACCATCGCCCGCGGACCGGCTCCGGCCTGGGTCAAGGCGGTTCCGGCCGCAACGCCCGCCGGCCCTTCAGCCGGCGACGCCTTCCGGATCGAGCTTTTCGAACAGCAGTTCCGCTTCGACGAGGCGGGCACGCACACCTACATCCGCACCCGGGCCGCCGTCCTGGCGCCCCAGGCCCTCGCAGGTTTCGGCACTGTCGCCCTGCCGTGGAACCCGGCCAGCCAGGACGTGACGGTGCACACCCTCGACATCATCCGCGGCGGCGAAAGGATCGACGCCCTCGCCGGCAAGGAGTTCGCCATCCTGCGGCGCGAGGCCAACCTCGAGGCCGCCATCGTCGACGGCGTGCTCACGGCGACCCTCCAGCTGGACGACCTTCGCGTCGGAGACCGGCTGGAGTTCGCCTACTCCGTCACGACCCGGATTCCCGTTCTCGGCTCGCATGCGGAATTCGTGGCCAGCGGGGCCGTGCCAACGAAGGCCGATCAGTTCTATCTGCGCGGGTCGTGGCCGACCGCGATCGGCCTGCGCATCCAGGCCTCCGACGACTGGGCCGCGCCCGCCGTCCGGCGCCAAGGCGACCGTTCCGAGTTCGAGGTGCTCCTCAACGGGCTGGAGCCTGTGCTGGTCCCGGACACCGCTCCCTTGCGCTTTCATCAGGTCCGCCTGCTCGAAGGGACGGACTACCGGTCGTGGGCCGACCTCGCTGCCGTCTTCGCCCCGCTCTATGCCGAGGCCTCGATGCTCGCGGCCGACTCTCCGCTCAGGGCCGAGGTCGAGCGCATCCGCGCCGCCAATCCCACCCCGGCCGATCAGGTGCTGGCCGCGCTCCGTCTGGTGCAGGACGAGGTGCGCTACCTGGCGCTGGCCATGGGCGAGGGCGGCCTCGTCCCGGCGACCGCCGACGACACCTGGAACCGGCGTCTCGGCGACTGCAAGGGCAAGACCGTCCTGCTTCTCGCCCTGTTGCGTGAGCTGGGCGTCGCAGCCCGACCGGTGCTCGTCAATTCATTCAACGATGGGCTCGACACGCGCCTGCCTACCGTCGCCTCCTTCGATCACGTGATCGTCCAGGCCGAGGTGGACGGGCAGACGGTCTGGCTCGACGGGACCCGTTCGGGCGACCGCTCGCTCGTCACCCTGCCGGCGCTCGACTACGGCTGGGTGCTTCCGGTCGAGAGCGCCGGAGCGGCGCTGGTTCGCATGCCGCGCCAGCCGCCGGGCCAGCCCCTGCGCGAAACCTCGCTCGAAATCGATCTCAGCAAAGGCCTCTATGGCAAGGCGCCCGTCACCGGGGAGATTCTGCTCCGGGGCGATTCCGCCGTCGTCCTGCAGTCCCAGTTTTCAGTCGCCCAGCAGGGACAGCGCGACGCCTACATGCGCTCGATGTGGCCGGCGCTGCTGGACGACGTGGATATCCGGGAGGTCGGCTCGGCCTACGACGTCGAGCGCAACGAATTCCGTCTGACCATGGCGGGCGAAACGACGATCGACTGGGCCTCCCGCGGCAGTCGACGGGCCGAGATTCCGGTCTCGCGGGTGTCGTGGGACGCCGGCGAACGGCGCGACGAGGGCCCGTTCCGCGACGTTCCGATCGTCACCAACTATCCGCTCTACAGCCGCTTCCGCACCACGATCATTCTGCCCGACGGCGGCGAAGGGTTCGTGGTGGACGCCGTCGACATCGACGAGGAGGCGGCCGCCTACCATCATCGCCGGCGGGTGACCAAGGACGGCGCGCGGGTCGTCATGGAGCGCGAGACGCTCACCCTTCGCCCGGAGATGACGGAGGCGGAACGCGCCGCCGCTGAGGAACCGCTTCAGCGGCTGAGCCGTGCGGTCGCGGAAGTCCGCGCTCCGAACAGCTATGACGCGACGTCGAGTGATCTAACCGCCTTGGAGTCCGACGATCCCCGGACCGCCTCGGAGTGGGTCAACAGGGCCCTCGCGCTCAACAGCAACGGCCGGTCGGAGGAAGCGCTCACCGCCTTCGATCGCGCCATCGCGCTCGATCCGACGGATGCGAACGCTTACGCCAACCGGGGCATCACCCGCTTCTGGCTGGGAGATGCCCGAGGCGCCGCCGAGGACTTCGACAAGGCCAGCGAGATCAATCCGGCCGAACGCATCGCGATGAACGGACGGGGCCTGATCGCGCTCGCGGAGCAACGTCACCTCGACGCGGTGGTCGAGTTCTCGATGTCGCTTCGCAGCTACCCCGACGATCCCTTCGTGCTCGGGGTCCGCAGCCAGGCCTATCTCGACATGGGCGAGTGGGAGAAGGCTTTGGCCGACCTGCGCAAGGTCAGGGAGCTGAGGCCGGCGTCGGCGGAAATCGACCTCCAGGAAATCGACCTCCAGGAGATCACCATCCTGACGGAGGCGGGTCGTCTCGAGGAGGCCGCCGCCGCGGCCGCCGGGCTCGTGGAGCGGAACCCGACCGACGTGGAGGTCATGCAGCTGCAGGCCTCGGTTCTACAGCGCAAGGACGACTTCGACGGCGCCGAGGCTGTGCTCGACAGGGCCGTCGCGCTGGAGCCCGACCACCCCCTCCTTCTTCTCGACCGCGCCGCGATTCGCCTCCAGCGCGGGAATCTCGAGGGCGCACGCGCGGATATGGCGGTCGTCCGGCCGATCGCCCGCGAAAGCGCCGGACTTCTGAACAACCTCTGCTGGACGCAGGCCGTCGCGGGGGTCGATCTCGAACAGGCCCTTAAGGACTGCGACGCGGCCTTGGCGTTGCGGCCCGAGGTGGCGGGCTTCATGGACAGCCGGGGTCTCGTGCTCCTGCATCTTGGACGCCCCGCCGAGGCGTTGGAAGTCTACGACCGGGCTCTTGAGCTGGAGCCGCGGCAGGCGGCGTCGCTCTACGGTCGGGGTCTGGCCAAACAGGCGCTCGGCCGGGCCGCGGAAGCGGCGGCGGACAAGGCCGCGGCGGTGCGGCTGTCGGCGCGGATCGCGGAAGACTTCGAGACCTACGAAGCGCGGGCGCAGTAGGCGAGGGGCTTCGCGCCGTCGCGTGGACGCCAGACCGCGCCTTGCGGCTTGTCATGACACCGGTTACCTAGACGGGGCGGCCCGGTCCCGACAAGGTGAGTTTCATGTACTGCAAGACCTACCACGCCACCCATCCGGACATGATGGACGGGGTCTCCAATGACCAGCTGCGTGATCGCTATCTGATCGACGGCCTGTTCGCGGCGGGCGAGATCCGGCTGAACTACACCCATTACGAACGCTTTGTGGTCGGCGGCGTCCAGCCGGGCGGCGCGACGGTGAAGCTGCCTGACCAGACCGAACCGGCCTCGGCCGCGGGCCACCCGTTCCTCGAGCGCCGCGAACTGGGCGTGGTCAATGTCGGCGCGACGACCGGCACGGTCACGGTCGACGGCCGGGCCTTCACCCTGGAAGCCAATGACGGCCTCTACATCGCCATGGGCTCGAAGGCGGTGACCTTCGCCGGCGATACCCGCTTCTACCTCGCCTCGACCCCCGCCCACGCCCGCTACGAGACGAAGCACATCTCGCTGGCGCAGGCCGTGCCGCTGGAGAGGGGCGCGCTGGAGACGTCGAACGAGCGGACCATCTACCAATACATCGTCCCGGCCACCTGCCAGTCGTGCCAACTGCTGCTGGGCCTGACGATCCTCAAGACCGGCAGCGTGTGGAACACCATGCCGCCCCACCTGCACGACCGCCGCTCGGAGGTCTATTTCTACTTCGGCCTGTCGGAGAACGACCGGGTCTATCACTTCATGGGCGAGCCGGACGCGCAGCGGCATATCGTGGTCGCCGACGGCGAGGCCGTGGTGTCGCCGCCGTGGTCGATCCACATGGGCGCGGGCACCTCGAACTACACCTTCATCTGGGCCATGGGCGGCGAGAATCTCGACTACACCGACATGCACGTCCTCGACATCTGCCAGCTGAAATGAGCCCCTTCGACCTCACCGGCCGCACGGCCCTCGTCACCGGCGCCAACACCGGCCTGGGGCAGGCCATCGCCGTCGGCCTGGCCGAGGCGGGGGCCGACATCGTCGCCGTCGGACGCTCCGCTCCGACGGAGACCGCGCGGATGGTCGAGGCGGCCGGACGCGCCGTGCACGCCATACCGGCCGACCTGTCCTCGATCGACCCGATCGCGGACGTGGTGGCCCAGGCGATGGGCGCGGTCGGCGCCGTCGACATCCTGGTCAACAACGCCGGCATCATCCGTCGCGCCGACAGCCTCGACTTCACCGAGGCGGACTGGGACGCGGTGATGGACACCAATCTGAAGTCGGCCTTCTTCCTCTCGCAGGCCGTGGCGCGCACCTGGGTCGAGGCCGGGCGGGGCGGCAGGATCATCAACATCTGCTCGATGCTCAGCTTCCAGGGCGGCATCCGCGTGCCGTCCTACACCGCCTCCAAGAGCGGTCTGGCCGGGCTGACCCGTCTGCTGGCCTGCGAATGGGCGGGCAAGGGCATCAACGTCAACGGCATCGCGCCGGGCTATTTCGCCACCAACAACACCGAGGCCCTGCGCGCCGACGAGGGCCGCAACCGCGACATCCTCGCGCGCATTCCGGCGGGCCGCTGGGGCGATCCGGCCGATCTGAAGGGCGCGGCGGTGTTCCTGGCGTCGGACTCTTCGGCCTACGTGCACGGGGCGGTGCTGCCCGTCGATGGCGGCTGGCTGGCCCGATAACGGCGGACTTTGACACCGGGGCCATACGGAACCGGCCGGCGTACCCGCGGTTTGCCTGACAGGTATGTCGCGAACCCAACTTATGACCCCTCTCCGTTCCGCCGAGCAATGCCGCCAGAAGGTCAGGGATCTGATCGCCGAGGCCGTGCGCGAGCCTGACCGTGATCGCAGGGAGGGGCTGCTCGAATTGGCCGATCAGTGGATGGAGGTGGCGCGCCGCCGTCCGCCGGGCCAGATCCTCAACTAGCCGCCAGGGCGTTCAGCCAGTCCTCGAGGTTGGTGAAGCCGTCGCCGTCGGGATCGGCCGCTCCGTCAGCGGAGTCCAACGGGTTCAGGCGCCGCGCGATCTCCCAGTCGTCAGGCAGCCCGTCGCCGTCGGCGTCCCGCCAAGGTTCGCCGGGGTCCAATACGGGCCAACCGCCGACCTGTGCCTGACTGTCGATGATACGGCCCGAACGCTCGCGCACCGCCGCTATGATCCGCGCATCGACGGCGTCTCTCACCGGTCCCGCTCCGGCGCGGTCCAGCACCCTGGCCAGCGCCTCGTCCGGGGACTCCCGGGCCGGCTCCGCCCAGTCCGGCCGCGCAATCAGGCGGTAGCCCGGCCGGTCGCTGTCCCGCACCAGGCTCCAGGGATCGGCGGGAACGACCCCGGCCATGGCGTTGTCCTCGAACCACGCGCGGGCCAGAGGGTTGGACTCCTCGAAGGCCCAGCGGCCGCGGGAATCCGGCCCGGGCAGGTAGGCGTTGCCGATGAAGGCGTAGGCCGAAAGGCTCTCCGTGTCGGCGTTGTAGCCGGCGTGCGACCCGCCCCAGTCATGGAAGACGTTGGAGCGGAACTCGAAACGGGGTCCGACCGGATCGACGGCGGGCGAATTATAGTTGCCCGGCCGCGGCATGCGCGCCCGGTGGGCCGCCCATAGATTGTGATGGAAGGTCATGCGCGCGCCATGGCCGCCCCGGATCAGCGAGCCGTAGCCGTGGTCGCCCTTGCCGTGGCCTGAGGCGTTCAGCGATTCCGCGATCACCGACCACTGCACCGTCACATCGTAGATTCCGCGCTCCGGCAGGTCGTAGCGGCTGCCGACCGACAGGGTCTCGTCGACCGACCACGAGGCCGAGACGTGGTCGAGGATGATGCGCCGTCCGCGCTCGATCGAGATGGCGTCGGCCTCGACCCCGCTCTCGTCGCCGAGCCGCGAGCGGAGATGGCGGATGACCACGTCGTCGGCGGCGACGATCAGCGGCTGATCGCGCAGGGTGACGCCGCCTCCCGGCGCGGTCTGCCCCGCCAGTGTGATGCGTCCGCGCCGGATGGTCAGGGGCGACGCGAGGCGGATCGTCCCCCCGATGTCGAAAATCACCGTGCGCGGGCCCTCGGCCTCCACCGCCGCCCGCAGGCTGCCGGGGCCGCTGTCGTTCAGGTTGGTGACGCGCCAGATCGCGCCGCCTCGCCCGCCCAGCGCATGCCGGCCCGCCCCCTCCGCCCCCGGAAAGGCCAGCGCCGGTTTCTGCGCCGCCGCCGGGTGTGCCCCGAACGCCACGCATAGCGCCGTTACCGCAGCGCTTGTGACCGCCTTGTGTCGAACCGGCCTTGCGAAAACGCGGATCATCGGGTTAGGCTCTTGATTGCTACCGGTGTCAGGACGCATTCCATGCGAATATGACACCGGTGTCAAACGGGATGGCCCCACGGAACTCAGCGGGGCCCAACCGCAAAAATCGATAGACCGGGGTCACTCCGGCGTCCTGTATGCCCATTGGGAGGAGGCATATGTTGCAAGCCATTCAGTCGGGGCCCCGCGCCCTGCGTCGTACGCTGTTCGCCGGCGCCTCGGGCCTCGCGGTCGCCCTGTCGCTGGGAGCCGGCGCCGCCGCCGCGCAGACCGCGCCCCAGGATCCGCAGGCGGACCAGGTCGACGAGGTCGTCGTCACCGGCTACCGCGCCAGCCTGAGCGCCAGTCTCGACGCCAAGCGCCGCGAGGCCAACGTCGTCGACGTCATCGTCGCCGAGGACATCGCCGACTTCCCCGATCTGAACCTGGCCGAGTCGATCCAGCGGGTGCCGGGCGTGGCCATCGACCGCGACGCCGGCGAAGGCCGCTCGATCACGGTTCGCGGCCTCGGCGCCGACTTCACCCGCACCCGCATCAACGGCATGGAGGCCCAGGCCACCGCCGGCGGCACCGACTCCTCGGGCGGCGCCAACCGCGGCCGCGGCTTCGACTTCAACGTCTTCGCCTCCGAGCTCTTCCAGAGCATCACGGTCCGCAAGACCGCCGCCGCCGAGACCGAGGAGGGCTCGCTGGGCGCCACGGTCGACCTGCAGGCGTCGCGGCCTTTCGACTACCGCGGCTTCACCGCCGCCGCCTCGGTTCAGGGCGGCTACAACGACCTGTCGGAAAGCTGGAGCCCGCGCACGGCCTTCCTGCTCAGCGACACCTTCGGATCGAACGACGAGTTCGGCGCCCTGCTCTCGCTGGCCTGGAGCGAGCGCGACTCCCTCGAGGAGGGCTTCAGCTCGGTCCGCTGGGCGCCCGCGGCCGCGCCCGGCAGCGGCAATAGCGGCGGCTTCTGCTCGCCGTTCGGCTATGCCCCGCAGAACCCGGGCAACAGTGGCGCCAACGGCTCGAACGCCGCCAACTGCTCGACGGGCAATCCCCGTCCTGCCAACACGCCGGGCAACATCGCCGCCTATCAACTGGCCAACTCGGCCGACGTCTTCATCCCGCGCCTGCCGCGCTACGGCCGTCTGAGCCACACCCAGGAACGCCTCGGCGTCACCGGCGCCTTCCAGTGGCGGCCCGCCGACAGCACCCTGTTCTCGCTCGACGTGCTGTATTCCAAGCTCGACGCGACCCGTCAGGAGGACTTCCTCGAGGCCCTGTCGTTCAGCCGCAACGCCGCGGCCGGCGGCCAGCCCCAGGTCCACGTCCTCGACGCCGAGGTCGAGAACGGCATGCTGGTCTACGGCCTGTTCGACAACGTCGACGTCCGCTCGGAGAGCCGCTTCGACGTCCTGTCGACCGAATTCCTGCAGATCAGCCTGACGGCCGAGCACGAGTTCTCCGACCGCCTGCGCGGCCGCTATTATTTCGGCCGGGCGGAGTCGAATTTCGACAACCCGATCCAGACCACGGTCACCCTCGATCGCTCGAACACTGACGGCTATTCGTGGGACTTCCGCGGCAATCCGAACGCGCCGGTCATCGACTACGGCTTCGACGTCACCGATCCGGCCAACTGGGAATGGCGCGCGATCGGCAACGCCGTGCCCCGCTCCGAGATCCGTCTGCGCCCGAACGGCGTCGACACGGTCTTCGATTCCGCCCAGGCCGACATCGAGTACGACGCCCGGGACTGGCTGACGATCAAGGCCGGCGTGAACTGGAAGACCTATGACTCGGTGTCGTTCGAATCCCGCCGCACCGATGAAACCGTCGTTCCGGCCCTGCCGCCGGGCGTCACCGTCGCCGACATCTCGAACCTGCTGACCGGCTACGGATCCAATCTGATCCCGAACGGCACCGCCAGTTCCTGGCTGCGCCCGGACCTGAACGCGATCGCGTCGCTGTTCAACATCTACTGCAACTGCGACACCGGCGTGCCCGGCGGCGACTTCCGCCTGACCAGCATCACCAACGGCAACGCCCGTGGCAGCAACCGGCGGATCTACGAGGAAGATCTGGCCTTCTATCTCCAGGGCGACTTCGACACGACGCTGTTCAGCATGCCGGTGCGCGGCAACCTCGGCGTCCGCCACGTCACCACCTGGCTTGAGGCGGAGGGCTACAGCTCGACCGGCGGCGGCACCCTGGTGACCGGCGAGAACGAATACACCGACACCCTGCCGTCGCTGAACCTGACCTTCGAACCCGTGGAGGACCTGCTCGTCCGCTTCGGCGCGGCCAAGGTCATGGCGCGTCCGCAGATCGGCAACACCCTGGCCGGCACGAACTATCTGGTGCCGACCACCTCACTGGCGGCGACCGGTCCGAACTTCACAGCCACCATCGGCAACGTGAAGCTGGAGCCGTTCCGGGCCAACACCTACGACCTCAGCGTCGAATGGTATTTCGCCGAGGAAAGCCTGCTGTCCTTCGCGTATTTCTACAAGGACATCGACACCTACATCCAGATCCTGCGCCAGGACCTGCCCTATACGGCCCTGACCGCGCTGAACCCGTCGGCCTTCGCGCCGCAGTACTGCACCGGCGCCTGCTCCCCCAGCCAGATCTTCCAGCTGACTGCGGCGGTGAACACCGAGGGCGGTCCGCTGAAGGGCTTCGAGATCAGCTATCAGCAGCCCTTCCGCTTCCTGCCGGGCCCGCTCGGCAACACCGGCGTGCAGCTGAACTACACGCACGTGGAGTCGGAGATCGACTACTGCGCCAACGCCCTGTGCACGGCCTTCCAGACCGCCGACCTGATCAACCTGTCGCCCGAGTCCTGGAACGCCACCCTCTATTATGAGGACGACAGGCTGTCGGCCCGCATCTCGGCGGCGGCCCGCGACGCCTACACGCAGAACGTCCCGGGCCGGAACGGCAACCAGGTCGAAGGCAAGAAGGAGACGTTCAACCTCGACGCCTCCGCCTCGTACCAGCTGAGCGACCAGGTCGAACTGACCTTCGAGGCCCTCAACCTCACCGACGAGTTCAATCACCAGTTCGTCGGCGACGGCGCGGACCGCGAGAGCACGTCCGTCTACCACCACACCGGCCGGCAGTATTTCGTCGGCGCCCGCTATCGCTTCTGATCTCTCCTGATAGAAGCCGCCTTCACGCCGCCGGGCCCCAACCCGGCGGCGTTTTCTTTGGGTTCATTCGCAGCTCGCCAGCAGATCGGTCAGGTCTGCCCAGACGCTTTCGGCGGTCGGCGCCCGGCCCGCGCCCCGCCCCCGCGCAGTGAACACCCGTCCGTCGGCCGTGATCGCCCGCAGCGCATTGCCCTCGTCGGCGAGGTCGCCGAACAGCGGGTCGCCGCCACGGGCCTCGAAGGCGACGTTCGCCCGCCGTCCCTCGATGTTCAGCCGCGCGATCTGCCGGACCCCGTCCGGCGGCAGCGCTTGCTCAGCTGACAGCGCCTCGCGTGAAACGGCCTCGACCGGCAGACGCCAGCCCGCCGCCTCGTGGGCGAGGATGGCCAGCTTGGCGGCGGCGTCGAGGCCGGTCAGGTCGGCGCTCGGATCCTCCTCCGCGAACCCGGCGGCCCGGGCGGCGTCGAGCGCGGCGCCGAAAGCCTGCCCCTCCGCCAGCCTGTTGAGAATGAAGTTGCAAGTGCCGTTCAGCACCGCCTCGACCGCCACGACCGGCCCGTGGGCGCGGGCCCGGCGTACGGTCTCGATCAGGGGCGAACCGCCGCCGACGCTGGCCGAGTAGAGCAGCCGCGCGCCCGAGGCTTCCGCCAGCGCGGTCAGGGCCGGCAGGTCGCCGCCGACCGCCTGCTTGTTGGCGCTGACCACGTCCACGCCCCTCGACAGGGCCGCCCGGAGCAGGGCCAGACCGGTCGACGCCTCCGAGATCGCCTCGATCACCACATCCGGCTCGCGCGCCAGCAGGGCGCCCGGATCGGAGAGCAGCAGATCGTGCGGCACGACGACGTCGCGCGCCTTGCCCGGATCGCGGACCAGCACGCCGACCAGATCGAACCGGGGATCGGCGAGCAGTCGGGCGGCCACGCCGCCGCCGACGACGCCGCAGCCGGCGAGGGCGACGCGCAGCGCACGGGCGGAGGCCGGCATCGGCCGGGCGGGCGCCGCCCCGGGCCCGGCCACGATGGCCACGCCGGCGCCCAGCAGGCCTTCGCCGGAGGCGGGCAGGGCGGCCTCGACTCCGATGGCGTTCAGGGCGCGCGCCAGTCGGGCGGGCGCATCGGCCCTGCCGCAGGCGACGGCGACCACGCGGCGGCCGCGCCGGACCTCGCGGTACACGGCGGAGGCGGCCTCGGCCGGGTCGGCCAGGTCGAGCTGCAGCAGGGCCACCGGCTCGTCGACGACCGGGGAGGCGACGTCGGCGGCGGTTGGGAGGCGAACGGAAAGCGGTAGGGCGGTCATGGCGGCGTCCCTCACGCGGCTTCGGCGGCGAGCGGAATCGGCACGGCCGCCAGCGCGGCCGACAGGTCGGCCAGCAGGTCCTCGGGATGCTCCAGCCCGATGGACAGGCGCAGCAGGCCATCGGTGATCCCCGCCGTCGCGCGCGCCTCCGGCATCATGGCGGCATGGGTCATCAGCGCCGGATGGGCGATCAGGCTCTCCACCCCGCCGAGCGACTCGGCCAGGGTGAACACCCGCAGCCCGTCGACCAGCGCCCGCACGGCGGCGACGTCGGCCAGCTCGAAGCTGAGCATGGCCCCGAACCCCTTCTGCTGACGCGACGCCACCGCATGGCCGGGATGGTTCGCCAGTCCGGGGTAGTGCACCGCCTTCACGGCGGGATGGACGGCCAGCCATTCGGCGATCCGGCCCGCGGTTGCCTGCTGCCGCTCGATGCGCGCGAACAGGGTGCGCACCCCGCGCAGGGTCAGCCAGGCGTCGAACGGCGAGCCGGTGACGCCGAGGCAGTTGGCCCACCAGCCCAGCTGCTCCAGGTCAGTCGGGTCCTTCGCCACCACGCAGCCGCCGACCACGTCGGAATGGCCGTTGATGTATTTGGTCGTGGAATGGATCACCATGTCGGCGCCGAGGGCGATCGGCTGCTGCAGCGCCGGCGACAGGAAGGTGTTGTCCACCGCCGCCCTGCAGCCGACGGCGTGCGCCCGGGCGCACAGGTCGGCGACGTCCACCACCCGCATCAGCGGATTGGACGGCGTCTCGATCAGGATCAGCTTCGGCCCGCGGGCGAAGGCGGCGTCCAGCGCCTCCCGGTCGTTCTGGTCGACGAAGGCGACCTCGAAATGCCCCCGTCTGGCCCGGGCGGACAGCAGCCGGTGGGTGCCGCCGTAGAGGTCATGCGGCGCGATCAGCAGATCGCCGGGCTCCAGAGAGGACAGGGCCAGGTCCACCGCCGCCATGCCCGTGGCCGTGATCACCGCCCCGCAGCCGCCCTCCAGCCGCGCGAGGGCCTCGGCCAGCACGTCCCGCGTCGGATTGCCCGAGCGCGTGTAGTCGTAGCGCCGCTTCCCCTCGAGTCCGTCGAAAGTGAAATTCGAGGACAGGTAGAGCGGCGGCATCACCGCGCCGTGCGCCGGGTCGCTGTTCACGCCATGGCGCGCGGCGGTCGTACAGGGGCGGACTTCGGACGGACAGGTCATGCGGCGATCTCGCGATGTGAGGTGGCGTAGAGCGGGGAAAGGGCGCCGTGCAGCACGCGGCCGACCAGTTCGCGCTCCTTCAGGAAGGCGTCGTGGCCGAAGATGGACGGCGCCTCGACCAGACGCCGCAGGTCCGGCGCGCGGGCGGCCAGTTCGCGGCTGTCCTCGATCGGCACGAGGCGGTCGGAGGTGAAGCCGACGACGGTCAGCGGACAGCGGACCGCTTCCGGTTCCACCGCGTGGCGGTCCAGCGAATCCGACAGGGATATCCAGCGCGCGGCCGAGGTGAGCTCCGCATAGGCCGCGCCGCGCGCAATCAGATAGTCACAGACGGGGTAGGGCCCGCCCGCCTCGGCCGGCGGCGTGGGGGCGAAGCGCAGGGCGAATTCCTCCGGCGTGCGATAGGTCGCCATAGCCAGCTCGCGCGCCAGCGCCACGCCCTCGGCCTCCCGGCCGCAGTCGCGGGCGAAGGCCAGCAGCCGACGCTGCACCCCCCGCCAGGCCGTGGCGGCGGCATGCGTCCGGTGCGCTGCCGAGATGACTGTCAACTGGCCGTTCCGCTCCGGGAAGGCCGCCGCGAAGGCGAGGCCGATGCAGCCCCCGTAGGAAGCGCCGACGAAGGCCTCAACGCGCGGCTCGCCGGCCGCGTCGAGCAGCATGGCCAGCAGGCGGGCCTGATCCGCCGTGGTGATGGTGACGCCCGGATCGTTGCGGCCCGGCAGCAGGTCGAAGGCCAGCACCCGAACCCGGTCCAGATCGACCGGCCCGCCGGACTTCACCGCCCACGACCACCAGCGCGCCGCGAACCGGCCGCTGGAGATGCCGCCGGCGACCACCACCAGCGGGCCCTGCCCGGGACCATGCAGCCGGCCGACTACCTCGGCGGCGGCCAGGCGCTCGCCGGACCGCAGCCGGAAATCTTCGGGAATGACCGCCCGGACATCGCGTCCGGGCGCTTCGTCGATGGGCCAGTCTCGGTCAGTCAGGTCTGGGGACGCCACGGTCCGCTCCGCTTTCGCTCAGCGAAACCGATGGGGCGAACCAATTCGAGCGGTGACAGACCCGTGAAGTCAGCCGGACCCCGCGCGTGGAGGGGCCGTCGCTTCACTCATCTCTCGCGGCTCCGAGGAACCCCGCAGGAGTTGGCACCATCTCCAGGATCGGGTGGATCCTGGAAGGTTGCCCCGGCGTCAAAGGGCCTATCCCTCAGCCGGTCTTGATGAGTGCCCTTACGGTGGCCGAGCTCAGTGCAGCCGTCAACCCTTGAAGAAACCCGCTCATCCGACTTTCGCCGGGATGAGCGGATCAGGGAGGGCGATCAGCCCTCGCTCCAGCCGCCTGCCAGCGCCTTGAACAGGGCGATCTGGTAGGTAGTGACCAGGGCCTCCGAGGCCGCCAGCTGGGCGTCGGCGGCCGCCAGCGTCCGTTCCGCGTCCAGCACGGCCAGGAAGCTGTCGGCTCCCGCGTCGAAGCGCAGCCGGGACAGCCGGGCCGCATTGGCCGCCTGGTCCCGCGCCGCCTGCAGCGCCGAGCGCCGGTCCAGCTCGTTGGCGTAGTTGGCCAGCGCCGTCTCGGTCTCCTGCAGCGCGACGAGCACCGTCTGGTCGAAGGCGGCGAGGGCGGCCTGGGTGTTGGCGTCCGCCCGTTCGACCCGCGCGCGATTGACCCCTGGCGTTGTGAACGACCAGCTGATCAGCGGCCCGACGCTGAAACGGAAATTGTCCTCGTCGCCGAGCTCCCCGATGTCGAGCGCCGTCGCACCGGCCGAGCCGCCGAGGCTGATGGTCGGATACAGGCTGGCGACCGCCACATTGATCCGCGCCGCCGCCGCCGCGACCTGCCGCTCCGCCCTGCGCACGTCAGGCCGTCGTGCCAGCAGGGCGGCGCCGTCGCCGACCGGGATCGGCTGCGACAGCTGGGGCGGACGGAGGCAGACGCGTGCGGCGTCCGAGGCCTCCGCCGGCGTGCGTCCGGTCAGGGTGGCGAGGCGGAACAGGGCTCCGTCGCGCTGGGCGCGCAGGGGCGGCAGCGCGGCCCGAACCAACTCCAGCGCCGAGCGGGCGCGGGCGACGTCGAGGCCGTTGCCCGATCCGGCGTCGAGCAGGCGCCGGGTCAGGTCGACCGTGCCGGACTGAAGCTCGATGGTGCGTTCGGCCACCTCGATCTGGGCGTTGGCCGAACAGGCGTCGGCATAGGCCCGCGCGGTCTCCGCCGCGACTGTCACACGAACGATGTCCAACGCGGCCTCGGCGGCGGCGGCGTCCGCCCGGGCGGCCCTGATCGCGGCCGCGACCCGGCCCCACAGATCGATCTCGTAGCTCACGTCGAAACCGGCATCATAGGTCTCGACCTCGTCCTGCGGGCCGAGGGGCCCGCCGCCGGGCGGGATTGAGCCCGCCGACTGCCGGCTGTAGGTCGCCGAGGCGCTGGTGTTCAGCCGCGGCAGGCGCGCGCCGCGAGTCTCGGCCAGCGTGGCGCGGACGGCGCGGAGATTGGCCGCCGCGGCCTCCAGCTCGTTGTTCTCGACCAGGGCCTGGCGCACCAGGCCGTCCAGCACCGGATCGTCGTACAGCCGCCACCAGTCGTCGCGCGCGGCCTCGGCTGTCACGGCGGGCGTGGCGGCCCCGATGAAGGCGCCCGACGCGGAGGGGGGAAGGGTCGCGTCAGGCGCCTTCGGCCCGACCGCGCACGAGGCCAGCAACAGGCTGGCGCCGGCGGTTGCGGTCAGGAACCGGAGAGGGGATCGGGTCGTCATCAGGCGTCTCCCAGCCGCGGCGTAGCCGGCGCGGGCTCGGCGTCATGCGGCGGCAGGCCATGGGTGGTGGGAACGGCGGTCGGCTTCTCCGGCCGCTTCGGCATCCTTGAGGCCAGCCAGCGGCTGACGACGTAGAAGACCGGGGTGAAGATCAGGCCGAACAGGGTCACGCCCAGCATGCCCGAGAAGACGGCCGTGCCCAGCGACTGGCGCATCTCCGCGCCGGGACCGGTGGCCAGCATCAGCGGCACCACGCCGAAGATGAAGGCGAAGGACGTCATCAGGATCGGACGCAGCCGGGTGCGGGCGGCCTGCACGGCCGCATCCCACCGGTTCAGCCCCTCGTGCTCCTCGGCCTGTTTGGCGAACTCCACGATCAGGATGGCGTTCTTCGCCGCCAGCGCGATCAGCACAACCAGGCCGATCTGGACCAGGATGTTGTTGTCCAGTCCCCGGATGCCGATCCCGATCATCGCCGCCAGCACGCACATCGGCACGATCAGCACGATCGCCAGCGGCAGGGTGAAGGCCTCGTACTGGGCCGCGAGGACCAGGAAGACGAACACCACGGCCATCAGGAACACCAGGGTGGTGCCGCCGGACGAAATCTTCTCCTGCAGCGCCAGCTCGGTCCATTCGAAGGAGAAACCGGGCGGCAGACTGGCCGCGGCGAGCTGCTCCATGGTGTCCAGCGCCTGGCCGGACGACACGCCGGGCGCCGCCTGCCCCTGAAGCTCCGAGGAAGGGAACAGGTTGTAGCGGACCACGCGGGCCGGACCGGAATCGTCTCTCAGCGTCGCCACCGAGCCGATCGGCACCATGGCGCCGGAGGCCGAGCGGGTCTTCAGATTGGCGATGTCGGCGACGTCGTCGCGATAGGCCGGTTCCGCCTGCGCCGTCACCCGGAAGGTGCGGCCCAGGAAGTTGAAGTCGTTGATGTAGGCCGAGCCCAGATAGATTCCGAGCGTGTCGAACACGTCGTCGGGCTGGACCCCCATCATCAGCGCCTTGTCGCGGTCGACGTCCGCCGACACCCGGGGCGAGCCGGTGTTGTAGAGCGAGAACACCTGCTGGACCTTGTCCGGCTGCTGCGCGGCGGCCCCCATCATGGCGAAGGTGGCGCCTTCCAGGGCGCGATAGCCCTGCCCGCCGCGGTCCTGGACCATCATCTTGAAGCCGTTGCCGTTGCCGAGCCCCTGCACCGACGGCGGGGCGATGACGAAGATGTTGGCGTCCTCGATGCCGAAGGTGGCCCCGGTGATGGCGCCGGCCAGAGCCGCCGCCGCCGTCTCCCTCGTCTTGCGCTCTTCAAACTCGTCGAGGCGCACGAAGATCGTCGCCGCGTTCGACCCGAACGAGAAGCTCGAGCCGTCGAGACCGGCGAAGGCCACGGTGCCGTCCACGCCTTCGGTCTTCTCGATGATATTGCGGGCCTGCGTCATCACCGCCTCGGTGCGCTCCAGCGAGGCGCCCGCGGGCAGCTGGACGACGCCGATCAGATAGCCCTGATCCTGGTCGGGGATGAAGCCGGTCGGCGTGTCGACGACGCGCCAGGCGGTCAGGGCCAGCAGGCCGACATAGATGGCCAGCACCACGCCGGCCGTACGCACCAGACGGGCGGTCAGCCGGCCGTATTTGTCCGAAAGCCAGTCGAAGCCCTCGTTGAACCGGCGTCCAGCCCAGCCGCCGTAATAGGCCACCGCCCCCAGCGGCCCCGGTTTGCGGACCGGCGCGTGGCTCAGGTCGTGGGGCTTCAGCAGCACCGCGGCCATGGCCGGCGAGAGGGTCAGCGACACCAGCAACGAGATCACCGAGGCCGAGGCGATGGTCACCGCGAACTGCTGATAGAAGATGCCGGGAATGCCCGGCACGAAGGCCGTCGGCACGAACACCGCCACCAGCACCAGACCGATCGCGATCAGCGCGCCGGAGACCTCGCGCATCGAGCGGTGGGCCGCCTCCTTCGGGGTCAGACCCATGCGGATGTAGCGCTCGACGTTCTCGACCACGACGATGGCGTCGTCGACCACGATGCCGATGGCCAGCACGAGGCCGAACAGCGACAGCGAGTTGATCGAATAGCCCAGCCCCAGCAGCACCGCGAAGGTGCCGACCAGCGACACCGGAATGGCCACGATCGGAATGATGGCGGCGCGCCAGGTCTGCAGGAAGACGATGACCACCAGCACCACCAGGATCATCGCCTCGAACACGGTGTGCTGCACCGCCTCGACGGACTCGGCGACGAACTCCGTCGGGTTGTAGGGCACCGAGATGGCCATGCCCTGGGGCAGGTCGGCCCGGACGGCCTCGATTTCGGCCATCACCAGATCCGCGGTCTCCAGCGCGTTGGCGCCGGGCTGCTGCTGGATAGCGAGGGCCACGCCCGGCTGGCCGTCGAAATAGCCCCGGATGCCGTAGTCCTGGGATCCAAGCTCGACGCGTGCGACGTCGCGCACCCGGGTGGTTCGGCCCTGGGCGTCGGTCTTGATGACGATATCGCCGAACTGGTCCGGGTCGCTCAGACGCGACTGCACCTGCACCGGCAGCTGGAAGGCGGCGGCGTTGGTGGGGAAGGGCGGTTGCCCGATCGCGCCGGCGGCGGCCGATGTGTTCTGGCCGCGCAGCGCGCCGACGATTTCCTGGGCGGTCAGATTGCGGGCCGCGGCCTTGTTGGGGTCGATCCACACCCGCATCGAATAGTTGCCGCCGCCGAACACCTGCACCGCGCCGACGCCGTTGATGCGCAGGAAGCGGTCGCGCAGAGTCGAGTTGGCGTAGTTGCCGATATAGTCGTTGGCCAGGCTGCGGTCGGGCGAGGTCAGGCCGACGATCAGCAGGAAGTCCTGCTGCTGCTTGTTCACCGTCACGCCGATCTGGCGCACGGGTTCGGGCAGTCGGGGCTCGGCGAGCGACACCCGGTTCTGGACCAGCACCTGGGCCGCATCCAGGTCCGTGCCGGGTTCGAAGGTGACGGTGATCGTCGCCACGCCGTCCGAGGTCGAGGACGACGACAGATAGAGCATTCGCTCCACCCCGTTGACCTCCTGCTCGATGGGAGCCGCCACCGTCTCGGCCATGGTTTCGGCCGAGGCGCCCGGATAGACGGCGGTCACCGCGATCGTCGGCGGCGCGATCTCCGGATACTGCGACAGAGGCAGCAGCGGATAGGCGAACACGCCGAGCAGGGTGATGAACACCGAAATCACGGCCGCGAAGATCGGCCGGTCGATGAAGAAGCGTGAGATGTTCATGGCCGGATCAGTCGCCCGAGGAGAGGCTGTTGGCGAAGGTCGCCGTCGAGGCCGGAGCGGACTGGGTCACCGGGGCCTGCACCGGACGGGCGACGGGGCGGATCTGGCCGTTGCGGGCCGACACCTTCATGCCCGGCTGCTGGATCCGCTGGACGCCGTTGATGATGACCCGGTCGGTCGGCAGCAGGCCGGAGCGGATGACGCGCAGGCCATCGACCAGCGGACCCAGCTGCACCGGCTTGGGCGCGACCGAGCCGTCGGCGGCCACGACATAGACGATACGGCGCGCCTGATCGGTGGCGATGGAAGCGTCCGGCACCAGCATGGCGTTGTAGGTCCCGGCGCCCGCCAGTCGCGCCTGGCCGAACATGCCCGGCTTCAGGAAGCCGTCGGCGTTGGGGATCACCGCCCTCAGCCGGACCACGCCCGACGACGTATCCACCGCGTTGTCGGTGAAATCGAGCGTGCCGGAACGGCTGAAGTCGCTCTCGTCCTGCAGCCGCACCTGGATCGGGGCGGCGCCGCGGCGGGCCTGCCGCTGATACTTCAGCAGCACGGCTTCCGAGCCGTCGAAGACGAAATGGATCGGGGCGCTGGAGACCACGGTGGTCAGCACGTCGGCGGCTGACGATCCGCCGGCGACCAGATTGCCGGCGTCGACCCGCCGGTCGGACACGCGGCCCGAGATCGGCGCGGTGACGCGGGTGAACTCGAGATCCAGCTGCCGCGCCCGGACATTGGCGTTGGCGGCGGCGATCGCCGCCTGGGCCGTCTGCAGGGCGCCGCGCCGGGTGTCGACCTCGGCCTGCGACACAGCCTGGGATTCCAGCAGCGTCTCGGCCCGTTCCAGCTCGCTCCGCGCCAGCGTCAACTGGGCCTGCGCCTGCGCCAGCTGCGCCCGGGCCGAGGCCAGGGCGGCCTGGGCCGGACGCGGATCAAGCGTGAACAGCAGCTGCCCACGGCGGACATAGTCGCCGTCGCGGAAATGGACGCCCGAGATGTAGCCGCCGACGCGGGCCCGCACCTCGACCGACTGGGTCGCCTCGAAACGGCCCGTGAACTCGTCCCAGTCCTGGACCGCCTGCACCAGCGGAACGGCCACCGTGACCGACGGCGCGGGCGGGGCCTGGGCCTCGCTCCGCGAGGAACAGCCATAGAGCGCGGCCGCCATCAGGGCGGACGCGGCCACGATCTTCATCGTGCGCATGAATAGTAGTCTCCGTAAGGGAGAAATCCCTGTCTCTGTCGGCTGCGGCGATCGGGGAGGAAGCCGCTAGTCAACGCCCGGTGACTTAATGGTGATCGACTCGGCGCTTGTCAACGGGTGATGACAAAGCCATATAGCGCGTGGGGCTTTGTCAGGAGCTATCCTGTTGTTTTGTCATGTCGCGCCGCGGCCGAGAAACGCCGAGGCGACCCGCGCCGCCATTCTGGAGGCCGCGCGCGAACGGTTCGCGCGCGAGAGCTATGACGACGTCGGCATGCGCGACATCGCCCGCGACGTGGGCGTCGACGCGGCCCTTGTGTCCCGCTATTTCGGCTCGAAGGAAGACCTGTTCACCACCGTCCTCGACAGCTGCGAGAACGGCGCCGACCTGATGCTGGGCGACCGCTCCACCTTCGGCGAACGCATCGCCCACGAGGCCATCTTCGAGGGCAAAAGCGAGAGCAAGCTCAAGGGCCTGTTGATCCTGCTCCGCTCGGTCGGCTCGACCAAGGCCATGGAGCTGGTCCAGCGCACCGGCAACGAGCGCTTCTTCAACCCCTTCGCCGAATGGGTCGGGGGCCCGGACGCCGCCGTTCGCGCCCGCCTCGCCGCCGCCTTCGTCATGGGCATGGCGGTCAGCCGCGAGATCACCGGCGGCTTCGGCCTGTCGGCAGAGGAATGCGAGGCGATGGAGGTCCGCATGGCGGCGATCCTCCAGGACATCATCGACGGCTGAGCCCCGTCGCCCGCTCCGGGGCCATTGGTTGCCGCGGCCGGACACGAAGGTTATGGGTTCCCCGCAGTTGTGTGGGAGGCGTACATGCAAGGCATCGAACCGGCGCCCGTCGGGGGCGACGACCTCGTTCAATCCGATCCCGTCTCCCCGCCCCCGTACGAATACAGCTGGGACTTCACCTACGGGCTTGGTCCGTGGACCACCTGGCTGCCGCCCTCGGTCGTGACCGAGCCGGGCGGCCAATATGAACAGTTCACCCGTTTGCAGGCCCCGGGGCCGCTCGACGCCAACCACATCGACGGCATCGGCGCGATCTGGCTGGTGGCGCACCTCGGAACGGCGACGCAGGGCTCGCCGGGCGTCCTGAACCTCGTCGGCGCCGAGTTCGAGATGACCGTGCGCGGCACGGACTTCCTCGCCAATGGCGGCAAGCTCGCCCTCTGGCTCTGTCGCTATGTGCCCGAAACGGGTTTGATGGAGAATGTCTACGTCGGGCTTCAGGTCACCAACTGGGCCAACACCGGCGGCGACATGATGGGTCAGATCACGGACGACTGGGTCACTATCACCCTGCAGATCAGCGACGACCCCGCCGACTGGACCTACGCCGGCAACTACGAGAGCTTCGAGGGCGAGTGGGCCGACCGCTACAAGCCGTTCGATCTCGCCCAGACCCTCTCGCAGGTCGATGCGACCCTGCACCTCGTCGTCCTCAATGACGATCCGGACGCCCCGCCCAGCGGATTTCTGGATCTCGCCAACATCACGGTGCGGACACAGACGCCGGCCACCCCCACCGGCGCCAGCGGCCTCAATCCGGAAATCCATTACGGGCTCGAGGACCAGGATGCGTCGGGCGTTCTGGCCGGCGCCGACGGCGTCGATATGGACAACGCCACCTTCAGCCTCGTGTCGGGATCTGTGCAGAACGGGTCTGTCACCATCGACCCCGACACGGGCGCATTCGTCTTCACCCCGCCGGCGAACTATTTCGGCCCCACCGACTATGTCGGGGCGGCGGTGTTCCAGTACACGGTGACCGACGGCGTCAACACCTCCGACCCCATCAACGTCATCGTCTACATCGGCGGGATCAACGACGCGCCCCTCATCTCGACCCGCAGGGAGTCGGTCGACATCGAGGCCGGCGAGCCGTTCGAATTCACCCTGTTCAAGGGGACGGACGTCGATGGCGACACCCTGACCTTCGAACTGGTCGACGGCTCGGTCGTGGGCGGCACGCTCGATCTCGATCCGAAGAGCGGCCACTATGTCTTTACGCCGACCTCCGGGTTCACGGGCGAGGCCTCGTTCCAGTACCGGGTGACGGACGGCCATGTCGTCACCGTCGAGAAGACCGTCGTGCTGACGGTCCACCCCGCCGGCCAGGCGCCCGCCCTGCCCACGCTGGAACAGGTCGGAACCCAGTATCTGGGCACGGGCGACATGGGGAACTGGGTCTATTACGCGACCCTCCTGGCCTATGCGGGCGACCCCAACGCCGCCTACCACTACGCCACCTGGCTGAACTCGGGCGTCAACGGGATCACCAAGAACAAAGTCCTTGAGCGGGAGTTTCTCGAACTGGCCGTCGGCGTCGTGCCGGAGGCCAGCCTGATGCTGGCGCGCCTCTACGTCTCGGGCGAGGGCGGCGAACGCGACTACGGCCGCGCCCGGGAACTGCTCGAAGCGCTTCCGAACAACAAGGACGCCGTCTTCCGGCTCGCCATCCTCGACCACCTCGGACTCGGCGCGCCGATGGACAAGGCGCTGGCCGTTGAAGGCTTCATCAGGGCCGCCAACATGGGGCAGATGGAGGCGGCCTATGCGCTCGGACGCCGTTACCTGGACGGCGAGGGCGTCGGCGCCTCGGCCTCGGACGCCTATTTCTGGCTGGGCGTGGCGCTGAAGTTCGGCGCCCCCCCGGGATACCCCCAGCTCATCCAGATGCTCACCCTGAACAAGGCCGAGGCGGCGGAGAGCCTGTCGCCGGCCGAGATGGCCGCCCTCGACAGCGCGATCGCCGCCTGGGATCCGGGCGAGGCGTCGCCGGTCAACGACGCCCCCTCGCTCGACGGCGCGGATACGGTCGAGCCCCAGGCCGCGCCCGGCCAGCCCGTCTCGGGAACCCTCGGCGAGGCCAGCGACTCCGACGGCGACGCGCTGACCTATGTCCTGACGCCGGGATCCGCCCAGCACGGCACGGTGGTCATCGATCCGGAAACCGGCGCCTTCACCTTCAGCCCGACGTCGGGCTTCAGCGGCACCGCCTCCTTCACCTACACCGTCTTCGACGGCCTCGTTTCCAGCGCGCCCCGCACGGTCGAATTCGCCGTCGAGGCCCCGACGAACGCCGCTGCCGACGCCGGCGGCACGGACGAGACCTCGGTGCTGTCGGTCGGGGCCGGCGCCGGCCTCCTCGCCAACGACTACGCCGCTCTGGGCGGCTCGATCACCGTCACCGGGGTCGAGGGCCAGGCCGCCAACGTCGGGCAGAGCATCGCCGGCGACTGGGGCAGCGTGGTCATCCAGGCGGACGGCTCGTACGTCTTCACTCCCGCCGCCGCCGCCCGCACCCTGCTGCAGGGCCAGACCGCCACCGACACCTTCGCCTACACCATCACGGACGGAGAGGGCGTCAGCTCCACCGCGACCCTGACCATCACCATCAACGGCCAGGACGGCACGGTCATCAATGGCTCCGGCACGATGTTCGGTACGGCTTTCGGCGACGAGATCACCGGCGGCACGGACCGCGACATCCTCGTCGGTCAGGCCGGGAACGACCGGTTGGCCGGCGGTTTGGGCGCGGCCAACGAGCTGTACGGCGGCCTCGGCGACGACACCTTCGTCGTCGAGGCGGCCGGCGACACCATCATCGAAAACGCTGACGCCGGGTTCGATACGGTCGAGACCGCCCTCGCCACCTATACCCTGCGCACGCACGTCGAAGGTCTGACCTACATCGGCTCCGGCGCCTTCGTGGGCGTGGGCACGAGCGAAGCCAACCGGATCACCGGCGGGCTGGGCGCCGACGTCCTGTCCGGTCTCGATGGAAACGACGTTCTGGCCGGCGGCGCCGGGGCCGCGAACGAGCTGAAAGGCGGGGCGGGCGACGACATCTATATCGTCAGCGTCGCCGGCGACACCCTGGTCGAGGCCGTCGGCGCGGGAACGGACACTGTCCAGACGGCCCTCGCGAGCTACACCCTGACCGCCGCCAACGTCGAGAACCTCGTCTACACCGGAACCGGCGATTTCGTCGGGACCGGAAGCGCGGCGGACAACGTGCTGGTCGGCGGGGCCGGCGACGATCGCCTGTCCGGCGGCGGCGGCGGTCTGGATGAGCTGTACG
>NZ_DASPNO010000017.1:0-55272 GCF_035626535.1 Brevundimonas sp.
CCAGAGCTTCGCGCAGCAGGGCTGGACCCGCTGGGGTGACCGCATGCAGGACGATGTCGAGGACGCCGTCGCCCACGCTATCGCCGCGAAGGGGCTGGACGCGTCGAAGGTCGCGATCATGGGCGCCAGCTACGGCGCCTATGCGGCCCTCATGGGGGCGGCGAAACGGCCGGACCTGTACAAGGCCGCGATCGGCATCTGCGGCGTCTACGACCTGCCCGACGTGCTGGAGTGGGAGGATCGCACGGACGATACCCCGGGCCAGCCGATCTACGAGTTCTGGACGAAGCGCATCGGCGACCGGTCGGCGATGGGGCCTGCCCTGGAGGCGGCTTCCCCGCGCCGCCGCGCCTCCGAGATCGCCTGCCCGGTGCTGCTGGTGCATGGCGTCGACGATCCTGTTCTGCCGATGATCCAGTCGCGCCGGATGCGCGACGCCCTGCGCGGCGCCGGCAAGCCGGTCGAGCTGATCGAGGTCGGCGACGCCGGGCATGCGGACTGGGAGGACGCCAGGGAGCAGGAGCTGATGACCCGCTACGTCGCCCTGTTCCGCCAGGCCTTCGCCTAGCCGCACACCGGGCAGGCGGGGTCGGCGGCGACCCCGACGGTGCGCGCCGTTCCGGCGAGGCCGTCGTAGAGCAGCAGCCGGCCGGTGAGGGGCCGACCGGCGCCGGTGATGAGCTTGACCGTCTCCAGCGCGCACATCGAGCCGACCACCCCAGCCAGCGCCCCGACCACGCCGACGCGGGCGCAGGTCTCGGCGTCCGGCGGGGCTTCGGCGACGAGGCAGCGATAGCAGGGACGGCCCGCGAACACGCCCACCTGACCGCTCCAGCGCCCCAGAGCCCCCGAGACCAGCGGCAAGCCGGCGGCGACACAGGCGGCGTTGGTGGCGAACCGGGCTCCGAAATCGTCCGTGCCGTCGATAACGACGTCGCAGTCTTCCAGCAGCCAGGCGGCGTTGTCGGTGGTCAGCCGCTCGGGCGCCGGCTCGATCTCGACATGCGGATTGAGGGCGGCCAGCCGGGCCGCGCCCGCCTCTACCTTGGGCTCGCCGACATCCGCTTCGGAGAAGGCGATCTGGCGCTGCAGGTTGGACAGGCCGACCCGATCGTCGTCGATGAGACGCAGCGCGCCGACGCCCGCGGCCGCCAGATACAGGGCCGCCGGGGCGCCGACCCCGCCGAGGCCGACGATGCCGACCCGCGCGGCCTTCAGCCGCTGCTGGCCGGGCCCGCCGATCTCGGCCAGCACCAGATGGCGGGCGTAGCGTTCGATCTCGTCGTCGGAAAAGCTCACCCGCCCCGATTAGAGCGTTCGTGCCCCGAGGTCACGCGGCCTTGCGAATATCCAGTATGGCTTCCGCCTCATCGGCGGTGATGCGGGACAGGCAGGGGAGGCCGACCCGGCTCAGCAGGGCGGCGGGGTCGCCGCACAGCACCATCGGCTCGGTCAGGCGGCGGGCGGCGATCGGCGTGTCGACGAGAATGCGCAGGCCGGAGTGACGCGGATCCTGGAGCAGGCGGCGCAGCAGGCGGTCCACGTCCACCCGCGCGCCCTCGATGGCCTGGAGAATATGGCCCTCGTGGAACATGACGCAGCTGGTCAGGTGGTCGCGGCGGTTGTTGCCTTCCGAGACGCCGAGAATCTGCACGATCGAGGCGGTCGAGGCGCCCGTCGCGCCGACGGCTTCACTGGCGTAGATGACGCGATGAAGCACGGCGCTTCCCTTGCATGGCGAAATCGGGGTCAGAGATTGTCGATGTAACAGGTTACATTGGTGAGAATGTGACTTGGCGTAGCTGTTGGAATCTCACCGGAAACGGCTTGCCGCGCCGCATTTCGGTCGCCATCTGGGGCCGATGACCCACGCGAACGACACCTCCATTCCCGGTTGGCACGGCACCACCATCCTCGCGGTTCGCAAGGACGGACGCACGGTGATCGCCGGCGACGGCCAGGTCTCCATGGGCCCGACCATCGTCAAGGGCGCGGCGCGCAAGGTACGCACCCTCGCAGGCGGCAAGGTGCTGGCGGGCTTCGCCGGGGCCACCGCCGACGCCTTCACCCTGATCGAGCGGCTCGAGGCCAAGCTGGAGCAGTATCCCGACCAGCTGGCCCGTGCCTGCGTCGACCTCGCCAAGGACTGGCGAACCGATCGCTACCTGCGCCGGCTCGAGGCCATGCTGCTGGTCGCCGACCGGACCTCGATCTTCACCGTCACCGGCGTCGGCGACGTGCTGGAGCCGGAGCATGGGGTGGCCGCGGTCGGCTCGGGCGGCAATTTCGCGCTGGCCGCCGCCCGCGCCCTGCTCGACCATTCCGACATGGACGCCGAGACCATCGCCCGTCGCGCCATGGCCATCGCCGCCGACATCTGCGTCTACACCAACGGCAATCTGGTCGTGGAGACGCTGGACTGACCCTGACAGGGATTTAACGGGACAGGGCGTCCCGGCCGCGCTTCCATGCCGGCGGAGGATTTCCATGCGCCATCCCGCCGTCTTCGCTCTGCCCCTTGCCCTGCTGGTTTCACCGGCCCTCGCCCAGACGCCGGACGTGGCGGAAGTCGTGGCCGCCGAGCGGGCGTTCGCGGCGGACGCGCCGTCGATGGGTATCGCCCGCAGCTTCAACAAATGGTCCGTCCCCGACGCCATCCTGATCGCGGGCGGAGAGGCCCGGAGGATCGGCGAGGTCTATCCCGACGGACCGAAACCAGCCGACGAGCCGTTGCTGGAGTGGTGGCCGAATTTCGCCGGCGTCGCGCGCTCCGGCGATCTCGGCTTCACCACAGGCGGGGTGGCGCTGAACGGGCGGCGCACCGGGCACTATTTCACCATCTGGAAGCGCCAGCCCGACGGCTCGTGGAAATGGGTCTACGACGGCGGCTCGGGGGCCAGCGCCGCCGGGGTTCCGGGGCCGGACAGCGAGCCGGTCATCCTGCCGCCCGGGCCCGAGCTTCTGCGGGTCGTCCGCCAGGGCGAGCCTCCCTCCCGCGTCTCGGCCGCCGAATGGGCCATGAGAGCCGTGAAGACGCAGGAGGCGGCGCTGGCCGAGGCGGCCGCCGTCGACCAGAAGGCCGCCCACCTGGCCGTTCTCGCCGACAACGGGCGCCTCTACGTCGCGCCCCGGCCGCCGGCGATCGGGCGCGACGCGTTCGCCGACGCCCTCTCCGGCTGGCCCGCCACCTTCCGTTTCGGCCCCACCGAGGGCGGCGGCGCGTCGGTCTACGGCGACCTCGTCTGGACCTACGGCCCCGCTGGCTGGAGCGCGGACGGGGAGGCCCGGACCGGCCACTATGTGCGGCTTTGGCAAAGGCAGGATGGCGGCTGGAAGATCGTGCTGGCCCAGCTGATCCCGGCTCCCCCGCCGCCGCCCGCGTCACCGCCCCCTCCCGCCGGCGGCTGAGCCGTCCTATCTCCCTTCCATGACCGACCTCTCTCCCCGCGAAATCGTCTCCGAACTCGACCGCTTCATCGTTGGCCAGGACGACGCCAAGCGCGCCGTGGCCGTGGCCCTGAGAAACCGCTGGCGGCGCAAGCGCGTGCCCGAGGACCTGCGCGACGAGGTGACGCCGAAGAACATCCTGATGATCGGCCCCACCGGCGTCGGCAAGACCGAGATCGCCCGCCGCCTTGCCCGGCTGGCGGGCTCGCCCTTCCTGAAGGTGGAGGCGACCAAATTCACCGAGGTCGGCTATGTCGGGCGCGACGTCGACCAGATCATGCGCGACCTCGTCGAGGCGGCGCTGGTCATGGTGCGCGAGAAGCGCCGGACCGGCGTCAAGGCGAAGGCGGAAGCCGCGGCCGAGGAGCGCATCCTCGACGCCCTCGTCGGGCCCGGCTCGCAGCCCGCCACCCGCGAGAGCTTCCGCAAGAAGCTGCGGGCCGGCGAACTGGACGACAAGGAGGTCGAACTGTCGCTGGCCGACACCGCCTCGCCCATGCAGGGGCTCGACCTGCCGGGCGGCGGCGGCATCGGCATGATCAATCTGTCGGAGATGCTGGGCAAGCTGGGCGGCGGCCGCACCAGGACCGTCAAGCTGCCGGTGCGCGACGCCATCGGGCCGCTGATCACCGAAGAGAGCGACAAGCTGCTCGATCAGGACAGCCTGACCCGTGAGGCCGTGCTGCTGGCCGAGAACGAGGGCATCGTCTTTCTCGACGAGATCGACAAGGTGGCGGCGCGGCAGGATCGCGCCGGCGCCGACGTAAGCCGCGAGGGGGTGCAGCGCGACCTGCTGCCGCTGATCGAGGGCACCACGGTGTCGACCAAATACGGGCCGGTGAAGTCCGACCACGTGCTGTTCATCGCCTCGGGCGCCTTCCACGTCGCCAAGCCGTCGGACCTGCTGCCCGAGCTGCAGGGGCGGCTGCCGATCCGGGTCGAGCTCAAGGCCCTGACGCGCGACGACTTTGTGCGAATCCTGACCGAGCCCGAGGCCAACCTGATCCGTCAGAACCAGGCCCTGCTGGCCACCGAGGACGTCACCCTCACCTTCACCGACGACGCCATCGGAGCTCTCGCCGACGCGGCGGTGGCCGCTAATTCGACGGTCGAGAACATCGGCGCGCGCCGGCTTCAGACGGTGCTGGAACGGGTGCTGGAGGAAACCAGCTTCAAGGCGTCGGATCTGGCGGGCCAGACCATCGCTTTCGACGGCGATCAGGTGCGCGAAAAGGTCGCCGATCTGGCGCGGGACGCCGATCTCAGCCGCTTCATCCTCTAGGCGGGGTCAGTCTTCCGGCGCCGCCGCCATCGCCGGTGAGGCGGCGAGATGGCCGGGCAGGACCTCGATAGCCGCCATGGCCGTTCTCGCATCGTGGCGGGTCCCTTCCGCCCGGAAAGTATAGAGGCTGAGAACAGCGACCAGGGCGCCGACGAGGACGTTGATCACCCACAGGCCCGCGGCGTCGCCGTGATTGCGCCGTGCGCCGGGATCGTTGTCCACCAGCATGTCTCGCGCCTTCGCCGAACCTTGATCGTTGGTTAATAAACCCGCCGGAGGCGAAGCGCCAAGCTATGCAGCAGGGCGTCGGCTCGCGCCTGTGGACAGCTTGACCATGATCACGGCCGGCAAGGCCGGCTTGAAAACGGAACACAAACGGAACATAGAGGGGCGTGCCCGCCGCCGCCCTGCACATCGACCTGATTTTCAGCCGCCCCGCGACGACTCTTTCGGTCACCCGCGGCGCCGCGCGGCTGATGGCTGACATGGGCTATGCGCCCCTGCTCGAGGTCGGCCTGCCCAACGGGCGCCGGGCCGACGTCATGGCGCTGGGCCCGCGCGGCGAGATCGC
Source organism: Brevundimonas sp. (assembly GCF_035626535.1). Lineage (GTDB taxonomy): Bacteria > Pseudomonadota > Alphaproteobacteria > Caulobacterales > Caulobacteraceae > Brevundimonas. Next base: position 5,301 of record NZ_DASPNO010000017.1, read on the forward strand.
CATCTGCGAGGTCAAGTCGGGCCTCGAGGACTTCCGGGTCGACCGGAAATGGGGCGAGTACCGGCCGTATTGCGATCTGTTCTATTTCGCCGTGGCGCCGGAGTTTCCCTCGGACATCCTGCCGGACGAGCCGGGCCTGATCGTGGCCGACGGCTTCGGCGGGGCGGTGGTGCGCGATGCGATCTCGATCCCCCTTGCGCCCGCCCGCCGCAAGGCGCTGACCATCGCCTTCGCCCGGCTGGGGGCGCTCAGGACCCTGAGGGATCAGCCGGTCGGCTGAGGCGTCTCGGGCTGGGCTCCGTCGACCACCCGGCCGCTCTCGCCTGTCGACATGATGGCGCTGACGGTTGCGGCGCAGCCCATCAGCGTTTCGTCGCCGATCCGGACCATGGCGGTGAGCGGATAGGTCCGGTTGCTCATGCCGTCGCTGCAGTCCGTGGCCGTCAGGGTCACGGACAGCGGATTGCCGGCCGAGGTGGTGGCCTCCCAGATGGCCATGGTGCCCTGCATCGTCGGCCGGCCCTGAGGAGCGCGCTGCTCGGGCCGGTCGGCGCCGGAATAGACCATCTCCGACCCGGTCAGCTCGACCGCCCAGAACGGCTCGGTGCCGAGGGCGCGCAAGGGCTGGGTCAGATCGACGCCGGCCAGCACGGGCGGGGCGGGCTGCGGCGCGGGATCGGGCTCCTTCGGCGCCTCGGCGGGCGGCGAGCAGGCCGCGAGCGCCATGGCGGCGAGGGCGGCGGTGAGCGTCAGGGGGGCATAGGCGCGCATGGAGATCTCCCGGTCGCGGTCATGGAGCGCGTGACAAGCTGCGCCGTCAAGCATGAGCGCGGCACCGGAGAAAAGGTTCAGGTTGTCAGGGCTGTCCGGCGGTCGTCGGGGCCGAGGCCATCAGCAGGCCGCCGGACGGTTGCGCCGGGGCTTTGTAGATGAAGCCGTAGGTCGGATAGACGGTGGTCCCGAGGTCGTTGATGGGGTTGTACCAGACCTTGACCGCGCTCCAGTCGCCGCCATCCGAAACGTCGACGACGGTGACGTTCTCCTCGACCTTGCCGCGGCTGCCGCCCCAGTTGGCGTGGGTGACGCGGATCACCCGGTCGGTGAGGATTTCCGAAACCACGGCGACGTGGCCGCGGCTCATGCGGCCGCTGGGCTGGAAGGTCAGCACCGCGCCGGTCTGCGGGCGATGGCCGGTCTGGAAGCGGTTCTGGGCCTGGCCCCACCAGGTGTGGGCGTCGCCGAAAATCTCGATGCCGGAGAACATCCGCGCGAAGGTGACGCACTGCCAGTACGGCTCATCGGCCTTCGCGACGGGGGCGGCGGCACCCAGTACGAAACATCCGAAGGTCGCCGCAACCGCGGCGGCTGTGAGCCGTTTCATCATGCTGGCGTGCTTCCCGACCTGCCTGTGGAATCAGCCTTAGACGATAGTTTTGGAGGGTTGAAGAACCCTTTCAGGCGAATTCGCCTGTGCGACAGCCGCGTGGGAAGCTGAGCCGTTGCGCGCCGCCAGACCTCTCAAAGCCTTGCGGGCCGGGCGTTCGACGAGGTGGTAGGTGACCGCGGCGGCGATCGGGATCAGGGCGATGACGCCCAGCCACACAATCACGTGAAGCCGCTTGTCGTCCGCCCCGGTCAGCCGCGCCGCGACGTTGACGCCGAGCAGCAGAACGGGCGCGCAGACCATGTAGATCGAGTAGGAGATCTCGCCGAGATAGACCCCGGCCTTCGAGGCGAAGACGCCGGCGCGATCGTTGTCGAGGCCGCCGAGCCCGAGGATCAGCCCGCCGGCGAACAGCACCGCCAGCGGATCCCACAGGGCCAGAGAGGCGCAGGCGATCACGCCGGCGCCGCAGGCGAGAGCGATCAGGCCGCCGTGGCGCACGGGCGCGCGGCGGTGGATCAGGTAGAGGGCGCAGCCGAGCGCGAAGCACGGCACGATCCTGAGCGCGCCCCAGCGGAACGTCGCCTCTGTCAGGGAGAAGCCGGCGGCGCGCTCGAACCCGGCGTAGAGCGCCAGCGCCGCGGCGGCGGCGATCGCCGTGGCCAGCGCCGGCCGCTCGCGCATCTTCCACGCGGCGAAGGCGAAGACGGGGAAACCCAGATAGGCGAACCACTCGGCCGAGATCGACCACGACGGATGGTTGAAGGCGGCGCTGGAGGCCAGACCCCAGGCATGGGTCAGGCTCAGGTGGGCCGGCAGGGAGCGCCAGTCGAGCAGGCTCTCGCTGACCGTCAGGCCCGCGACCGTGGCCCCGACGCCGAGGGCGATCATCCCCGCCAGGGTGACCAGATGCAGCGGAAACACCCGCGCGATCCGGGCCCACAGGAAACCGCGATAGCTGAACCCGGCTCCGCGCCCCGCCGCCTCGAGATAGACGTGGCTGAGAATGAAGCCGGACAGGACGAAGAAGACCTCAACGCCGAGATAGCCCTTCGTCACCGCCACCGGAACAAGGTCGACATCGAGATGCGGCCAGGCCGCGAACAGCACCACCCACAGCGCGGCGAGGAATCGCAGCGTGGTCAGGGCGCGCAGGTCGGGGGGCGTCTGGACGGGCGTCATGGCGCGCCAGACTAGGCGATCAGGCTCTAGGAACCGTTAAGCGCCGCATTCGGCCGGCCGGGCCTCCCCGGGGGCGTACATCTCGCAGGCGCGGTCGATTTCCCGCTGGATCATCTCGCACGGATTGGCGGCGTTGCACGGCGGGTGGGTGGCGGGACTGACGGCGATGCAGCGCTCGACCAGCCGCGCCGAGGCGGCCGGACCGGCTTCGGCGAGGCAGGACCCCGGCTGGCCCGCCGGAGACACGGCGAGGGCGGGATCAACCTCCTCCTGCGGCGGCGCGTCGGCGGGCATCTCGGGCGGCGGGGCGGCGGGTCCCGCCGCCTCCGCTTCCGGGGTTTCGGCCGGCGGCTGACAGGCCGCGACAAAGGCGGCTGCGGCCAGAATGGCGACGACGGTCCGGCGCATCCGATCACTCCCGAAGGTCCGAAGCGCCACCATAGGCATGGTTCGCGGCCGCGCGAAAGCGCGAGCGCGCGGCTTCAGCCGGCTCGCAGCGCCTTCTCGACGCGGCGGTAGGGATAGCGGTCGCGGATGTTTGGCCCGAAGAACCGTCCCTTCGAGGGAGCCGCCCTGAAGTCCTCCACCACGTCCGGCGGCACCGTCTCGTAGTCGTAGACGTCGCCGCTGGTGAAGACCACGCGCAGGCGGCGGTGCGGCTCGTCATAGCTGAAGCGGCGGATGACGGCGGAAGGCATGCCATCAGAACGCGGAGCCGGTCAGTCCGGTTCGCGCTCGCCGATCTCGACCGGGCGCACCGCCAGCAGCCAGCCGTCCGCGATGTGCAGCTCAGGGACCGCCTCGCGGGTGAACGGCAGATACCAGGTCGGCCCACCCGTCGCCGGGGCAATCTCCAGCATGTCGTCGGCGCCGAAATTCTGCACCGACTTCACGGACCCGAGAACCGCGCCGGACGAGCCGCGGGCCTGCAGCCCGACCAGATCGGTCAGGTAGAATTCGTCCTCGTCCGGCTCGGGCAGCCGCTCGCGCGGGATGTGCAGCTTGAGGCCGCGCAGGGCGTCGGCCTGTTCCTTGGTGGCGATCTCCTTCGCCCGTCCGACGACGCCGTTCTTGTCCGGCCGCGCCGAGGTCAGGGTCAGGCCGACCGAGCCGTCGGCGCGTAGCAGCGGTCCGTACGACAGCAGCGCCATGGGCTCGGCGGTGTAAGCCGTCACCCGCACCTCGCCCTTGACCCCGAACCCGCCGGCGACCTGGGCGACGAGGATCAGTTTGCTGTGGTCGGTCATGCGTCCTTCTCCCCTCGGGGGTGGAGGAACGATCGGCGGAGCCGATCCGCCGACGGGTGGCTCGCGGAGCGAGACGGATGAGGGGGCTGTCCGACGCCACTCGTTCTCATCCGTCCTGCTCCACGTCCGATATCCGCCTCATCCGACCGGCTCCGCCGGCCACCGTCTCCCCCGGAGGGGAGAAGGATCACCGGATCAGGCCTCGGTCTTCTCTTCCTCGGTCGCCTCGGCGGCAGGGGCTTCCTCGGCGGCGGCTTCGGCCGGGGCTTCCCCGGTCGCATCGGCAACCGGAGCTTCTTCAGCAGCGGCTTCGGCGGCCGGAGCCTCCTCGGCGGCGGCTTCCGGCTCCGGAGCCGGGGCGTTCCTGGCGGCCTCGGCGGCGGCCTTGGCCTCTTCCTTGGCGCGGGCGGCGGCTTCGGCGGCCTCGGCCTTGGCGGCGGCTTCGGCCTCGGCGCGGTCGGCTTCGCGCTGGGCGCGCTCGGCGGCGCGTTCCTGGGCCTTCTTGCCCGGCTGAGCCTTGTTCGGGTTGTTCGACTGCGTCCACTTGACCTTGTCGGCCAGAGCCTCGTCCTGGCTCAGGAAGCGGGCCACGCGGTCGGTCGGCTGGGCGCCCTTGCCGAGCCATTCGGCGATGCGGTCGGCCTTCAGCACGACGCGCTTCTGCTCGCCGTCACGCGGCAGCATCGGGTTGTAGGTGCCGACGCGCTCGATGAATTTGCCGTCGCGAGGCGAGTGGGAGTCGGCGACGACGATGTAGTAGTAGGGGCGCTTCTTGGCGCCGCCACGGGCCAGACGAATCTTCAGCATTTTCAGTCTCTTTCTTTAAGCGGAATCATTTCTTGGGAGGAAAGCCCGGCAGGCCCGGAAGACCTCCCGGTAGTTGTCCGCCGCCCAGTCCGGCGAGCCGGTCCTGGATGGCTTTCATTTCGTCGGCCGTGGGCTCGGGCATCTTGCCGCCGCCCAGCGCCTTGAGGCGGGCCATGTCGCCGGCCCCGCCTCCCATGCCGGGCATGCCCATCATGGCGGCCATCTGTTTCAGGCCCTTGCCGCCGCCCTTCGACATCGACTTGACCATGTCGGCCATCTGCCGGTGCTGCTTGAGCAGGCGGTTGATCTCCTGGACCTCGACCCCGGCGCCGGCGGCGATGCGCTTCTTGCGGCTGGCGTTGAGGACGTCCGGCTTCTTGCGCTCGGCCTTGGTCATCGAGCTGATGATGGCTTCCTGACGGGCGATCATCCGGTCGTCGACATTGGCGCTGGCCATCTGGGCCTTCATCTTCGCCACGCCCGGAAGCATGCCCATGATGCCCTGAAGCCCGCCCATCCGCTTCATCTGCTGCAGCTGGGCCGCCAGATCGTTGAGGTCGAACTGGCCCTTGGCCAGCTTGCGGGCCATGGCCTCGGCCTTGGACTGGTCGAGCTCCTGCGACGCCTTCTCGACGAGGGCGACGATGTCCCCCTGGCCGAGGATCCGGCCGGCGACGCGGCGGGCGTCGAACACCTCCAGCGCATCGACCTTCTCGCCCGAGCCGAGATATTTGATCGGCAGGCCGGTGACGGCCCGCATCGACAGCATGGCCCCGCCGCGTCCGTCGCCGTCGGCGCGGGTCAGCACCAGTCCGGTCAGCGGCAGGCGTTCGTGGAAGGCCCGGGCGGTGCGCACCGCGTCCTGACCGGTCAGGCTGTCGGCGACCAGCAGGGTCTCGACCGGCTTCGACACGGCGGCGACTTCCGCCACCTCGGCCATCAGCGCCTCGTCGAGGGTGATGCGGCCGGCGGTGTCGAGGATCAGGACGTCGAAGCCCTGCAGTTTCGCGGACTGCAGCGCCCGCCGGGTGATCTGCACCGGGCTCTCGCCGGCCACGATCGGCAGGGTGGCGACCTCGATCTGTTTGCCGAGGGTCTGCAACTGCTCCATGGCGGCCGGACGGCGGGTGTCCAGCGAGGCCATCATGACCTTCTTGCGGTCGAACTTCGTCAGCCGCAGCGCCAGCTTGGCCGAGGTCGTCGTCTTGCCCGAGCCCTGCAGGCCGGCCATCAGGATGACGGCGGGCGGCGTGGCGTTCAGATTGACCGGGACCGGCTCCTCGCCGCCCAGCATTTCGACGAGTCCGTCGTAGACGATCTTGATGACCTGATCGGCCGGCTTGACCGAGCGGATGACCTCCTCGCCGGTGGCGCGCTCGGTGGCGAAGGCGATGAAGTCCTTGACGACCGGCAGGGCGACGTCGGCCTCGAGCAGCGCCACGCGGACCTCGCGCATCGCCTCGGCCACATCCTTCTCGGACAGGGCGCCGCGACCGGTGATCCGGTCGAAGACGCCTGTCAGCCGCTCGTTCAGAGCCTCGAACATTCACAACCTCATGCCCACTTTCGCTTCAGGTCAGGATGACCTGAATCCAGAAAATGGGCCGCTCAACGCCGACGGGTGAAACGGCTCCATACGACAACGGCCCCTGGCGACGATCACGTCGGCAGAGGGTTCTCGCCGGGCTCGTCCTGTCGAAACAGGGGTCGTCCCGGTGGAGACGCAGGGTTCACTTGCGCCGGAAGCGGCGGCTTATGGCGGAAAAGCCGGGCGAAGACAAGGCAAGGCGCGGGCGAGGGCGCTGCCGCCGCTACATGCCCTTCGAAGGGTCGTCCGATGGCGTGTTCGGGTCGGCCTGGCGGCTGGCCTTGCCGCTGCGCATCTTCGCCCAGACGAGGGCGATGAAGAGAAGGAGGGGGCCGCCGACGATGACGATCCCCCAGGGAAAAGCTTCCATGGCGATGTCTCCTTTCCCCGGAGCAACCGCCCGCCGCCGAATTGGCTCCCGTTTGGCGTGATCGGCGTTCAGCTTTCCGCGAATTCATCCAGCGTCGCCATTTCGCCGCGAATTCCACATCAGGCTGCAACAGCCTGGCCATACCTCCTGCACCGTCGCCGCCAAGGAGCGACGCAGATCTCCGCAGGAGACCGCCATGAAAACCCTCGCTTCTCTCGCCGCCGTCCTGATCGTCGCCCCCGTCATCGCCTTTGGCGGGTCGGCCTCCGCCGCGGAGGTCCGCATTCCATGGGGCGATCTGGACCTGTCGACCCCGGCCGGGGCCGACGCCTTCGACGCCCGGGTCCGCGCCGCCGCCCGCAAGATGTGCCGCAACGTACCGATGATCGGCGGGCGCGCCGCCTGCCAGGCCGCGGTCCGCGACGAGGCCGTCAGCCTGCTGCCCGGCGCCGCCCAAGTCGACTATGCCCTCAGTCGCGTGCCTCTCGTGGCCTGATCCGGGTCCGAAAACCGCGTAGCGGGCCGACGTTCAGGACAGATACACAAAGTATACCTGCCCGTCGTTGCTGGGCCTAAGGCGGCAGTACACTAATCATACCGGGTTCTGGTCTGGAAAGCTCGGGATAGGCCATTCATCTGGCTCGACGTCGCCGCTCATGGCGACGTGGAGACCTTTCGATGACCAGAACCCTCCCCTTCCTGGCCGCCTCCCTGCTTTATGCCGCGCCTGCCGTGGCGCAGGAAACCCAGCGCATACCGTTCGGCGACCTCGACCTGTCGTCGCCGCCCGGCGCGACCGCGTTCGACCGGCGCGTCCGCGATGCCGGCCGCCAGGCCTGTCGCGAAGCGAATGGGCCGACCCTCGTCGATCTCGGCTGCCTGCGGCGTTTCCGGCGCGATGCGCTGCAAGCGCTTCCGGGAAGCCGACGCCACGACTACGCCCGGTCCCGGTCCGCCGCCATTCTGGCCGTTCGCGCGGGCCGGTCGCCGGCGTGACATGAAGGGCCCGACGGATCTCTCCGCCGGGCCCTTTCTCTGTCTCATCGCGTTGAAGTCGCGAGCCGCCGCGTGGTGCGCGTTAGCGCGTTTCCACTAGGAAGTCGGGAAACCCCGAACCTTCAGCAGGGCCGTCACGTCCGGGTCGCGGCCGCGGAAGCGGCGGTAGGCCTCGCCGCGATCCGACGAATTGCCCTCGGACAGGATGATGGCCTTGTAGCGGGCTGCGATGTCTGGATTGAAGACGTCCCCGGACTCCTCGAAATAGGCCCAGGTGTCGGCGTCCATGACCTCGGACCAGAGGTAGCTGTAATACCCCGCCGAATAGGCGTCCGACGTGAACAGGTGATTGAACTGCGGCAGGCGGTGCCGCATCACGATCTCCTTCGGCATGCCGATCCGCGCCAGGCTCTCGCGCTCGAAGGCGTCAATGTCGGTCGGCGGCGTCGCCCGCGTGTGCAGGTCCATGTCGACCAGGGCCGACGACAGATAGCTGACCGTCTCATAGCCCTGGTTGAAGGTGTTGGCGGCCTCGATCTTGTCGACCAGCGACTGCGGCATCGGCTGGCCGGTCTCGACGTGTTTCATGTAGCCGTCGAGGATCGGCCGGCTCAGCACCCAGTGCTCGTGCACCTGCGAGGGATATTCGACGTAGTCGCGCGGCGTGCCGCCCAGCGCCGGATAGGTGATCCGGTACGACAGGTAGTGCAGGGCGTGGCCGAACTCGTGGAACAGTGTCGCGGCGTCGTCCAGCGATATCAGGATCGGCTCGTCGCCCTCGGCCTTGATGAAGTTGTTGTTGTTCGACGCCAGCACGTTCTTGACGCCGTCGTAGGTCGAGTACGACCGGTAGGTGGTCATCCACGCCCCCGACCGCTTGCCGGGCCGGGCGAAGTCGTCGGAATAGAACAGGCCGACGTGACGGCCGGTCGCCTTGTCGGTGACCTCGAACACCTCGACGTCCGGATGGAAGACCGGGACCGCGCCCTTCGGCAGCGGCGTGAACTGATAGCCGTACAGCCGCTCGGCCATGTAGAAGGCGCCGCGCTTGACGTTGTTCAGCTCGAAGTAGGGCTTCAATTCGTTCTGATCGAGGTCGTACTTCTGCTTCCGGACCTTCTCGGCGTAGTAGAGATAGTCCCACGGCTCGATGTCGTGACCGGCGATGGCGCGCATGTCGGCCACCTCCTCGGTGACACGGGCCCTGGCCGGCGCCCACACCCGCATCATCAGGTCCATGGCCGCGGCCGGGGTCCTGGCCATGGTGTCCTGCATCCGCCATTCGGCGTGGTTGCCGAAGCCCAGCAGGCGGGCGCGCTCGGCCCGCAGCTTCACGATCTCGGCGATGATGGCGTTGGTGTCGTTGGCGTCGCCGTTGTCGCCCCGGTTGACGAATTTGCGCCAGACCCGCTCGCGCAGCCCGCGGTCGTCGGCGAACGACAGGAAGGGGTCGACGCTGGAGCGGGTGTTGACGATGGCGTAGCCCGAGACGTTGCGGTTGCGCGCCGCGGCGGCGGCGGCGGCCTTGTTCGACGCCGGCAGGCCCGCCACCCCGGCCTCGTTCGGGATATGGGTGAAGGTGTTCTCGTCGGCGACGACCTTCTGGCTGAAGCTGGTGAAGGCGTTCGACAGGGCGGTGTTGATCCGGCCCAGCTCGGCCTTGCCGGCGGCGTCCAGGGCCGCGCCGTTGCGCACGAAGGCGTCGCGGGTGCGCACCGCGACCCGGGTCTGCTCGGGCGTCAGCCCGGCTTGGGCGGCGTTGTCCGCGACGGTCTTGATGCGGGCGAACAGCCGCTCGTTGAAGGTGATCTCGTCGCCGGCGGCGGACAGCAGCGGCGACAGCTCGGTGTCGACGGCGTTGTAGTCGTCCGAGCCGATGTTCTGGGTCATCACCCCGAAGATGCTGCTCGCCCGGTCCAGCGGCTCGCCGGCCATCTGGTATGGGACCATGGTGTTGGCGAAGGTCGGCGGCTCGGGATTGTTGGCGATGGCCTCGATCTCGGCGCGCTGCAGCTCGATGCCTTCCAGCATCGCCTCGCGCAGCTTGGCGGCGGTGACCCGGTCCCACGGCGGAACGCCCTCGTAGGGGCCGGTCCACGGCTGCAGCAGCTCGGCGCGCGGCGTCTGCGCCGGCAGAACCGCTCGGCCGATCCGGGCGTCTTCCGCCAGGCTGGCGGGCGAGGCGCCGCCCATGCCCATGCCGTTGGAAGCGCAGGCCGACAGGGCGAACAGGCTGCCCCCGGCGATGAGAAGTTGGCGTCGATGCATGGACAGGACTCCGTCGGTTTCAGATCGTGGCGGCAACCTAGGCCCTCTCGCCGCTGACTGTCACATGAACGGCCCGTAATCTTGGACATGGACGACAAAGGGCCGCGCCGCTAACACCCCGCCCATGGCGATTGGCGTATTCGACTCCGGCGTGGGCGGGCTGACGGTCCACCGCGAACTGACGCGGCGGTTCCCCGACCGGGACTTCGTCTATCTGGCCGATCAGGCCAACGCCCCGTACGGCGGGCGCGGTGGCGAGGAGATCGTCGACCTGACCCGGACCGGATGCGAGCGGCTGTTCGAGGCCGGCGCCAACATCATCGTGCTGGCCTGCAACACGGCCAGCGCCATCGCCCTGCGCCGCCTGCAGCAGACCTGGGTGCCCGAGGCGCGGGCGAGGCACGGCCGGCCGATCAATGTGCTCGGCATCATCGTTCCGACCATCGAGGCGGCGACCGGCCTGCCGTGGACCTATGAGGCCGAGCGGCTTGGCGACAAGATCGAGGCGCTGGAGATCACCGGCGTGTTCTGCACCGCCGCCACGGCGATGAGCCGCGTCTACGAGATCGAGATAGACAAGCGCCGCGAGGATCTGGCGGTCTTCTCCGAGCCGTGCCCCGGTCTGGCCGGCCTGATCGAACTGGGCGCCCCGGCGGGCGAGCTGCGGGTCGTCGTCCAGGACCACGTCGACGCCCTGCGTCGCCGCATCGGCCGCCACCCCGACAAGGCCATCCTCGGCTGCACCCACTACGAGATCGTCGCCGACCTGTTCGCCGCCGCCCTGCCCGAGGGAACGCCGCTGATCCACCAGCCCACCGCCGTGGCCGACGCGCTGGACCGCTATTTCGCCCGCCATCCCGAATATGCGCTGGGCGGTTCCGGCCGCCGCGACTTCCTGACCAGCGGCCAGCCCGGCCCGCAGTCGGAGCTGGTCGCCCAGTTCTGGGGCGCCCCCCTGACCTTCACGGCGGCTTGACGGCGGGCGCGCTTCCGGGGCCGATGGCGGCGGGAGGACCTCACATGAAACGTCTGCTGCTCGCCATCCTGCTGTGCGCCGTCGCCGGCCCCGCCCCGGCGGAGATCGTCGCCCGCTCTGACCACGGTTTCAGCCTGTCCTACGAGCGGCGCGTCGCGGCGACGCCCGAGGCCGTCCTCGAGGCCCTCGCCACGCCCGGCGCCTGGTGGAGCGACGCCCATACGTATTCCGGCAGCGCCTCCAACATTTCGGTCGACCTGCGGCCCGGCGGCTGCTGGTGCGAGGCCCTGCCAGGCGGCGGGGTCAAGCACGCCGAGGCGGTGCTGGTCTGGCCGGAGCGGCGGATGGTCCGCTTCGACGCGCCCTTCGGCCCGCTGCAGGATCTGGGGGCCGACGCCATTCTGACCATGACCTGGGCCGACGCCGCCGATGGCGTTGGCCTGACGCTGAAATGGACCTTCACGGTCAACGGCCCCGGGACCGCCGCCATGGCCGGCCCGGTCGACGGGGTCATGGCCGAGCAGTTCGGCCGTCTGGCCGCCCATCTGGGCAGCGCCGCCGAATGATCGCGCCGCCCGACGCCGCCGATGCCCTGCGCGCCTTCGGCCTGACCTATCCCGAAGCGCACCTGAAGAGCCCGTGGCCAGGCCACGCCGACCTCGCGGTGCGCGACAGGACTTTCGCCTATCTCAGCGTCGCCGGCGACCCGTTCAGCCTCTCCTGCAAGCTGCCCTTCACCGGCGCCGAGGCGCGCGAGACGCCCTTCGTGCAACCGACCGGCTACGGCCTCGGCAAGAGCGGCTGGGTCACGGCCTCCTGGCCCGAAGGCGTCGCCGATCCGATGGCGATGTTCCGCTCGTGGATCGACGAGAGCTACCGCGCCCAGGCCCCCAGGAAGCTGGTCGCCCTGGCCCCGCCGGCGCCCTGATCGGTCAGGTCCTCCGCGGCGCGGCCGGAATGGCATCCCACCCGCACGTCCTCAGCCACAGCTCGGCGAGGAGCAGGTTGGGAACCCAGCACAGGAACGAGATGGCGCGATAGGCGTCGGTGAAGTCGAGGCCGGTCAGCGGAACTATCGGCAACATCAGCCTCAGGGTCACCGCCGCGAAAGTCAGCGACAGGCTGCGGATCATCCACCGACGGTGCTGGCCGAACTGACCCTGGACCGCCTTGCGCCAGCCCATCGCCGTGGTCATGAACCAGGCGATGGCGAGAAGGCCGAAGCCCAGTCCGGAGATCGGGCCGGACAGGCTCGACACCGCCAGCCCGAATCCGGACACGGCGGCGGTCAGGCAGGCCGCGACATAGGTCCGTCCCGACCAGCGGTGCCAGACGCGCCGGGGTCCTCGCCGGGTGATCAGCTGGAAGGGGCCGAGCGCCAGCGCGGTCAGTGCGCTGGCGACATGGGTCAGGAAGATGAGCGGACGCGCCTCGATATGCGGCGCCATCCCCTGGGTCATGAACGGCTGGGGGAGCAGAAAGCGCGCGCTGAACAGCGCCACGGTCACGCACAGCAGGGCGGTCAGCCAGAACAGGGTCGTCGTCGCGATCCGGGTCATCACACGGGTCATGGGGGCTCCTCGAAAATCGGAGCCCGCTTGAAACCGCGGCGGTGGCCGTGTCAGCCTGACTTTCGCGAACGGCGGGGGTCCATTCGCGAACGGAGCGGGGCATGACGGACGACGATGTCATGAGAGGTTTCCGGTCCGTCCGGATCGGCCGGTCCGGCGTCGCCGAAATGGTCGGCCTGTCCCTGTTCGGCCTCTTCCTCGCGGCGATCGCAGCCTATGACGGCGAGGGCGTCCCGGCGCGGGAGCGCTATCCCTACTGGCAGCTGGCCATGCTGGGCGGCGGCGTGATCGCGGCGGTCATCGAGCCGTGGGTGGCCCGTCTGTTTCCCCGCCGCCCGCGAGCCTTCGCCCTCGCCCAGCTGATCGCCATGACGCCGCCTATCGCGCTGTGGGTCTCGGTCTTCCCGGTGCTGTTCTTCGGGCGCTCGTTCACGCTGGAGAAATTGTTCTGGTCCACGCCGAGCGTGCTGACGATCAACGTCGCCGTCGTCGGCCTGGCCTGGCTGACCCGCTCGGCCTTGAACCGGCCGCTCACGCGGGTTTCCGCGCCGGAGGGGGCGCCCCCGCCGGAGCTGCGCTGCCGGCTGCCGCCCCGGCTGGCGCGGGCGCGGCTGATCGCGGTGGAGGCCGAGGACCACTATCTGCGCATCCGCACCGAGGCCGGCTCGGCCCTGGTGCTGATGCGGCTGGCGGACGCGCTCGCCGCGCTCGAGAGGTCCGACGGCTTTCGCGTGCACCGCTCGTGGTGGGTGGCGCGCACGGGCGTGGAGGCGGCGCGCTGGAAGGCCGGACGCGGCGAGCTGACTCTGTCCGACGGCGCGGTGGCGCCGGTCAGCCGGACCTACGCGGCCGCCCTGCGCGGCACGGACTGGGCCGCCGCGGCCGCCTAGCCGGCGAGAGCGGCTTCCGAAGCGACGATCCGGCTGGCGGCGTGGACCACAGCGCCGATGCGCAGCGCCGCCTGCACCTGGGTGGCCGGCACGCCGTGCTTGCGAAGTTCGCCCTCATGGGCATCGAGGCAGGCGCCGCAGCCGTTGATCGCCGACACCGCCGTCGACCACAGCTCGAAATCCATCTTGTCGACGCCCGGATTGGCGATGACGTTCATCCGCAGGCGGGCGGGGATGGTCGTGTATTCCTGGTTCTTCATCAGGTGCAGCGACCGGTAGTAGATGTTGTTCATGCCCATTATGGCGGCGGCGGATTTGGCCGCGTTCATCGCCTCGGGCGTCAGGACCGTGGCCGCCTGGGCCTCGATCGCCTTGACCACCGGCGCCACCCCGATGGCGTGCGCCGAGGCGAGGAAGGCGCCCCACTTCTGCTGGTCGTTCAGCACCGTCTCCGAAGCGAGCGAACCGAGGTTCAGGGAGATGTCCTTGGCGTAGGCGGGGATGAGGTCGCGGATCGTATCGATCGACATGGGAGGTCCTCGAAAATCTGGTCTGGATGCAAAACAGGCGGCGACCGGAGCCGCCGCCTGCTTCGGGTTCAGCAAGACGGGTGGCTTACGCCGCCAGCGTCTCCCCGCCCACCGGGCGGTTGCAGGCGCACAGTTCGTCGGTCTGCAGGGCGTCGACGACGCGCAGCGTGTCGGCCGGCGCGCGGCCGACGTTCAGGTTGGTGACGTAGACGTGCTGCACGACGTTGTGCGGGTCGACCACGAAGGTGGCGCGCAGGGCGACGCCCTCGGCCTCGTCGAGCACGCCCAGGGCGCGGGCGAAGCGACCGCCGTTGTCGGCGAACTGCCAGATCGGCAGCTTGCTCAGGTCGGCGTGGTCACGGCGCCAGGCCAGCTTGACGAACTCGTTGTCGGTCGAGCCGCCCAGGACGACGGTGTCGCGGTCCTCGAAATCGCGGGCCAGAGAGGCGAACTCGGCGATCTCAGTCGGGCACACGAAGGTGAAGTCCTTCGGATAGAAGAAGATGACCTTCCACTTGCCCTCGAAGCTGTCCTGGGTGATCGGCTCGAAGGCCGAGACGCCGTTCTCTTCGTGGCTGTTGAAACCGGGCTTCACGCCCGTGATTTTGAATTCCGGCAGTTTTTCACCGACGCCCAGCATGGTGGTTCTCCTGATGGTTTCTGGAACGAAAGCTCTGGAGCGCCGGAGGAGCGGCGCCGCGGGTCGGGAATTGAGCCTCGAGGAACACAAAGTCAATCACTGGAAACCAAATCCATGATCAATAATATCTATGATCACCATAGGCCGCCGCCCGCCGCCTGACGAAACCTTACCGCCGCTTGATGTGTTCCCGGGGCCGCTCCAGGGTTCCGCCCGAACAAGGATCCTGATCATGCGCCGTTTCACCGCCGTCCTCCTGACCGCCGCCGTCGCCCTTCCGGCCGGACTGGCCCCCGCCGTCGCCTCCGCCCAGACGCCGCCGGCCACCATCGGCGACCGCTATGTGCCCGCGCCGTGGTGGATGCGCGATCCGGTGATCGCCTCGGTCGGCTATGTCCGAGCCGAGGTTCCGGCCAACCGCGCCGCCCTCAACGCCACCTTCCGGTCGATCGACCGCAACGCCGCCGAGGCCGCCCGCAAGGCCGCCGACCAGGTCCGGGCCCTCAGCCAGGCCTTGGCCGCCTATGGCGTCGAAAAGGTCCGGGTCGAAACCTCGGTCTCGACTCAACCCCTCTACGACCAGTACCGGGACGAGAACGGCGTGCTGCGCGACAACGCCCGCCCTGACCAGATCGAACGCTACCAAGCCGAGGCGACGGTCAGCGTCACGGTCCGCGACATGGCGGTGCTGGAGCGGGTCTACGCCACGGTGATCGCCTCCCAGCCGACCTCGACCAGCCCCGTCTATTTCAATCTCGAGCCCGAGAACGCCACCAGGACGTGGCTGCAGGGCGAGGCGGTTAAGGACGCGGCGCGACGCGCCCGGGAGGCGGCGTCCAACGCCGGCGCCTCGCTCGGCGGCGTGAGGGTGATCGACCCGACCGGCCGCGCCTGCGAGACCGACGTGCTGGCGGGCTGGCCCAGCTATGCGTCCGGCGAGGAGCACGCCACGGATGTCGACGCCAGCGATATCGTCGTCACAGGCGCGCGCTCCCGCGGCCCCATGGCTCTACCCGCGCCGCCGCCGCCGGCCCAGGGCGGCGCGCCGTCCGAGGCGCAGATCGAGTCCGCGCGCCTCGCCCTGCAGCCGCCGCTGCGAGAACTGACCGACCGCGCCTGCGTCGTCTATGCGCTGAACTGATCCGGCGCCGGTTGACGCGGAGGACGGGTCGGGCGACCGAAGGGGGATGACGCCCCGCTTCACTGCCGACCCCGCCTTCGACCCCGGTTCGGTCGTGATCTGCGACTGGCCGCTGTGCCAGGTCCGACTGCAGGACGACGCCCGCTTTCCGTGGCTCATCCTGATCCCGCGCCGGGCCGGTCTGCACGAGCTGGAGGATCTGACCGGTCCGGAGCGGGCCCTGCTGATGAACGAGATCGTCCGCGCCGGAGACGTGGTGCGGATGCTCGGCGAGACGGCGCTGAGGCCGGTGCAGAAGCTCAACGTCGCCGCCCTCGGCAACGTCACGGCCCAGCTGCATGTGCACGTCGTCGGCCGCCGCCACGACGACGGCCTCTGGCCCGACCCGGTCTGGGGCCGCGGCGCTCCGACGCCCTACGGCGCCCAGGCGCTGCAGGCGGCGGCGTCGCGCATCCGGATCAGCCAGACCGGGTGAACCGGGCGAATTCGTGATTCATCCGCACGCCCCGCGCCCACGCTTCGTTGACCCCTGCGGCGCGGCTGGACTAAAGCCTGATCACCGATTTCGAGCGGCTGATTTCGCTCAGGTTTCTGAGAACCATTCGCATATGTCGATCTCCCCCCTGCCGGGCGACGCCTCCAACGATCCGACGGAAGACCAGACCGGCCGGTTCGTGCGCCAGCCCAACGGCCGCGTCCGTCCGCTTTCGCCCCACCTGCAGGTCTGGCGCTTCCATCTGACCATGGCGGGGTCGATCCTGAACCGGATCGCGGCCGGCGCCCTGTCGTTCGGGACCCTGTTCGTCGTGGCGTGGCTCGGCTCGGCGGCGTTCGGCTCGGACGCCTACGCCCGCTTCGCCTCGATCATGGGTTCGCCGCTCGGCCTCCTGGTCTGGTTCGGGCTCAGCCTCGCCGGCGCCTACCACCTGACCGCCGGCATCCGGCACATGATCTGGGACGCGGGCTCGGGCCTGACGCCGAAGACCGCCACCAACCTGACCATCGTCAGCATGGTCGCCGCCGTCGTCATCGTCGCCGTCTTCTGGGCCGCGCTGTTCATGACCGGGAGGGTCGTCCTTTGAGCCTCGGGACCAGGAGCTACATCAAGGGCGTGAAGGTCTCCGAACGCCATGGCGCGGGCGAGTGGATGCAGGAGCGGCTGTCGTCGCTGATCCTGATCCCCCTGACCCTGTGGGGCCTGTGGAGCGGCTGGGTCCTGTCCGGCGCCGGCTACGACGACGCGATGGAGTGGTTCCGGTCGCCGGTCAACGCGACCCTGCTGGCCGTCACCCTGCTGGTCAGCCTGTGGCACATGAACATGGGCGCCAAGGTCATCGTCGACGACTACATCCACAAGCCCGTGTCGCGGAACACCCTGGTCGGTCTGATCGGCCTGGTCTGCGTCCTGCTCGCCGCGGCGGGCGTCTTCTTCATCGTGCGCCTGGCGCTGGGCTCGGCCCCGCTGCCTGCCGGCCTGGGAGCCTGATCGCGTGGCTGCTTATGAATTCGTCGACCATGCCTATGACGTCGTCGTCGTCGGCGCGGGCGGGTCCGGCCTTCGTGCGGCCCTTGGCGCGGCCCAGCAGGGGCTGAAGGTCGCCTGCGTCACCAAGGTCTTCCCGACCCGCTCGCACACCGTCGCGGCCCAGGGCGGCATCTCCGCCTCGCTCGGCAACATGGGCGAGGATTCCTGGCAATGGCATATGTACGACACCGTCAAGGGGTCGGACTGGCTCGGCGACCAGGACGCCATCGAATACCTCGTCCGTAACGCCCCCAAGGCAGTCTACGAGCTCGAGCACTGGGGCGTGCCTTTCTCGCGGACCGACGAGGGCAAGATCTATCAGCGCGCCTTCGGCGGCATGACGCGCAATTTCGGCGAGGGCCCGGTGCAGCGCACCTGCGCCGCCGCCGACCGCACCGGCCACGCCATCCTGCACACCCTCTACGGCCAGTCGGTCCGCCGCGAGGTGAAATTCTTCGTCGAATATTTCGCGCTCGACCTGATCATGCAGGACGGCGCCTGCACGGGCCTTACCGCGCTCCAGCTCGACACCGGCGAACTGCACCGCTTCCGCGCCAAGATGGTCATCCTGGCGACCGGCGGCTACGGTCGCGCCTATTTCTCGGCCACCAGCGCCCACACCTGCACCGGCGACGGCAACGCCATGGTGCTGCGCGCCGGCCTGCCGCTGCAGGACATGGAGTTCGTCCAGTTCCACCCGACCGGCATCTACGGCGCCGGCTGCCTGATCACGGAGGGGGCGCGCGGCGAGGGCGGCTATCTGACCAACTCCGAGGGCGAGCGGTTCATGGAGCGCTATGCGCCGACCGTGAAGGACCTCGCGCCGCGCGACATGGTCAGCCGCTCCATGACCATCGAAATCCGTGAAGGCCGCGGCGTGGGTCCCAACAAGGACCACATCCACCTGCACCTCGATCACCTCGACCCGAAGATCCTGCACGAGCGCCTGCCCGGCATCTCGGAGAGCGCGAAGATATTCGCGGGCGTCGACGTCACCAAACAGCCGATCCCCGTCCTGCCGACGGTCCACTACAACATGGGCGGCATCCCCACGAACTATCACGGCGAGGTGCTGACCAAGGTCGGCGACAATGCCGACAGCGTGGTCCCCGGCCTCATGGCGGTGGGCGAGGCGGCCTGCGTCTCGGTGCACGGCGCCAACCGCCTCGGCTCCAACAGCCTGACCGATCTGGTGGTGTTCGGCCGCGCCGCCGGCCTTCGCTGCGGCGAGGTGGTTGACAAGACTTCCGCCGTGCCCGCCGCCCCCGCCTCCGCCACCGACGGCCACCTGTCGCGTCTCGACCGCTTCCGTCACGCCGACGGCGCGACCCCGACCGCGAAGCTGCGCATCGAGATGCAGCGCGCCATGCAGTCGGACGCCGCCGTGTTCCGCACGGGCAAGACGCTGGAGGAGGGTGTGGCCAAGCTGCGCGCCATCCACGCCGCGGGCGCCGACATCAGGACCACCGACCGGGGCCTCATCTGGAACACCGATCTGGTCGAGACCCTCGAATACGACAACCTGATCGATCAGGCCCTGGTCACCATCGAGGGGGCGCTGAACCGAACCGAAAGCCGCGGCGCCCACGCCCGCGAGGATTATCCGGACCGCGACGACGTGAACTGGATGAAGCACACCCTCGCCTGGAAGGTCCCCGGCGACGCGGTGAAGATCGATTACCGCCCGGTCCACAATTACACGATGTCGAACGACATCGGCTACATCGAGCCCAAGGCTCGGGTGTACTGAATGCTCACCGGCGGCTGTCATTGTGGAGCGGTACGCTACGAGGCGGACGGCGAACCGTTCGAGCGCGCCCTGTGCCATTGCGAACTCTGCCGCAAGACCACCGGGGCTCCTGCGGTCGCGTGGTTCACGGTGCGCGAGGCCGACCTCGCGATGAGCGGGGAGCCGGTCCGCTACGCCTCGTCAGACCACGCGGAGCGGACGTTCTGCGGCCGGTGCGGCACGCAGATCACCTTCAAGGACGCCGCCTACGGCGACCGCATCGACATCACCACCGCCAGCCTGGACGATCCCGACGCCGCCCCGCCCGTCGAGCAGATCTGGGTGCGCAGCCGCATGGGTTGGATGGCCGACGCCCACACCCTGCCTGACGACCTCGCACGCCGACCCATAGAAGTCTGATCCCATGGTCCAGCTCACCCTCCCCCGCGGTTCGAAGCCCACCAAGGGCAAGGTCCACAAGGCCCCGGACGGCGCGAAGAACGTCAAGACCTACAAGGTCTACCGCTACGACCCCGAGGTCGACGCCGACCCGCGCTGGGACGTCTACGAGGTCTCGGCCGACGACCACGGCCCGATGCTGCTCGACGCCCTGATCCACATCAAGAACGAGATCGACCCGACCCTGGCCTTCCGCCGCTCGTGCCGCGAGGGCATCTGCGGCTCCTGCTCGATGAACATCGACGGCCGCAACACCCTGGCCTGCACCAAGGGCTGGGAGGAGTGCTCGTCGTCGACCATCTCGATCGCGCCCCTGCCGCACCAGCCGGTGGTCAAGGACCTGGTCACCGACCTGACCCTGTTCTACGCCCAGTACGATTCCATCCAGCCCTACCTCCAGTCCGACGAGCCGGATCCGGAGACCGAGCGGCTGCAGACGCCGGAGGAGCGGTCGAAGCTCGACGGCCTCTACGAGTGCATCCTGTGCGCCTGCTGCTCGACGTCCTGCCCGAGCTACTGGTGGAACCAGACCGAATACCTCGGCCCGGCCGCCCTGCTGCAGTCCTACCGCTGGATCGCCGACAGCCGCGACGACGCCACCGACAAGCGGCTCGACGACCTCGAGGACCCGTTCAAGCTCTACCGCTGCCACACCATCATGAACTGCGCCCAGGTGTGCCCGAAGGGCCTGAACCCGGCCAAGGCCATCGCCGAGACCAAGAAGCTGATGGTCTCGCCGTCGCGGAAGAAGACGGAAGCGGCCTAGTCCGTCGATAATCCGACACAGGAACGACAGGCCGATCTCCCGGTTGCCTCCCGCGCGCCACTGCGCTTTCAGGGAGTTGATCGATGAAACGCCTGCTTTTGTGCGCGGCCGCCGCCGCGCTTGTGTCCGCCTGTGGATCGATGCCGACCGGGGAGGCCGCCATGGTCGCCGAGGCGGCGATGGACCAGCCTGCGCCCGCCGCCATGGAGTTCGTCCGTATGGCCGGGGCCAGCGATCTGTACGAGATCCAGTCCAGCCAGCTGGTCCTGCAGACCACCCAGGACGCCGGGCTGCGCGGGTTCGCGCAGATGATGATCGACCATCACACCCAGACGACGGCGACGGTCGCCGCCGCGGCCCGGGCCGCCGGCCTGACCCCGCCGCCCCCGGCGCTCGACGCGCCGAAATCGCAGATGATCCGCCAGCTTCAGGCCGCCCAGGGCACAGCGCGCGATGCGCTCTACAAGCAGCAGCAGGTGCAAGCGCACCGGGAGGCGCTGACCCTGCACACCAGCTACTCCCGCAATGGCGACACTCCCCAGCTGAAGACCGCCGCCGGGACCGCCGTTCCGATCGTGGCGCGGCACTACAACGAGATCGTCGCCATGCAGGACGGCGGCGGCCATGGCGGTCAGGCCCGCCACTGACCCGTGCGAACGGACGGGGGCGAGCGACCGCCGCCTCCGTCCATGCGTCGTTGCGCATTGCCAGCGCCGAATACCGCGCTAAGAGCGGTGCGATGGCTAAGATCACCTACATCGAACACGACGGCCGCGAGCATGTGGTCGAGGTCAAGAACGGCCTCTCCGTCATGGAGGGCGCCATCCGCAACAATGTGCCGGGCATCGACGCCGACTGCGGCGGGGCCTGCGCCTGCGCCACCTGCCACGTCTACGTCGACGAGGACTTCCAGGCCGAGACCGGCCGCGCCTCGGCCATGGAGGAGTCGATGCTGGACTTCGCCGAGAACGTGCAGCCGAATTCGCGCCTTTCCTGCCAGATCCGGGTCAGCGACGAGCTCGACGGCCTGATCGTGCGGCTGCCCGAATCCCAGCACTGAGCCGGCCGTGGGCCGCGCGCACCCGGACCTGGTCGAACTCGTCGGCGATCTGATCGCAGCGGGTCCGAAGCACCGCCCGCCGCTGATCGCCATCGTCGGGGCGCAAGGGTCGGGCAAGACCACCCTCGCCCGCGAGGCCGCCGAACGCTTCGGCGCCGCGCAGATCTCCATCGACGACGTCTATCTGACCCGGGCGGAGCGCGGGGCCTTGGCGCGCGAACTCCATCCGCTGTTCGTGGTCCGCGGCCCCCCCGGCACGCACGATCTGGCGCTGCTGCAGGACCTGATCGACGGCCTGTCCGCCGCCGCCCCCGGCGACGAAACCCTCATCCCCGATTTTGACAAGCGCGGCGACGACCGCTGGCCCGTCGAGCGCTGGCGCCGGTTCACCGGCCGGCCGTCCGCCGTCCTGATCGACGCCTGGTGCCTCGGCGCCCTGCCGCAGGACGAGGCCGCCCTCGCCGCTCCGGTCAACGCCCTCGAGCGCGACCACGATCCCGACGGCGACTGGCGGCGCGCCGTCAACGGCTTCGTCGCCGGTCCCTACGCCGCCTTCGCCGCCCGCTTCGACGCCATCCTGTTTCTGCAGGCGCCCGGCTTTGAAGTGGTGCTGGACTGGCGCTGCCAGCAGGAGGCGGACCTGCTCGGCCTCGCCCCCGCCGACCTGCCCCCTGAAGAGCGCGCCCGCCTCGCCGGCTTCATCCAGTATTTCGAACGCGTCACCCGGCGTATGCTGTCGGGCGGCGTGCGATCCAGCATCACAGTGAAACTGGATCGAAACCGTCAGCCGGTAACCACCGTCCGATGAACCGACCCGACGACCGCAGACTGGAGCCCCGCTGGCCCGCCAACACGCGCGGTCTGATCGTCACGACCGGTCTCGAACTGCCCTGCCTGATCGTCGACCAGTCCAGGTCGGGCGCACGCCTGCGCATGGACCGCAACCTCGCCCTGCCGAAACAGATCGTGCTCATCGACATGGCCCTGGCCACGGCGGTCGAGGCCGAGGTGGTCTGGTGCAAGGGACAGGAGGCTGGCGTCAAGCGCAGCGCCGCCGCCTCGTCCCTGCGCGGCCTCGTCCCCTCCCGCCTCGCCGCCGCCCGCGCCGCCTTCCTGCGCGCCGGCGGCCGCTAGAAGCTACACTCCGTCGGGCATCGTCCCGGCGTTGATCGCGATCCGGCCGATGAGCCCCTTGACGATCAGGTCCAGCGCCGACCCCTCGCGGTAGTCGGCGGCGGCGACGAAATTGACCCGGTCCTCGGAGATCAGGCCGTAAATCTTCTGCTGGTCGCGCTCGGAATTGCGCGGGTCGTAGACCGCGATCGAGAAGCCGCCCTTGGTGTGCATCATCTTCATCGTCGGCACGTCGGTGTCGCCGTCCCCGAGGAAGATCATCCGGTCGAACGGCACGGGCCGGTCGTCGTCGGCCATGAAGCGGTTGATCTTCTCGTGCTCCCAGTGATTGAGCACGCCCTTGTTGATCCGGAACAGATACTGGGTCTTGGTCGTGTAGTTGACGCCCACCGCCGGCCAGATGGCCACCCCGTTTTCGTCGTAGACGAATTTCGAGGCGAACACGTGCCGGAACTCCGGCCGGATCGGGCAGCCGTCGATCATCTCCTCGAGCCCCGCCGAGATAATGTAGTGCTCGATCTCCAGCCCGTATTTCTCGCCCACGGCGTTGATGCGTTCGAACCAGCCCTTGCCGGTCAGGTCGGACTTCAGCCCGTCGAACAGCTTGACGTCCTCGCCGTGCCCGGCCAGCAGCTCGCGCGTGATCGGGTGATCGTTCTCCCGAGCCCGCTGCAGCATCAGCTGCATGTACATCAGGATGTTGTCGGCGTCGGCCTCGCGGGTCAGCTTGTCCGCCGCGCCCCAGAAGTCGCCGATCCCCATCCCCACCGAGGGGATGAAGGTGACTTCCTGCATGTTGCCGCGCGCGAGCGTGCCGTCGAAGTCGTAGATCAGCGCGGTCTTGAGGAGTTTGGCCATGGGGAATCCTGCGGGACTGAACCCTCCATAGTCTTCCGCTCATCCCGGCGAAAGCCGGGACCCGGCGCTGTCCAGCTTGAAACTCGCACCTCGGGACGACCGCCGGGGACATCGGATCAGAGAGCGGCCACCCAAGGCGCCGGGTCCGGGCTTTCGCCGGGATGAGCGGAATGCGGAAGCTATCCCAGCCTCAACTCCGGCGCCGCGGCCACGCTGGTCGCCTCCAGCGGCAGGTGCAGGATGAAGGCCGCGCCCTTGCCCGGCTCGCTCTCCACCTCGGCCCAGCCGCCGTGCAGTTCGACCAAGGCCTTGACCAGGGCCAGGCCGACGCCCGGCCCGCCCCGCTCGCGCTTGACGAAGCGGTCGAAGACATGGGCCTGCAGGTGGTAGGGGATGCCGCGCCCGGTGTCCTCGACACGGATGCGCACCTCGGCCGGCGCGGCCTCCGCCGTCAGGGTCACGGCGCCGCCTTCCGACACCGCCCGGGCGGCGTTGTCGAGCAGATACCCCAGCGCCTGCCCGACCCGCTGCGCGTCGGCGCGGATCGGCTTCAGGCCGGTCGGGCAGGTCACGGTCAGGGTCGCGCCGCGGCCCTCGATCCGCTCGCGGACCTTGTCGGCCGCCTCTTCGAGCAGGTCGCAGACGCGCACGTCGCCGAGGGTCAGCTCCATCTCGCCGGCGTCGATCTGGGCCATGTCGAGCACGTCGTCGATCGAGCCGGCCAGCTGGCTGGCGGCGACCCGGATGGCCCCGGCGTGCTGGCGGCTGCGCTCCGGCAGATCGGCCTGTGTCTCCAGCAGTTCGGAATAGCCGACGATGGTGGTCAGCGGCGTGCGCAGTTCGTAGCTGACGCTGCCGACGAACTCGCGCTTCAGCGCCGTCGATTCCTCCAGCGCCTGGGCCTTGGCGGCCAGCGCCTGCTCCAGCCCGCGCCGGGCCGTAATGTCCGAAAAGGCCACCAGAGTCGCGCCGTCCGGCAGCGGCCGGGTCTGCCACGAGGCGATGCGGCCGTCGGCGGTGCGTCCCTCGCCGGCGATCGGCACCCGGCTTTCCGGATCGGGGTCGGCGACCCGCGCCTTCAGTCCCAGCCACAGCGCCGGGTCGGGCATGGTCTCCTGGCACAGGGCGGCGATGGCGTCGAAATCGCTGGCCGCGTCCAGCGCCTCGCCCGGTACGTTCCAGAAGGTGTCGAAGGCCTCGTTGTGCAGGCGGATGCGGCCATCGGAGCCAAACACGGCCACGGCGTCGTTGAGCTTGTCGAGCGTGGCCTTCTGCACCTGGATCTGGGCGTTGAACCGGCTGCGCAGCTGCAGCTCGTCGGTGATGTCCGAGAATAGCAGCAGCACCCCGCCCAACGGGTGCGGCTGGCGCACCACGCGCAGGGTGCGGCCGTCGGGCAGGGACCAGCTGTCGTCCGGCGCGGCTTCGGAAGCCCCGTAGAAGTCCAGTTCGTTGGCCTTCCAGCCGGCGTAGTCGATGACCTCGGGCAGCAGCCGGCGCTGGCGCAGCCGGTCCAGCAGCTCGGCGTGCGTCGGCCGCTCGTCCAGCCAGGCCGGATCGATGTTGAACAGCTGCTGGAAGGCGGTGTTGTGGAAGGCCAGCCGCTTCGACGGGCCGAAGATGGCCACGGCGTCGGCGAGGTGGTTCAGCGTCTCGTCATGGGCCTCGACGTGGCGGCGCAGGGTGTCGCGCGTCTCTTCCGCCTCGGTCATGTCGAGGGCGAAGGCCAGCACCGCTCCGGCCCCGCCGGGCGCGGGTTCGGCCACGATGCGCCACGCCCGCCGCCGTCCGCCGCCGGTGGTCCAGCGGAAGCCCTCCTGCCGCTGATGCAGCCGCCCCGCCTCGGCGACGATGGCGTCGGCTCCGCGGTCGAAGCTGAGGCCCTTCTCCCGCGCCGCGTCGATGCTGTCGGCCTTCATCTCGGCCAGCCACGCCTTGTTGGCCCAGGCCAGACGTCCGGCCGCGTCGGTGATCCAGGTCGGAGCGGGATAGGCGTCGGCCAGCAGTCCCAGCCCGCTTTCCGCGGCCGTGCCCACCAGCCCCAGCCGCGACAGCCGAAGCCACGCCGCCCCCGCCGAGGATCGTCCCTCGACCGCCCACGCCCCGCCGGCGCCGTCCAGCACGGCGTCGAAGGGTTCGCCCTGGTCGATCAGGGCGTCCAGCCGCGGTCCGGCCGCCGCGCGCACGGCGTCGAGCACGACCAGCGCCGGATCGACCTCGGGCCATTCCTGCCCGGCCAGTTCACGGGTGATGGCGTTCCACGCCGCCGCCGCGCCCAGCCGCCGGGTGTGGCCGTCCGGGGTCAGGGCCAGCCGCGCGTCCTCGAACGCCGCCAGCGCCCCGTCACGGTCGGCGAGGGCGATACGCGCCGCCGACAGTTCCGCCTCGGCCGTCTGCGCCCGCTCGGCCAGCCGCCCGCGCAGCCGCGCCGCCCAGGCGCTGAGCGCCAGCGCCAGCCCCGCGGCGCCCGCGGTCGCGACATAGGCGATGTCGGCCTCGGCCATCCTGTCGTTCTGCTCCGCGCCCCGGCCCCGTTACGCGGGCCGCCCAATACCGATTCGGTAACCATAACCCGCGTCGCGGGATTTGCGAGGATGCTCCGGAGGTCCGATATGGCTCCGCATGAGCAGCCGCTGGACCGACCAACTCGCCCCCTCCCTCGACGACTTCGCCCGGCTGGCGCGCGAGGCCTTCGACGGCCTGCCCGAGCCGTTCCGCTCGCTGGCGGGCGACGTGGTCATCCGCGTCGACGACTTCGCCGACGACGAGACCCTGGCGATGATGGAGATGGAGGACCCGTTCGAACTCACCGGCCTCTACCACGGCGTCGACATCGGCCGCCGCGAGGGTCTCGGCCCCGCCCCGGAGGCGTCGCGCATCTTCCTCTACCGCCGCCCGATCCTCGACGAATGGTGCGAGCGCGGCGACGTCGGCCTGTCCGAGATCATCGCCCACGTCCTGATTCACGAGATCGGCCACCACTTCGGCCTCGACGACGACCAGATCCACCACATCGAGGACGCGGCGGACTAGGGCAAAAGCGAATCCTCTCCCCCGGAGGGAGAAGGGACTAGAATTGCTGCGCTGCAAATTCGCCGCCAGCCATCACACTTTCAACAGCCAACCCGCTGTATTTCCGGCACAACGTCCCGGCGACAGCGTCATGAACGCGCCTGAGGAGACCGCCGGCCCATACTGTCGGCGTTCGCGTGCCGTGGTCTTTGACAATCCTATCCCCCGACCGCCGTCTACAGGCGCTCGTCATTCGAGGATGTAGACTCTGCCGACTCTGCCGCACCGATTTCCGGCGCCGACTCTGCCGACTCTCACACCATTTTCCGGCGCCGACTCTGCCGACTCTGACACACCGTTTTTTTCGCCGGCGCCCCGGTCCCTCCCCCGCCTTAAAACCAGCCCGATCTGTGGTATAAGGCGCGCCTCCCGCCACCCAAGGATGTCCCCTTGAGCCTTACGCTCGACCTTTCGCGCACGTCAGCGGCCGTTCTGACCGCCGCGGTCAACCTCTCCGGTCTGACGCGCGCCGAACTGCGTCAGGCGCTGATCGACGCCGGGGTCTGCCCGCCGGAGAAGGCGAAGATGCGGGCCTCGCAGGTGTGGAGCTGGATCCACCACTACGGCGTCACCGACTTCGCGGCGATGACCAATGTGGCGAAGGACATGCAGGCCAGACTGGCCGGGCATTTCACCCTCGCCCGTCCCGAGATCGTCGAGCGGCAGGTGTCGAAGGACGGCACCCGCAAATGGCTGATCCGCACCGCCCCGGGTATCGAGATCGAAACCGTCTACATCCCCGATGTGGGTCGCGCCGGCGCCCTGTGCGTTTCGTCGCAGGTTG
Source organism: Brevundimonas sp. (assembly GCF_035626535.1). GTDB lineage: Bacteria > Pseudomonadota > Alphaproteobacteria > Caulobacterales > Caulobacteraceae > Brevundimonas. Next base: position 32,278 of record NZ_DASPNO010000017.1, read on the forward strand.
GCTGCACCCTGAACTGCACCTTCTGCCACACCGGCACCCAGAAGCTGGTCCGCAACCTGACCGCCGCCGAGATCGTGGCCCAGGTCCAGGTCGCCCGCGACGACCTCGGCGAATGGCCGTCGCCCAAGGAAGACCGCCGCCTGTCGAACATCGTGTTCATGGGCATGGGCGAGCCGCTCTACAATCTGGACCACGTCGCCAACGCCATCGACATCATCTCCGACAACGAGGGCATCGCCCTGTCGCGACGCCGGATCACGGTCTCGACCTCGGGGGTGGTGCCGCAACTCGAGGCGCTGGGGACCCGCACCCAGGCCATGCTGGCGATCAGCCTGCACGCCACCAACGACGCCCTTCGCGACGTGCTGGTGCCGCTGAACAAGAAGTACAATCTCGAACAGCTGATGGCCGCCATCCGCGCCTATCCGGGCCTCTCCAACGCCCGCCGCGTGACCTTCGAATACGTCATGCTCAAGGGCGTCAACGACAGCCCGGAAGAGGCCCGCGCCCTGCTGAAGCTGATCGAGGGCATTCCGGCCAAGGTCAATCTGATCCCGTTCAACCCGTGGCCGGGCACGGACTACGAATGCTCGGACTGGAAGACCATCGAGCGGTTCGCGGCCATCCTCAACAAGGCCGGCTACGCCTCGCCGATCCGCACCCCGCGCGGCCGCGACATTCTCGCCGCCTGCGGCCAGCTGAAGTCCGAGAGCGAAAAGGTCCGGGCCAGCGTCCGCCGCGCCGGACAGGCCGCCGCCGCCGGAACCGTCGAAGCCGCCTGAAGGCGGCGGGAATCCTCGGCCTCAAGTAGCGCGAAGCGAGGTAGGCCCACCTGGGCCCGTAACAATTCCTCACCAACTGTGGCTCCGCCACGCTTGCGGATTGGGGCGGGATTGGGGCACAGCCTTGCTGTGTCAGCCGCCCGGACAGCCATGGACTCCTCGTCTCTCACCACCGTGCTCGAAAGCCCCGAGGTTCAGGCCTTCGCTACCGGCTTCCCCACGACGGTGCTCCATCTCGGCGTGACTCTGGGCCTGCTGGTCGCCGGCGCGGTGATCTACGCCCTGCTGACCCCGTGGAAGGAGATCTCCCTGATCCGCGAGGGCAACGCCGCCGCCTCGGTGGCCTTCGCCGGCGTGCTGGTCGGCCTCGCGGTTCCGCTGGCCATCAGTCTCAGCGTCTCGACCTCGGTTCGCGACATCCTGATCTGGGGCGTCGCCACGGTGGTGCTCCAGCTGCTGGTGTTCCGCATCGTCGACCTGCTGCTCACCGGCCTGCCCCAGCGCATCCGCGAGGGCGAGGTCTCGGCCGCCGTGCTGCTGGTCGGCGCCAAGCTCGCCACGGCGGTCATCCTGGCCGCCGCCCTGACCGGCTGAGGCGATGGCCCGTCCGCCCGACTGGGTGATCTACACCCTCGTCCTCGCCGCCCTGATCGGCCTCTCCCTCGGCCAGCGGGAGAACGCCGACGCCCCACCGGCCCCGCCACCGCCGGACGAGATGGAAGGCGCCCTGCTCGGCCCGGTCACCCCGTTCGATCCCGCCGTCACCGTCAACGCCCCGGACATCCCCTTCCAGCCCGCCGCCGGCACCGCCTTCTCGATCGCGGACGAGGGCCGCTGGGTCACGGCCCGGCACGTGGTCGAGGGCTGCCGCCGGCCGGCCATAATGGTCGGCGGGGACCGCGCCGTCGCCGCCGACGTCCGCCTCGCCCCGCGCGCCGACATCGCGGTGCTTCAGACCGCCGGCGGACCGGCGGCGATACCAGTCGTCGGCGACGGGCCGCTGCGCAAGGGCCAGCGCGCCTTCCATCCCGGCTTCCCGCAGGGCCGCGCCGGCGAGGTCACCTCGCGTCTGCTCGGCCGCGAGACGCTTCGGGTGCGCGGCCGGGGCCAGCGCGACGAGCCCGTGCTGGCCTGGGCCGAAGTGGGCCGCACCGACCGGCTGGGCGGCACCCTCGCCGGACTGTCCGGCGCGCCGGTGCTGGACCGGCAGGGCCGCGCCGTCGGCGTCACCATCGCCGAAAGCCCGCGCCGGGGCCGCATCTACACCACCTCGCCCGACACCTTCGGCCCCGCCATCCGCGGCCTGCAGAAGGCCGACGAGCCGCTCACGGGCCGCACCGTCACCATCGACAACTACGGCCTCGTCGCCGACGACCTGCGCCGCGACCTCCGCGTGGCCCAGGTCGTCTGCCTGTCCAGCTGAGGCCTACCGCAACGTCGCCGAGTCGATGTTCAGGTCGGACAGCGGGATTACCTCGACGTTCGGATATTTCGCCCGCAGCGCCTCGATGAAGACCGAGGCGTCGCCGACGACGACCAGGCTGGCGTTCGAGGCCGGCAGATGCTCCGCCGCGGCGGCCTGGATCTGCGCCGGAGTGACGCCGTTGACGTCCTCGTCGTAGCTGGCCAGATCCGTCAGCGGCAGGCCGTAGAGCGCCAGGTTGGCGACCAGACCGCCGAGACCGTCGACGGTCTCCAGCGAACGCCCGAACGATCCGACCAAGGTCGCCTTGCGAGGCGCCAGTTCGGCCTCGGTCGCCTGCTCCGCCGACAGGCGCGCGATCTCGGCCAGGATCAGTTCCGCCACCTGCGGCACGGCGTCGTTGCGGGTCTGGGCCGAGGCCGAGAGCAGGCCCTCGTCCTCGCGCGCGCTGAGGCTGGAGTAGGCTCCGTAGCTGAGGCCGCGCTTGATGCGGATCTCCTGGCTCAGGCGGGCAGAGAAGCCCCCGCCCATGACGCCGTTGCCGACCAGGACCGGGAAATAGTCCTCGTCGGTGCGGGCGATCCCGCGCATCGCCGCGACGACCGCCGCCTGTCCGGCGCCGGGCTGATCGATGACGATCACGCGCGGCGCGGCCGCGGGACCGGCCGGATCCGCGACCGGGGCCCCCGCCGGACCGGCCTGCCAGTCGCCGAACGCCTGCTCGGCCAGCGCATAGGCGGCGTCCGGCGTGATGTCGCCCGAGAAGACGAGGGTGGCGTTCGACGGCTGGTACATGCCGCCGTGGAAGGCGACGAGATCCTCGCGCCCGATCGACGGGATCGACGCGGGCGTGCCCGAGCCGGGGACGGCGTAGGGCGCGTCGCCGTAGACCGCCCGGGCCGCCGCCAGGCTGGCCACCGGACCGGGCTGCGCCAGCTGCACGCGCAGGCCGTTCAGGGTCTGGGTCTTTTCGCGGTCGAGGTCCTCGGCGGTGAAGGCCGGATTGCGCACGATGTCGGCCATCAGGGCCATGGTCTGCGGGAAGACATTGGCCGGCGAGGAGGCGAAGACGTTGGTGAAGTCCACGCCGGCCCCGGCGCCGATGTCGGCCCCAAGCCGCTCGATCTCGGTGGCGATCTCGGGGGCCGAGCGGGTCTCGGTGCCCTGGGTCAGCAGCGAGGCCGTGAGATTGGCCACGCCCGCCTTGCCGGCCGCGGCGTCGTCCGCCGTTCCGGCGTTGAAGCTCAGCCGCGCCGAGACCAGCGGCAGGCCCGGCTTCGTCGCCACGAGCACCCGCATGCCGTTGGCGAGACGGCGCTCCGCCACCTGCGGCGTCGCCGCGTCGATGGCCGCGCCCGGCTCCGGCAGCGGCGTACGCTGGCCTTCGGGCAGCAGGGTGACCGGCTCGCCCGCGGGCGCGAGCTCGGCCAGGGTCACCGGAGCGGTGAAGACCTCCTGCACCTCGGAGACCGGGTGCGCGTCGTCGGCCTGCAGATAGCGCATGGCGATGGCTCGATCGTCGGTCAGGTACTGGCGCGCCACCCGCTGCACGTCCGCGGCGGTGACCCGCTGGATGTTCGGGATGTCGCGGTCGGCGGCCGTCGGGTCGCCGGTCATGATCAGGGCGTAGCCGAGCTGGAAGGCGCGGCCGTCGATGGTCTCCAGTCCACGCAGGGCCTGGGCTGTCAGTTCGGTCTTGGCCTCGGCGACTTCCGCCTCGCTGACCGGCTCGTCGCGCAGCCGGGCCACCTCGGTCCGCAGCGCCGCCAGACCCTCATCCGCGGTCTTGCCGTCGCTCATGATGGCGAAGGTGTTGAGCACCCCGACCTGTTGCTGCTGGCTGTTCGAGGAGGAGGCGGTGGTGGCGATCTGCTGGCGATAGACCAGCGACTGGTAGAGCCGCGAGCTCTCGCCCGTCGACAGGATGCCGTCCAGCACGTCGAGCGCCGCGCGGTCCGGGTGGTTGTAGGGCACGGTCGGCCAGGTGATCTGCACCATGGGCAGCGGCACGTTCGGGCCGTAGAAGGTCGCCTCGCGGGCCGGGCCGAAGGTCTCCGGCACGTTGTTCTCGGGCAGGGGCCGGTCGGGATTCTCTATGCCGCCGAAATACTGGTCGATCCACGCGTCCAGCTGCGCCTGGTCGAAATTGCCGGCCACGATCAGATAGGCGTTGTCGGGCCGGTAGAAGGTCTCGTGGAAGCGCAGCACGTCGTCCATCGTCGCCGCGTCGAGGTCGGCGATCGAGCCGATCCCGGGCCGGCGGTAGGGGCTGGTCTGATAGATGAAGGCTTGGGAGTGCAGGCGCTGGAACCGGCCGTAGGGGGTCGACAGCACGCGCTGCCGGAACTCCTCCTTGACCACGTCCCGCTCGCTCTCGAACGAAGCCTCGTCGACGACCAGCGAACCCATCCGCTCGGCCTCGGCGAACAGCATCCGCTCCAGATGCTGGGCCGGCACGGTTTCGTAGTAGTTGGTGACGTCGAGGCCGGTCGAGGCGTTGTTGGTGCCGCCGACGTCCTCGGTCAGGCGGTCGAAGGTTTCCTGCGGCAGGTTGCGGGTCGCCTTGAACATCAGGTGTTCGAACATGTGGGCGAAGCCCGAACGCCCTTCCGGATCGTCCTTGGCCCCGACCTTGTACCAGACCTGCACCGTCACGTTCGAGGTGGCCGTATCGCGCGCCGTGTAGACCTTCAGCCCGTTCGGCAGGACGCGCTCGCGGAAGCCCAGCGGCGGCACGACGATCTCGCCCGCCGGGGCGGCGGCCGGGGCGGTCTGGGCGATCGCGGGCGCGACGGCGGGCAGGCCGAGAAGCAGCGCCGAGGCGGCGACGGTCAGGATCAGGCGGGACTTCATGGGGCGGCTCCGAACGCCCGCCGGTGCGGGCGAGGCGACCCTATCAGGGCCGAAAGCAGGCGCACCTTACGGAGTCGTAATGCGCCCTCAGTCGATCCGCAGCGCCTCGGCCAGCAGCTTCGCCTCGGCGGCCCGGCTGGAGCCGGTGCGCCAGGCGACCACGATCTCGCGGCGCGGCGCCCTGGCGGCGATGGGACGGACCACCACGCCGGGCATGTCGGCCAGCCCCGCCCGCACAGCCATCTCGGGCAGGAAGCTGACGCCCAGGCCTGACGACACCATCTGCACCAGCGTGTGCAGCGAGGTGGCGGCGAAGACGTCGTCGCCCTTCGGCGGGTCGATGTCGAACGCGGCCAGCGCCTGATCGCGCAGGCAATGGCCGTCCTCAAGCAGGATCAGGTCCTCGGCCCTCAGCGAGCCCGGCGGGATCGGGCCCGCGCCCGCCAGAGGATGACCTGCGGGGGCCGCCGCCAGAATTTCGTCGTCGCCGATGCGGGCGTGGTCGATGCCGTGAGCGGCGTAGGGCAGGGCGATCACCGCCGCATCCAGCTGTCCCGCCTTCAAGCCGCCCACCAGCCGCGGCGTCAGGTCCTCGCGGATGAACAGCCGCAGGGCGGGATACGTCTCCTTCAGGGCCGGCAGTTTGGCCGGCAGGAGGAAGGGGGCCACGGTCGGGATCACGCCCAGCCGGAAGCGGCCGGACAGGGGCTTGCCGGCGTTTCTCGCCGCCTCGACCAGATCCTCGGTCCGGGCCAGCACGTCTTCGGCCCGCCGCACTGCCTCGGCGCCCACGGCGGTGAGCTGCACATTGCCGCGCGTGCGCTCGACGACCGGCGCGCGCAGGATGCGCTCCAGCTCCTGCACCCCCGCCGACAGCGCCGGCTGGCTGACATGCGCCGCCTCCGCCGCGCGGCTGAACGAAGCGTGCTCGGCGAGGAGCTTGAGATATTGGAGCTGGCGCAAGGTGGGGAGCATGGGATCGAAATAGGCTCCCGCTATCCCTGAATCAAAGGCAATCGACTGAAGCTATTGAGGCGGGCGCTGGCGTTCTAGGTTTCGGCGGGGCTGAACCACCGCAACCGGCACGCCATCACCGCCGTCTCGCCGAGCCGCTCGACCAGTCGCCAGTTGACCACCGCGCCGATCGGCGCTCCGACTACCGGGATCAGCTGGGCCATCTTGGCCAGGTCGATATAGTCCCGGTACTCCTGCTGGAAACGCCGCCAGTCGTAGTCCGCCACGCCGTCCGGCTGGTTCATGCCGGCGATCCAGTCCTCCAGCGCCTTCAGCGCCTCGGGCCGCCGTTTCGCGCTGGCGAAGGCGAGGTGGAAGATGTGCAGCAGGAACAGCCGCTCGGCCGCCGCCCCGCCGCCCCATCCGTACACCGCCACGATGTCCGCCAGCATCCGCACCTTGATGGCCATCAGGGCGGGGAAGTCGGCGGCGGCGAGCAGGAAGCCTCCGGCGCCGGCGACGCCGCCCTCGACGCTGGCCGCATTCCGGCAGGCGCGGATGATCGCTTGCGCCTTCGCCTCGCGCGCCGCCAGGGACCCGCCCGCCGGCGGCCGCGCCCTGAGGACCTCCGAACCCGTCAGAATGCCCTTGGTCATCGCCTCGACGCCCGAGGTGACGACGGCGTGCACGCGCTCGGGGATGGCGCGATTGATGCTGTCCTGCGCCGCCCGCGACGCCTTGTCCCAGAGGCCTGGTCGCTTCAGCACCCTGGCGCGCCAGGCCTCGAGCTCCGCCCGAATCGCGCCCTCGTCGGCGACCGGGATCAGGTCCGCCGGGGTGTCCTCGACGCTGACGATTTCGGGCGGGCTGGCCATCGGCTCTCCTGACGCGGCGTCACGGTTGCAGGCCTGGGCGCGCGGGTCTAGACCCCGGCCGACCGCGGTATCGCACCGCAACCCCCTTCCCCCCGGAGACAGACAGAATGGCTCGCGCGAAGATCGCCCTTATCGGCGCCGGCATGATCGGCGGCACCCTCGCTCACATCGCGGCGCGCGAGGCGCTGGGCGACGTCGTCCTGTTCGACATCGCCGAGGGCACGCCGCAGGGCAAGGCGCTGGATATCGCCGAAGCCACCGCCGTGATCGGGACCGACGTCGCGCTCAAGGGCGCCAACGACTACACCGATATCGCCGGGGCCGACGTCTGTATCGTCACCGCCGGCGTGCCGCGCAAGCCGGGCATGAGCCGCGACGACCTGATCGGCATCAATCTGAAGGTCATGAAGGCCGTCGGCGAGGGCATCAAACAGCACGCGCCGAACGCCTTTGTCATCTGCATCACGAACCCGCTCGACGCCATGGTCTGGGCGCTGCAGAAATTCTCGGGTCTGCCGAAGGAGAAGGTCGTCGGCATGGCAGGCGTGCTCGACTCGGCGCGCTTCGCCTACTTCCTCGCCGAGAAGACCGGCGTGTCGATCCAGGACATCAACGCCTGGACCCTGGGCGGCCACGGTGACGACATGGTGCCGATGGTGCGCCATTCGACCGTCGGCGGCCTGCCGCTGCCCGACGCGGTCGGGGCCGGCTTCCTGTCTCAGGAAGAGCTGGACGCCATCGTCGACCGTACCCGTAAAGGCGGCGGCGAAATCGTGGCCCTGCTCAAGACCGGTTCGGCCTTCTACGCCCCGGCCGAGAGCGCCGTGGCCATGGCCCGTTCCTACCTGCTCGACCAGAAGCGCGTCCTGCCCTGCGCCGTCTGGCTGTCCGGCGAATATGGCCTGTCGGACCTCTACGTCGGCGTCCCCGCCCTGATCGGCGCGGGCGGGGTCGAGAAGGTGATCGAATTCACCACCAACGAGGACGAAAAGGCCATGCTGGCGAAGTCGGTGGAGTCGGTCCAAGGCCTGATCCAGGCCTGCAAGGACATCGACAGCTCGCTGGCCTGAGACCTTCGGCCGCGGTCGGCCAGCCGCCGGCCGCCCCGCCCCTCCCGGAACAGGCCCCGGGCGCCTCTGAACACCCGTCCCCGACGCAGTTCCACACCTGTGGAACTGCGTCGGTTTCGCTCGCAATTTCCCCGGAAAATCCTATATCTTGCCAGTTCCGGCGCGGATGAGATTCGCTGTCCGGAAACAGATGATTCCGGACGGCGCGACCGCCGTCCTTTCCGGCCCGAAGCGGGCGATGATCCGACCGAATATATGACCGACCAGAACCCGACCGCGCGCCACGAAGACACCGCCGAAGAGGCCGCCTACGGCGCCGATTCCATCAAGGTCCTCAAGGGCCTGGACGCGGTGCGCAAACGGCCCGGCATGTATATCGGCGATACCGACGACGGCTCGGGCCTGCACCACATGGTCTATGAGGTGGTCGACAACGCCATCGACGAGGCGCTGGCGGGTCACGCCGATCTGGTCCAGGTGATCCTCAACGCCGACGGCTCCGTGACCGTCACCGACAATGGCCGCGGCATCCCGACCGACATCCACGAGGGCGAGGGCGTCTCGGCGGCCGAGGTCATCATGACCCAGCTGCACGCCGGCGGTAAGTTCGACCAGAACTCCTACAAGGTCTCCGGCGGCCTGCACGGCGTCGGCGTCTCGGTCGTCAACGCCCTGTCGGACTGGCTGAAGCTGGTCATCTACCGCAACGGCAAGCGCCATGAGATGCGCTTCGAGCGCGGCGACACGGTCGAGAGCCTGCGCGTCACCGGTGACGCCCCGATCCGCACCGACGGCGAGCGGGCCGGGCAGCCGCTGTCGGGCACCGAGGTGACCTTCTTCCCGTCGGTGACCACCTTCTCGCACATCGACTTCGACCTGAAGACGCTGGAGCACCGGCTGCGCGAGCTGGCCTTCCTGAACTCGGGCGTGGTCATCAAGCTGCAGGACCACCGCGGCGCCGAGCCGTTTGAGGAGATCCTGCATTACGAGGGCGGCGTCGAAGCCTTCGTACGCCACCTAGACAAGTCCAAGACGCCGCTGCTCAAGGACGTCATCGTCATCCGCGGCAAGAAGGAAGGGATCGAGATCGATCTCGCCCTGTGGTGGAACGACAGCTACCACGAGACCATGCTGTGCTTCACCAACAACATCCCGCAGCGGGATGGAGGCACCCACCTGTCGGCCTTCCGCGCCAGCCTGACGCGGGTCATGAGCAGCTACATCGACGCCGCCGGCGCGGCGCGCAAGGAGAAGGTCTCGGTCTCCGGCGAAGACGCCCGCGAGGGTCTGACCTGCGTGCTGTCGGTGAAGGTGCCGGATCCGAAATTCAGTTCGCAGACCAAGGACAAGCTGGTTTCGTCCGAGGTCCGGCCGGCTGTCGAGGGTCTGTGCTCCGAGGGCCTGTCGACCTGGTTCGAGGAACACCCGGTCGAGGCCAAACAGGTGGTCGCCAAGATCATCGAGGCCGCCGCCGCCCGCGAGGCCGCCCGCAAGGCCCGCGACCTGACCCGGCGCAAGACGGCGATGGAGATCAGCTCCCTGCCCGGCAAGCTGGCCGACTGTCAGGAACGCGACCCCGCCAAGGCCGAACTGTTCATCGTCGAGGGCGATTCCGCCGGCGGCTCGGCCAAACAGGCCCGCAACCGCGAAAACCAGGCCGTGCTGCCGCTGCGGGGCAAGATCCTCAACGTTGAGCGCGCCCGCTTCGACCGGATGTTGAGTTCCGATCTGATCGGCACCCTGATCCTCGCGCTGGGCACCGGCATCGGCCGCGATGACTTCAACGCCGACAAGCTGCGCTATCACAAGATCATCCTCATGGCCGACGCCGACGTCGACGGCGCCCACATCCGGACCCTGCTGCTGACCTTCTTCTACCGGCAGATGCCCGAGCTGATCGAACGCGGCCACGTCTACATCGCCCAGCCGCCGCTCTACAAAGTCTCCAAGGGCAAGCAGTCGCGATACCTCAAGGACCAGGCGGAGATGGACTCCTACCTGATCGAGGAGGGCTCCTCCGAGGCCGAGCTGGACCTGCCGAACGGCGAGCGCCGCGTCGGTCTGGATCTGCAGGCTCTGGTCCGGGAGGCCAAGGCCTTCAAGGCCGGCGTCGATCGCCTGTCGCAGCGCGCACCCGCCTTCGCGGTCGAGCAGGCGGCGTTGGCCGGCCTGTTCGACGAGAAGGCCGCCGATCCGTCGAAGGCGGCCGCCCGTCTCAACCTCTACGCCGAGGAAGGCGACGGCGACTGGACCGGTTCCCCGGGCGCCCAGGGCGCGGTGGTGTTCGAGCGCGTGCGCCGCGCCGTCACCGAGCGTGTCGTGCTGGAAGAGGCCCTCATCCGGTCGCTGGACGCCCGCCGTCTGGCCGAACGCTCCGCTGCCTTCGAGGGCCTGTTCGACAGGCTGGCCGTCTATCGCCGCAAGGACAAGACCGTGACCATCCGCGGTCCGCTGGACCTGCTCGAAGCGGTCCTAGACGCGGGCAAGAAGGGCATCGCCATCCAGCGCTACAAGGGTCTGGGCGAGATGAATCCCGAGCAGCTGTGGGAAACCACCTTGGACGCCAACGCCCGCACCCTGCTCAAGGTCAGCGTCGAACACCAGGAGGACGCCTCGGACCTGTTCGCCAAGCTGATGGGCGACGTGGTCGAGCCGCGTCGGGAGTTCATCCAGGCCAACGCCTTGGACGCCGCCGTCGACGCCTGACCGCCGCTATGGCCGCCCGGCGTCGATGAAGGCCTGGATCGACGGCCAGTGCGGCGGCACGGCGCGCGCGCCATCGCAGGCGATCTCCTTCAGGTAGTTGGGCATGGTGTCCCGGCGGAGCGGCTCCCATGCGGCGTCGTCCTCCGGATACTGCCCAATCTCGCTTCCGTCGGGCCCGTACTCGACCACGCCGGCGGTGCGCCACTGCCCGGCGTCACAGCGGAACTGGTAGGTCTCGACAGAATGGCTCCGGTCGCCGGATTCGCCGGCGCGGGGCACGGTGGCGACCTTGATGGAGGTGATCCCGTCCACGCTCACGATGCTGTCGGCGTCGGCCATGAAGGCGTTGTTGGTGCTGCGCGAAAACGCCTGCCACGTTTCGGCCGCGGCCGGTCCCCCCAGTGCGAATGCGACGATGGCAATGGATGCGGCGATTTTCATTGTGACCTCCCCAGATCAGCCCCGCCATGATGCCCCGCGCCGGGCGCTTGGCAAGAGCCCCCGCGCCGGTCGCTGCGATGTGATGGGAGAATGGCGCACCCGAGAGGATTCGAACCTCTGACCCCTGCCTTCGGAGGGCAGTACTCTATCCAGCTGAGCTACGGGTGCGTCTGACGGCCAAAGCCGGGACGAAGGGGCTTACAGCAGGTCCGCTCCGCCCTCAATCCCGAATGCGCGCCTGAACCCCGCAGCATTCTGGACGATTTGTAATGGTCCGCCGCGGCGCGTCCTGCTCTAGCCTGCCGCCGCTTCGACGATGGAGGGTTTTCGATGCGTGCGGTTCTTCTCGCCCTGTTGTTGCTGGTCGGCGCCTGCGCGACCCCCATGGCACCGGCCGGTCCGGCGGACCCGTCGGGTGATAGCCTGGACGCCATCGCCCGGGACTACGTCGCCCTGATCCTCGAGATCGGCGAACGCGAGGAAGGCTACGTCGACGCCTACTACGGCCCGCCGGAATGGCTGGCGGCGGCCGAGGCCAATCCGCGCGAGATTCCGCAGCTGATCCAGGGCGCCGCGACCCTCACCGACCGGCTGAACGCGGTATCGACCCGCGGCGCGGAGCCGGCCGTGGCGCAGCGCAGGGCCTATCTGCTCGCCCATGTCTCGGCGGCGGCGGCCCGGCTGCGCATGCTCTCCGGCGAGAAGCTGAGCTTCGCCGACGAGGCCGAGGCGCTGTTCGGGGTCCGCCCCGAGCTGCGGCCCCTGTCCTCCTACGACCCGGTTCTGGCCGAGATCGACGCCCTCCTGCCGGGGCCCGGCTCGCTGGCCGAGCGGGTCACCGAGTTCAAGTCCCACTACGTCATTCCGAAGGACCGGCTGCAGGTGGTCATGGACGCCGCCATCGCCGAATGCCGCCGCCGCACCGCGCAGCACATCACCCTGCCCGCCAACGAGAATTTCACCCTCGCCTTCGTCAGCGACAAGCCGTGGTCGGGGTATAATTATTACCAGGGCAATTCGCACTCGAAGATCGAGATCAACGCCGACTTCCCGATCTACACCGAGCGGGCGATCGATCTGGGCTGCCACGAAGGCTACCCGGGCCACCACGTCTACAATGCGCTGCTGGAGAAGACCTTCGTCACCGACCGCGGCTGGGTCGAGATGAGCGTCTATCCGCTGTTTTCGCCCATGTCGTTCGTGGCCGAGGGCAGCGCCAACTACGGCATCGACCTCGCCTTCCCGGGCGACGAGGGCACGGACTTCGAGCGCGAAGTGCTGTTCCCGCTGGCCGGTCTGGATCCGTCGACGGTGGAAAAGAAGGCGCAGCTGGCCGCGCTGACCCGACAGCTCGCCCGGGCGGAATACACGATCGCCGACGCCTATCTGGCCGGCCGCATCAGCCGTGACACGGCCATCGAGCAGCTGATGAAATACAGCCTCGCCGACCGCGCCAAGGCGACCCAGCGGCTGCGCTTCATCGACACCTACCGCAGCTACATCATCAACTACGGCCTCGGCCGCGATGTGGTGCAGGCCTGGGTCGAACGGCAGGGGCGGGATCGCTGGGAGGCGATGGAGACGCTGCTCTCGAGCCAGATACTGCCCGCCGACATAGACTGAACCCGGAGACTCACTGCGCCAGCATGCCGCCGTCGATCTTGAACTCGGCGCCGGTGACGAATTTCGACTCGTCCGAGGCGAGATAGAGGACGCAGTACGCCACGTCGTCCGGCTCGCCGATACGTTTCAGCGGAATGCCGCGGGCCAGCTTCTCGTGCGCCGTCGCCTCATCGCCGCCGGCCATGGCCACGAACGGATCGAGGATCGGCGTCTTGATGAAGACCGGATGGACCGAATTGCAGCGCACGTTCCAGCCGCCCTTCGCCGCCTCGAGGGCGATGGTCTTGGTGTACATCCAGACGGCGGCCTTAGTGGCGTTGTAGGCCCCCATCCCCGGGGCGGCGGCGAGTCCGGCGACCGAGCTGATGTTGACGATCGAGGCGGCCCCCGAGGCCCGCAGGTGCGGCATGGCGTGCTTGCAGCCGAGCATGATCGACTCGACGTTGACCGCCTGAACGCGGCGCCAGTTCTCCAGCGTGTCCTGCTCGGACCAGACGAAGTCGCAGCCTATGCCGGCGTTGTTGACGAGGATCGACAGCCCGCCCATTGCCGCCGCAGCTTGATCGACCACGGAGGCCCACTGCGCCTCGTCCGTGACGTCATGGGCGAAGGCGAAGGCGGCGCCGGGGTGATCGGCGTTGATCTCCCCGGCCAGCTCCCTCGCGCCTTCGAGGTTCATATCGGTGACCGCGACCCTCGCGCCTTCGCGGGCCAGCATCCGCGCCATGGCCTGGCCCAGTCCGCCGGCGGCGCCGGTGACCAGGGCCGTCTTGCCGGCGACGCGGCCGCTCACGCCTTCGCGCCCATGGCGGCGGCGGTCTCGTCGATGAAGCGGGCCATGTCGAGATCGCGCCGCGTCACTCCGCCGGCGTCGTGCGTGGTCAGCACGACCTCGACTCGGTTGTAGACGTTGAACCACTCCGGATGATGGTCGACCTTGTCGGCCAGCAGGGCCACGCGGGTCATGAAGCCGAACGCGGCGTTGAAATCCGCGAACACCAGCTTGCGCTCGATGGCGGGCCGGTCGCCGGGATGGGCGCGCCATGACGGCAGCGCCTTCAGGACCTCGTCAACATCCAGCCGCTCAGCCATCGTCCCGTCCTTCGTTCCACGATCCCTCCCGAGCCGTATCGCGCGCGCCTCCGGGCCACAAGACGCCGAATTCCGACACAGGAACGCGGTTGAAGCTTGAGCGTTACCGAGCGTCACGCCCGAAATGCTGGAGCCCGGACATGGACAATCTATGGATCGCCGCGCTCGAGCCCGCCGACCGACAGCGGATCGAGCCGCATCTGAACGAGCGTCCCTTCAGCCAGGGACAGGTGCTGTATGACGCCGGGGAGTCTGTCGAAGAGGTCTGGTTTCCAATGAGCGGCGTGGTCTCGCTGATGACGCTTGTCGATGGGGGCCGGATGATCGAGACGGCGGCCATCGGGCGCGAGGGACTGGTTGGGGTCACCTGCGGCCCGCTCAACGCCCGCGCCGCCAGCCGCGCCGTCGCCCAGGTTGACGGGGTCTCCGCCTGCTGCCCCGCCGGGGTCTTCGCCGACGCGCTCAGCGACAGCGAGGGGATGCGGGCCGCGCTGTCGAAATTCACCGAAAGCCTGTTCGCCCAGGTGCAGCAGGCCGCGGCCTGCAACGCGCAGCATCGGCTGGACGAGCGTTTGGCCCGCTGGCTGCTGACCATCCACGACCGCGCCGACGCGGATCGCTTCGCCCTGACCCAGGCCGATATCGCGGGCATGCTGGGTGTGCGCCGGGCCACGGTGTCCGAGGTCGGGTCGGCGCTGGAGGAGAAGGGACTGATCCGGCGCGGCCGTGGCTGGGTCGAGGTGCTGGACCGCAAGGCGCTGGAGAAGGCGTCTTGCGGCTGCTACGCGATGATCCGCGCGGTGATGAAGGACCTCGGCGTGCCGCGACCCAGCTCGCCGATGCACTGAGCCGGTGTCGTGCTGCGGCCATGCGGACGGATGACGGCGTCGCGGGGACGCGCTAGACCGCCGACATGACCGACACGGCCTCCGACGCTTCATCCGGCAAGACTTCTTCGTTCGGGTTCCGCGACGTGGACGCCAGGGAGAAGGTGCGTCTGGTCCGCGGCGTGTTCGACAGCGTGGCCTCGAACTACGACCTGATGAACGATCTGATGAGCGGGGGCGTGCACCGGCTGTGGAAGGACGCGGCGGCGGCGAAGCTGAACCCGCGGCCGGGCGAGACCATCCTCGACGTCGCCGGCGGCACCGGGGACATGGCGCGGCGCTATGCGAAGATGGCGCGGGCGGCGCAGCGGCGGCGCGGCGGGGAGGACGCCTCGGTCGTCGTGCTGGACTACAACGCCGAGATGATCATGGCGGGCGTCCACAAGGGCGGTGAGCCGGAGATGTCGTGGACGGTCGGCGACGCCATGGCCCTCCCGCTGCCGGACGCCTCGGTCGACGCCTATTCGATCAGCTTCGGCATCCGCAACGTGGCCGACATTGCGCAGGCGCTGGGCGAGGCGCGGCGGGTGCTGAAGCCGGGCGGACGGTTCCTGTGCCTGGAGTTCTCGCGCCCGACGGCCTCGGCGATCCGCAAGGCCTACGACGCCTGGTCGTTCCACGCTATCCCGCGCATCGGCGGCTGGGTGGCGGGAGATCGCGACAGCTACCAGTACCTCGTCGAGAGCATCCGCCGCTTCCCGGACCAGTCGGCCTTCAGGGCCATGATCGAGGCCGCGGGCTTCAGCCGGGTGACGGTGACCAACCTGTCCGGCGGCGTGGCGGCGATCCATCATGGGTGGGCGATCTGACGCGCCGGATCGACCCCGCGACCCCGCCGCCGCCGCCCGCCACGGTTCCCGTGCGGCATCCGGGCGAGGCCTTCGTGCGCCTGCTCGGCTGGGGCTGGGTGCTGGTCCGCCACGACGCCCTGCTGCCGCGCGAGGTCACGCCGCTGCTGCCGGTCTGGGTGCGCTGGATCGCCCATCTGCTGCACGCCTTCTCCGGCCGCGAGGGTCGCGAGGGACGGCCGGGCCAGAGGCTGGGCCGGGCGTTCGAGCATCTCGGTCCGGTGGCCATCAAGCTGGGCCAGGTGCTGGCCACCCGGGCGGACATCTTCGGCGTCGAGTTCGCCCGCGACCTCGGGCGGCTGAAGGACGCGCTGGAGCCCTTCCCGGTCGATCAGGCGCGGCGCGAGGTCGAGCGCTCGCTGGGGCGGCCGGTGGAGTCCCTGTTCACCGATTTCGGACCGCCGGTGGCCGCCGCCTCGCTGGCCCAGGCGCATCCGGCCTGGCTGGCCGACGGGCGCAAGGTGGCGGTCAAGGTGCTGCGGCCGGGGGTCGAGCGGCGCGTGGCACAGGGGCTGGACTCGATGCGGCTGGCGGCCCGGCTGGCGGTGCGTTTCGTGGCCCCGGCGCGGCGGCTGGAGCCCTCGGCCTTCGTCGAGACCATCGCCCGCGCGCTGCAGCTCGAACTGGACATGCGGCTGGAGGCGGCGGCGGCCTCCGAGCTCAAGGACATCATGGACCGGGCCCGGGACAGCGGCGCCTGCCACATGACCGCGCCGGCGGTGATCTGGGACGGGGTCGGCAAGCGGGTTCTGACGCTGGAGTGGGCCCCGGGGCTGGCGATGACCGATCCGGCCGCCGTCGAGCAGCCGGGGCTGGACCGCAACGCCCTCGCCGACCACGTGGTGCAGGCCTTCCTGACCCAGGCGCTGGACTACGGGACATTCCACGCCGACCTGCACGAGGGCAATCTGTTCTGCCACGCGCCGGCGGAGCTGACGGCGATCGACTTCGGCATCGTCGGGCGGCTGGGACCGTCGGAGCGGCGCTATCTGGCCGAGATCCTGTGGGGCTTCCTGAGCCGCGACTACGACCGCATAAGCCGGGTCCATTTCGAGGCCGGATACGTGCCGCCGGAGCACTCCGTCGAGGCCTTCGCCCAGGCCCTGCGGGCGGTGGGCGAACCGGTCATCGGCAAGCAGGCGTCGCAGGTGTCGATGGGCCGGCTGCTGGGCCAGCTGTTCGAGATCACCGCCCTGTTCGACATGCATCTGAGGCCCGAGCTGATCCTGCTGCAGAAGACGATGGTCTCGGTCGAGGGCGTGGCACGGCGGCTCAACCCGGACCACGACCTGTGGGCCGCCTCGCATTCGGTGGTCGAGCGCTGGATCCGCCGCGAACTGGGTCCGCAGGCCCAGATCCGCGACGCGCTGGAGGAGCTCAGGGCCACGCTGAGAGCACTGTCGCGGCTGGCCCAGAACCCGCCAGAGCCCCGCACAGTGGTCATCCGCGAGGTGCGTACGCCGGGCTGGATGGTCGCCGGGATGACGCTGGCCCTCGCCGCCGCGGGGGCCGCCCTTGTTCTGTCGCTTTGGCCCGCCATCGTCTGAGTTCCGTCCGGAGACGACCCTCATGAAGCCGCTTCTGCTCGCCGCCGCCCTGCTCCTCCTTCCCGCCGCGGCCCACGCCCAGGTCGCCGCCGGCACGGTGCCCAACACCTTCGACGATCCGGCCGCCCGGGCCCGGGCCGCCGCGCCGGCTCCCGGCCCCGCCGTCCGGACCGCGCCGTCCCAGGCGCCGGTGTCGCCCGAGCGGGCCAACGAGGCGTCGGAAGAGACCCTGCGCACTCTCATCGCCGAACTGCAGGCCGGCGAACCCGACTACAGCCGGATGACCGACGCCATCGCCACCGCGGTGCGCGAGCAGTCGGCGGCGATGCGGCCGGTGATCGACGGCTTCGGCGAGCTGGTCACGCTCGACTTCGTGGGCAGTCAGAACGGCATCGACGTGTTCAACGCCACCTTCGCCAACGCCGCCACCCAGTGGCTGATCGGCATCAATCCCGAAGGCAAGGTCTCCGCCCTGCTGTTCCGCCCGGCGGAGTAGGGACCGGCCCGGTTCTACCCGGGTGAAATCCGAAAAACGCTGTGGCAGAGTCGGCAAGGTCTGCAGAATTCGCTGTGGCGGAGTCGGCAGAGTCTACATCGCCGGCTCGGGGTCATGACGGCGCCTGGGGGCGGCGGGTCGGTGGTTCGATTGTCAAAGACCGGGCCCTGCGAAGGGACCGGAACAGTATGCGCCGGGTCTTTCCTCAGGCGGGAAGATCGACTCGAGAAAAGGTCAGGTCATTGAAAGCGCGAGGGGTTCTCCGCGCTATCGGACTATAATTCCGCAGATTGCCAGCACAGCGTCACGGGTCAGGCGGAGGTGCGGACTCAGGCCGCCGCCTCGCGCGCGTGCCGGCGCGCCAGCCGGGGGCCGACGAGCAGGCCGACGAGGAAGCCGCCGAGGTGCGCCTCCCACGCCAGACCGCCGACGCCGCCGCTGAGCCGGACGAGGACGAACAGGATGAAGAACAGGATCGCGTTCATCTTGAGAAATCCGACGACCTGATCGCGCACGCGCCGCGAGGTCAGGAACGCGACGCCGCCTTCCGGATCGAAGCGGGCGGCCGCGCCCCACAGGCCGCAGATGGCGCCGGAGGCTCCGACCATCGGCACGACGCCGGTGGGATTGACGGCGAGAAATAGCGCCGCGCCCGCCAGGCCGGAGACGACGAACAGCAGCAGCCAGCGCCCCCAGCCGCGCCGGTAGCCGCCGAACCGGCTCAGCACCGGCGGCGTCAGCGCCATCACCCCGCCGACGTTCATCCAGATGTGGGCGAGGCCGCCGTGGACCAGGATGGAGGTCAGCGGCGTGTACCACCGCCCCTCGGCCAGGGCCTCGGCGGACAGGCCCCACGGCTCCGGTCCGCCGACGAACCACTGGCCGACGAAGGCGAGGCCGAGGACGACGGCGGGCCAGATGCCGGTGGCGCCGTCGGGACCGTATTCGTCCTCCCAGTCCGCGGGAGAGAAGATCGAGCCGCGCGCCTCCCGCCCGTCCGTGGCGCGGGTCAGGGCCGAGGGCCGGAAGGGCTCAAGGGGTTCGTCCATCGGGGGAGTGTGGCGGGACCGGAGGCGCGGGGGCAAGGGGCATCGGCCCCGCGACGGATCGGAGAGGCGCCGCCCGTTGAATCTTGCAGCGGAAGCCGGCCTCGCAGACCTTGGCCGGGTGGTGAGGGACGGGAGGACGGCATGGGACGGTATCGGATTGCGACAGCCGCGGCGACGGCGGCCTTGCTGATCGGGAGCGCGGCGGCGGCGCAGCAGGGGCCGGGCGGGGGACCGCCGCAGGGACCGCCTTTGGGGCCGGCCACCCCGATCCAGGACGGCGAACTGTTCGAGGCGTGGAATGCGCGGGTGAGCGCCGGTCCGCCGGTCGGGGCCATGCCCGAGTTTGACGGCTGGAGCATGGGCGTGGCCATGCCGCTGCCCCGCTCCGAACATGCCGTGGCGCTGTTCGACGGGAAGATCTGGGTGCTGGGCGGCTATCCGCCGGGCCGGCTGCCGTCCAGCCTGGTGCAGATCTACGACCCGGCGACCAGCCGCTGGACCCTCGGCCCGCGCCTGCCCGAGCCCCTGCACCACATGATGGTGGCGGCGGTGGACGGGAAGCTCTACGTCATCGGCGGCGAACGCGACGGGGCCAGCACCGGCCGGCCCGAGGTCTATCTGGACACGGTCTGGATGCATGACCCGGCCGTCGGCGGATGGGTCCCGCGCGCGCCGATGCCGACCGCGCGCAGCGGCGGCGGCAAGGCGGTGATCGACGGCAAAATCTATGTGGCCGGCGGCCGCCCGCCCGGGGGCCACGCCTTCGAGGTCTACGATCCGGCGACCGACACCTGGGAAAAGCTCCCGGACCTGCCGACCCAGCGCAACCACCTGGCCATGGTCGCCATCGGCGGCAAGGTCATCGTCGCCGGCGGCCGCTTCGGCCCGGGCGCCGGGGCCGAGCGCACCGACGTGGTCGAGATCTACGACCCCGCCACCCGGACCTGGACGCGCGGCGCGCCGATGCCGGCGCCGCGGGGCGGGATCACCGGCGCGGCCCACGGCGGCTGCATGTTCGTGTTCGGCGGCGAGGGCGAACCGACCCATGTGCTGGGCCTGACGCCGAACACCTACGCCTATCATCCGGGGGAGGACCGCTGGACCCAGCTGCCCGACCTGCCGATCGCGGTGCACGGGCTGAAGGGCGCGGCGGTGATCGACGGGCGGATCTTCCTGCCGGGCGGGGGGATCACGCTGGGGGGGAACAGTGGGACGAACGCGATGCAGGTGTACCGGCCGGAGATGAGTTGTGAGTGAGGAGGGGGTGCCTTCCTTCTCCCCTTGGGAGAAGGTGGCCCGGAGGGCCGGATGAGGGTCGGCTGGTGGAAGCGGCGAAGCCGCCCCCGGACGGCCGACCCTCACCCTTGAGCGCCAGAACGACGGCTGCGCCGCCGTGCGCTCAAGCCCTCTCCCATCGGGAGAGGGGCATGAGGCGGTGGCGTAGCTGTTCTAGTGCTACGGCTCCGCGACTCGGCCTATCGTAGTTTTATGAGCGATGTTGACGATCAACTGGCGGCGCTGTTCTTCCCGTACGCCACGAAGAAGCAGAACGATGTCAGAAACGGGAAGACCCGTTTTGTGCACTACACGACTGCCGAAGCCGCAGTCCGAATAATTCAGAACCGCGAAGTCTGGATGCGACGGACGACCACCATGAACGACTACATGGAGGTGGAGTACGGCTTTGAATGCCTTAACGCAGCCTACAAAGGCGAGGCAGGCGCTAGGATGAAAGCCGCACTAGAGGAGGAATTTCCCGGAACCTGCGAGGAACTTGAGCGGAGATTCAATCTTTGGCTTCCGTCGTTTCGGGGTGAAACCTACGTCACGTGCATTTCAGAACATGACGATAGCGAAGACGGAATTGGTCGGCTTTCGATGTGGCGGGCATACGGAGCAACCGCCGGTGTAGCGATGGTCTTGAACAGTACGGCCTTCGCTACAGCGAGCGATGCCCTTGGAGCCTATACGAGTCCTGTAGCGTACCTCAGCGATGCGCAGTTCTTTCGGGAATTCGGTACCGTCAGCGAAAACATCGCAAGCAGCCGCGAACTATGGCGCGAACTCGGCCAAGAGAGCGTCATTGAGGCGGTTTTTCAGATGATGCGGTTCTCGACCGTTTGCACCAAACACCCTGGGTTTCACGAAGAACGAGAGTGGAGGATCATCCATACGCCGGCGCTGGAAGGGACGGACCGGCTACCATCCAATGTTGAGGTGGTGCGCGGCGTTCCCCAGTGTGTTCACAAAATTCCTCTTAGGAATTACCCAGACGAAGGCTTCGTGGGGGCTGAGGTCGCGGAGCTAATCGAGCGCATAATCATCGGGCCAGCAGTCGACGCGTGGTCGATGCGAGATGCTTTCGTCCGCCTTCTACAGGAGGCTGGCGTCGAGGACGCGCAAAGGCGCGTCTTCATCTCCGACATTCCGTTACGTTGATGGGTGTCTCTCGAGCGAGAATGCTCGTCTTTGCGCGCCCTATCCCAAGTACCCGCAAAGCGGGCCGACTAGAGTCGCGGATTGCCAAGTTTCTGAATGCTGGACCGTCAGCGGAAGTCCTCGACGAACTAACTTTCGGCACTCGGTTCGTTGGCAAGATTGCTGACTACTTGCTTGATCAACGCCGACTGATCGTGGAGCTCAAGACTGTGAAAGGTGATCCTTCAGCTCGGGTATCCGCCTTGGTTCGCGACGCGATGGCGGAAGAGCCGCGGATGTTTGCTGTTGGCCGAGTCGGTATCCAGCCGATGCTTCAAAAGCGAGCGAACGGGGAGGAAGTGAACCGGCAGATGGTCCACATTGGAGGGCGTGCTGTCCGCCAGCAATTGCAACGTGCCGACAAGCAGATCGCCGCAACCCGGCGCGCCTTCGACGTCCAGTCGGCGACCGGCCTTGCCATTTTGGTCCTTGAGCAGGGGCAGAGGATTGAAGCGAGCCTAGTAGCCTATGCTGTTCGTCACGCCCTGATGGGCGCGTCGCCGCTCACGAACATCGACTTCGTTTGGGCGGCGATGGAGAACCATACGATTCACCTGCCGGACGGCGGCCTTGGCTATCCAGAGATGCTCATGTGGCGTGAAGGAGATGCGCCGGAAAGGACAAGAGCTCTGTTGGGTAGCATGCTTGATGCGTGGGCCGCCGCAGAGGGAACCGAGCTGGTTCACATTGACCACACAAGATCATGGGGAACGCTGTCTCCAGTGGGTGATGGATGGCCGCTGGAGCTATCGATTGGGCAATGATTGCGGGCGCTTCGACTCCAGATAGCGAAGCCGGAGCCTATCCCTAATGCACCCGCGCCTTCCCGATCTCCAGTCCGCCCTCGCCCGCTGACACGGCGATCACGCTCCCGTCCTCGATCTCTCCCGCCAGCAGCTTCCGCGCGATCGGGTCGACCAGGTCCTTCTGGATGACGCGCTTGAGCGGACGCGCCCCATACACCGGGTCATAGCCCCTGTCGGCCAGCCAGGCGGCGGCGCTGTCGTCGAGGGCGAGGGTCAGTCTCCGGTCGGCGAGGAGCTTCTCGAACCTCGCCAGCTGGATGCGGACGATGCCGGCCATCTGGCCGCGGCCGAGGCGGCGGAAGAGGATAATCTCGTCGATGCGGTTGAGGAACTCCGGGCGGAAGTGGGCGCGGACGGCGTCCATGACGTAGGGGCGGACGGCCTCGACGTCGTCGCCCTCGCCCTGACCGGCCAGGGCCTCGGAGCCGAGGTTGGAGGTCATGATGATCAGGGTGTTGCGGAAGTCGATGGTGCGGCCCTGGCCGTCGGTGAGGCGGCCGTCGTCGAGCACCTGCAGCAGGGTGTTGAAGACGTCGGGGTGAGCCTTTTCGACCTCGTCGAACAGCACGACCTGATAGGGGCGCCGGCGGACGGCCTCGGTCAGGGCGCCGCCCTCGTCGTAGCCGACGTAGCCGGGGGGCGCGCCGATCAGGCGGGAGACGCTGTGCTTCTCCATATATTCCGACATGTCGACGCGTTGCATCGCATGCTCGTCGTCGAACAAAAACGCCGCCAAGGCTTTGGCCAATTCCGTCTTCCCGACGCCGGTCGGGCCTAGGAACAGGAATGAACCCATGGGGCGGTTGGGATCCTGCAGTCCCGCCCGGGCTCTGCGCACGGCCTCTGACACCGATTGAATGGCCTGGTCCTGGCCGACGACGCGCTGCGCTAAAACGGTTTCAAGCTGCAACAGTTTTTGCCGTTCGCCTTCCATCATTTTTGACACCGGAATGCCCGTCCAGCGCGAGACGATTTCCGCGATATGTTCCGGCGTGACCGTTTCGTTGATGAGCGATGCGTTCGAGCTTGCCGCGTTTTCGGCATCGGAAATTTGTTTTTCCAGCT
>NZ_DASPNO010000018.1:0-32221 GCF_035626535.1 Brevundimonas sp.
TTCCCCAGCTTCCAGCCTTCGACAAAAGCGAAGCTGTTATAGCGGAGGCTGGCTGGCGCAATCAGGGCCAGGCGTCCCCAGAGCGCCAGGAAGCCGATCGCAAGCGCGACGCCCATGCCGACGTTGATCAGGGTCCGCCACGGTTCCGGCAGGCCCGACAGGGCGAGACCGATTCCGACCGCCAGCAGCACCGCCGCGACCGCCGCGACGATGAAGCCGACGACGATCGTCACGGCGACCACGGCGACATGCAGCTCGTCCGTGCTCACGCGCAGGAAGGCGGCCCTGTCGCCCCTGCGGCCCGAGAACACGGCCCGGATGATGGCGGTGGTCGCGAACAGGGCGGCGAGCAACTGCAGCAGGTTGGCGAGCTGGGACCAGGCGTGAAATTGCATGGCCGTGCCGAAGTCGTCGTCGAACGGCGAGGCGCCCGGGTCCACACCGGGCTCAAAGGCTCCGGACGCGACCATTTCCATCACCATTGGAATCAGCGCGGCGAACGCCAGCACGCTCGGCGCCAGCAGCACCAGACCCCAGATGATCGTGGCCATCGGCCGTCGTCCGGCCTGACGGAACGGCTCCGCAACCGCCTCGGAAATAGAGAATGTCTTCATGGTTCGCCCTCCCCGGCGGTGTCTGACTTAATCACAGCGACGCTTGCGACCCAAGCCTGATTGATTTCCGAGGCTGACGGCGAGGACTGGCATGACTAGAAAGCCGCGATGAATTCGTCCTCCCCCTCCCCCGTTCACGTCATCGGCGGCGGCCTCGCCGGTTCCGAGGCCGCGTGGCAGATCGCCAGCGCCGGCGTGCCCGTCATCCTGCACGAGATGCGCGGCGTCCCGGGCGTGAAGACCGACGCCCACCACACCGATGGCCTCGCCGAACTGGTCTGCTCGAATTCGTTCCGGTCGGACGACTGGGAATACAACGCCGTCGGCCTGCTACACGCCGAGATGCGGGCGCTGAACTCGCTCATCATGGCCAGCGGCGACGCCAACCAGGTGCCCGCCGGCGGCGCGCTGGCGGTTGACCGCGAAGGCTTTTCGCAGGCGGTGACGGCGAGGCTGGAGGCGCACCCCCTGGTCACCATCGTGCGCGAGGAGATCGCCGGTCTGCCGCCGGAGGAGTGGGACAATGTCATCGTCGCCACCGGGCCGCTGACGTCCCCCGCCCTCGCGGACGCCATTCTGAAGACGACAGGCGAGGAGAGCCTGAGCTTCTTCGACGCCATCGCGCCCATCGTCCACGCCGACTCGATCGACTTCGACATCGCCTGGCGGCAGTCGCGCTACGACAAGGAAGGCCCGGGCGGAGACGCGGCCGCCTACGTCAACTGCCCGATGAACCGCGAGCAGTACGAGGCCTTCATCGACGCCCTGCTCGCCGGACCGAAGGCCGAGTTCAAGGAGTGGGAGAACGTCCCTTATTTCGACGGCTGCCTGCCCATCGAAGTCATGGCCGAGCGCGGCCGCGAGATGCTGCGCCACGGGCCGATGAAGCCCGTTGGTCTAACCAATCCCCGCGACCCCACGGTCAAGGCCCACGCCATCGTCCAGCTGAGGCAGGACAATGCGCTCGGTACGCTGTTCAACATGGTCGGCTTCCAGACCAAGCTGAAGCACGGCGCCCAGGCCGAGGTGTTCCGCATGATCCCCGGCCTGCAGGACGCCCAGTTCGCGCGGCTCGGCGGGCTGCACCGCAACACCTTCCTCAACTCGCCGAAACTGCTGGACCGGCAACTGCGGCTGAAGGCGATGCCGCGCCTGCGCTTCGCGGGTCAGGTCACCGGCGTCGAGGGCTATGTCGAAAGCGCCGCCATGGGGCTGCTCACCGGCCGGCTGGCGGCGGCGCAGGCGCTGGGCGGCGACCTCGCCCCGCCGCCGCCCGAGACGGCGATGGGCGCGCTGGTCGAACACATAACCGGGGGGCATCTGGAAGGGTCGAAATTCCAGCCGATGAACATCAACTACGGCCTGCTGCCGCCGCTGGAGGCGCCGAAGGTCGACGCCGAGGGCAAGCGGATCAACCCGAAGGATCGCGGACGGGCAAAGAAGCGGCTGATGAGCGTGCGGGCGATCGAGGCGCTCAAAGCCTGGCGCGACGCGGCCTGATCTTCAGTCCGGGGTCGCCACATCCACCCACTGGGCGGTGTCGGTGTATTGCTGGAAACCGGTGATCTGGCCGTTCGAGACCGTGAAAACGTGCACGAACTGCGCGTCCAGCGCCTCGCCCGTAGCGATGTTCGTTCCGGTATACCGACCTTGAGCGAACACCTTGTCGCCGCTGGCGTGAAGGCTGACCGGCGTCGCCGCGAAGCCCCTGAACTCCGCGCCGATCCGGCCGAACACACCCTCGAACACCGCCCCGGGACCATTGTAGGGGTTGCGGTCCGCGTAGGGGCCGCCCTCGGCCTCGATCCAGACGAGGCTCGGCGACAGCAGCCCGGAAATGACCGCGCCGTCCCCTGCCGCGATCGCCTGGTAGAGAGCCTCGACGACCGCCTGCCCGTCTGAAGGAGTCCGGCCGGGGCTCGCCGGCGCCTCGCGCGCTCCGGCTGTGGCGCCCATTGGAAGGACCAGAAGTCCGGCGGCCGCTGCAACCGCCATCGACACTTGACGCACGTTCATCGGACATCTCCCCGTCGTCTCAAAGACCAATGATCGGTAAGCGGGTCCGGGCGGTCGTGCAACGGCAATCGCCCACCGTGTCGACGAGCGTGGTGGCCGTGGTATCACCACAGCGATGCCGCCTTCCCTCTCCGACCTCGCCAGGCGCGCCGTGCGTCAGCGGATCACGGATGTCTTCAACGACGCCTCGAACGGCGAGCGGCCGGTGCTGCGGCGTGCCGATGCGCTGTTTCTGCCAGAGTCCGTAGCGTGGAGGGTCAACGGCGACGTGACCACCATGATGATCGGCGGCGTCTCGGGCCTGCTGCTGCAGATGCTGCATCCCGCGGTGCTGGCGGGTGTGTGGGATCATTCGGACTTCCGCGCCGACATGCATGGCCGGCTGCGGCGGACGGCCAAGTTCATCGCGGTGACCACCTATGACCATGCCGAGGCGGGCCGCGCCGCCATCGACAGGGTGAACCGCATCCACAGCAAGCTGCGCGGCGTGCTGCCCGACGGAACGCCCTATCGTGTCAGCGACCCCGAGCTACTGGCCTGGGTGCATGTCACGGAGACGATCAGCTTTCTCGACGCCTGGATTCGATACGCCGAGCCGCGCATGCCGCTCGTGGAACAGGACGCCTATTTCGCGGAGACGGCCCGCATCGGAGAAGCGCTCAATGCCGATCCCCTGCCTCGCACCCGGGCCGACGCGGAGGCCCTGATCCAGTCTTACCGGCCGAAATTGCGCGCTGACGCCCGGACGCATGAGGTGGCGGCGTTGGTCATGCGCCAGACCGTAGGCATGCCCGCCGTAGACATGGCCGCCGGTGTGATCATGCAGGCCGGGATGGACCTGTTGCCGCGCTGGGCCCGAGCCATGCACAGCCAGCCGCGCGGGCTGCCGGGGACGCTGGTGCGGGCCGGAGCCCTGACGACCGCGCGCTTCCTGCGCTGGGCCTTCGACGGTTCGCCGAACCGGGCAGTCCACCCGGACGAGGTGACCAGCTACTAACCGCCGCGCTCGTCCGCTGCCGGCTTTTCCGCGACTACCAGCCCAGTATCCCACACAAAGTCATGTTAGAACAATAGCTTGACGATCTCCAGAACCAATCTGTCCGCCTGAGGAGCGAACCGGCGCAAACTGGAGTCCGCGTCCCCCATGCGGGAAGGGCTCCGGGTCTTTGACAAGCGAATCCTCCGCCGCGCCGCCGCGAGGTACGGCCTGATCCGATGTCGACTCTGTCGACTCTGTCGACTCTGTCACCCCGCTTCTCTTCGGCGCGCAATGTAGACTCTGCCGACTCCGCCACATCGTTTTTTCCGCCCTCGTCAGGTCACCTTGGCGTACTCCAGCCGGGCGATGGTGCGGTTGTGGACCTCGTCCGGGCCGTCGGCGATGCGCAGGGTGCGGACCATGGCGTACATCTCGGCCAGGGGCGTGTCGCCCGAGACGCCCGCGCCGCCGTGCGCCTGGATGGCGTCGTCGATGATCTTTAGCGCCATGCGCGGCGCGGCGACCTTGATCTGGGCGATCTCGGACCTGGCGTTCTTCGCGCCGCCGTTATCCATCATCCAGGCGGCCTTGAGCACCAGCAGGCGGCACATTTCGATCTGCGTCCGGGCCTCGCCGACGCGCTGCTCCCACACCGAGTGTTCGGCCAGCTGCTTGCGGAACGCCGAGCGGCTGAGCAGGCGGGCGGTCATCAGCTCCAGCGCCCGTTCGGCGGCGCCGATGACGCGCATGCAGTGGTGGATGCGGCCCGGTCCCAGACGGCCCTGCGCGATCTCGAAGCCCCGCCCCTCGCCGGCGATCAGGTTCCCGACCGGGACGCGGACGTTCTCCAGCACCACCTCGGCGTGGCCGATTGGCTTCTCGTCGTAGCCGAAGACGGAGAGCATCCGCTCGACACGGAAGCCGGGCGTGTCGACCGGGACGATGATCTGGCTCTGCTGGGCGTGGGTGGCGGCCTCCGGGTCCGTCTTGCCCATGACGATGGTCACCGCGACGTTGGGATGGCCCATGTTGGTCGACCACCATTTGCGGCCGTTGATCACATAGTGGTCGCCGTCGCGGACGATGCGCGTCTGGATATTGGTGGCGTCGGACGAAGCCACCTCCGGCTCCGTCATCAGGAAGGCCGAGCGGATCTCGCCGGCCATCAGCGGCTTGAGCCAGCGGGCCTGCTGCTCGGCGTTCCCGTACATATGGAGGACTTCCATATTGCCGGTGTCCGGCGCGTTGCAGTTGAACACCTCCGCCGACCACAGGGCGCGGCCCATCTGTTCGGCGAGCGGCGCGTATTCCAGATTGGTCAGGCCCGCGCCGTGCTCGCCCGGCAGGAACATGTTCCACAGGCCCGCCTCGCGGGCCTGCGCCTTCATCTCCTCCATCGCCGGAGGCTGGCGGGTGTGGTCCTCCCGCACCTGAGCCCAGTACTCCGCCGAGCGCGGCAGAACCTTGTCCTCCATGAAGCGGCGCACGCGGTCCTGCCAGTGAAGGGCCCGGTCACTGTGGCGGAAGTCCATGGTCCTGCTCCGATGCGAAAACGGCGCGGCCCCCGTCGGAGCCGCGCCGTGAAGATCCGTTCCTCGCCGCGCGCCTCAGCGCTTCAGCAAAGGGGCCAGCTTCTGGGCGATCATCATGTCGCCCGCGATCTTCAGCTTGCCCTGCATGAAGGCCATCATCGGGTCGAGCTGGCCGTTCGACAGGGCCATGAAGTCGTCCCACGACATGGAGACCGTGGCGTCGGCCGGCTTGTCCTCGTTGGTCACGGTGTTCGGAACCGAGGCGCCGTCGATGAAGATCTTGCCGCTGTCGCCGAGATCGATCTTCACGGTCTTGCCCAGACCGGAATTGTCGCCGACGGCGCCGCGGATGTGTTCGGTGACTTGGGCCAGATCGGCCATGGTGCGTCTCCTGACGAGGTTGAGCCTCCGACCTAGACCGCGTGGCGGCGCGTGCCAAGATCACGTCAGGTCAAGTTGATCCGTCGGTCAGGCGGCGACGGCGACCCACGGCTGGCCGGGAGCCTCCGGGAAGGCTTCGCCGCCGTCCAGCACCGCCATCAGGGCGGTCATCAGGCGGGCGGGACGCGCGGACAGTCAAAGATCATTGGGGACCCGTGAACGCGTCGCGCGCCATGAGAAAATCCGGGTCGCGCTCGCCATCGGCGTTCGCCCGATCCGCCTGTCTCCGGTCGTCCGCCCAACGGTCTCGCTCCCGCTCGAGATCGCGCCGCTCGAGCCATTCCTCCCGCCGGTCGGCCCATTCCCGCCGCCGGGCTTCCCGCTCTTCCCGCGCCCGTTGGTCCATGGCCTCCATGCGGGCGCGGCGGGCGGCGCGTTCGGCCTGGTAGTCGCGGCGCGGCGCGTCGAAGCCGAACCAGCGGCCCTCTCGCCGTGGCGCAGGCTCGCGCGGCTCGGGCGGCCGGTAGACGGCGGGCTCCACAGCCGGGCGGCGGGGCGCCGGAGGCGGAAGGAGCGCGTTCTCCCACTCCTCGTCATATGACGGCCACTGGAAGTCTTCGAGCGGCGGCAGGGGCGGCGGCAGCCCCT
The DNA here is from genome assembly GCF_035626535.1 of Brevundimonas sp. Lineage (GTDB taxonomy): Bacteria > Pseudomonadota > Alphaproteobacteria > Caulobacterales > Caulobacteraceae > Brevundimonas. Next base: position 6,171 of record NZ_DASPNO010000018.1, read on the forward strand.
GGAAGCCGTCCTCCAAATCCCCCACCTCCATCACGGAGCCCGCGACGATCTCGGGCTCGACGGGATGCACCACCTCGATGCGCAGGCGCTCGTCGCCAAGCGGAGTCGGGCCGGGCAGATCGACGGCCCTTAGCCCGACGAGACCAAACGCCGCAGCGGCCGCCGCCGACAGCGCGACGACATGGCCGCGGCGCACGCGGGAAGAGGCCCGGCGAAAGGCGGGGACGAAGCGGTTGGGGGGACGCGAATGCGGGGACATGGGAGGAGGCCGGGGAAGAACTCCCGGGTGCAATCCCTGGGCGGCGGTCCGGTTTCATGAACCTCGGACAACAACAGGTGCGAATGAGAGTGCGATTGACTCGCAAGTATCGCCATGCTGCAAGGCGCCTCCCTCCCGTGCTTTCGTGGAATCCCGTCGTGAATCACCGTCTTCTCGCCTCCGCTTCCCTCGCCGCCCTGCTGATCGCGCTTCCGGCGGTCGCGCAGGAAGCCGAACCCGCGGCGCTGGAAGAGGTGGTCATTACGGCGGCGCGCACCCAGCTGCCCCGTTCGGCGATGCCGGCCACGGTGGAGATCATCGGCCAGGCCGAGATCGATCAGCAGACCGCGCTCGGCGCATCGGCGGTCGAAACCGTCGCCGCCCTGATCCCGTCCTTCTCCCCGACGCGTCAAAAGCTTTCCGGCGCGGGCGAGACCCTGCGCGGGCGATCGCCCCTGTTCCTCGTCGATGGCGTACCCCAGTCGACGCCGCTGCGGGACGACAGCCGCGACGGCTTCACCATCGATCCCTTCTTCATCGACCGGGTCGAGGTGATCTTCGGCTCCAACGCGATCCAGGGCGTCGGCGCCACGGGCGGCGTGGTCAACTACGTCACCGCCGCCCCGCCGGCCGAGGGCGCCAGCCCGTCCGGCCGCGTCCAGGCCCTGACCACCTTCGACGACAGCGTGTTCGGCGACAGCGTCGGCGGCAAGCTGGCCGGCATCGTCGGTCAGGACTTCGGCCGATTCGATCTGACGGCGGGCGCGGCCTGGGAGGCCCGCGGGGCCTACTACGACGGCGCCGACCGACGCGTCGGCTTCGACGGCGCCCAGGGCGAGTTGCAGGACAGCCGCAGCTGGTCGCTGTTCGGCAAGGCCGGCCTCGATCTGACCGACGACCGACGCCTCGAGCTGATGGTCAACCACTTCGAGCTGGAAGGCGACGGTGACTATGTCGTGCTCGCCGGCAACCGCGCGGCCGGCCTGCCGACCACCTCCGTGCGCGGCGCCGCGCCGGGCATCCAGCCGTCCAATGATGTCACCTCCGCCGCTCTCAGCTACACGGACGCGCACGTCCTCGGAGGCACGCTGCGCGCCCAGCTCTACGCCCACGACTATTCGGGCGTGTTCGGCGGCGGGACCTTCGGCACCTTCCAGGATGCGTCGATCGCTCCGATCGGGACCCTGTTCGACCAGTCCGCCAATAATTCCGAGAAGCTCGGCTTCAAGCTCGACTGGCAGGGTGATGTCCCGCCCCTGCCCGGCCTCAGCGCTCTCCTCGGCGTTGACGCCCTGCGCGACACCACCTGGCAGGGCCTGATCCTGACCGGCCGCGACTGGGTGCCCGAGACCCGCTACGAAAGTCTCGCCCCGTTCGTCCAGCTGAACCAGCGACTGCTGGACGGCCGCCTGAACCTGTCCGGCGGCCTGCGCTACGAAACCGTCACCCTCATCGTCGACGACTTCGAGACCTTGGCCTCCTACAACGGCGGACAGCAGGTCGACGGCGGCGAGCCCGGCTTCGAGGAACTGCTAACTAATTTCGGCGCCGCCTTCGAGGTGATGCCGGGGCTGAAGGCCTACGGCTCGTTCGCCCAAGGCTTCAGCATGGCCGACGTCGGCCGGGTGCTGCGCGGCATCAACCAGCCGGGTCAGGACGTGGACAGCTTCCTCGATATCTCGCCGGTCATTACCGACAACTACGAGCTGGGCATCGAATTCAACCGGGGCGATCTCGACGCCTCCATCGCAGCTTTCCGCTCCCAGACGGACAAGGGCGCGCGGCTGGTGCTGGTCAACGGCGTCTTCGAGGTGGCGCGCGAAGCCACCGAGATCGAAGGCGTGGAGGCCACGGCCCGCTACGCGCTCAATGACACCCTCCGCATCGGCGGCGCCTACGCCAGGCTCGACGGGCGCAGCGACACCAATGACGACGGCGAGGTCGATACGGATCTCGACGGCGCCAACATCTCGCCTGACCGCCTCATCCTTTGGGCCGAGACCGACGTGACCGACACCGTCTCGCTGCGTCTTCAGGCCGGACGGTATTTCGAGCGGGAGTTCGAGGGCCAGCCGGCCGAGAACGATTTCGAGGGCTACGACCTCGTCGACGCGGTCGCCGTCTGGCGCGCCGGCTTCGGCGACGTCAGCCTCGGCGTCCAGAATCTGCTGGACGAGGACTACATCTCCTACAATTCCGACACCACGCGCGCCGGCGATAACCTGAGCTACTTCGCCGGTCGCGGCCGGACGGTGACGCTCGGCGTGACGCGGCGGTTCTGAGCATGATCGGGGTCCTGCGCACCATCCACGCCTGGGCGGGAGCGATCCTTTCGCTGCTGCTCGTGGTGCTCGGGCTGACCGGCTCCCTGCTGGTGTTCGAGAACGACTGGATCGCGCTGAAGCACCCCGAGGCGCGGGCGAGCCTCGCCGCCGAGCCGGCTGTTCTCGGCGCGGCCGCCGAGCGGCTGGAAGCCGATCATCCGGACATGCGCACCGTCGACTTCGGCGGGCCTCAGCTGGGCGCGCACAAGCTGTATCTGGCCGAGGAGGACCACGGCATCGCCGCCCCCAACGGCGCCACCCTCGACCGCTGGACCGGCCCCGCCCGCGTCGAGGCCTTCATCTTCGACCTGCATCACTATCTGCTGGCCGGGGAGACCGGCGAGATCGTCGGCGGCGTGGCGGCGCTGGCGGCCGTGCTGCTGGTGCTGACGGGGCTGGTGGTCTGGGTTCCCGCATGGCGAGCCACTAGGCTGCGCGTGTGGCCCCGGTCGGCGCGCCGGGGCGAACTGGTCTCCAGCCACCGCAACCTCGGCCTGATCACCGCCGTGCCGGTACTGATCTTCTGCCTGACCGGGGCTGGGATGGTGTTCAATGACCAGACCCGGGCGCTTCTGGCGCCGAACGCGCCCGAGCCGCCGCCTCCGCCCGTGGTCGGAATCGGCGATATCGATTGGCCCGCCGCCCTCGCCGCCGCCCAGGCCCGGTTCCCCGACGCGACGCTCCGCATGGCCGGCTGGCCGGCCGCGCCCGGAGAACCCGCCTCCGTCCGGCTGAAGCAGCCGGGCGAGTGGCACCCGAACGGCCGCACCCGCGTGCTCATCGATCCGGCGACCAGTCGCGTGGTCGGGACGTTGGATGCGCAGACCCTGACCCCTGGCGAGCGGGCCATTCACGCCATCTACCCGCTCCATGCGGGCTCGGTAGGCGGCTGGTTCTACGAGTGGGTGACAGTGCTGTCGGGCCTCGCCCTTGCGGCACTCGGCGGCGTCGGCCTGTGGGCTTTTCTCGGCCAGAGGCTCCGGCGGAAACGGCGCCGCTAGAGCGCCAGTTACGCGAAGCGCGTCAGCGCGCGAAGCAGGATGGCGGAGACGGAGGGATTCGAACCCTCGGTACCCCTTACAGGGTACGACGATTTAGCAAACCGTTGCCTTCAGCCACTCGGCCACGTCTCCGGCAGGCGGCGTGGATAGCGGAGCGCGGGGGCCGGCGCAACGGGTCTTCGCAAGCCGCCAGAAGCGGCCACCGTTAACGCGACAGTGAGGGGGTCCGTGCAAGCTGTCGACGAACCCCTGCCGTTGCGAGTGCCGATTGACCGACGCCGCCAGCCGCCTTTCGTTCGACGTGGACCCGGCCGCGGCCGGAGCCTTCGACGTGTCCGGCCTGCAGGCGCTTGCCGCCTCCGCCTCAGGCGACCGGCGCGAGGAAGCCCGGACCAGGGGCGCGGCCCGGCGCGGACCCTTCCGTCCCGAGGTCTGGCTGAATGCCCGGCAGAGGCACGCCTCGCGGCTGGCGGCGCATTATTTCCGGGCCTTCGACGTTCTGGCGGTGGCGACGGTGACCCTGCTGTGCGCCTGGGCGGCGACGCCGGGACCGCTGCTGCACGCCGAGGTGTCGAGCCTGGCGCCGTTCGGCCTCGGCGCCCTGACGGTGCTCGGCCTGATGCGGTCGCTGGGGCGCTACCGGTTCGCCCGCGGCCAGAAGGCGTCGCTGCATCTGGCTTCCGTCGCGGGAATCGTAACGGCGGGCGCGCTCATCGCCATGATCTCAGGCTGGGCGCTTCAAGGGGCGGCGTCGCAATGGACGGCGTGGCTGGTGTGGAGCGCGCTTGTGCTGGTCAGCCTCTACGCCCTGCACATGGGCTGGAGCGACATGGTCGGACGCTGGCGGGCATCGGGCGCCATGACCCCGAACATCGTCCTGGTCGGGGCGACACGTCGGGCGGAGGCCCTGATCCGCGAGGCGCTCAAACGGCGCGATCTGAACGTGCTGGGCATCTTCGACGACCGGCTGGCGCGCTCGCCCGAGGCAGTCGAGGGCGTGCCGGTGCTGGGCACGGCGGACGATCTGCTGACCCACAAGATGACGCCCTATGTTGATCGGGTCGTGCTTGCCATCGATCCGAAGGCCGAGGCGCGGGTGCGCGAACTGACCGCGCGGTTGCGGACCCTCCCCAACGAGGTGACCCTGTTGGTCGAACCTAACGGGGAAGCCGAGACGCGATCGGCGCTGGACCGGCTGGCGGCCGCCCCTTTGGCCGATGTGCAGGGGCCGGTGGATCATGACCGCCGGGCCTTCAACAAGCGGCTGCAGGACCTCGTCGTCGGGCTGATCGCACTGGTGCTGCTGGCTCCGGTCATGGGGCTGATTGCGCTGGCCATCCGGCTGGACAGCCCCGGCCCGATCTTCTTCCGGCAGCGCCGCCACGGCTTCAACCACGAGGAAATCGTGGTGTGGAAATTTCGCTCGATGAAGCAGGAGTCCGCCGACGCCACCGCGAGCCGGCAGGTCACCCACGACGACGACCGGATCACCCGCGTCGGCAAATTCATTCGCAAGACAAGCCTCGACGAACTGCCCCAGCTGCTCAACGTGATCACCGGCGAGATGTCGCTGGTCGGGCCCCGGCCCCACGCCATCGGCATGAAGACCGGCCACATCGAGAGTGCGCGGCTGGTGGCGGAGTACGCCCACCGCCACCGCATCAAGCCCGGCATGACCGGCTGGGCCGCCGTCAACGGTTCGCGCGGCCCCCTGCACACCGCGCAGGACGTGCGCGCGCGGGTGCGGCTGGACATCGAATACGTCGAGCGCCAGTCGCTGTGGCTGGACCTCTGGATCATGGCCGTCACCGTGCCGGTTCTGCTCGGCGACCGCTCGGCGGTTCGCTGATGTTCTGGCGCGGCGTCTGGGGCTATCTGCCCGCCAACATCGTGCAGGGGGTGGTCGGCTTTCTGGCCATCGTGCTGTTCACCCGCTTGTTGAGCCCCGAGGACTTCGGCCGTTACGCCCTCGCCTTCTCGGTCATGACGCTGACGCATGTGGCGGTGTTCAGCTGGCTCGAGGCGGCGATGGCGCGGTTTTGGGCCGCGCAGACGCCCGGCTCGGCGACGCAGGGGCATTTCGCCTCGCTCTACCGGACCGCCTTCATGCTGAGTGTCGCGTTCCTGGCTGTCACCGGCCTGGCCGTGTGGATCTGGCCGGGAGATCCGCTGTTCCGCATCGCCCTCGCCGCAGGTCTCGCCGGGGTGCCCGCGCGCAGCCTCGTCAAGCTGGGTCAGGAGCGCTACCGGGCAGCGGGCGAGGTCGGCAAGGCGGCGTGGCTGGACATCATCGTGACCATCGGAGGTCTCGCCATCGGCGTCGGTTTCGCCCTGGCGGGATGGGGCGGCGCGGCCCCGCTGATCGGCATCGGACTGGCGCCCTTGGCGGCGCTGCCGTTCGTTCTGCCCGGTGAACTCAGGCAGGCCCGCGGCGGCCGCTTCGAGCCCTCCCGGGTGCGCGGCTATGCACTGTACGGCTATCCCATCGCGGCGTCGCTGGCGCTGACCGTGGTACTGGCCGCGACCGACCGCTTCCTGCTCGCCGCCTTCATGGATGAGGCGGCGGTGGGCGCCTATCACGCCGGCTATTCGATCGCCAACCGCACCCTGGACGTGCTGTTTCTGTGGCTCGGTTCGGCGGGACAGCCGGCGCTGGTCATGGCGCTGGAGCGCGGCGGGGTGGACCGTCTGAAGACCGCGGCGCGCGAGCAACTGTCGACCTTCCTGCTGATCGGTTTGCCGGCTGCGGCCGGGGTGGCGCTGGTGGCGCGGCCGTTGGCGGAGGTGCTGATCGGCGAGGATTTGCGGATCGCGGCGGCCAGCATCACCCCGTGGATCGCCCTTTCGGCCCTGCTCTACGGCCTCACCGCCTACTATTTCGGCCAGGCCTTCACCCTCGGCAAGAAGACGAAGCACCTGCTGGTCGCCATGGCCATTCCGGCGGGAATGAATGTGGTGCTGAACCTGATCCTGGTGCCCCGGTTCGGCCTGATGGGCGCGGCGTGGGCGACGGCGGCGAGTTTCGCGCTCGGGTTGGTGGCGACCCAGCTGATCGGGCGGCGCATCCTCGCCCTGCCGATCCCATTGGACAGCCTTATCCGGTGCGGCGTCGCGACCGGGATGATGGCGCTCGTGGTGGCCCGTCTCCCGCCAATCGGCGGTATCGCCGAGCTGACGCTGGACGCGGCCGTGGGCGGGATCATCTACGCGACGGTCGCCCTGACGCTGAACGCCGCCGGCGTGCGCGACGTAGCTCTGCGGTTGCTGACGCAGGCGCGGCGAAGGGGGGCGACCGCATGAGCGCGCGGACGAAGATCGTCGACAACGCCGCCTGGAAGGGCGCGAAGCCCGCCCTGTCGGTGCTGACGCCGTTCCTGCGGGACGACCCGTCCGAACTCCTGACCCTGCTCGACGAGGAGGCCGCGTCCGTGGGCGGGGCGGTCGAGATCATCGTTCTGGACGACGGCACCCGCGACCCGGCCCTGACGGCGCGGCTGACGGCGCAGGTCAAGGCGATGGCCCTGCCCGCGCGGCTGATCACCCTGTCCGCCAACGAGGGGCGTTCGATCGGGCGCAACCGGCTCGCGGCGGCGGCGCGGGGGGGCAGCCTGCTGTTTCTCGACAGCGACATGCGGCCCGACCATCGGCGGTTTCTTCGCGACTGGGCCGACCTGGTGGCGCGGGAAGATCCGGCCGTGGCCTTCGGCGGCTTCTCGCTGCTCCAGGCGCCGACCGACGCCCGTTTCGCCGTGCACCGGGCGATGGCGGCCAGGTCGGAGTGCGTGCCCTACACTGAACGGGCGAAGCAGCCGGAAAAATACGTCTACACCTCGAACCTGCTGGTGCGCCGCGACGTGTTCGAGGCCGAGGCGTTCGACGCCGGCTTCACCGGCTGGGGCTGGGAGGACGTGGAGTGGGCGATGCGCGTGTCGCGCCGCTTTCGGGTCGTGCATCTCGACAACGCCGCCACCCACATGGGCCTCGACACCGTGGCCTCGCTGGCCGGCAAGTACGAGCAGTCGGCGCCCAATTTCGCGCGCATGGCCAGCCGGCACCCCGAGATCGTCGCGGCCTATCCCAGCTACAAGGCGGCGAAGCTGCTCAAGCGCCTGCCCGGCCTGCCATGGTTGCGCGGCCGGATGCGTGGCGCGGCGGAAGCGGCGTGGCTGCCGGTCGCCGCGCGGGCCTTCTCCCTGCGCCTCTATCGCGCCGCCCTCTATGCCGAGGCGGTGTGATGGCCGACGTCGCAATCATCGTCCCGACCCTGCGGCGGCCGGAGAGCCTCGAACGGGCGCTGCGCTCCCTGTTCGCCCAGACCGGCGTCGGCGACCGGATCTCGGAGATCGTCGTCGTCGACAATGACCCATCCGGATCAGCCGCGGAGGGCGTCGATGCCCTGCGGGGGCTGACCCCTTGGCCGCTGGTCTATGTACACGCGCCTCGGCCGGGGGTAGCCACGGCGCGGAATGCCGGGCTCGCCGCGACCCGGGCGAGCCTGATCGCCTTCCTTGATGACGACGAGGCGGCCTCCCCCGGCTGGCTCGCCGCCCTCCTGGAGGCTCAGGAGGCGACCGGCGCCGACGCCGTGTTCGGCCCCATCACCGGCCGCGCCCCAGAGGCGAAGCCGTGGCTGAAGCCGTATCTGGAACGGTTCTTCGGCCGTGAGGGCCCTGACGACACGGGCCTGGTCGAGACGCCGTTCGGGTGCGGCAACTCGCTGATGGTACGGGCGACCGCCCTGCCCGGCGCGGCTCCCTTCGATTCGGCCACCGATCAGGCCGGCGGCGAGGACGACGCCCTGTTCGCGGCGCTGCAGGCGCGCGGCGGCCGCTTCGGCTGGGCGGCCGACGCGATGGTCGAGGAGTTCGCACCGGCCCACCGCGCGACGTTGGCCTACGCCCTCGCCCGCGCCTTCGCCTACGGCCAGGGTCCCAGCCAGACGGCGGCGGCCAGCCGGGACTGGCCCGCGGTGCTGCGCTGGATGGTCATCGGGGCCGGCCAGACCGTGGTCTGGGGCGCCGGGGCGGCGCTGCTCGCCCTGATCCGCAGTCCGAAGCGGGCGGAACTGTACGACCGCACCGCGCGGGGCGTCGGCAAGCTGTTCTGGATGAAGGGTTTCGAGCCGCATTTCTACGGCACGCGCGAACTGGCCCGACTGGAGGCGGCGAAAGCCTAACCCGTGAGTCGCTTGAGAAAAGCCGGCGGCTGGTAGGTCGAGCGGTTGACCACAACGCCGGCGATCCTGCCGCCCGCCGCCTCGATCTCGTCGCGCAGGATCAGGGGATCGCCGGCGGCGGTGCTTTCGGCCGCGACCACCAGAACCGTGGCGTCGACGAAGGGCGCTAGGGTGATCGCCGTTGGATTGCGGTCGGCGGCCGGGCTGTCGATCACCACAGTGTCCGCGTGCTTGCGCAGGGCGTCCCAGTAGCGGGCGTCGGCGACCGGTTCGGCGCGCTGGCCCGAGCGCAGGTGCTCGGCCGCGAACCGGGTCACCCACAGCCGTCCGCCGAGGCAGGGCCGCGCCGTCATCAGCCGCGCCGGATGCACGGGCTTTCCCGCTCGGTCCATTATACGGGGCGTGACCGCGAAGAAGATGGAGCCGTCGGGCGTGGCGATCGCGGCCTTGCCCAGGGCGCCGAACCGGTCGGGCTCGGCCGCCACCGCTTCGAGCTGGCCCTGCTGCGCCAGGTCGGCGTCGATCAGCCAGACAGGACGGCGGGCGCGAACGGCGGCGAGACGGGCGTATTCGCGCGCGACCGTGGAAACCCCCTCGCCCGAATTGGCCGCGGCGATCTGGATCACGCGTCCGCGGTGGCCCGGCGCCGGACCCAGCGCCGCCCAGAGGGCGGCCATTTCGGATGTCAGATCGACCATCGAATCGCTACGCGCCCGGCTACAGGCCCCTACGCTACCATGACGGGCGCAGGGGCGCGCATCACCGCGCCTTCATCGGCGCGACGGCGAGCACCGGCAGATCCAGCGTCCGGCCCGTCGAGGCGGGCGTTACATAGCCGCGCCGGGTGAAGACCCGCAGCAGGCCGACGCACAGGGCGGTGAAGCCGGCGAAGAGGAAGACCACGGCCAGCAGGGGCGCCTTGAGGCTGGAGCCGCGCGTGGGCGCCTCCGCCCGCTCGATGACGGTGACGTTGTCGGCCCCCGCGGCGACCAGGGCGTTGTCGGCGCGCGCCTGCGCCTCGCGCTGCTGGAACTCGCGGATGCTCGCGGTCAGCACCTCCCGATTGCCGGCGAGATTGGCGTTGGTGGATTCCAGCCGCGTCAGTTCGGCCAGCCGCGCGCGCAGCGTGGCCAACTGACGTTCCGCCACGGCGAGGCGGGCGGCCAGACCGTCGCGGTCGGCGGCAGCGGTGATGCGATTGGTCTCGATGGCCGTGAAGATGACGCTTGGGCCGGTGCGGACCTCCTTGGTCCCCACGGCCGTGCCGGTCGCGACATAGGCCTGCAGGTCGGCGATCTGCTGGTCAATGTCCTTCACCGGCTGGGCGTCGGGCGTATAGCGCGACAGCAGGGCCTCGCGCTGGGTGCGCAGCTCCAGAATCTGGTTCTGGGCCGAAACATTGAGGTCCTGCTGCAGCACCACCTCGGCCGGCTGCTGCGCCAGCTGGGCCTCCAGGGTGTTGAGCCGCTGCGTCGCCTGGTTCAGTTCGGCCCGCAAGGACAGCGCCTCGGCGGACTTGGTCTGGTAGTTCGCCGCCAGCGACGCCTTGGCGGTGGCGAAGTCGGCGATGTCGTTGGAGGCCATGAAGGCCTGATAGGCGGCGTCGGCGCGGGCCAGATCGTTTTCAAACGCCTCGCGTTGGGCTGCTATGGCGGGCGTAGCGCGGTCCCGAAAGACGCTGCGGCGCTGGACCAGGTACTGGTCGACGACCGCATTCAGGACGGTCGCGGCGCGGACTGGATCATTGGCGGCATAGGAGACGGAGATGATGGCGCTGCCCGCCGTGGTGCCGACCCCGAGACCGGCGTCGAGCGCCTTCAGGGCGGCGGTCTTCTTCTCGGCGGGCGTTCCCCGGGCGTCCGGTCCAAGGATGGCGTCGGCGCCCAAGGCCTCCACCGTCTTCTGCTTGACCGCCAGGCTGCCCAGTATCTCGGCTTCGGACAGCGCCACCGCGTCGGCCTCCAGCGGTTGGCCACGCTCGGTGCTGCCTACGCGGGGCTGGTAGACGTACTCCTGCCCGACCCCGGCGTAGACGCTGGCGGTGGCGGTGTAGGATTTCTTCAGGGTCAGAACCGCCGCCGTGCCGAGCGCGAACACCAGCAGGAAGACGACGACCATCAGCAGCAGCTCGCGGAAAAGCAGACCGACGACATCGAAGAAGCCGTAGCGCGGGCGGACTGTCGTGTAGGCCGTCGTGCGCATGCGGGCGGACTGATTCCATCTACCGGACTGAACAGGACCAGCCTTGGGCCAGCGGCGTTAACCATCGGTTACGCATAAGCGGCGACGCTGGCTTCAGATGCTTCCAGGAGCGATTCCGCCATGTCCATCGACCGCCGCCTGCTGCTTCTGGGCCTTGCCGGGGCCGGCGGAGCGCTGGTCACGGGCTGCGGCGGCGGCGACTACGGGTCGCGCATGCCGCGGCCGATGGCGTCGGCTGGCGACCGGGTCCGGGAGGTCGGTCCCGGCGCCTTTCCCGAAGTGGCCTTCGCCGACTGGACGGACATGGAGCCGGAGTACGTCCTCTATCCCGGCGACGAGATCGAGGTCGCCACGCCGACGGCGGTCGAGCTGACCCGCACCCTGAAGGTCGGGCCGGACGGGCGCATTTCCCTGCCGCTGGCCGGACAAATCCTGGCGGCGGATCGCACCATCGCGGAACTGGAGGCCGACGCCTCGGCCGCCTTCGCGCCTCATCTGCGCCGCCCGGTCGTCGAAGTGACGCTGAAGACGGCAGGACCGATCCGGGTGTGGGTCGACGGCGAGGTCCGTACGCCGGGCGTCTATGACATGACCGGCGACATCGACGCCTATCAGGCGGTGATCCAGGCCGGCGGCTTCCTGCCGACCGCGCGCCAACAGGAGGTGGCGTTGATCCGACGCGGCCCGGGCGGGGTGCGGATGATGCGGGCGGTCGACCTGCGCCCGCGTCGCGGCGAGGTGGTGGCCCTGCGACGCGGCGACATCATCTTCGTGCCGCGCTCGACGCTGGGCGAGGTGGCGAATTTCGTCACCCTGTTCCGCAACGCCCTGCCGATCGGCTTCAGCTACGCCATCGGTGGGCAGTACCAGAGCTTCTAGGTCAGGAACCGGAGGCCCAGCTCGTCGCCGGCTTGCCAGACCACAGCACAGTCGCGCTCTCCGGCAGCCAGTTGGAGCGCGACGCGCCCGGAAAATCGGACGCCGCGAGTGGCTGTGAGGCGAACCTTGGCCCCACCTTCGTTCATGTTCCTGATCACGACCGCGTGGCTTTCCCTCATGGGGCCGTGGATGATCCGGGCCGTTATCGCGATCCGCGGCCGTTCCCGTCTCCGATTATCAATTCCTGGCATTCGTCCGCCGTCGGCATTCTTCGAGGCGGTCTCTAAACGTTTCCGCTCCACAATAGATTAACAAACGGGTAAACGCGGTTTCAGGCGGCCAGCTTGACCACGCCGGCGTCGATCCAGCGGCGGGCCGCCTTCTGGGCCTCGGCGATCTCGTCCTGTTCCATCTCCTGGCTCATCTCGCGGCGATAGACGCGCGCTTCGATCGAGCCCTTCATGGCCGCGAGATTGAAGATCATGTGGGCCGAGACGCGGTCCATCGGGCAGCCGCCCTGCCCGGTCGAATACATCATGCCCAGACGGAACAGATCATCCCCGCTCATGTCAGCGGTCGGCAGGGGCAGGCCCTGCTCTTCGTTGGTCGTGGGCGCCGTTTCTTGCGCGATCATCACCGTATCTCCCGAACCGAGGCCTTTCTGGCCCCGCCCTCTGACACGAATGAAATACCCGCGGTTTGAAGTTAAAGTTAACAGCAACGCCTCTGAAACGGCCTTTTCCACCAACAGCCCGAGAATATGATCCGGCGTAAAGACCTCTGAAATCTCTTCGAAATCTCTGGTTCACCACCGCTAACGAAGAGTCACCGGCGTGCTTACAAGGCGTTACCGCGCCCGTTGTCCGAACAGGACCCTGCGCGCCTCTTCCGCCGCCTTGCCGGAGGCGGCGAGGTTGCGGCGCAGGTCTTCGCCGAGCGCCCGTCCCGCGACGACGGCGGGTCTCTCACCCACCCGCGCCATCCACGCCTTCAGGTTCGGAAACTCCTCGAGCGACTGACCCTGATGCTCCGGCAGGATCCACGGCCAGATCGCCATGTCGGCGATTGAATAATCGCCGGCGACGAAATCCCGGTCGGCCAGACGCCGATCCAGCACGCCGTAGAGCCGGTGGGTCTCGTCGGTGTAGCGGCGCACGCCATAGGCGATCTGGCGCTGGTCCCGGATCATGGCCGGAGCGTACTGACGGAAGTGGTGCGTCTGCCCCGCCATCGGACCGAGACCGCCGACCTGCCAGAACAGCCACTGATCGACCTCGGCCTTGCCGCGCGGCGCCTGCGGGTAGAACCGGCCGGACTTCGCCCCGAGATACTGCAGGATGGCGCCGGACTCGAAGATCGACAGCGGCTGCCCGTCCGGCCCGTCGGGATCAACGATGGCGGGCATCCTCGCGTTCGGACTGATGGCCAGGAAGGCCGGCGCGAACTGCTCGCCTACGCCGATGTTCACCGGCTTCATTTCATAGGGCAGGCCCATCTCCTCGAGGGCGATCGAGATCTTCCAGCCGTTCGGCGTGGGCCAGTACCAGAGTTCGATCGGTCGGGTCACGGGACGCTCCTGCGCACGGCGACGCCGGACGTGGGAACCGGGTCCTTCCGGCGCAACAGTCCCTGGAGCCTGACAGACGCGTTCGGACGCAGTTCATCACCATGGCGGGACGGTGGCTTATGATTAACGGGCCGGTTCAGCCTTTCCGTCCCGAGACAGGACGGAGAGTATCATGAAGCGCCATACCCGGGCCGCGATCATCGGCCTGGCCCTGGCCACGACGGCCGCGCCGCTGGCCGCCGAGGCCCAGAGCCGCCGTGACCGCCACGAACGCCGCGACGACCGCCGCGACTGGCGCCAGGGCGACTACGACAGCCGCCGCGACTACCGTCGGGACCGGCGTGAAGACCGTCGGGAGTTCCGCGAGGAACGCCGCGACGATCGTCGTGAGTTCCGCCAGGACCGGCGTGAGGATCGCCGCTGGGACCTCAACAACCGTGACTGGTGGCGGGGCCGTGACGACTTCCGCGACTATCGCGGCGCCAGCAACGGCTACTGGTACGCCCCGAGTTACGGCTACTACCGGGTCGAGCCGCGCTACTACGGCTACCGCTGGCGGCGCGGCGGCTACCTGCCGTCGTCCTACCGCGGCTACTATGTGCGGGACCCGTACGTTTACGGCCTGGGTCCGGCTCCCCCCGGATACCGCTACGTCTACGCCGGCGACGACATCGTGATGATCGCCATCGCCACCGGCCTGATCGCCAGCGTTCTGCACGACGTGTTCTAGGCCTCCCCCGCACCGCTGAACGGAAGCGCCCCGCAGGTCCGCCCGCGGGGCGTTTTCGTGCCGGATATCGGGAGTCGCCGCATTTCGTTCAGTCACGGTTCATCCTCTGGACGCGACCTTGCCTTCAAGCCGTCTGACAGGGGCGTCCAGGGATAAGAACGAGAATGAAACGATCACTGATGGTCGCCGCGTCGATAGCGGCTTTCGTCGTCCCCGCCGCGGCGCCGCTCACCGCGCTGGCGCAGGACGCGCCGTCGCGCAGCGAAGTCCGCGAGCAGCGACGCGCGGCCCGAGCCGAACGCCGGGCTGAACAGCCGGCGACGCCGCCGGCGGGGCGCGAGGCGCCGACGCCGCCTGTCACCCGCGAAGAGCCGCCCCAGCCCCGGATCGAGCGGCCGGCCCGGCCGGAGGTGCGGCAGGAGCGGCGCGAGGATCGGCAGGAGCGCAGGCAGGATCGGCGCGAGGATCGCCAGGAACGCCGCGAGGACCGTCCGAACCGCCCCGAAGGTCGCCTGGACCGTCGCGAGGACCGGCAGGATCGGCCCAACAGGCCGGACAACCGGGAAGACCGTCGGGAGTGGCGAGAAGACCGCCGCGACGACCGCCAAGATCGGCGTCAGGACCGGCGCGAGGACCGTCAGGAGCGTCGCGAAGACCGGCGCGAGTACCGCGAGTTCCGCGAGCGCTTCAACGGCGACAACTGGCGACGTGACTGGAACCGGCGTCACGGCCGCGACTGGTGGCGCCATGACCGGCGCTGGCGTGGCTACGGCGGCATCCGCATCGGCTTCTATTTCGCACCGAACTACGGCTACTACAGCGTGCCCCGCAACTACTGGGGCCAGCGCTGGCACACCGGCGAGTATCTGCCGTCGATCTTCTGGCGCTATCGGCTGGATGACTGGCGGACCTACGGCCTCGGCTATCCGCCCGAGGGCACCCGCTGGGTGTTGGTCGACAACCACATCTATCTGATCGACGAATACGACGGCTACATCATCGACGTCATCTACGACGCCTGGAGCTGGTAAGCCGTCAGCCTACGGATAGAACGCCGGCCGATCACCCGATCGGCCGGCGTTTCGCTGTCCTGGATCGAGGTTGCAGCCGCCGCCGCGCCGCGTCAGAACCGCTCCATGAAGGACACGGCGATCAGCGATGCGACGACCGGCGAGGAGGTCCCCTCCTCCCGAGCCCCGCAGTTGCACCTGTCGGAAGAGTTGCTCGCCTCGCCGGCGCGGTTCTTCAACCGCGAAATCTCCTGGCTGAAGTTCAACGGTCGGGTGCTGGAGGAAGCGGCCAACCCGGCGCACCCGCTGCTGGAACGGCTACGCTTCCTGTCGATTTCGGCCAACAACCTCGATGAATTCTTCATGACCCGCGTCGCCGGCCTCAAGGGTCAGGTGCGGGAACGGGTCCGGGTGCTGTCAGCCGACGGCCTGACGGCCGCGGAGCAGCTGGCCGAGGTCAGCGTCGCCGCCGGCGGCCTGATGGACGAGCAGCAGAGGCGCTGGCGCAAACTGCGCAAGGAGCTGACCGCCGCCGGCATCGAGGTGGTGGATCCCGCCAGGATCACCCGCACCGAGCGGGAACGGCTGGAGCCCGAGTTCCTCAGCCAGCTGTTCGCCATCCTGACGCCGATGGCGATCGATCCGGCGCATCCCTTCCCCTTCCTGCCCAACCTCGGCTTCTCGCTGGCGCTCAAGCTGCGGCGGCGCCCGGACAACCGCACCCTCTACGCTCTCGTGCCGGTGCCGACGCAGGTGAAGCGGTTCTGGCCCTTGGCCACCGACGGGCGTTCGACTCCGGGCCGCAAGCGGTACATCGCGCTCGAGAGCCTGCTGATGCTTTTCATCGACCACCTGTTTCCCGGGTGCGACGTGCTGGAGCGCGGCGTCTTCCGCCTGATCCGGGATTCGGACATCGAGATCGAGGAGGAGGCCGAGGACCTGGTCATGGAGTTCGAGGAGGCGCTGAAGCAGCGTCGCCTCGGGTCGGTCGTGCGCATCAAGATCGAGGCGTCGATGCCCGACGACCTGCGCAACTTCATCACCAACGAACTGGACGCGGCGCCGCAGGACGTGGTGCTGGTCGACGGCATGCTGGGCCTCGCCCAGGTTTCGGACCTGATCCCGAGCGGCCATCCGGACCTGAAATTCCCCGGCTACGAGCCGCGTTATCCCGAGCGGGTGCGTGACAACGGCGGCGACATCTTCGCGGCCGTGCGCGAGAAGGACATGCTCATCCATCACCCGTTCGAGAGCTTCGACGTGGTGGTGCAATTCCTGCGGCAGGCGGCCCGTGATCCTAACGTGATCGCGATCAAGCAGACGCTCTACCGGACCTCGCGGGACAGTCCGATCGTCGCGGCCCTGATCGAGGCGGCGGAGAACGGCAAGAACGTCACCGCCCTGGTCGAGATCAAGGCCCGGTTCGACGAAGAGGCCAATCTGAAATGGGCGCGGGCGATGGAGCGCGCGGGCGTCCACGTCGTCTTTGGCTTCGTCGAGTACAAGACCCACGCCAAACTCAGCGTGGTGGTGCGTCGCGAGGGCGACGGGCTGAAGACCTACTGCCACTTCGGCACCGGCAACTACCATCCGGTGACGGCCCGCGTTTACACCGACCTCAGCCTGTTCACCTCCAACCCGGTGCTGGGACGAGACGCCACCCGGGTGTTCAACTACATCACCGGCTACGCCACGCCCGACAGGCTGGAGGCGCTGGTGGTCTCGCCGTTGAACATGAAGCAGACGCTGATCGACCTGATCGGCCACGAGATGGCGGCCGCGGCCAAGGGCAAACCGGCGGCGATCTGGGCGAAGCTCAACTCGCTGGTCGATCCCGGGGTGATCGACGCCCTCTACCGCGCCAGCCAGTGGGGCGTGCGCATCGAATTGGTGGTGCGGGGCATCTGCTGCCTGCGCCCCGGCGTGCCGGGCCTGTCCGAGAACATCCGGGTCAAGTCGATCGTCGGCCGCTTTCTCGAGCATGCGCGCGTCGTCGCCTTCGCCAACGGGCGCGACCTGCCGCACGACAAGGCGAAGCTGTTCATATCCTCCGCTGACTGGATGACCCGCAACCTCGACCGCCGCGTCGAGCTGATGACTCCGGTGCTGAACGCCACCGTGCACGATCAGGTGCTCGACCAGATCATGGTGGCGAACCTCAAGGACGACGCGCAGAGCTGGGTCCTTGACGCCGGCGGCGACTACCGCCGGGTCGCGCCCGCCGATCCGGAGCGGCCGTTCTCGGCGCACCGCTACTTCATGACCAACCCAAGCCTGTCGGGCCGTGGGCGCAAGGTGAAGACCCTGCCCGGCCAGTTGAGCTACGAGCCGTCGCGGAAGAAGCGTTGATGCCGGAATCCGTCGTCCCGGCCTTCGCCGCGCCCCGCGAATTCGCGGCGATCGACATCGGTTCGAACTCGATCCGACTGGTGCTTTACCGGCTGGAAGGCCGCGCCATCTGGACGGTGTTCAACGAGAAGGTGCTGGCCGGTCTCGGCCGGGATCTCGCCGCCACCGGCCGCCTGTCCGAGGACGGAGCCGCACTGGCGCTGATCGCACTCAAACGGTTCGCCGCGGTGATCGACGGGGTCAAGCCGGCGCAGACCTTCGTCGCGGCCACCGCCGCCGTGCGCGAGGCCGAGGACGGCCAGGCGTTCTGCGAAAGGGTGGCCGCGGAGACCGGACTGATCATTCGCGTCCTCTCCGGTGAGGAAGAGGCGCGCTACGCCGCACTCGGCGTGATCGCCGGCCAGCCGGCGGCGCAGGGCGTCGCGGCCGACCTCGGGGGATCGAGCCTCGAACTGGTCGGCATTGAGAAGGGCGCCGTCGGGCGCGGCGTCACCCTGCCGCTGGGACCGTTCTCGCTGTCGAACGACGGGCCGTTCGACGCCGACGGCCTGCGCGAGACCATCACCGGCCGGCTGAAGCCCATGGGCGACTACAGAACCGACACCCTCTACGCCGTGGGCGGCGCCTGGCGGACGCTGGCGCAGGTCCACATGGGCCACGCGCGATATCCGCTGCACATCGTGCACCAGTATGTGATGGAGGCCGACGAGGCGCGGGACATCGCCCGCCTGATCGCCCGTTCCTCGCGGACGTCGCTGGAGCGCTGGAAGGGGCTGTCGAAGAAGCGTGCCGAAACCTTGCCGCACGCGGCGCTGGTGCTTGAGGGGCTGATCGAACGGCTCGGCCTGAAGCGGATCGTGCTGTCGGCGTGGGGCGTGCGCGAGGGCCTGTTGTTCGAGGCGCTGGACGAGGAGACGGCGGCCGCCGACCCGCTGCTGGCCGGCTGTACGGCCCTCGGGGCGCGGCAGGGCATTTCGCCGGGTCTACCGGGGGCGCTGTATGGCTGGATCGAACCGGTCGTCGACGCCCTGCCCAAGGCCTTCGGCGCCAAGCGCGACCGGGTCCTGGCTGACGCCGCCTGCCGGCTGGCGGATCTGGGGGCCCGACTGCACCCGGACCACCGCATTGAACTGGCTTTCGACCAGGTGCTGCGGGCGCCGATCCCGGGCCAGACCCACGCCGAGCGCGCCTTCCTCGCCACCGCCGTGAACGCCCGCTATGGCGGCGGCGCGTCCACGCCCGAGCCGGAGACCGTGGCCCGGCTGCTGAGCGAAGAGCAGGCGACGGCCGCCCGCGCCCTCGGGCTCGCCATCCGCCTCGCCTGCGATCTCTCGGGGCGATCGCCCCAGCTGCTGGTGAACGCCCGCATCGCGGTCAGCGACGGCGTCCTCGTCCTGTCGGCCTCGGAAGGCTATGCCGACGTGCTGCTCGGCGAGCAGACCCGGCGGCGCGGCAAGGCGCTGGCCGAGGCCATGGGCTTGAAACTGGATATCCGCAACGGGGCCTGAAGCGGCTCAGTCGCCCATCCACCATCTCATCCGGACGTTCCGCGCAGTCTCGCCGCCGGCGGTCAGGGCGCCGATGAGAACGACGCCGTCGCCGCCGAGGTTGCGCTTCGATGTGGCGAGCGCGTCCGGGTCGAGCCGCCCGTCGAACCTCACCCGGCCCAGTTCCGGCGATTGGCCTTCGAAGCTCACGGCGGTGTCGGTCACCTCATAGCGGGTCGGCAAGATGCGGGCGGTGACGCTGTGCGCCTCGCCCAGTTCGGTGGCGACCAAGGGGCTGGCGGCGTCGTCGAACTGGATCATCACCGGGCCGAAGGTCTCGCTGCGCGATCCGGCCTCCCAGCTTTCGAATTCGGACGCCTGCCCCACGAAGATGTGGTCGAGGCTCCACCTGCCCATCCGCACCGGCTCGGCCGGCATGTAGTAGCCGGATATGTCGGCCGTCGTGGAGTGGCTGAAGGCGGTCGCCGTCGGGCCCTCGGCGGGCGCGACCGCCCGATCGCAGGATGCGACGGCAAGCGCGGCCGCAATCGTCGCGCCGATGAGAAGTCTGGTGTGCATGGAACCCTCCGTATTCGAGCCCATCATGCGGGGGCGCTGCTGTCGACCCCTAGCGGTCCAGCCCGCGATCGAGTGCGCGGAAGCCGGCGATCGACAGCTCCGTCGCGCTGATGAACACCGACGGCGTGATCCGCTCGAAATCGTCCGAGGGGCGGTGATAGTCCGGGTGGTAGTTCACGCCGAAGTACAGGAACGGCACCTGCGCCCTGTGGAAGGCCGCGTGATCCGAGGAGTTGACCCAATTGTCCTCGCCGGTGTCCTGCGGCGTGTCCTTGCCGAAGGCCAAGGCGACCGCGCCATTGGCCGGGATGGGCTCGAGCAACGGGCGGAAGGCCGGGTGCTGGTAGGTGCCGGTGACCCACAGCTTGCCGTCCGTCTCGGCGCGGGCGGTCATGTCGAAATTCAGGTTCATCGCGATGGACGCCAGCGGCACCGGCGGCGCCTCGACAAAATGCTTCGCGCCCAGCAGGCCACGCTCCTCGCCGTCCAGCGCCACGATGATGACGCTGTGCTCGGGCGCCTGCCGCTTCAGGTCGGCGGCCAGGGCGAGCATGGTGGCGACGCCCGAGGCGTTGTCGTCGGCGCCGTTGTAGACCTGCCCGTCGGAGACGCCGACGTGGTCATAGTGGGCGGTGACGACGATGTAGCGGTCGGTCACCCGGGTTCCCGGGATGACGCCAAGGATGTTGACGCCGTTGAAGGTCTTCGGCCCCTCGCGGCTGCGCCCCTGCATCTCCCACGGCTGTTCGCGGCCCATGGCCGGCGCGGCGACGCCGAGCGCCTCCAGACGGCTGACGATATAGGCGCGGGCCTTCGACCCGCCCTCGGCGCCGGTGTCGCGGCCCTGCATGTCGTCGGCGGCGAGGATGCGGACGTCCTCCAGCAACTGGGCATGCATGGGCGACGGCTGCGGCGCAGCGGCGGGCGCCTCGGGAGCGGCGGTCGAGCAGGCGCTGAGCAGCAGGGCGGCCGCGAACGGCGAAAGGGCGGCGAGACGGAGATGGCGCATGGAGGCTCCTGGGAATGCGCCCGGTTTAGCAGGAGCCCGCCGCATCGTCAGGTTAAGCTCGTGTCATGAGGCCGGAAACGGACCCCGCCCTCGCGGCGTTGGCCGCCGGTGCTAGAAGACGGTCGAAGAGATGGAGCGAACGCGATTCCCATGGCCGAGACCGCCGTCGATCAGCTGACCGAAGAGCAGGCACGGGAGGAGTTCACCCGGCTGACCGCCGAGCTGGCGCGGCACGACGCCCTGTATCACCGCCACGACGCGCCGGAGATTTCCGACGCGGACTATGACGCGCTTAAGCAGCGGGCCC
The DNA here is from genome assembly GCF_035626535.1 of Brevundimonas sp. GTDB lineage: Bacteria > Pseudomonadota > Alphaproteobacteria > Caulobacterales > Caulobacteraceae > Brevundimonas. The sequence continues at coordinate 27,050 of NZ_DASPNO010000018.1, forward strand.
TCGAGATCGAGAGCCGGTTCCCCGAACTGACCATGGCGGATTCGCCGTCGCAGGTCGTCGGCGCCGCCATCTCCGCCCAATTCGCGCCGGTGCGGCACGGCGTGCCGATGCTGTCGCTCGACAACGCCTTCGACGGGGGCGAGGTCGCTGACTTCGTGGCCCGCATTCGCCGCTTCCTGAAATTGCCCGCCGACGAGCACGTCGCCTTCGTCGCCGAGCCCAAGATCGACGGCCTGTCCGCCAGCCTGCGCTACGAGAACGGCGTGCTGGTGTGGGGCGCGACGCGGGGAGACGGGCGGACCGGCGAGGACGTCACCGCCAACCTGCGCACCCTCGGCGACATCCCGGAACGGCTGTCCGGCGCCGGCTGGCCGGAGGTCATCGAGGTGCGCGGCGAGGTCTATGCGCCCAACGACGCCTTCGACGCCTTCAACGCCGCGGCCCTGGCCGCCGGATCGCGCACCTACGCCAACCCGCGCAATTTCGCCGCCGGATCGCTGCGCCAGAAGGATGCGGCGATCACGGCGCAGCGCCCGCTGCGCTTCTTCGCCTACGCCTGGGGGGAGACCTCGGCGCCGTTCGCGAAGACGCAGTGGGAGGCGCTGCAGACGCTGCGCTCGTGGGGCTTCCCGGTCAACGAGCGGTCGCGCCGGGTCGAGGACGCCGCCGGGCTGATGGCGCTCTACGAAGGGCTGCAGGCCGACCGGGCGACGCTCGGCTATGACATCGACGGCGTGGTCTACAAGGTCGACCGGCTGGACTGGCAGGAGCGGCTCGGCTTCGTCGCCCGCACGCCGCGCTGGGCTATCGCGCACAAGTTTCCGGCCCAGCAGGCGCAGACCGTGCTGGAAGGCATCGATATCCAGGTGGGCCGGACGGGCTCGCACACGCCGGTAGCGCGTCTGCACCCGGTGACGGTCGGCGGCGTGGTGGTGCGCAACGCGACGCTTCATAACGCCGACGAGATCGAGCGGCTGGACGTGCGTATCGGCGATACGGTGACCCTGCAGCGGGCGGGCGACGTGATCCCGCAGATCCTTGGTGTCGTGGACGCCGAGCGGCCCGGCCGTGGGGAGCCGTATGAATTTCCGCATATCTGCATCTGCCCTCTGAAGACGGCGCTGGTGAAGGAGACCAACGCCTCGGGCGTCGAGTCGGTGGTGCGGCGCTGTACCGGCGAGCTTGCCTGCCCGTTCCAGCGCATCGAGCACCTGAAGCATTTCGTCAGCCGCCGGGCTTTCGACATCGAGGGGCTCGGCGAGAAGCAGCTGATCGCCTTCCATGAGCGCGGCTGGATCAGCGAGCCCGCGGACATCTTCCGCCTCGCCCGGGACGAGGCGAAGCTGGACGCCCTGCGGGCCGAGGACGGCTATGGCGAAACCAGCGTACGCAACCTCGTGGCCGGCATCGATGCGCGGCGAACCATCGCTCTGGACCGCTTCATCTACGGGCTTGGGGTGCGGGACATCGGCGAGCAGACTTCGATCGTACTGGCGCGGGCCTTCGAGACCTGGCCGGCGTTCGAGGCGGCCTGCCTCGCCGCGGCGGAGGGGTTGCCGAGCGAGGACTGGGTCCGGCTGGGCGAGACGCACGCGGTGTCGCCGCGGGTGATCGCGGCGCTGGCGGAGGCGACACCCCCGGCGGAGGATCCGTGGCCCGACGCCCCGATCGATCGGAAGATCGCCCTCGCCTTCCCCGGCCTCGCCGCTCCCGCCCGACGCGGGCTGGCGACGCTGGCGGACGACTGGGCGGGGCTGGTGCGGCTGGCCGGGGTGGCCCGCAACGAGGGTCCGTCGGAGGGGCTGGGCCAGATCGCGGGCGTCTCCGGCGTCGGGCCGGTGGCGGCGCGGGCGCTGGCGCTGTTCTTCAGAGAGACGCACAACCGGGCCATGGTGGACGCGCTGGTGGCCGAGCTGGACCGGATCGAGGACGCCGAGAAGCCGAAGTCCGACACCGCCGTCGCCGGCAAGACGGTGGTCTTCACCGGCGCGCTGGAACGGTTCACCCGCGACGAGGCCAAGGCGCGGGCGGAGAGCCTGGGCGCCAAGGTGTCGGGCTCGGTGTCGAAGAAGACCGACTGGCTGGTCGCCGGCCCGGGCGCAGGGTCGAAACTGGCCGAGGCGCAGAAGCACGGGGTTCAGGTTCTGACCGAGGACGAATGGCTGGCCCTGATCGGCGGCTGATCAATAGAAGTCCCGGCTTTCGAGGACGCGGGTCTCCTCGCCCTCCAGCGTCAGGCGCACCTTCCGGCCAGCCGGCCCCGAAACCACCGCCTGGAGCGAGGCGGCGTCAAGGTCGAGCGCGGCGACGCCGTCGATGGCGGTGATCGCCTCTCCGCCGGTCCAGCCCGCCTCGGCGGCTGGCGAATTGGGCGACACGCGCTGCACAACGATGACCGCGCCGTCCTTGCGGAGACCCAGGCCGAGCCGGTCGCGGGCGAACGGTTGCGCCAGGCTGTCGGGATCCGCGCCGAGCCACAGGCGATCGCCGGTGAAGTCGGTGACAAGCCGGAAGCGGCCCAGCACGCCCATGCCCACATTGCCGGCGGTGCGGTCGCTGTCCACCGCCGAAGGACCGGCGGGGGGAAAGACGGTCGGCACGTCTCTCAGCTCGAACCCGGCGAGCTCGATCGAGCGGATCGTGGCGATACCGCTCTCGCGCATGCCGCCGACGGCGCCCGACATCACGGTCGAGCGCGGCCGTCCCTCCAGCAGGCCCGTGGCCCCGGCATACGCCGGATGGATGATCAGGGCGCCGCCGTTGCCTGTGTCGAACTCGAACAGCGCCGGCGATCGCCCCTCGATCGACAGGGGTACCGCGCGGATGGCGCCGGTCGAGACCAGCGGCGCCTCGGTCAGGCCCTCGGGCGCGACGAACCCCTGCCGCTCGTGAAACGCCAACCTGCGCTCCGGGAAATCGATATCGATGATCAGATCGTTGAAGGCGTCCTTGCCCAGCACCACCGGAAGCGGGCGCCCGATCGCCTGTCCGATGGTGGCCAGGTCGATCACCGCCACCGTTCGATCCGCGAAGGAGATCCCGTCGAGCTCGATGGTCACCCCCGGGGCGAACTGGGCGGCGCCCACGCCGCCCGTGCCGGCCGCCGCGACGTCGCCGCTGGCGCTCAGCCCGAGCCGCTCAGCGAAGGCCTTGTCCAGCACTGTCATCTCGGCGCCGCTGTCGAGCAGAACCTCTGTCTCGATCCCGTTGACCACGGCCGGGATGTAGATGCGGACGCCAGCGAAAAGATCGAACGGCATGAAACCGGTCGAGGCCGCGCCGCCGTCGATGACGTGCGCGGCGGCGCGCACAGGCCGGGCGAAGGCGGCGTCCGGCGTCCCCGGGTCCGCATCGATCGCCATCCAGCGCACCGATCCCTGCTCGCCGGCGCCGCCGGCGGACAGCTCGGCAAAGGGCATCAGAACGCCCTCGACCATGCGCCAGTCGTCGAAGCGGACGAAGGCTTCCCGGCGGTCGCGGACACGTCTCAGCCCGTACAGGGCGCCGGTTTCGGGCTCGATATAGAGTTCGTGCACGTCCTCATCGCCGAAATCGACCGCCACGACAGCGAAGGTTCGCCCGTCGCGGACAGCGTCCGCCTTGCGGTCGAGGCGCGAGAGATCGTCGAGCACCGCCTCGAACATCAGCAGGGCGTCACGACGCAGATCTTCGGCCGCCGGCGCCGCGATGTCCTCGATCTGGCCCGCCGGGGTCAGGGTCCAGCCTTCCGCGCCCCGGCGGACGCCTGCCCAGCGGCCTGGCCAGGCGATAGCCGGTGGCGGGACCGCTGGCCAGCAGGGCGCAATAGACCCGGGCCTCCAGTACCGTGAAGCCAAGGGCCGTCAGGGCCTGTTCCGCCTCGCTCTGATCCGATGTTATTTGCATTTGCAAATAACATCGGGGCCGAGCCGCGGGTCGCCAGTTAAATCCCTGTAACGCGGCTCAGCGGTTGAGCGCCGCCCGCGCCGCCTCCGCATAGCGGTGGCCGGAGGCGGCGCCCGCGGGGAAGACGGCGTCGATGCGGGCGAGGTCTTCCGTCGTCAGGGTCAGGTCGACGGCCGCGGCGTTCTCCTCGAGCGTCCGGATGCGGCGGGTGCCGGGGATGGGGACCAGATGCTCGCCCTGCGCCAACACCCAGGCGAGGGCCAGCTGGGCGGCGGTGACACCCTTGCCGGCGGCGATCTCCGTCACGGCGGCGACGAGGTCGAGGTTCTTCTGGAAATTCTCGCCCTGGAAGCGCGGGTTCGAACGGCGGAAGTCGTCGGGCGCGAGGTCGTCGACCGACTTGATCTCGCCGGAGAGGAAGCCGCGGCCGAGCGGGCTGTAGGGCACGAAGCCGATGCCGAGTTCGTCGCAGAGGGCCAGTAGTTCGTCCTCCGGCTCGCGGCTCCACAAGGAGTATTCCGTCTGCAGGGCGGTGATCGGATGGGTCGCATGGCCCCGGCGCAGGGTCGCGGGCGCAGCTTCGGAGAGGCCGAGGAAGCGGACCTTTCCCTCCTTCACCAGTTCGGCCATCGCCCCGACCGTCTCCTCGATCGGCGTATCGGGATCGACGCGGTGCAGGTAATAGAGATCGACGTGGTCGACGTTGAGCCGCTTCAGGCTTCCCTCGATGGCGCGGCGTACGTTGGCGGGCGAGCCGTCGACGGTCAGGGCGGTGCGGTCGGCGTTGTAGCCGATGCCGAATTTGGTGGCGATGAAGGCCTGATCCCGACGCCCGGCCAGGGCCTTGCCGACCTGAATCTCGTTGGTGTGCGGGCCGTACATCTCGGCGGTGTCGAAGAAGGTGACGCCGAGGTCGAGCGCGCGGTGGATCACCGCCGTCGCCTGCGCCTCGTCCGAGGCCTGGCCGTAGAAGGCGGCCATGCCCATGCAGCCGAGGCCGATGGCCGAAACCTCAGGGCCTGAACGGCCCAGCCTGCGCGTCTTCATCAGCGCGTCTCCTGAAATGTGGGAAGCCGGCGACGCATCCGCCGGCTCGCGGCAGATGGGCGCCGTTCCGCCTTATTTCAAGACCCGGCCAGCGCACGGATCGTCGGCGACCGATCCATGGCGTCGGGCTCCACCGGGTCCGCCCGCAGCTTCAGGTGGGCGAAAACGGTGCGGGCGCCGGCGAGGTCCTGCCCCGCCACTGGCCGCGGATGGGCGGAACCGTCCGGGGTGAGCGGAAGG
>NZ_DASPNO010000019.1:0-3234 GCF_035626535.1 Brevundimonas sp.
AAGCAGAAGGGCGATGGCGTGCCACCACAGCCGCCGGATGAAGATCAGCGATGTGAACAAGATCAGCACGGCGAAGTCGACGAGGCGCCGTTCGAGAAACTCCATCAGTCCGCCGTTGACGCCGGCGGCGATCATCTCCGCCACGAGCAGCCAGCTGAGGGCGGCGGTGAACAGGCCCCAGAAATAGGGTCCGTTGCGGTGGTAATAGGCCTTCAGGTCGACCCCGTCGGCGGGGACCTCGTCGGGCAGGGCGGCGGCGGCCAGCAGGAACAGGATCACCAGCTCCACCAGTAGCGGCAGGAACTGGCCGATCGTGATCGCGCCGTCCTGGGGTCTGTAGAGGCTCCACCAGATCTGGATGACCGTCAGGACGACGAGGAGCGCCGCCGCCGGCGCGGCCCAGTGCCATTTCACGGTCTTGCCGGCCCGGATCAGGCGATTGAGGCTGACCAGCACATCGACCAGCGCCAGGCCGATGATGATCGACGCCAGGACAGAGGTGTATTCGAATGCGCTCATGCCGCTCCCCCGAACCGCGGGCGGAGCCTAGGCCGGTTCAGGGGCGCGCGCAAAGACCCGCGTTATTGCGGCCGGACCACCATGCAGGTCACGCGGCGCTCGGCGAGGGTGGCGCAGGCGGACTGGGCGGCCTGTTCGCTCATGCCGGTGAAGCGCGAGCGGTACCAGCCCTCGGCGTTCTGGACTGACCGTTCGGCGGCCGCGAACTGGCTGCGGAAGCGGCGGTTGACCTCGGTCAGCCAGTTGCGCGCGACGGTCTCGTCCCGGAACGCCCCGACCTGCACGGCCCAGCGGCCGGCAGTCTCCCGGGCCGTTTCGCGCGGCGGGGTGCGCGGCGGCGCCGGGCGCGCCGCCGGAGCGCCGTTGAGCGAGGCCGTGACGTCAGCGGGCCTTTCGCGGAGCAGGGCGGCGACTGTGCGGCCCTCCGACGGGGCGGGCGTGATCCGCGTCGGCTGCGGCGGGGCGGCGGGCAGGGCGGCGTAGCTGACGGCCGTCGAGCCGACGCCGTCCTCGTCCTCCTCCTCATCAGCAGCGACAGAGGCGTACTCGACGGGCCCGGAGTTGTCAGGGCCGATGCCGAAGCCCTTCTGCTCGAAGTACGCCTGGGCGATCTGGATCGGCTGGCCGGCGCGACGCAGGCGCTCGACCTCGAAGCCGGTGTCCATCAGGCTGGCGACGTGGGCGTTGCGGCTGGCCGTCGTACGGCCGCCGAGGACGATGGTGACCAGACGGCGGCCGTCCCGCACCGCCGAGGCCGCGAGGTTGTATCCCGAAGCGCGGGTGTAGCCCGTCTTCATTCCGTCATAGCCGAACTCGCTGCGCAGGAGGCCGTTGGTATTGCGGTATTCGCGGCCCTCGAAGGTCCAGTCGTGCAGGCCGAAATAGCGGTAGTACTGCGGGTAGTCGCGCATCACGGCGCGCGCGAGGATGGCGAGGTCGCGAGCGGTGGTGACCTGGCCCGTGTCGGGCAGGCCGTTCGGATTGACGTAGCGGGTCTGGGTCATGCCCAGTTCGCGGGCTTTTTGCGTCATCTGCTCGGCGAAGCGTTCCTGCGACCCCCCGACGTGCTCTGCGATGACCACGGCCATGTCGTTGGCGCTGCGCACGGCGGTCGCCTTCATGGCGTCATCGAGGGAGATCGTCTGGCCGGCGGCGAGTCCGAGCTTGGAGGGCGGCTGGCTGGCGGCGAGCGCGGAGACGGTGATCCTATCGTCCAGCTTGACCTTGCCCTCCGTCAGCGCCTCGAACGCGAGGTACAGGGTCATGACCTTGGTGATCGAGGCTGGATAGCGCTGGCTGTCGGCGTGGCGCGCGAACAAGACCTCGCCGGTCTCGGCGTCGACCACGATCGCGGCGTAGCGGGTGTTCTCCTGGGCGGACAGCGACGCTGTCGTGGGGACCACCGCCAGGGCGATGATCAGCATCAACGACAGCAATTCGCGGCGGACCAGGGCGAAGATCGGCAAGCGCAGGCCTCATACATTCATAGCGCGACGGCGGCCCCACCACGCGACGCTGACGAAAGGCTAACATGCGTCATCGGGGTTTCGTGAGGGTAAACAAGCCGTCAACGGATTTGTGAAGCGATCTCTCCTGACAGGCGCGTGGCGGCGAGGCGACATTATTGTGCAGCGCACAAAATCACTTGACCTTCCTTCGCACTTGCACCATATGACCGTCTGTCGCGGTGGGATCGCCCGCCGCGGAACACTTATAAGCGGCCACGCCGCGACAGGTTCAGGAGAAACACCATGGCCGACAGCGCCGAAACCGTGAACGTCAAGAAGACCGTCGAAGCCGCCACCGCCCAGGTCAAGGCTACGGCCGAGAAGACCCAGGCCCAGGCCGAGAAGATCCAGGCCGCCGGCGCGCAGGCCTTCCGTGAAGCCGCCGACAAGTCGGTGGCCGGCCTGACCGAGCTGAACGCCGAGGGCAAGAAGAACCTCGAGGCCGTCGTCGCCTCGGCCACCGCCGCCCAGAAGGGCGTAGAGGCCCTGTCGGCCCAGACCGTCGCCTACGGCAAGAAGTCGTGGGAAGACGGCGTCGCCGCCGCCCAGTCGCTGGCCCAGGCCCGTTCGGTCCAGGAAGCCCTCGAACTGCAGACCAACTGGGCCAAGTCGGCCGCCGAAACCTATCTGGCCGAAGTGACCCGCATGACCGAAGTGCTCACCGCCTCGGTCAAGGACAGCTTCAAGCCGATCAACGAGCGCGTCACCGCCTCGGTCGAGAAGTTCCAGGCCGCCCGCTAAGCCTGAACGACAGTAAGCGTTCAAGGGGGCCTCCGGAGCGATCCGGGGGCCCTTTTCGATTCCGGCGACGGACCCCGATCGCGGGCTGACGGTTTTGTCACGCAAGCTGTGACTGGACGCCGCTTCAAATCAGGCCATCATCTCCTATCTGTCCATCGACTCCCCAATCACGGACAACGAATGCCGCCGTCACGTAAGGCCGGTGATCAGGAAGGGGGCCTCGGGGCCGCCACCGTCACCGAAACAAAGCCGAAGCTTCAGAAGCCCTCGCTGTACCGGGTGCTGATTCTGAACGACGACTACACGCCGATGGAATTCGTCGTCTACGTGCTGGAGCGGTTCTTCCAGAAGAGCCGCGAGGACGCGACCCGCATCATGCTGCATGTGCACCAGCATGGCGTCGGAGTGTGCGGCGTCTTCACCTACGAAGTGGCCGAAACGAAGGTCGCGCAGGTGGTCGAGACGG